>NZ_JBMPQB010000017.1:0-8033 GCF_049725185.1 Pseudactinotalea sp. Z1748 | reverse complement strand
GAGGAGCCATTCGCGGTAGCGGTTGGCGAGGTCGTCGTCGCGGCGTTTGCCGCGTTCGATGGTGGAGATGTGAGCGGGCCAGACGTTGAAGTGGTCCGCGATGGTCTGCAGGGTCATTCCCTTGGCGTGGCGCAGCGGGCGTAGGTCATCGACCTGCGGCACGGGTTGGGGGTGGACGATGTGGTGGTAGACCTCGCGGGCGACGGCGCGCTTGAGGTAGCGCATTACCTCCTTGTCGCTCTTTCCCTGAGCGGTGCGTTTGGCGATGTAGGACCGGGTGCGGGGGTCGCACGTCATGCGGACCAGGATGATCTGGTGCAGGGCGGCGTTGGCCTGGCGGTCACCGCCGGGGTTGAGGCGGTAGCGGGTGGTCTTACCCGAGGACGCAGGAATCGGGGCGGCGCCGCACAGGGCGGCGAAGGAGGCCTCGCTGGTGAGTCGGTCGGGGTTGTCGCCGGCGGCGATGAGCAGCGGGGCGGCGGTCACCGGCCCGATGCCGTGGGCGGCGCGCAGAGCGGGGGCAACGCGGGTGACCAGGGTGTCGAGGTCGGTCTCCAGTTCGGTGATCTCGGTGGTCAGGGCGCGGTGGCGGCGGGCGAGGTGGCGCATTGCCGTCAGGGTTGCCGGTTGGATGCCCTCGGTGGCCGGCCCGGGGCGCACGGCGGCGAGCTGGGCGTGTAGGTCGGCGTCGTTCAGGCCCCGGAAGCGAGCACGTAGGGCCTCGGGGGCGGTGACGAGCAGGCTCTTGATCTGCACGGCCGCCGCGGTGCGGGCCTTGAGGGCCGAGCGGCGCGCGATGGTCAGCACGCGGATGGCCTCGGCATCGCCATCGGCGTTCTTCGGGGTGGGCAGGTCATGCCCGGCGAGCACCGTGTGGGCGGCGGCGTAGGCGTCGATCGGGTCGCTCTTGCCACGCAGACGACGGACCTGACGGGTCGGGCGGATCGCCTCCACCACGACTACTCCGCCCTGGCGCAGGAACCGGGCCAGTTCGGCGCCGTAGGAGTTGGTCCCTTCCACCCCGATGGTGGTGATGCGGCCCAGGCTGGTGATGAAGGAGAGCAGGTCGCGCTACCCCTGGCTCGTGGTCGGGAACTGTGCATCGCCCAGTCGTGCACCGGTCGTGGCGATCACCGCCACGTGATGGGTCTCGGCGTGGGTGTCCACGCCGGCGATGACATCGATCAGTTCACTGGTCATGATGGTGGTGCCTTCCTCTAGCGGGACAGGCACACCGGCCAGGTGGGCAGACAAGACGTTGATGGGACTTTTGGTCGAGCTCCTATTAGGTCATGTCCACCTGGCCGGCATGCGCTTTACATGCCCCGGCGCAGGCCGACGGATCATGTCAAGGACCACCCCAGAGGGGGCGTCAGTCAGTGCCTGGGTCAGACCTCGCCGAAGCCCTTCCATCATCAACGTCAGTGTCCGGTGGGAAAATATGCACGACGGCGCAACTCGGGTCCGACCGGCCCCGGCCCGGTGTGGAGGTGGTTGAGGATGGACTCTCCGAGGCTGGTGCGGACACGCCGGGCGCGGGGTGTGTCGCAGATTGTGGACACCGTGCGTTCCTGTGCATACCGCGGTGGACCCACGGATTCCTTGGGCGAGGTTCCTGCACCTGTGGATGTGGACCGCAGGGGGTCGATCGTTGCCTTCTCAACGTTGTGCACAAGGCGGCGCACACGCTATCCACAGGTTCGCCGTCGTCGTCCACAGGAAGTCCCGCAGGGGGTGTGGAGGACACGCCGCGTGCGCGACGCGCCCGTCGGCACGACACAACACCTAGGGTCCACGTAAGTTCCGCACCACTAGGTATAGTGGTCGAGCGAACAACATCCATGTAGTTACATGCTCGTGATTTGTGTGGCGAGATCGCCAGACCCTCAGACCAGCGGGCAGCATTTCGAAGAAGGGGAAGCGGCATGAGCATCACCGTTTACAGCAAGCCGGCATGTGTGCAGTGCGACGCCACGTACCGGTCGTTGAACAAGTACGGCTTGGACTACACCATCGTGGACATCAGCCTCGACGCCGAGGCGCTGGAGACGGTGAAGGCGCTGGGCTACCAGCAGGCACCGGTCGTCTTCGCCGACGGTGATCACTGGTCCGGGTTCCGGCCCGACAAGATCAAGTCCCTCGTGGCCCGGGTACCGCAGGCCGCCACGGCCTGAGGCCGCCACCCACAGACCGCCCGTCGGGCTCAGCCGGCCGGGCGGTTCTGTTATCCACCACCTGAACAACGGCACCGAAACTACATAACCGGGAAGCGCCGGCACCTGAGCGGGGAGCCGATTCCGGACAACTCGACTACTGGAAACAACTGAGGACGCGCATCGCGTCCATGAGGGACGGGAACAACTGTGGCAGCGACACTGACGCGCGAGGAGATCGAGCTCGCCGAGCCCGCGATGGACTACCACGCGTTGAACGCGATGCTGAACCTGTACGACGCCGACGGGAACATCCAGTTCGACAAGGACCGTGAGGCGGCGCGGGCGTACTTCCTGCAGCACGTCAACCAGAACACCGTCTTCTTCCACAACCTGCGCGAGAAACTCGACTACCTGGTCGAGAACGGCTACTACGAGACCGAGATACTGGACGCCTACTCCTTCGAGTTCGTCCAGGACCTGTTCGACTACGCCTACTCCAAGAAGTTCCGGTTCTCCACCTTCCTCGGGGCGTTCAAGTACTACACCTCCTACACGCTGAAGACCTTCGACGGGAAGCGTTACCTGGAGCGGTTCGAGGACCGGGTCGTGATGGTGGCCCTGACGCTGGCCGCCGGCAATGAGGAGTTCGCCCGCGAGATGGTCGATGAGATCGTGGCCGGCCGGTTCCAGCCGGCCACGCCCACGTTCCTGAACTCGGGCAAGAAGCAGCGCGGGGAGCCGGTGTCTTGCTTCCTGCTGCGCATCGAGGACAACATGGAGTCGATCTCCCGGGCGATCAACTCCTCGCTGCAGTTGTCCAAGCGCGGCGGCGGCGTGGCGTTGCTGCTGAGCAACATTCGCGAGTACGGGGCCCCGATCAAGAAGATCGAGAACCAGTCCTCCGGGGTGATCCCGGTGATGAAGCTGTTGGAGGACTCCTTCTCCTACGCCAACCAGCTCGGGGCCCGCCAGGGCGCAGGGGCGGTGTATCTGCACGCCCACCACCCCGACATCATGCGATTCCTGGACACCAAGCGGGAGAACGCCGACGAGAAGATCCGGATCAAGACTCTCTCCCTCGGCGTGGTGATCCCGGACATCACCTTCGAGTTGGCGAAGAAGAACGAGGACATGTACCTGTTCTCGCCCTATGACGTGGAGCGGGTGTACGGCAAGCCGTTCGCCGAGATCAACGTCACCGAGGAGTACCGCAAACTCGTCGACGACGGCCGGATCCGCAAGAAGAAGATCAAGGCCCGGGAGTTCTTCCAGACCCTGGCCGAGATCCAGTTCGAGTCCGGTTACCCCTACATCATGTTCGAGGACACGGTGAACAAGGCGAACCCGATCGCCGGCAAGATCACCCACTCCAACCTGTGCAGCGAGATCCTGCAGGTCTCCACCGCCTCCACCTACAACGAGGACCTGTCCTACGCCCACGTCGGCAAAGACATCTCCTGCAACCTGGGCTCGTTGAACATCGCGATGGCGATGGATTCACCGGACTTCGGCAAGACCGTGGGAACCGCGATCAGGGCCCTGACCGCGGTGTCGGACCAGACCCACATCAACTCGGTGCCCTCGATCGAACTGGGCAACAACGAATCCCACGCCATCGGCCTGGGCCAGATGAACCTGCACGGCTACCTGGCACGGGAGCGGATCCACTACGGCTCCACCGAGGGGGTGGACTTCACCAACATCTACTTCTACACCGTGGCCTTCCACGCGATCACCGAGTCCAACAAACTCAGCATCGAGCGCGGCCAGGCGTTCAAGGGCTTCGGCGACTCCACCTATGCCTCCGGGGAGTACTTCGACAAGTACACCGACCAGGCGTGGGAGCCGGCCACCGAGCGCGTGCGTCAACTCTTCACCGAGGCCGGGGTGCACATCCCGACACAGGACGACTGGCGCGAACTCAAGGCTTCGGTGATGGCCCACGGGATCTACAACCAGAACCTGCAGGCAGTGCCCCCGACCGGGTCGATCTCCTACATCAACAACGCCACCTCCTCGATCCACCCGATCGCTGCGCCGGTGGAGATCCGCAAGGAAGGCAAGATCGGGCGGGTCTACTACCCGGCCCCGCACATGACCAACGACAACGTCGAGTACTTCGCCGATGCTTACGAGATCGGCTACGAGAAGATCATCGACACCTACGCCGCGGCTACCCAGCACGTGGACCAGGGCCTGTCCCTGACGCTGTTCTTCAAGGACTCCGTCACCACCCGGGACCTGAACCGCGCGCAGATCTACGCCTGGCGCAAGGGAATCAAGACCCTGTACTACATCCGGTTGCGTCAGATGGCGCTGACCGGCACCGAGGTGGAGGGCTGCGTCAGTTGCACGCTGTGACCACCTGAGGCGTGACCAGCGGTGAGTGGCCGACGCACTCGGCCACTCGCCGTCGGGCCCCACACCCCACACGACCCACACCCGAAGGCGACGAAGGAACCCACCATGACGATCGAGCAGCCGGCCGGACCGCCGGCAGGGACGGCCTGATCACGATGGCCGGCATCGTCTACTTCTCCTCGGTGTCCAACAACACCCACCGGTTCGTGCAACGACTGGGGGTGCCGGCGCTGCGCATTCCGCTGCGCCCCACCGATGAATTCCTGCATGTGGGGAACACCGAGTACGTCCTCATCACCCCCACCTACGGTCACGGTACCCAGCGCGGGGCCGTGCCCAAGCAGGTCATCAAGTTCCTCAACGACGAGCACAACCGCTCCCTGTGCCGCGGTGTGGTCTCGGGTGGCAACACCAACTTCGGCGCCGGATTCTGCATCGCCGGCGACATCATCGCCCGCAAGCTGGGCGTGCCGCACCTGCACCGATTCGAACTGCTCGGCACCCCATCGGACATCGACGCCGTTCACCAAGCATTGGAGACAACCCTTGAGCACGCTTACGCCTGAGTCCTCCACCCTCAGCGACAATCCGCTCATCAGCCCGATCCACGCGATCAACTGGAACCGGGTCGAGGACCCCAAGGACCTGGAGGTCTGGGAGCGGCTGACCTCGAACTTCTGGCTGCCGGAGAAGGTGCCGCTGTCCAACGACATCCAGTCCTGGGCCACCCTGACCGATGACGAGAAGGCGATGACCACCCGGGTGCTGACCGGGTTGACGTTGCTGGACACCATCCAGGGCACTCAGGGTGCGGTCAGCCTGATCCCCGATGTGATCACCCCGCACGAGGAGGCGGTGCTGTCCAACATCGTGTTCATGGAGCAGGTGCACGCGAAGAGTTACTCCTCGATCTTCTCCACCCTGATCTCCACCAACGAGATCGATGCCGCGTTCCGCTGGTCGGTGGAGAACGAGCACCTGCAGCGCAAGGCCCAGACGATCGTGGCGCACTACCGGGGCGCCGACCCGTACAAGCGCAAGATCGCTTCGGTGATGCTGGAATCGTTCCTGTTCTACTCCGGCTTCTACGCTCCGATGTACTGGTCCTCCCGGGCCAAACTCACCAACACCGCCGATCTCATTCGGTTGATCATCCGCGATGAGGCCGTGCACGGGTACTACATCGGGTACAAGTACCAGAAGAACCTGGAGCGACTCTCGGCCGACCATCAGGATGAACTGAAGGGCTACACCTTCGAGATGCTCCAGGACCTGTTCGAGGTTGAGGAGGCCTACACCCGGGATCTGTACGACCCGCTGGGCCTGACCGAGGACGTGATGGCCTTCATGCGCTACAACGCGAACAAGACCCTGATGAACCTGGGCTACGAGGCGCTGTTCCCGGCCGATGCCACTGCGGTGAACCCGGCGATCCTGTCCGCACTGTCCCCGAACGCCGATGAGAACCACGACTTCTTCTCCGGCTCCGGGTCCTCATACGTGATCGGCAAGGCCGAGGAAACCGAGGACGACGACTGGGACTTCTAGACCCGGATTGTCCGGACCAGGCGTAGGCCGGTCCGGGCAATCTGTGTGAAGTGACATCGAACCTGTCACCAATGACACGGCAGATGTCACCGTGACAAGGAAGATGTCACCGGTGACACGGCATGTCACCCGAGGCTCGGATCGTGCCTGGACCTGCCAATCACCCGATACCGCTACTAGCTGGCCGACTGGTGTGAGTCATGACGTGGTGACTCCGTGGCGCCGACAACTCGTCTGACTGCTTCGCTTGCTGGTCAGCAGCATCTCAGCCCATTTGAGTGTGGCACCACAAGCCCTGACTCACACCCAGTTCGAGCAACTCCAGCCGGCCTGCCAGAGGCTCCGGCGAGCACGTAGAAATGGCCTACCTGGCCATCTTCACAGCAGATAGGAGGCCATAGCCATGGCTGACAAGAAGACCGTCTTCATCGCGTTCGCCATCGAGGACGAGCGGATGCGTGACTTCCTCAAGGGGCAGTCGCTGCACCCTCGCGCGCCCTTCGAGTTCGTCGACATGATGCTCCTATGGGCTGTCAAGCGGTGAGGAGCCATTCGCGGTAGCGGTTGGCGAGGTCGTCGTCGCGGCGTTTGCCGCGTTCGATGGTGGAGATGTGAGCGGGCCAGACGTTGAAGTGGTCCGCGATGGTCTGCAGGGTCATTCCCTTGGCGTGGCGCAGCGGGCGTAGGTCATCGACCTGCGGCACGGGTTGGGGGTGGACGATGTGGTGGTAGACCTCGCGGGCGACGGCGCGCTTGAGGTAGCGCATTACCTCCTTGTCGCTCTTTCCCTGAGCGGTGCGTTTGGCGATGTAGGACCGGGTGCGGGGGTCGCACGTCATGCGGACCAGGATGATCTGGTGCAGGGCGGCGTTGGCCTGGCGGTCACCGCCGGGGTTGAGGCGGTAGCGGGTGGTCTTACCCGAGGACGCAGGAATCGGGGCGGCGCCGCACAGGGCGGCGAAGGAGGCCTCGCTGGTGAGTCGGTCGGGGTTGTCGCCGGCGGCGATGAGCAGCGGGGCGGCGGTCACCGGCCCGATGCCGTGGGCGGCGCGCAGAGCGGGGGCAACGCGGGTGACCAGGGTGTCGAGGTCGGTCTCCAGTTCGGTGATCTCGGTGGTCAGGGCGCGGTGGCGGCGGGCGAGGTGGCGCATTGCCGTCAGGGTTGCCGGTTGGATGCCCTCGGTGGCCGGCCCGGGGCGCACGGCGGCGAGCTGGGCGTGTAGGTCGGCGTCGTTCAGGCCCCGGAAGCGAGCACGTAGGGCCTCGGGGGCGGTGACGAGCAGGCTCTTGATCTGCACGGCCGCCGCGGTGCGGGCCTTGAGGGCCGAGCGGCGCGCGATGGTCAGCACGCGGATGGCCTCGGCATCGCCATCGGCGTTCTTCGGGGTGGGCAGGTCATGCCCGGCGAGCACCGTGTGGGCGGCGGCGTAGGCGTCGATCGGGTCGCTCTTGCCACGCAGACGACGGACCTGACGGGTCGGGCGGATCGCCTCCACCACGACTACTCCGCCCTGGCGCAGGAACCGGGCCAGTTCGGCGCCGTAGGAGTTGGTCCCTTCCACCCCGATGGTGGTGATGCGGCCCAGGCTGGTGATGAAGGAGAGCAGGTCGCGCTACCCCTGGCTCGTGGTCGGGAACTGTGCATCGCCCAGTCGTGCACCGGTCGTGGCGATCACCGCCACGTGATGGGTCTCGGCGTGGGTGTCCACGCCGGCGATGACATCGATCAGTTCACTGGTCATGATGGTGGTGCCTTCCTCTAGCGGGACAGGCACACCGGCCAGGTGGGCAGACAAGACGTTGATGGGACTTTTGGTCGAGCTCCTATTAGGTCATGTCCACCTGGCCGGCATGCGCTTTACATGCCCCGGCGCAGGCCGACGGATCATGTCAAGGACCACCCCAGAGGGGGCGTCAGTCAGTGCCTGGGTCAGACCTCGCCGAAGCCCTTCCATCATCAACGTCAGT
>NZ_JBMPQB010000016.1:0-12264 GCF_049725185.1 Pseudactinotalea sp. Z1748 | reverse complement strand
TGGCTCTTCCGGTTTTAGAGTGCATTGATCCGGGTCACCAGTTGGCCGGAGTGCAGTAGGCAGCGCAGGACGTAGTGGTCGAAGTTGCGGAACCCTAGGGCGATGCCGCGTAGGGCTTCGAGGCGTCCGTTGATCGCTTCGACGGGGCCGTTGGAGGCTCCGCCACGGTCGAAGAACGCCAGGATCTGGTCTCGTTTGCGCCAGAGCGTGCGGCCGAGTTGAGCGAGTTCCTCCAGCCCCTCGGGTAGCCCGCGCCGGAGCCTGGTGATGAGGGCCTGCATGCGCTTCTTGCCGGCGGCCGGATCTGGGTGTTGGTAGGCGCTGATGATGTCCTGGTAGATGTGCCAGGAGACCTCCAAGGCCGCGTGGTCCTCGTGTTCGGCGAACAGCCGCTGCAGTCGGGCGATCTGCTCATCGGTCAGTAGCGACTGCCGGGTCAGCAGTGTTCGCCGGCCGCGGTAGAGCAGGTTCTCCTTGCGGCCCCGGTGGCCGTGGATCTGCTGCTGCAGGCGCTGACGACAGACGGTGAGTTTCTCCCCAGCCAGGTGAGATCGGGCCGGAGCGCCCTGCCAGAGTTTCCGCTGGTGGGTTTCTCCGGCCCGTCTCCCGAACCGGACGTGCGATTTCCACCGCATCCGGCTCTCCACGAGCACAGGCCGCAGGTCAGGTGATGATGATGGTCGGCTCCCACGGCGTTGGGATCTTCGTTCCGCGGTAGCGGTAACGGGTGATCGGCACTGTCCCGCAGTTGAACAGTGAGACGCCGTCGTGCTCTGGCCACCAGTTGTTGGCCAGGTAGTGCCGTTTCAGCCACCGCCATGTGGCACGTTTGTGTTTGCGTCGGAGCCAGTGCACGATCCGTTCCCAGGTGTACTGGTGCAGGTGAGCAAAGGTCCGGCTCGAGACGCCGTGCCGGAAGTAGCCGGTCCAGCCGCGCAGCACCTGGTTGATGCGGCGAAGCAACTCGGACAGGGGCTGGTTCGTTCCCATTCTGGTGATCGCCTTGACCTTCGCCCGGATCGAAGTCAGCGACTTCTTGGAAGGCCAGGTGTAGACGTATCGCTTGTTCGAGCCCTGTTGGCGTTGCCGCTGGATGCGGAACCCCAAGAACTCAAACCCCTCGTCGATGTGAGCGGTCAGCGTCTTGTGCTCCGATAGGCGTAGGCCCATCGGAGCGAGCACTGCTGCGACCTCGCCCCGCAGTTCCTCGGCGTGAGCCTCGGAGCCGGCCACCATGACCACGAAGTCGTCCGCGTAGCGCACCAGGCGATACGTGGCATTTCCGTGTTTGCGGCGGGTCGCCCGCTGGGGTCGGGTGGCCATATCGCGCTGCCAGGCTTCGGCGAAGTGATCGTCAAGGACTGACAATGCGATGTTGGCCAGCAGCGGCGACAAGATGCCGCCTTGGGGTGTGCCCATCTTGGTGTCCCTGGTGACGCCGTCCTCGTCGAGGATGCCAGCGCATAAGAACGCCTTGATCAACGCCAAGACACGTTTGTCTCCGATCCGCTCCCTGATCCGGTCCATCAGAGCCGGGTGGGAGATCTCATCGAAGCACGCTTCGATGTCACCTTCGAGCACCCACTGGTAACGGTTGGATGCCAGCATGTGAATCTCAGCGATCGCGTCATGAGGTCGACGACGCGGACGAAACCCGTAACTGCACGGGTGAAAGTCCGCCTCGAAGATGGGTTCGAGGACCAACTTCAGGCTGGCTTGCACGATCCGGTCCCGCACAGCAGGGATGCCCAGACGACGGTACTTGCCCGGCGTCTTCGGAATCATCCGTTCCTTGACCGGGAGCGGTTCGAAACTGCGGGCCTTGAGATCATCTCGCAGCCGATGCAGCATCGCGTCCCCAAAGTCGATGGAACGTGGAACCACGCCATCGACCCCGGCAGATCGTGCCCCTCGATTCCCTCTCACCCGATCCCATGCAACCGTCAGGAACGCGGGATCGGTGACAAGGTTGAACAGGTCATCGAACCGACGATCACCATCATCGGCTGACCATTGGTGCAGTTTGGTCTGGATACCCAGTACCCGCACCCGAGCCTCATCGAGGTCGAGCCACGGCTCGCCGATATTCACCAGCGACCTCCCGGCATTCCATCGCATCGACTGCATACTCGCTGGGTCCCTTCGCCATGTGGACGGCTTTCCCGCCCTCGGACTACTACGGACCCTCCGCCCCCTCCCGGAGCCGTCAGTTGACGGTGAACCTGCCCGCCGACCAGCAGACTGCTGGCCGGGAAGGGCGACTTCGGGATGGTTCCCACGTTCACTGTGTGTCGGTTGGCAGGATCGGCGCCCAGCTCTGCCGCTACAGCCTCGCCGTCACCGAACCCGCAGCACTGCGGTGACGGCCTCCCCGCCGACGTCAGTAGTCGGCTTCGGAGTCGCTGACCACGTACATCCTGATCAGCGCGCACTGTTGCCCGGCCCAGATCCGCCAGGTTCGAGCCGGTTCCACCCTTAAGCAGGTTCAACCACTGGTTCACTCTCGTTACACCTCTCTGCCTTGCTTGCCGGGCACGCTGCCATCTGGCAGTACTGGCACGCCCCGGCTTTGTCAGGGCTGCTTGCCGCCCTCCCCCGCACCTCCGGGATCAGGCTGCCCTCAACTTCACCGATCTGCTGCGACAGACCAGCGGGGTGGGCCTCTCACCCACCCCCGAACACACAGCGCCTCGCGGCGCACTTGCACCGTGTGGAAGGGGTCCATCACCGGTGTGGCCTGCGGCAGTGCTTCTTTGGTGGCGCTGTGATAGCCGGTGAAGCCATCCATGGTGACCACCTCGATGCGGTCGCGGAACTCCTGGGTGTGCTCGGCCAACCAGTCGGTGAGTACCTTCGCCGAACGGCCTGCTTGCACATCCAGCAGCCGCGCCGGCCCGGTGCCCTCGATCGTGGGGGTCAGATCTACCAGGATCGTGACATACGAGTCCTCACCGCCGCCGCGCACGTGTTTCCACTTGTGCTCATCGACCCCCAAGATCCGCACCCCTTCCAGGTGGGTCGGGTCGTCATAGACCAGGGTGCGGGCGGCATCGACCGCGAGGTTATTGACCAGGTCCCATCCCAGTCCCAGGGCCCGGGCCACGGCGCTGATGCTCATCTTGTCGATCGCCAAGCGCTGCAGGATCCACCGGGTGCACCGGTTGGTGGTCTTGGCCCCCACCGCGGCGCAGTCCAGCCGTTGCTGGAAGATCCGCTGCGGGCACTGGGTCCCGGTGCACCGATAGCGAGGCAGGCGCACGTGCAACCTGGTGGGATGGCCGGCCACCGGTACGTCGGTCAGCACCCGCACCACGTGATCCCGCAGGACCCCTTCGGCCCCGCAGGACGGGCAGAACGGCAACCCCTGGCGCGGTCGGGCCTGGATGATGGTGACGTCTGCGGCGTCGATGCTGGCCCCGGTGATCATCAGGTCCAACTCCGCGGTGCGACAGATGACATCAGCAACAGGGCAACCAGAAACAGCGGCAGAGCAGGTAGATTTCATCGCGGGCCTTGGGTGTTTGGATCGGACTGGTTAGCACCTCCAATCCTCACCCAAGGCCCACCTGCTCCCAGGCCCACCACGCCGCCTGATCAGCCCCTCAACGCACCCTCAAACCGGAAGAGCCCGTTTGGTGTTGCCCACCTCGAGGTCACGGCGTCCGCCCTCCCAGTAGTTCTCGCCGGCCCGGGAGAAGTAGACGAGCAGGGTGCTCGCGCCGGAGGACGGTGCAGCGCTGGGTGTCATGTCGGGACTCTCATCCGGTGTCTGCGGTGGGTCGGCGGAGCGAGAGTCATCCGGCGGCGCGCAACCGGCGAGGGTCGCGAGCCCGGCAAGTCCGGTCGCGCCCACGAGGGTCCTTCGGCTGATCTCGGTCACGGTGCCAGTCCACAGGCGCTCAGCTGCTTCCGGGAGGGCCTGCTTATCCGTGCACTGCCAGTTCCTCCCTCGGAGCGGCGGCGGTCCGTAGCGTGGAGGGCATGAACCAGAAGGACGAGGTCGGAGACTTCCTGCGCACCCGTCGGAACCGCATCACGCCGGAGCAGGCAGGAATTCTTCCCGGCAGCCGGCGCCGGGTGCCGGGCCTGCGTCGCGAGGAGGTCGCCATGCTGGCCGGCGTCAGCGTGGAGTACTACGCGCGGATGGAACGCGGCGACCTCCGTGGCGTCTCGAGCGAGGTTCTCGACAGCCTCGCACGAACGCTGCGCCTGGACGAGGCCGAGACCGACCACCTCCATGCCCTCGCCGAGGCCGCCGGTTCCCAACCCGCCCGGCGCCGGAAGAAGGCCGAGCAGCCGTTCCGGCCGAGCTTGCAGCGGTTCATCGACGCCGTCGCGATGCCCGTGTGGGTGCGGGACCGGCGCATGGACTTCGTGGCCGGCAATCCGATGGGCCGAGCCCTGTACAAGCCGCTGCTGGAGGATCCGGCCAGCCGTGGCAACACAGCTCGCTTCGTCTTCTTCAGCCCCGCTTCCCGCATCTTCTTCCCCGACTGGGAAGAGAGCGCGACCAACATCGTCGCCTCGCTGCGCACCTACGCCGGGCAGAGCCTCCGGGACAAGCACCTGACCGACCTGATCGGCGAGCTCGCCACCCGCAGCGACGACTTCCGAGTGCGGTGGGCAGCCCACGATGTGCGCCACCACCGCACCGGCATCAAGCGCATCCACCACCCCGAGGTCGGCGACCTCGAGCTGGTGTACGAGGCGATGGACTTCCCGGCCAACCCCGAATGGTTCATGTTCGGCTACACCGCCGAACCCGGGACCCCGAGCGAGGACCGCCTGGCACTGCTGGGAAGCCTCGCCGCCAGCGACCAGACCACGCACCACGAGGAGAGAGCATGACCATCACTCTGAACAACGGCGTCGAGATGCCCGCCCTGGGCTTCGGCGTCTTCCAGACCCCGCCCGAGGAGACCGTCGCCTCGGTCGCTGAGGCGCTGCGCGTCGGATACCGCCTCATCGACACCGCCGCGTCGTACTTCAATGAGCGCGAGGTCGGCGAAGGGATCCGCGCTTCCGGCATCGACCGCTCGGAGGTGTTCATCGAGACGAAGCTGTGGATCTCCGACTACGGCTACGACGAGGCCCTGCACTCCTTCGACAAGTCTGCCGGCAAGCTCGGCGTGGACCAGATCGATCTCCTGCTGCTGCATCAGCCGCTGACCGCGGACTTCGCCAAGACGGTCGGCGCGTACAAGGCGCTGGAGAAGCTCCTCGCGGACGGGAAGGTCCGCGCGATCGGCGTCTCCAACTTCATGCCCGATGTGCTCGAGCGCTTGCTCGCCGAGACCGAGATCGCCCCGGCCGTCAATCAGGTCGAGGTTCACCCCTACTTCACCCAACCTGACGTGCAGAAGGCCGACGCCAAGCATGGCGTTCTCACCCAGGCCTGGTCGCCGATGGGCGGGATCACCAGCTACCGCGGAGACTCCAGCCGCTCGACGTTCAATGACCCGGTGATCGGCGACATCGCGGCCACGCACGGCAAGACCCCGGCGCAGGTCATGATCCGCTGGCACCTGCAGCAGGGCCGCTCCGCGATCCCGAAGTCGGTCAAGCCCGAGCGCATCGCCGCGAACTTCGACGTCTTCGGCTTCGAGCTCACCGACGAGGAGCTCACTCGGATCGACGGACTCGACACCGGCGTCCGCAGCGGTCCGGACCCCGACATCATCACGCTGGAGAACTTCCACCGCGACATCCCCGAAGCCTGACCAGCAGGCCGCCGCTGAGATGTCCTCGACGGCGGGTCCGCACAGACAAGTGCCCCGCGTGCCTCACGGCACGCGGGGCACTTCGCGTTCAGGTGGGTCAGCGGTCGATCCACTTCTGCATCTTCTCTGGATAGCGCGGAGCCGTCGTATCGATCAGGGCGGACTGCTCGGCCAGCTGCGCCAGCTCCTCGTCGCTCAACTCGACGGTAGATGCGCCGACGTTCTCCTCCAGGCGGTGGATCTTCGTCGTGCCGGGGATCGGCACGATCCACGGTCGTTGCGAGAGCAGCCAGGCCAGGGAAACCTGCGCAGGCGTCACATCCTTGCGCCCGGCGATCTCGGAGACCAGGTCGACAAGCTGCGCCCCGGCGGCGCGGCTCTGCTCGCTGTACCGCGGCAGCGTCGCACGAACATCCCCGTCAGCGAACACGGTCGAACCGTCGACCGTTCCGGTGAGCAGACCCTTGCCGAGCGGACTGAACGGCACCAGGCCGATCCCCAGTTCCTCCAGGGTCGGCAGGATCTCGACCTCCGGCTCACGCCACCACAGGGAGTACTCGCTCTGCAGCGCCGTCACAGGCTGCACGGCATGCGCGCTGCGGATCGTGGCGACGCCTGCTTCGGACAGGCCGAAGTGACCGACCTTCCCGCCCTCGATCAGCTCCTTGACGGTGCCGGCGACGTCCTCGATCGGCACGTCGGGGTCGACGCGGTGCTGGTAGAGCAGGTCGATCTTCTCCACGCCGAGGCGCTGCAGTGAAGCGTCCACGGTCGTGCGGATGTACTCCGGTGTGCTGTTCAACCCGGACTCGCGGGTGCCTACGAAGTCGAAACCGAACTTCGTGGCGATCGCGACCTGGTCACGGACGGGGGCAAGGGCCTTGCCGACCAGCTCCTCGTTCACGAACGGGCCGTAGACCTGGGCGGTGTCGAAGAACGTCACCCCGAGTTCGACTGCGCGGCGGATCACCTCGATACCGTGCTCGTCCGCGACCTTCTTGCCGTATCCGTGACTGAGCCCCATGCAACCGAATCCGATCGCCGCGGCCTCCAGGCCGGTGCCGAATGTGCGCTTCTCCATACTGCGTCTCCTTCGCGAGTGGACAGCTCCGAGGCTAGGTGCGATCCCACCGGTTAACGGCGTACTGCGAGTTCCTCCCTCCAGGCGCAACCACGACCTAGCGTGATCGCGTCAATTCACGGTGAACCCGAAGGAGCCGGGACCGCTGCGCGGGTGTCACGATGTGCGGCGCTCAGCGTGCTGCAGCGAAGGCTGTGCATCAGACCCGGGCCAGCATGGTCCTCGTCCTGAAGAGAAGCCAGCTCACTTCATCACTGACAAAGTGATCGAGGCCGCCACCAGCACCCTGGTCACCGGCTAACGCCACCTACTAACTCACAGAAGCACGCCACTTACTGATCAAGTCCACACCAGTGCAGAACCCGCCCCGCATGTGCCCGGTAGCCGGTCCCCTAACGGGCAGCGGGAAGGTCAGGAACTCGGTCTGTCTATACTCGAGTGCGGCATAGCCGGATCCTCAACCGGGGCGGTCGAGCGGGTCGTCTGCTACGTCGTGATGACCCCCACCTCCGTCCCCGACCCGCCCAAACTCACGGACGTGGATCAGTTCTTTACAGCGCTCCCACCGTCGACCCACTGGTTCGCGTAGCGGCCAGGCTGGCACGCGAGTGGTTGGGACAGCCCAGATGCCTAGTGGTCGAGCGCGATGTGTTTCGCGCCCATGCTCGTCGACTCGGCCAGGTAGAGCGCGTCTTCTGCTTTACATTCGGTCCTCCCGTTTTGAGAGTGGGAGCGGCGTAGGTGTATCTAACGACACTCGGACCATTCCGCTGGCAGCGTTGCGGCGCTGCAGCCGGCCTCGGCCGCTAGCGGCATTCTGGTGCCTATTTCCAAGGCGCTGCTTTCCACCTCCCAACTTCGCCCCGTGCGACTGCACCCTCGTCCACGAAGCGGTTCAGAACTGGAGTCGGGTTGTGGAAGAACTGCGACCGCTGATCATCTGGGATCCCCTCCTCGAGCCACTCATACCTCACGCCGACCGCACCAATGTAGGTAGCGAGCACAAAGCCGACGAACCTTGATCGGTCCTTGGCTACCCACACGGAATCACCACTGATTCCGAGACTGCTTCGCGTCCGATGGACGGAGCGAGTTGAGATGAGGACCATCTGTGCATCGACCATGTCCGACGCTCCATCCATAAATCCCCTCAACGATCCGGGCACCGGAAGGCCGGCATTCACCATCCGACAGCCAAAATGCTTGGCATAGTAGCGTGCGAGATCGAGCGTCTTCTCCTCCCACTCTTCCCCATAGATGCGCTCGAAGGGGACTCCGGGCTTGGTGCGCATCTTGCGCGTTGCCAGGTAGGTCGAGAAAATCTCATATGCTCTGTCGAACGCCTGAGAACGCTCGTTGTTACAGGGGGCACACATCGACTTTGGAAATTTGACCAGCCCGTAGCGGTCGCGTTTAATCCCACTCTTCCCACGGACGACTCTCAGGTTGCCGGTACCATCCTCGACTCCGATGAAGTTGTCATCGCCCAACACTCGCCTGAGGTCAGAGTGCTTGTACTTGTGCTCACGGGTTGTGGCCGGACGCTCTCTGCACCACCAGCAGACACCGTCTGGGGCAACCCGTAGCCGGTCGAAGGCGCGCCTCTGCTCGGGAGTCAAAGGATCAGGAACCTCGTTGGGCATGCTCACATCTTCCCCCGGAAGCAAGCGTTGGTCCTGGAAATAGAGGCCCATGGTGTGGCGACGGACGGTAGCCGAACTTCGCATGAGTCAGGGCGAAGACGCGGGGGCGAGTGCGTGACTGGGAAGACAGTGGCCAACGGCTGATCCGAAACGGTCGAATCTGATGCATCTTCGCGGCGTTGTAGAAAACCGGCTCTTCCGGTTTGAGGGTGCGTTGAGGGGCTGATCAGGCGGCGTGGTGGGCCTGGGAGCAGGTGGGCCTTGGGTGAGGATTGGAGGTGCTAACCAGTCCGATCCAAACACCCAAGGCCCGCGATGAAATCTACCTGCTCTGCCGCTGTTTCTGGTTGCCCTGTTGCTGATGTCATCTGTCGCACCGCGGAGTTGGACCTGATGATCACCGGGGCCAGCATCGACGCCGCAGACGTCACCATCATCCAGGCCCGACCGCGCCAGGGGTTGCCGTTCTGCCCGTCCTGCGGGGCCGAAGGGGTCCTGCGGGATCACGTGGTGCGGGTGCTGACCGACGTACCGGTGGCCGGCCATCCCACCAGGTTGCACGTGCGCCTGCCTCGCTATCGGTGCACCGGGACCCAGTGCCCGCAGCGGATCTTCCAGCAACGGCTGGACTGCGCCGCGGTGGGGGCCAAGACCACCAACCGGTGCACCCGGTGGATCCTGCAGCGCTTGGCGATCGACAAGATGAGCATCAGCGCCGTGGCCCGGGCCCTGGGACTGGGATGGGACCTGGTCAATAACCTCGCGGTCGATGCCGCCCGCACCCTGGTCTATGACGACCCGACCCACCTGGAAGGGGTGCGGATCTTGGGGGTCGATGAGCACAAGTGGAAACACGTGCGCGGCGGCGGTGAGGACTCGTATGTCACGATCCTGGTAGATCTGACCCCCACGATCGAGGGCACCGGGCCGGCGCGGCTGCTGGATGTGCAAGCAGGCCGTTCGGCGAAGGTACTCACCGACTGGTTGGCCGAGCACACCCAGGAGTTCCGCGACCGCATCGAGGTGGTCACCATGGATGGCTTCACCGGCTATCACAGCGCCACCAAAGAAGCACTGCCGCAGGCCACACCGGTGATGGACCCCTTCCACACGGTGCAAGTGCGCCGCGAGGCGCTGTGTGTTCGGGGGTGGGTGAGAGGCCCACCCCGCTGGTCTGTCGCAGCAGATCGGTGAAGTTGAGGGCAGCCTGATCCCGGAGGTGCGGGGGAGGGCGGCAAGCAGCCCTGACAAAGCCGGGGCGTGCCAGTACTGCCAGATGGCAGCGTGCCCGGCAAGCAAGGCAGAGAGGTGTAACGAGAGTGAACCAGTGGTTGAACCTGCTTAAGGGTGGAACCGGCTCGAACCTGGCGGATCTGGGCCGGGCAACAGTGCGCGCTGATCAGGATGTACGTGGTCAGCGACTCCGAAGCCGACTACTGACGTCGGCGGGGAGGCCGTCACCGCAGTGCTGCGGGTTCGGTGACGGCGAGGCTGTAGCGGCAGAGCTGGGCGCCGATCCTGCCAACCGACACACAGTGAACGTGGGAACCATCCCGAAGTCGCCCTTCCCGGCCAGCAGTCTGCTGGTCGGCGGGCAGGTTCACCGTCAACTGACGGCTCCGGGAGGGGGCGGAGGGTCCGTAGTAGTCCGAGGGCGGGAAAGCCGTCCACATGGCGAAGGGACCCAGCGAGTATGCAGTCGATGCGATGGAATGCCGGGAGGTCGCTGGTGAATATCGGCGAGCCGTGGCTCGACCTCGATGAGGCTCGGGTGCGGGTACTGGGTATCCAGACCAAACTGCACCAATGGTCAGCCGATGATGGTGATCGTCGGTTCGATGACCTGTTCAACCTTGTCACCGATCCCGCGTTCCTGACGGTTGCATGGGATCGGGTGAGAGGGAATCGAGGGGCACGATCTGCCGGGGTCGATGGCGTGGTTCCACGTTCCATCGACTTTGGGGACGCGATGCTGCATCGGCTGCGAGATGATCTCAAGGCCCGCAGTTTCGAACCGCTCCCGGTCAAGGAACGGATGATTCCGAAGACGCCGGGCAAGTACCGTCGTCTGGGCATCCCTGCTGTGCGGGACCGGATCGTGCAAGCCAGCCTGAAGTTGGTCCTCGAACCCATCTTCGAGGCGGACTTTCACCCGTGCAGTTACGGGTTTCGTCCGCGTCGTCGACCTCATGACGCGATCGCTGAGATTCACATGCTGGCATCCAACCGTTACCAGTGGGTGCTCGAAGGTGACATCGAAGCGTGCTTCGATGAGATCTCCCACCCGGCTCTGATGGACCGGATCAGGGAGCGGATCGGAGACAAACGTGTCTTGGCGTTGATCAAGGCGTTCTTATGCGCTGGCATCCTCGACGAGGACGGCGTCACCAGGGACACCAAGATGGGCACACCCCAAGGCGGCATCTTGTCGCCGCTGCTGGCCAACATCGCATTGTCAGTCCTTGACGATCACTTCGCCGAAGCCTGGCAGCGCGATATGGCCACCCGACCCCAGCGGGCGACCCGCCGCAAACACGGAAATGCCACGTATCGCCTGGTGCGCTACGCGGACGACTTCGTGGTCATGGTGGCCGGCTCCGAGGCTCACGCCGAGGAACTGCGGGGCGAGGTCGCAGCAGTGCTCGCTCCGATGGGCCTACGCCTATCGGAGCACAAGACGCTGACCGCTCACATCGACGAGGGGTTTGAGTTCTTGGGGTTCCGCATCCAGCGGCAACGCCAACAGGGCTCGAACAAGCGATACGTCTACACCTGGCCTTCCAAGAAGTCGCTGACTTCGATCCGGGCGAAGGTCAAGGCGATCACCAGAATGGGAACGAACCAGCCCCTGTCCGAGTTGCTTCGCCGCATCAACCAGGTGCTGCGCGGCTGGACCGGCTACTTCCGGCACGGCGTCTCGAGCCGGACCTTTGCTCACCTGCACCAGTACACCTGGGAACGGATCGTGCACTGGCTCCGACGCAAACACAAACGTGCCACATGGCGGTGGCTGAAACGGCACTACCTGGCCAACAACTGGTGGCCAGAGCACGACGGCGTCTCACTGTTCAACTGCGGGACAGTGCCGATCACCCGTTACCGCTACCGCGGAACGAAGATCCCAACGCCGTGGGAGCCGACCATCATCATCACCTGACCTGCGGCCTGTGCTCGTGGAGAGCCGGATGCGGTGGAAATCGCACGTCCGGTTCGGGAGACGGGCCGGAGAAACCCACCAGCGGAAACTCTGGCAGGGCGCTCCGGCCCGATCTCACCTGGCTGGGGAGAAACTCACCGTCTGTCGTCAGCGCCTGCAGCAGCAGATCCACGGCCACCGGGGCCGCAAGGAGAACCTGCTCTACCGCGGCCGGCGAACACTGCTGACCCGGCAGTCGCTACTGACCGATGAGCAGATCGCCCGACTGCAGCGGCTGTTCGCCGAACACGAGGACCACGCGGCCTTGGAGGTCTCCTGGCACATCTACCAGGACATCATCAGCGCCTACCAACACCCAGATCCGGCCGCCGGCAAGAAGCGCATGCAGGCCCTCATCACCAGGCTCCGGCGCGGGCTACCCGAGGGGCTGGAGGAACTCGCTCAACTCGGCCGCACGCTCTGGCGCAAACGAGACCAGATCCTGGCGTTCTTCGACCGTGGCGGAGCCTCCAACGGCCCCGTCGAAGCGATCAACGGACGCCTCGAAGCCCTACGCGGCATCGCCCTAGGGTTCCGCAACTTCGACCACTACGTCCTGCGCTGCCTACTGCACTCCGGCCAACTGGTGACCCGGATCAATGCACTCTAAAACCGGAAGAGCCA
>NZ_JBMPQB010000015.1:0-23667 GCF_049725185.1 Pseudactinotalea sp. Z1748 | reverse complement strand
CCCCCCCCCGGAGATCCTGTGTCAATGTCGACCGCACGTCCGATCCACTCCCGGCTCCGCCTCGCCGCCGTCGCCACCGCCGGCGCGCTCTTGCTGGCTGGCTGCAACCTGTTCGGCAACGGCGATGCCGAAATCGAGGACGATGACGGCGGCGGTACCGCCGCGCAGGCCCAGGGCGGGCACATCACCGTGCAGCTGACCAACTTCGCCCACATCGACCCGCAGTCGATCACCTTCGGGATGTGGCTGGTGCAGATGGGCCTGTTGGAAGGGTTGGTGCTGCAGACCGCTGACGGCACCGACGTTCGCCCCGCGATGGCGCAGGACTGGGACGTCAGCGACGACGGCCTGACCTATACCTTCCACCTGCGGGACGCGAACTGGTCCAACGGCGAGCCGGTCACCGCTGAGGACTTCGCGTGGAGTTACCAGCGCCTGCTCGACCCCGCCCGCGGCACCGGCGGGATCGCCACGGGTGACTCCTCCTATCAAGCGAACCTGGGCATCCTGAACGCCGCGGAGTACAACGCCGGGATCGTGGAGGATTTCGAGGAAGTCGGCATCGAGGCCGTCGACGAAGCCACCCTCGAATTCACCCTGGAGGCGCCCAACCCCGGGTTCATCATGGGCCTGACCTATCCCTCGATGCTGCCCCTGAATCCGGGCGCGGTCGAAGGAGACGACAGTTGGCAGCAGCCGGAGAACTGGGTGGGTAACGGCCCCTACAACCTGGTGGACTGGGTCTCGAACTCCTCCATGCGCCTGGAGCGCAACCCCGAGTACTGGGACAACGACAACGTCGCCCTGGACAGCATCGACGTCCAGCTCATCGAGCAGGGCTCCATCACCACCACAGTGCCGTACGAGAGCGGCGAAGTGGACATCCAAGCACTCGCCGAGCCCGCAGAGGTCACCCGGTTCATCAACGACCCCGAACTCAGTGAGCACCTGATCCTGCTGGAGAACTCCGGCACCACCTACGTCACACCACTGCACAGCCAGAACACGATTCTGCAGGACCAGGAGGTGCGGAGCGCGTTGAACCTGGGCCTGGGCCGGGAGCAGATCGCCGGCATCTCCGAACTCACCGAGCCCGCCGCCACGCTCCTCTCCCCCGCCACGCCTGACTGGGGCGAGGACCTGGCCGCCCACGAGCAGATGTGGGGTGATGAGGCGGTTGCCGAGGCCCAGCGGCTGCTTGCCGAGGCCGGCTACCCCGACGGTGAGGGCTTTCCGAATCTGACGTTGCTCGCCGGGGCCGACTTCCCGCAGCTGGACGCGATCGTGGACACCTGGCAGACCAACCTGGGGATCGATGTCACCAAGGATGTCGTCGAAGTCGGCGTGTACGTGGACCGACGCTATGACACCCACGATGAGGACTACTTCGGACTCTGGTACGGCTCCTTCTCCGGGATCAGTACCTGGCCCTACCAGGTCCAGCAACTCTGGGATCCGAACATGACCCGGGAGGCCGGGCTGGACATCGACTCCTACACCGAGCTCCAGGAGGTCCAGTCCGACGAATCCCTGAGTTCCAGCGAACGCACCGAGGCGGTGGAGCAGATCCGCCACGACGGTACCGAGCCGCTCGCGCGGGAGTTCGCCGAGCGCGTGCTCGACGCCCAGGAGACCGTGGACGAGAACGAGCAGCAGTCGATCCTGCGGGACGCAGCCGCTATCCGTGAACGCTCCGAACTGTTCCTGCCGGTGGTGTGGAACAGCATGTACTACATCGCTCAGCCGCATGTGCAGGGTCTGGAGCTGCGAGCCCAGGCCGACCGCTACTACTTCAAGGATCTGTGGGTGGACGAGGACGCCTAGAGACCAGCCCGCCGTCACCAGGCGGCAGATCGAACGAAGGAGCCCTGCGATGATGCCCGGATCCACACCAGGAATATCGCGACGCGCGATCCTGCAACTGGCTGCTGTAGGTGGCGTCGCCGGCCTGACGGCGGCCCGGTCCCCCGATGCTGCGGCGGCGTTCGGACCTGCTCCCGCGAACCTGACCGGAGGACCGGTGAAGACCCGTGCCACCTACTACACCCCGGAGCGAGTGCAGGCCGCCCGGGCCAATGTGGCCGAACTGGCGTGGGCGGGCCGGCTCCGCGATACGGCGGTGGCGGCGGCGCAGCAGGCCATCGATGCCGGTCCGGAGTGGTTGTGGGAGTCGGTTACCACCCAGGGCCTGCCGCGGAGTTTCGCGGTGAACCAGGACCTGGGTTCACCCATCACGGGAACCGAGATCTTCGAGTACGGCAACTATCCGTGGCTCGCCGATCCGTATGCGCAGCCATGGAAACTCACCGATCCCAGTTCCGGTTACACCTTCCCGACCAATGACTTCGCGGCCTTCTACGCCAGCGCGCTGGACGCGAACGGCAATTTCGACCGTGACCTCGGGGACCCGCAATACCTGGTGAACACCGCCTACCCGGAGCGGGGCCCGGACTGGGGCGTGGACGACGGTTGGGGATGGGTCGACGCCGACGGTGCGAAGTGGACGTTCTGCGCCTACTACAACCATTGGTTCCTCTGGTATGCCCCGTTGCCGGTCGGCGATCACGAATTGACCAGCATCCGGCGAGGGTTGGAGGCCCTACGGGACGCCTACCTCTACACCGGCGATCTGACCTACGCCCATCACGGGATCGTGCTGCTGGATCGGTTCGCCGACGCCTACCCCGCGATGGACACCTCGGTGTACACCGTCGCGGACGGCTACCGGAATTCCGACGGCGGTCGAGGCAGGGGCAAGGCGGTGGGGTCGATCTGGGAGAACGGCCTGGTCGGCAGCCTGATCACCGCGTACGACGCCTTCTACCCGGCCCTGAGCGAGAGTGATGAGGCAGGCGTGCTGGAGTTACTCTCGGCCAAGTCCGAACAGTACGGCCTGGCGCCCAAGGAAACCGTCGCGGACGTCCGCGCCAACATCGAGCACGGCGTGCTGCGCCAGATCTACCCGGCGGTCCGCAGCGCCCGGATCTTCGGCAACTTCGGGATGCACCAGAACACCCTGGCCCAGGCCGCCGTCGTGCTGGACGAGCCGGAGGCCGCGAAGGAATGGCTGGACTTCGTCTTCGCTGCCGGTGGTCTGGTCAACGAGGGCGGGGGCAACTGGTCGGTCACCGGTGGGAACGTCGCCCCCACACTGGTCGACAGCGTGGACCGGGACGGCTGGTACCAGGAGGGCGCGCCCGCCTACAACATCCTGGCCATCAACAACTTGCGGAACATGGCCGACACCCTCGACGGGTTCGACACCTATCCGGTCGCCGACGTCGCCAGTCATCCCAAGTTCGAGGCCATGGTCGCTGCCCGCCCGCGGCTGACCATGCTCTCGGCCTACACCCCCTCGATCGGCAACTCCGGGCAGACGGGCCGGCCGTTCCTGCTTGGCTCGCCCGACGACTACGTGCGCGCCTACGAGCGCTACGGGAACGTCGTCGATGCCCAGATGGCCTATCTGGTCAACGAGAACAGCACCGATGGTCTGCGCTCCGATGTGTTCAGCCCCGACGCCGCCGGCATCGAAGAGCACATTGCAGCGGTGATCGAGCACCACGGCCAACTCTCCCTGGGCAGCGAGGACCTCACCGGTTTCGGTCTGGCGATCCACCGCTCCGGGCACGGAAGCGCCGAACGGGCGATGACCACCTCCTACAGTTCGAATCACTGGCACGGTTATCGCACCGCCCTGGCCCTCGGCCTGTTCGGGCACGGCCTGGATCTGATGCCTGGCATCGGCTCGCCGGAGTTCACCGACACCAATGCGCGCCGGTTCGAGTGGGAGTCGAACACCGTGGCCGCCAATACCGTCGTCGTCGATGCGACTCCACACGCGTCGATGGTGGTAGGCCGTCCCTTGGGCTTCTTCTCCGGCGGTGAGGTGCACATGAGTGACGTCGAGGCACCGGGGGCCTACCCCGAGGCCGAGCGGTACCGGCGCACCACGGTTTTGGTCGACATCGACCCCCAGCACTACTACATCCTGGACGTATTCCGGGTCCGCGGCGGGAGTGAGCATGTCTTCTCCTTCCACACCGCCGAGGGCCCGGCCACCGCGAGCGGGGTCGATCTTGTCGAGCAGCCCACCGGAAGTTACGCCGGTGCGGAAGTCGAACCACCGGACCCGGCGGGCGAGCCCCGCCCGGGAGCCAGCGGGTTCGATTGGCTGGGAAACGTCGAGCGCGGCAGGCCGGAGGGTCCCTTCAGCATCGACTGGGACATCGTGGACACTTACGGCGTGCTCGACGGCGACCCGGACCTGCACGTGCGAATGACGGTGCTGAGCGACGTGGAGGAGGTCGCGCTCGCCGACGGCATTCCACCGCGGAACAAGCCCGGCAACCCCGAGTCGCTGCGCTATGCGTTGCTACGCCGCACCGGCGAGGACCTCGACAGCATGTTCACCTCGGTGTTCGAGCCGTTCGTCGGAGCCAGCGCGATCGCCCGGGTTCGTCCACTGCCCGTTCGTGGTGACGACACGGACGGCGTCGCGGCCGTCGAGGTGGAACTCGCCGATGGCACCAAGCACTGGCTCGTGCACGATCCCGACGGGAGCCGGGAGGTCACCGTCGATGACCGGGTCACGGTCACGGGAACCTTCGTGATCATCCGCTTCGACAGCGACCAGAACGCGGTCAGCATGGACGGCTACGGCATGCAGGACATACGCGACGGCAGTCGGCTGCTCCTCACCGGCCGAGACCGTCTCCAGAACCTGACCGGGGTGGTCACCGAGCGCAGCGAAGAGTTGGATGCCACCGCCACGATGACGGTCCAGTTGGATCCCTCGGTCGCACCGGTGGGTGGGCAGGACCTGGTGGGAAGGTACGCCTACGTCGACGACGACGGGGAGCCGAACGCGGTGTTCCGCATCGCAGCCGCACGCAGCCGGGGTCTGCACCTCGAGCTGGACGTGGACACCACGTTCGTGCGCGAGTACATCGATGCCGCAGATCCGGACGCCGGGTACGTCTACGACGTCGAGCCCGGTAGGCGGGTGCGCATCCCGGCGTCCGCGCACTGGGAGTCGTGACTCAGCACGACTGAGGCGGACGCGCGGGCGCGTCCGCCTCAGTCGTGTTCCCGGCTCCTCAGGTAAGGTCGGCCAGCAAGGTGCGTGCCTGCTCGCGCAGGTCCTGCTGTGCGACCTCACTGAGGGTGTCCGGCCGCTTGGGGTTGTCCAGGTGGCCGATGAACCGCTCCAAGGCGCGTGCGGCCGGGGTGGTGTCCCCGGCCTCCAGGTGCTGTTGCGCCTCCGTAGCCGCACTGGTCAG
This sequence comes from Pseudactinotalea sp. Z1748, assembly GCF_049725185.1. Classification (NCBI taxonomy): domain Bacteria; kingdom Bacillati; phylum Actinomycetota; class Actinomycetes; order Micrococcales; family Cellulomonadaceae; genus Pseudactinotalea; species Pseudactinotalea sp. Z1748. The sequence goes on along the minus strand of NZ_JBMPQB010000015.1, from coordinate 18,385 downwards.
GCGATTCGTGATCGGCCCGGCCACGTCCCCGGACTCGATGTAACCCTCCAGGCTCGAGGTCAAGGCCTCGATCCCACCGGGCTGCTCACTGGCCTGCGGCACGATACGCAGCAGGGTGGTGGCGGCGTCGCGCGTGTACAGGTTGCCGTAATCGTCGATGGTCAGGAACGGCCCGGCCCCGTCAATCAGCACCTGCAGGTCCTCGGCCGCGCCGGCGCGCAGGGTTCCTGCCGGGTCGAAGCCGAAGACTCGCCCGCCCGCATTGCCGTAGATGGTGCCGTCGGATGCGGTGGTCATCTGGGCATAGTTGCCCGCGATCCGCGAGCCCGGCTTGTGATCATCGAAGACCTCCTCGGTGTGCACCCACTCCAGCGTCTGCGGGTCCATCCCCAGCAGCCAGCCCTCGGCGTAGAACCACACCGTGCCCTCCGCGTCGGTCGCCGAGGCGCTGACCGCCCGAAGGCCGGGCACCGGCAACTCGATCTCCTCGATCTCCTCGGTGCTCCCGTCGAAGACCAGCACGCTGGCCTCCTCCTGCAGCGGCAGGCTGGTGTAGGCGAAGAAGATGTTTCCGCCGCCGAAGATCCGGTCTCCGCTTCCGGTCAGGGTGTCCACGGACTGGTGACCGATCGGACCTTCGATGGTGTGGCACTCACCGGTGTCCAGGTCGAGCCAGCCGAAGGCACCGGCATCGGCAGCCTCCCCGGCCTGGGACCCGAAGTAGATCCGGTCATCGACGCCGAGCAGGCCGTAGGGACGGTTCTGACCGGCGCCGATGGTGCACTCCGCTCTGGGGGCCTGTCCGTCCTCGAGTTCGGCGGCCGTGAAGGAGGTGATCGTCCCGCCCGGGTAGTTGCCCTGGTAGATGCGCCCGTCATGAAGGATCATCTCCTCGGCTTGGCCACCGAGCTGCCAGGACTGTTGCCGGTCCCCACGCATCGGCGATTCCGCGGCGATTCCGCCGCCGAGGTAGCCGGCTGAGTAGATCCGCCCGTCCGCCCCGGTGGCCAGGCTGTTGATCCGGCGGGAGACATCGGGAACGTCCGGGACCTGTTCGACGTCGATCGTCTCGGTATCGATGTTGTAGCGGGTGAGGAACCCGTTCGCGTTGATCCCGACGAGGGTGGCGCCTGGCCACTGCGGGTCATCGAGTTCGACGATGTCCCACTGCCGGGCGAGGATGACCACGTCCTCGGGGAGTTGGGTCTCCTCCCCGGTAAGGATGTTGTAGCGGAACAGCGGCCAGCCCTCGTAGCCGGCCTTGGTGTAGTAGATGTGGTCGTCGTGGATGGGGCTGGAACCGGGGTGGGCCACACCGCGGATCTCATCGACCACCTCGACTTGCAGTTCGCCGTCGTCGGTACGCTCCACGTCGAGCACCACCAGCCAGTCGTTGCCGGCGCTGGTGGCGTCGCCGACCCAGGCCAGCACATGACCCTGGCTCATGACGATGTCCCGGACCTGGACGGAGTCCTGGATCTCCTGATCGAGTAACGGCGCGAGGTTCTCGCACTCGTTCGTGTCGATGCTGCAGGCGAACAGGTTGACCTGATTTCCGGTGCCCACGAACACCGTGCGGCTGGCCTCGTCGTAGCCCATGGAGCGGGTGTAGTTGGCCTCATCGGTGAGCGGCATCTCCCCGAGGATGCCGGTGAACCCCTCGCCCTCGGTGAACGTGTAGACCGAAGCCCCGGGATAGCCGTCGGTTGGCTCTCCCCAGCCGCCACCGTAGGCGTTGCCCTCCTCATCGAAAGCGACGTTGAAAGCGAAACTCCAGGCCGGGATGTCCGGCTGGCCGGCGTTGACCGCCTCCTCCTCCCCGGGTGTGTACAGCCACAACGCGCCGGCACCATAAGTTCCGACGTACACGGTGCCGGTGACCGGGTTCTGGTTCACCGCCCAGCCTCCGGTGGCACCCGGTAGCCGTACCGATCGGGTGACCTCCCGGGTGAGGATGTCCGTGGCAATGAGGATCCCCGGATCGTCCTCGCTGCCGGTGGCCATCCCCCAGATCACGTCCCGGCCGTTCTCATCCACGCCCGCCTCGCTGGAGAAGAACTGCGGGCGCTGATTGATCTGCGCACCGAGGCTGGTGTGCGCGGCGCTGATCAGGACGTTGTCCAGGCTCACCGCGCCGGTGGCGGCGAGTTCAACCTGAACACCGGCGGCGTCCTCCGGCGCGTCCGCGTCCACGCGCAACCGCTCGGGATCGGCATTGCCGCGGGCGGAGTCCAGCACATCCCCGTCACCATCGAGCCAGTGCAGGTTGAGCAGCGCCTCACCCTCCCCGGTCACGTCCGCCCAGGCGGTGTAGCGCACCCCGCCCTCGATCGGTACTGCCTCACCGAGGGCACCGACCTGGTCGCACGCACCGCTCGCATCGATGGCGAGCGCCTGGGCCCCGTCGGTGGACCAGTCCGTCGTGACGGACAACGCCGCAGCGCACTCCTCGCCTGCGACGCCACCGTTGCCGTCCGAGACGCTCCACCCGGCCAGATCCTCCTCGAAACTGTGATTGGTCACGAGCGTGTCCCCGTCAACGACCGGGGGATCGTTCTGCGCGTGCGCCGCTACCGGTGGCACCAGCAGCGCCGCGGACAACAATGCGGCAGCCGCGAGCGCGCCCGCTCGGGGAACGGGAATCTGGTCACGCGTCTTCGCGTCCGATTCAGACATGTCTCTCCTGACTTCGGTGATGTTGATCGAGGTGGTCGGTGTCCGCGCTTGCGCGCCGTGATTCAGCAGCTGATCCGGGCAGGCGGGCTAGGCCAGGCCGTCCAGGATCGTGGCGGCCTGGTCTCGCAGGTCATCGCGGGCCTGGTCGCTGAGGTTGTCTTCCTCCTTCGGGTGATCGAGGTGATCGATGAACCGCTCCAAGGCCCGGACGGCCGGGAGGGTGCGCTCGGCCTCCAGGTGCCGCTGGGCCTGATTGGCCGCACCGGTGAGTTGGTCGGCGATCGGGCCGGCCACGTCCCCGGACTCGAGGTAGGCCTCCAGGCTGGAGACCAGGGCCTGGATCCCACCGGCCGGCTCGGCAACCTCGGGCACGATCCGCAGCAGGTCCGTGACGCCGTGGCTGACGTAGAGGTTGTCGTAGGCGTCCAGTGTCAGGTGCGCACCGGCTCCGTCGAAGAGCACATGCAGGGTGTCCTCCGCCGAACCCGCTCGCGCTGCCCGTTCGGGGTCGAAGGCGAAGACGCGGCCCGCGGCGTTGCCGTAGATGGTGCCGTCCGTGCCCGCCACCATCCGGGCATAGTTGCCCGCGATGCGGTCACCGGGCTTGTGGTCGGGGAAGACCTCCTCGGTATGCGTCCATTCCAGTGTGTCGGGGTCCATTGCCAGCAGCCAACCCTCGGCGTAGAGCCAGACCGTGCCATCTGCGGCAGTGACGACGGCATTGATGGCCCGCAGGTCATCGACGGGCGGTTCGATCTCCTGGATCTCCTCGGAGGCCTCATCGAAAACCATGAGCGTGGCCTCGTCCTGCAGCGGCAGCCCGTCCCAGCTGTAGAAGATGTTCCCGGCACCGAAGACCTTCCCGGCGCCGGATGTCACCGAGTTGATCGACTGGTGACCGATGGGCCCGGCGATAGTGGCGCATTCGCCGGTGGCGGAATCGAACCATCCGAAGGCGCCTCGATCCTGCCCTTCGCCTGCCTGGCTGCCGAAGTAGATCCGGTCGCCCGAACTGTGCAGGGCATAGGGTCGGTTCTGGCCGGCGCCGATCGTGCAGTCGACCCGGGGCTGGGATCCGGCCGCCAGTTCCTCGGCGGTGAAGGAGTTGATCGTGCCACCGGGGTAGATCCCCTGGTATATCCGCCCGTTGTGCTGCAGCATGTGCTCGGCCTGACCGCCCTGCGGGAATGTCTCATGCTGGTCATCGCGCATCGGCACGGCCTTGCCGATGCCCCCGGTGAGGTAGCCGGCGGAGTAGACCCGCCCGTCCTCACCTGTGGCCAGGCTGTTCACCTGTAGCGCCACGTCGGGAATGTTCTCGGCCGTGTTGCTCTCGAGGTTGCCCGTCTCGATGTTGTATTTGACCTGAATCCCGCCGGAGTTCCAGCCGACGACGGTCGGTCCCGGCCACTCGGGATCCTCGAGGTCGATGACGTCCCAACTGCGGGAGAAGATGCCCGTCGGGGCGTCGAGTTGGATCTCCTCTCCGGTGACCACGTTGTAGGAGAACAGCGGATTGCCTGCCTCGTTCATGTTGGCCTTGGCGTAGTAGATGTGATCGTCCACCACCGGTGTGGAGCCGTTGAAGACGACCCCGGCGATCTCATCGACCACGTCAACCTGCAACTCACCGCTGTCATCGCGGTCCACCTGCAGCACGAGCAAGGCGTCGTTGCCGGTGCTCGCACCGTCACCGGCCCAGGCCATCACATAGCCACCGCCGGCCCTCAGGCCGTAGACCCACGGCCGTTCCTGCAACTCCTCACTGAAGAGTGACGTCAGGTCCACGCACTCGCCGTCGTCAATGCCGCAACCGAAGAGGTGCATCTGAGTGCCCGTACCCGCAAAGACGGTGCGGCTGACCTCGTCATAGCCCACGGCACGGGTGTAGTAGGCGTCATCGACGAGCGGCAGGTCACCGAGCACTCCGGTGAAACCCTCTCCCTCGGTGAAGGTGTAGATCGAGGCTCCCGGGTACCCATCGGTCGGCTCACCCCAACCACCGCCGTAGGCGTTGCCCTCCTCGTCGAAGTCCATCTGGTAGGCAAAACTCCAGGCCGGGATATCCGGTCGCCCGACGTTGACCGCCTCCTCCTCCCCCGGGGTGTACAGCCACAGCGCGCCGGCACCGTAGGTCCCGACGTAGACGGTTCCGGTCACAGGATTCTGGTTGATCCCCCACGCGCCTGTCGCACCGGTGAGGCGGACCACCCGCGTGACCTCATCGGTGAGGATGTCGGTCACGGTCATCACCGCCCCCACCGCTGGTTGAGCAGTCGCCACGGCATAGGTGACGGCGCGGCCGTTCTCGTCCACGCCCGCAGTTGACCCGAGATAACTCGCACGATTGGTGATCTGGTCCGCGAGCACGGTGTACTCGGCGCTGATCAGCACGTTGTCGGCGTTAACGACACCCGTGGCGCCGACCTCCACCCGCACCGCGGCCGCGCCCTCGGGGGCGAGCGCAGCCACACGCAACCGACCACCCTGGACCTGACCGCGCTCCCCGGCCCCGTCGATCAGGTCGCCATCGCCGTCAAGCCAGTGCAGTCCCAGCCACGACTGACCCTCGCCGGTCACATCGGCCCACACCGTGTACTGCTGGCCGGGCTCAACCGCGGACGCTCCACTGAGTGCTCCGGCCTGCTCACAGCCATCGATGGCATCGATCGCCAGCGCCTGAGCCCCATCGGTGGACCAGTCCGTGCTGATGGACAACGCATCTTCACACGCCGCACCGCCGCTGTCCCCATTGCCGTCGGAGAGGCTCCACTCAGCCAGACCCTCCTCGAAGCTGTGATTGCTGATCAACACATCGCCCTCGGCGATCACCGGGGTGGGGTCGGCGTGCGCCGGAGCCCCACCCGGAGGCACGAGCAGCGCAGCCGACAGCAGCCCGGCAGCGGCAAGCACACCACCTACCCGGACCTGGTCACGCTTCTTCTCGACCGAACCGGACATGTCTCTCCTTCGGTGATGCTGGGCGAGGCGTACGGCGTCAGCGCCTACGCGGTGTGGTTCAGGTAGGCGATACCGAGGGCGTGCGAGCCCTGGGAGGGTTCCAGCGGCTCGGCCTCATAGACGCGCCGCACATGATCGTGGATGGCGGGATCCACGTCATCCAGCATGAGCCACCGGGCTGACTGCACCGCGTTGGCCGGCGCGGCGTCCTGGGTCCCGTCCACGCGGAACCAGACCGAGTCCTCATCGCGGATCACGTTCTGGGTAAACGTCGTCGCGAGTTGTTGCCGCATACCGCCGAGGTCCTCGATTCCGGCATCGTGCACGCTCTGGAGGAACTCCAACGTGATGGCGGCGTGGCTGATGTCCTCGGCGACCCGGATGCCGGAGAACCACGGGGTATAGGTGGACAGGTCCTCCTCCACCGTGTACCCGCGGTACTTGGCACCGTAGGGCTGCCAGTACGGCCAGATGATCGCGTCGCCGTCGGACTCCACGCCCGCACGGAAGGATCGCATCATGGCTTCCAGGCGCCTGCGCAGCGAGGCCGTGGGGGTGAGGTGGTAGAGCTCGGCATACACCGCACCCATCGCGTGCCCCTGGTTGTAGGGCTGCATCAGTCCGTCCCACGGAATGGGCGCGTTCCTGGCCCACCAGAAGTCGCCCCGGCCATGCTCATCGACGGCGAACTCCTCCCAGTGGAAGTCCACCGCCTCCTGAACCGCTCGGCGCACACGTGCGGCGAACGCCTGACGCCGGGCGTACCGGGGCGATCCGAGGACGGTGCGCACGTAACGGGCCAACGGTCGCACCACCATGCCGGTGTGCACACTGAAGACGTAGAACTGCGGCTCGAAGTCGATCGAAGAGGCCGCCACCCGGTCGCTTTCGTCGTGACTCTCGCGATGATCGAGGGCGGTCCAGCGCCTGGTCCCGTTGAACAGGGCATGAACCGCGTCGACCACGTAGTCCGGCGAGGCAGGGTCAAGGCTCACGCCCGTGAGCGTCTCGGATGAACTGGGGTGGGAGAGTTCAAGATCGAAGCGCTCACCGGAGACGTTGGTGACAGTCGCGCGGGCCTCCGCGGACCGCACCCCGGCCCAACGGATCTGGATGCCGGGTGACCCGTCGGACAACGCGAACTCGGCGTGTCCGGCCGTGTAGTTGCCGGCGGCGCGCCACCCCGGGCCGGAGACGCCGCGGTAGTCGGTGACACCGCGCGCGGCGTCGGTGCTGGCCAGCACATGGCGCGCCCGCTCCTCGAAGGTGTCCAGGTAGGCCTCGTCCTCGTACCGCTCGTACATCAGCAGCAGGCCGAGGAGATAGTAGGACTCCCCCCAGGCGTACAACCCTGCCTCGTTGTGCTGGGCACCCAGGTCCAGGTAGGCCTGCTCCGCGACGGCGAAGGCTTCCGGCGAGGTGTAGTCCAGCATAGCGGCCGGGGCGGGTGCGCCGAGGGCGTCCGGTGCCCTGCCCAGGAGTGCCAGGGCCAGTGTGGAGGATCCACCGACCATCAGGCTGCGGCGGCTCAGAGTTGGGAGGGACATCATCGACCTTTCCGTCACGCTTCATTTACGGTGATCCCAGGACAGTATTAGAGCCTGACCGTAATGGTCAATAGATCCCGTGGAATCACATGGGCCGGGAGTGCGGCGAACCACCCTCCCGGCCCACCCTGCTCATGGCCGCTTGGCTGCGTGGACCTTCGACAGTGCCGCACCGATGTCCGCGACGTCGTCATCGCTGTAGTTCTCGTTCCAACCGATCACCAGCAGGCGCCGGTCGATCAGATCCTCGGTGTTGGGGCAGAGCCCAGGAGCGTAGTCCGGCACCGCAGTGGCGGGTGGTACCAACAGCGGATACCCGGACTCGCCGTATGTGCGGCGCTCGGTGAACACCGGTGTCAGGTACAGCGGGCGGACGATGTAACCACCATTGGCCGGGATTCCCTCGGCAGCCAGCGCCCTGGCGTAGTCGGGTGCGTCACCTCCTGCGTTCTCAGGATCGATAAAGATCGGGAACTGCCAGTAGACGGTTCCGCGCGGGTCTGCGGCACTGAGGCCGTCCAGGCCGGCGACCGTCCGGGTCAGGAGGGCGGCCGCACGCTGCCGGTCCTCCACCACACCGGCGAGTCGGGGCAGTTGTGCCCGGGCGACGGCCGCCTGCATTTCGGTCATCCGGTAGTTCAGTCCGAGGAACAGGTGGCTGCGCTCATCGGTGTCCCGCGGCCAGGCCTTGTCGGCGAACAATCGGGCCCGTCGGGCCAGATCCACATCATCGGTGATCGTCAGCCCGCCGTCACCGGCGGTGATGTGCTTGGACTGTTGGAGACTGAAGCAACCGATATGGCCCACCGTGCCGGCCAGCGCGGCATCGGGCCCCACCGTCGTCAGGTACGCCTGGGCGCAGTCCTCGATGACGACGATTCCCAACGGGTCCGCCAGCGCGCGCAACTGGGCCACCGGGGCCGGTTGACCGAAGAGGTGGACGACGATGATCGCCTTCGTGCGGTCGGTGATGCGGGCCGCGACGGCGTCGACGTCCAGGTTCCCGCTTGCCGGATCGACATCAGCGAAGACTGGCACCGCGTTCTGCGCCAGGATCGGCAGCACGGTGCCGGCGTCCGACAGACCCGTGGTGATGATCTCGTCACCAGGCTCAGGATCCACCGCGGCTACGGCAAGATGGATGGCCGAAGTCCCCGATCCCGAGGCGACGACATGATCCACGCCGTAGTACTCGGCGAACTCACGCTCGAATTCGCGGGTGACCGGCCCGACGGTGGAGTTGAGTTGGCCGCTCCGCAACACATCGAGTACGGCCTCCTCCTCAGGGGTTCCAATCCGACGGCCGGACGCGTTGGATACGGTCGGAAACGGACGGTCACGGACAGGTTCGCCACCATCGACGGCAAGGCGATTAGGCATCTATGCCTCCTAGATCGGTTGATCGGGCATGACTACCCTATCGACGTTCGCAATTATTGTCGCTAGCCTAATGCCATATCCGGACAGCCGAAATGGAGAACACCCCTGATGACCTCGACGCTCGCTCTGCACGGCGGTTCCGCCGCACTGGCCGATGTGCCTGCCCTGCCTCGCTGGCCCCAAGGCGGACAGGAGGAGGAACAGGCACTCATCGATGTGCTCCGGTCGGGCGCATGGGGCAGCACCCACGGCGATGTGGTGCGCTCCTTCGAAGGCGAGTTCGCGCAGTTCCAACAGACCAAGCACGCGGTCGCCCTCGCCAACGGCACCCTTGCCCTGGCTGCGTCCCTTCGCGCCACCGGGGTGGGCGTGGGTGATGAGGTGATCGTGCCCCCGTACACGTTTATCGCAACCGCATCCGCCGCCCTGTTCGTCGGTGCTATCCCGGTCTTCGCCGATGTCGACGAGCACACCCACCTGCTGGATCCGGGCGCGGCCGAAGCCGCGATCACCGAACGCACCAAGGCAATCATTCCCGTGCACCTGGCCGGAAACGTCGCGGACATGGACGCGTTCGCGGCGATCGGTGCGCGTCACCAGGTGGCCATCATCGAGGACGCGGCCCAGGCAGTCGGGGCCCAGTGGCAGGGACGCGGGGTCGGTGCCGTGGGCGACGTGGGCACCTTCAGTTTCCAGACGTCGAAGAACCTCAGTTCCGGTGAGGGCGGGATCGTCACCACCGACGACGACGCGCTGGCCGCCTCCCTCTACTCGCTGGTCAACGTCGGGCGGGTGCCCGGTGGAGGCTGGTACCAACACGACTCCGTCGGGTACAACCTCCGCCTGACCGAGTTCCAGGCAGCCATCCTGCGGGTCCAGTTGCGCCAGCTCCCCGAGATGCAGAGCAAGCGGGCCGCGAACGACGCCCTGCTCCGCGAACTGCTCTCCGACGTGGACGACGTGCAGATCGCCACCCCGGATCCGCGGGTCACCAGCCACGGGCACCACCTGTTCATCTTCCGAGTGCCCGAACTCGGGGCCCGGGGCAAGCGTGATGCCGCAGTCAAGGCACTCGCAGCCGAAGGTGTGCCCGGGGTCTCGCCCGGCTACGTCCCGTTGCACCGGAACGAGGCGGTGGCCAACGAGAGCCGCGCCCTGACCGAGCGTCTCGGTCAGCCGTTACCGCAAGCGGCCTGCCCGAATGCCGACCGCGTCTCGTCCGACACCATCTGGCTGCCGCAATTCTCGCTGCTCGGCTCCAATGAACAGACCGAGGCGATCGCCACCGCGATCACGAAGGTCGCCGCGGCCAGCAACGATCTCTGACCCCACGCGACCTGGTCGAGGCGATGATGACCCATCAAGCGCGCTCGCAGTTAGAAACTGTCATCCTGCCATTCTGGCTGGAGCGAGGCCTCGATGACCGGCACGGCGGATTCTTCACGTGTTTCGACAACCGTGGGCGGACCTTGGTCTCCACCGACAAGTTCGCGTGGTCACAGGGCCGGTTCGTGTGGCTCCTGGCACGCGCGGTGGATCTGGGCCGGCGCGGATTGCTCGACGTCGACGCCGAAGAGTTGCTGCGCCTGGCGGAACGCGGCGCTCGATTCCTGAGCGACCACGTGATCACGGACGATCACACCACCCGGTACGTCGTCGGCCGCGACGGAGGCACCCCCCAGACCCCCGGGCAGCCCGATCGCAGCGTCTACGCCGACTGGTTCGTATCGCTGGGCTTGGCGGAGGTGGCCCGGCAGTCCGGTGAACCACGCTGGCTCGACCACGCCCTACCCATCCTGGACCGGGCGCGCGCGGACCATCTGGCCGGCGCCGCCCCCACCCCGCCGTACCAGGTACCACCTGGTCACAGCGCCTTCGGTCCGAAGATGCTGCTGGTCAACGCCCTGCTGGTGGCCAGCCAGGCCGCGAGGACGTTCGGCCAGCACAGTCACCTGGAAGCCCAACTCGGCCAGGCCGTCGATGATGCCCTCACCCATCGCCTCCCGGACGGCACCTTCACCGAGATGGTCGGCCCCGACCCCCGGACGCTGGTGAACCGGCATCGCATCCCGGGCCATGCCATCGAAGGCCTCTGGATGATCCTGGAATCGCTGGACCTGCTCGATGACGCCCGCGACCGCTCGCCCCTGCTCGCTTCGATCTCGGCACTATGTGAGTCGGCCTGGGACGCCGAACACGGTGGGCTGTTCCGGTTCACCGATGCCGGCGGCCCGTATCAACCCACGGGCACCCTCACCGGCACTGACTACGAGAACCTGGTGCGCGACACGTGGGCGGTGAAGTTGTGGTGGGTGCACACCGAAGCAGCGGCTACCACGGCGATCGCGGCGCACAGGTACGCAGACGCCGGGGCCGGAGCATGGTTCGAGCGCATCTGGGATTACACGCTTCGCACCTTCCCCGGGGGCGCGGACGGCGCGGAGTGGATTCAGATCCGGGACGTTACCGGACGCCCTCTGGATCAAGTCGTGGCCCTACCGGTCAAGGATCCGTTCCACATCACGCGGAACCTCATGCAGATCCTGGAGTTGTCCGGTCGCGGTCACTGACGCCGAACAGCGCCCACCGTTCCCCTGATTTCCAGGGCGCCGTGCAGTGTCACGGTGCTGGGTTTGGCACCGTCGTCACACGCCGAATTCCGCGCCTCCTCCGTGCCCGCCGATCACCTAGGGTGATCGAGATTCACCGTAACGCCATCGGCGCACCGTCCGGGCCAGGCACCACCGGGGCCTCACCAGTGCTGTTGGCGACCACCCTCGTCCGCACTGCGCTGCGCGAGAAGCGCCACCTTCGTGGCCAGCAGGCTGCTGGCCGTGCTCACCTCGGGTTCGGCTCCGGCATCGATCGCGTCGAAGAAGTACTGCGCCGGACGCTGCGGCTGGCCCAACGGAACATCCCAGGTTCGGCGCTCATGTGTGGTGACACGTAACGAGTGGTAGGCCCAATCCAGTTCCGCGGTCCCTTCCGAACCCGCGATGCGCATCCGATAATGTCCGTGCACATCGGCGGCCTCGGGCCCCAGCCAGTTTGCCTCGATGGTGGCGACCACCCCGCCGGCGTGCAGCAGCACCGCCACGTGGTCGTCGAAACCGGGATGATCCGCGGCCCGGGCGTTGCCGGTCACCGCGCTCACCGAACCACCCGTTGCGCCGGTCAGGGAGAGCACGAGGTCGATGTCGTGCACCGGCAGATCTGCGGCTATCCCGCCGTAGCGCGCGGGATCGAGGAACCAGTCCGGGCGACTGTGCTGACGCAGTTTGTGCGGACCCGTGCTGGCGACGAGGGCAAGTTGTCCGAGGGTGCCCTCCTCGATCAGTTCCCGCAACGCAAGGGTCGCCGGATAGAAGCGCTTCTCGAACACCACCGAGACGTGCTTCCCGCTGCCTCGCACCGCCTCCTCGATCCGCTCCAGGTCCTCCAGGGAGGTGCACAAAGGTTTGTCGGCGAGCACGTGGGCGTCGGCTGCCAGGGCAGCCAGCACGGCGTCGGCACGTTCGGAGTAGATGCCCGCGACCAGCGCTACGTCGAAGTCGAGCTCTGCCACCAGATCCGGCACCGACTCGAACACCGGAACATCGCCAAGATCAGCAAGGAATGCCTCGCGCATCTGCGGGTCTGCTTCAGCCGCGCCCACCAGGTGCAGGTCCGGACGGTGCTGCACTTCCTGCAGGGCGTAATCGACATGCGGGTGGGCCGCGCCCAGGATCGCCACCCTCATGTCAGGTCCTGCGGGCGCACCGCGCGCCCGCTCCGGGCGGATTCGTAGATCGCGCTGATCAGCCGAACCGTATCGGCACCGTCCCTGCCGCTGATCGCGGGCGTGCGCCCGTCTCGGATCGATTCCAGCACATCACGCCACTGGCTCACGTGACCGGCCACCCCGATCGCCGATGGGTCGGACATCCCACTGGCCGCACCGGCCTCATCCTGGGCGAATTCGGGTAACGGCACGTCGATCTCCCAGCGGTGCACCTGCCCCTGTCCGAGTTCGATCGTGCCGCGGTCCAGGTGGAGGGTCACCGTTGCCGGCGCTCCGGGTGGTGTCGCCGTCGAGGTGCTGATCATTCCGAGCGCTCCACCGGCGAACCGCACCGTTGCCACCGTGGTGTCCTCAGCATCCATCTGGTGTCCCAGTGTCCCGAACTGCGCCGTGACCTGCTCCACCGGGCCGCAAAGCCAGTTCAGCAGGTCCACGTTGTGGACACCCTGGTTCATCATCGAACCCCCGCCGGCGTCCATCAGGGATCGCCACGGGGCAGCGGCGTAGTACTCCTCATCGCGCCACCAATGCACATGCGTCGTGGCCAGCCGGAGGGCGCCGAGTTCACCGGCGGCGAGCATCTTCTTCACCGTGGCGTACTCCGGTTCGAGGCGGCGCTGGGACATCACCGCTAACACCAGGCCCCGCGCGGCGGCCAGCGCAACGACTTGCTCCGCCTCTGCCACCGTCAGGGCGAGGGGCTTCTCCACCAGAACGTGCTTTCCCGCGCGCAGCGCCGCGAGCGCTTGCTCCGCGTGCCGATCACTCGGCGAGCAGATCGCGATGACGTCGATGCTCTCGCTCTGCCAGAGATCATCCGGCGCCACCTGCGTGGCCTGCGGCCATCCCGCGTCGGCAGCACGTTGCTGATCCCCGCCGCTGAAAGCGACCAGATGTGCCTGGGTGGATAACTCGCTAAGGGCGCGTGCGTGACTGGTGCCGATATTGCCCAGACCAAGCACCCCTACGCCGACCGGTTCCTGCATCGATGCTCCCGCGGGTTCGGTGTGTGTGGGCCCCAAACGTACGACGGCTCCGGAATTCGCGCAACCGGTTGCAGGGGGAGCCTTGACGTGCAATCGATTGCAGAACAGACTGGCATCTGACCATTCCCTGCAGGAAGGCAACACCCATGCGCGTCGGCTTCGTCGGTACCGAGAACTCTCACGTCAAGCACTTCATCCGCTTCCTCAATCTGGACGGGCGCCACCCGGACTACCGGGCGGTGGCGCTGTCCGGGGGGCGGAGCGAGCACAACGCCGAACTCGCCGAGTACGGTGGCCTCGACGTGATCGTGGACGAGCCGTCCGACCTCGTCGGTCACATCGATGCTGCGATCGTGTGCAACCGGGACGGGGGGCTGCACCGCCGGGCTACGGAGCCGCTGCTGCGCGCCGGAATCCCCGTTCTGGTCGACAAACCGTTGGCGACCACCGTCACCGACGCCAGCGCCATGCTGGACCAGGCCGAGGAGTCGGGATCGACTCTGGTCTCAGCCTCGGCGCTGCGCTTCGTGCCGGAAATCGCCGAGTTCACCTCCGGCGCCGCTGATCGGGGCGCACTGCGACATCTGCATGTCGCCGGCCCTGCAGATCCGGACAGCGAGTACGCGGGCCTCTTCTTCTACGGCATCCATCACGTGGAGACGGCACTGGAGATTCTCGGCAACCCCGTCGTGCGGCCCGGTGACGTCACCGTCCAGGCCGAGCGGCACGGCGACCTCGTCCGGGCCAACACCACCATCGACGATCGGATGGTCACGTTCACCTTCGTCACCCCCTCCGACGGCGGTCAGGCTCCGTTCCACGCCACGGCCGTGCACACCCGTGGGGTCCTTGCGCACAATCTGACCCTCGGCCCGGACTACAACGCGGCTACGCTGGACCACTTCGTCACCGCGATCGGGCAAGGACGCGCTCCGCTGAGCCCCGAGCAGCTCCTCACCCCGGTCGCCATCCTCTCCGCCATCGCCGAGCAACTGTAGATTGACACCCGCGGCCCGGGCGTCGAACCCGGGATCGGCGTCATCGGGCCGGGGATCATCGCAAGCCAGCACGTCGAACCCCTCGCCGACCCCGCCATCCCGGCACGACTGGTGGACGTCCATGACGCCGACAGCGCCATGACGGCGGACTTTGCGCGCCCACGGCCTACCCCGGCCCACCGAGCAGTTGCCCGACTTCCTGGCCGCCCTCCGTGGCGAGAAGCCATCGCTGGTGACCGCGGAGCAGGCGCGCAATGCCGTCGCCTTCATCGAGGCCGTGTACGAATCTGGTCGAACCGGGCGGCCGGTGCAGCCCGCCCCCGTCGACCTGTCGGCCTGATCTGGGACTGCCCCTAGCCCGGCCTTTATTAGTGCGCTACTCTATCGGGACATTCGGACTGTCGTAATGAAGGGCCAATGATGACCACCCTCCCCACACTCAACCGCCGGACCCTGCTCGTCGGGAGCGCCTCGACGTTAGCCCTGGCGCTACTCGGTCGTACCGACACCGCATTCGGGGCACCTTCCCCGCTGGCCACGCTCGACTACACCTCGCCGGAGGCGTTCGCGGTCGCCGAGCAGGCCTACCTGGATCTTGGTGCCGAGCACAACGAGGCCGGCCTGTACGCCTGGGGCGAGTCCTACTACCTGCTCGGACTGCTCCTGATGTTCGAAGCGACGGGTGAGGACCGTTACCTGGACAGGTTCGAGGAGCGCGCCCGGCACGTCATGGACTCGACCGATGAGGCACGCGGCGTCACCGACTACTCCGGGCGCTCCGGGCCGGTGTGGCGTGCCGGCGGCAACTACACCGCCGGCCACGGTGAACTGCTCCTGGAGGATGGCTCACCCGGCATCCAGGTGCGCTGGGCCGGTGGCACCTCCGTGAACGCCACCGCGACGGTGCGCCGGGTGGATGCGGACAGGTTTGATCTCACGCTGTCCCACCCGTCCTCGACCGTCGAACTGACCGGTCTCACCCTTGATCCCAACGCCTCCGACTACGTCGTCGACGCCGTCGGTGATGCCTACGCCCCCGGCGCCCGGTGGACCGCGGTCGACCACAGCGCCGACCGCGGAACCGACCGCAGCCTGACTGAGGGCACGGTGGCATTCGAGCCCCAGTTCTACGCCTTCCCGGTGCACACCGGCATGGTGATCTACCCACTGGCCCGGTACGTGCGCATGGTGCGCACCGACCCGGGGATCCCCGGGACCCGCAACGGCGTGGCCGGCCACCTGTTGACCTTCGTGATGAGGGCGTTGCGGCACCACGAGGACGACTTCCACATCGACGAACGCGGCTACGGCGACTTCCGCTGGCCGCGCGAGGCGCCGGTCCCCTTCGACGGCACGATCCAGCCGCTGAACCAGTCCCACGCCCTGGGCGCCACGTTCGCCGAGTTGAGCCGGGTCGTGGACAACACGCAGTACCGTCGCAACGTCGAAGCGATGCTGCGCAGCCTCCGAGCGTCGCTGCAGGTGCAGGACGGGGCCTACGTCTGGCCGTACTGGCCGGTGCACTCCCACATATACAACGGCTACTCCCGCGAGGACGACGTGTCCACGTACACCCCGTTCTACGGGGCGGTGCGCAGCTGGGAGGACATCAGTCACGGCGCGATCACGCTGGAGTTCATCCAGGCCACCCACGACGCCGGCCTCGCGGACCTGAGCCAGGATCGCGAACTCTTCGCCACCACGTTCATGCAGAACGTGGTCAACGAACCCGACTCGGTGTGGTTCCGTGTGAACGGGGAGGTCGAAGCACTCCCGGCCCAGGCCGTCCAGTCCGCTCGGTGGCTGATGCTGGCTGACCTGGAGCCGGAGATCCACGATCAGGTCCTGCGGGTGTATGAGGCCGAGCCCTTGGAGCCATCACAGGGGTCCCATGCGCTGGGTATCGCCTACCTGAATCACAGCCGGTGAGATCCCGTGGCACGCGGCGGCCTGGCCACCGCGTGCGATAACGCCCGCCCCGCCTCATCCGGCGAGCCGGCCACGGCAGCCGATTGCACCGACTGCGCCTCCCCCACACCACGACCCACTGAGGAGTACACATCATGATCGCATCGCCCCCGGCGGCGCCGCACCCGGCCACTGAGGCCGAGTTGGAGGACTATCTGTCCACCCCGTTGCCCGGGGTGGGGCGGGCCCTTGAGGCTGTTGGGGGTGACGTGGTGTTGTTGGGTGCCGGTGGCAAGATCGGGCCGACGATGGCGATGATGGCCCGGCGTGCCCTGGATGAGGTGGGCTCGGATGCCCGGGTGGTCGCGGTTTCCCGGTTTTCCGATCCCGAGGTGCGCCAGCGGTTGAGCGAGGCCGGCATCGTGGTGCAGTCCGCGGACCTGTCCGAGCCGGGGAACTACGCGGCCCTGCCCGATGCCGCGGCGATGATCTATCTGGCGGCGATGAAGTTCGGCACCACCGGCGCCGAGCACCAGACGTGGTGGTCCAACGCGGCGATGCCCGCCTTGGTAGCCGACCGCTACCGGGGGGTGCCCTCGGTGGTCTACTCCACCGGCAACGTCTACCCGCTGCGTCCGTTATCTGCCGGTGGGTCCACCGAGGACGACGCCCCCGAACCGGTGGGTGAGTACGCCCAGTCCTGCCTGGCTCGTGAGCGCATCTTCTCCCACGCCGCGCACACCTGGAACACCCCGGTGACCATCTTCCGGCTCAACTATGCCTGCGAGTTGCGCTACGGCGTCATCGCCGACCTCGCCACCCAGATCGCCGATGGTGAGCCCGTCGACGTCACCATGCCCGCGGTGAACGTGGTCTGGCAGCAAGATGCCACCGCCTGGGCGCTACGGTCGGTGGAACTGGCCGGCACTCCCCCGCACATCCTCAACGCCACCGGCCCCGAGACCGTCTCGGTGCGCCGCCTGGCTACCTGGCTGGCCGCCGCAATGGGCACCGACGTCGAGTTCGTCGGCACCGAGTCCACCGATGCCCTGCTCTCCGACGCCAGTCACTGCCACGATCTGTACGGCTACCCCACGGTCCCGATGCGCCGCGTGGTGGAGATGGTGGCCCGGTGGGTGACCGAGGGCGGGCGGCAACTGGGCAAGGCCACCAAGTTCCAGCAGCGAGAGGGCAAATTCTGATGAGCACCGACCTGGCCGCACGACTGGGCTCCGGGGTGGTCATCCCAGCCCACCCGTTGGCCCTGGACGAATCCGGCAGCCTCGACCTGACCGCCCAGCGCGCCCTGACCAGGTATTACCTCGATGCCGGCGCCCACGGCCTGGCCGTGGCGGTACACACCACCCAGTTCGAACTGCACCACGACCCCGCCATGCTCACACAGGTGTGGCACCTGGCCGCCGAGACCGCCGCGAACCACCCCTCCGAACCGATCATGGTCGCCGGCCTCACCGGAGACACCCCGGCAGCAGTCGCCGAAGCACAAATCGCCAAGGACCTGGGCTACCACGCGGCCCTGCTCAGCCCGTGGGGCATGAGCAACACCAGTGAACAGACCCTGCTGGAACGAGCCGCCGCCGTCGCTGAGGTGATGCCGGTGATCGGCTTCTACCTCCAACCCGCAGTGGGCGGGGCCCTGCTGAGCCGGGATTACTGGCGCGCCCTGTTCGACATCGAAGCGGTCGTGGGAGTCAAGACCGCCCCGTTCAACCGGTACTGCACCGGCGATGTTGCCCAAACCCTCCTGGAGCATGACCGCTGGGACCAGATAGCGCTTCTGACCGGCAACGACGACGCGATCGTGCATGACCTGATCACCCCCTACCAGCGCACCATCAATGGACAACAACGCCAAATCCGCGCCACCGGCGGCCTACTCGGCCAATGGGCCGTGGGAACCCGCGCCGCAACCCACCAGGTCACCAAGGCCAACCAAGCCGTCACCGCCGGCCAGGTGCCCCTGGAACTGCTCGCTGAAGCATCAGACATGGTCGAGATCAACCACGCCGTCTTCGACGTCGACCACAACTTCGCCGGATGCGTCCCCGGCGTCAACGAAGTACTACACCAACAAGGCCTGATCCCCACCACCACCACCCTGGGCACCGACACACTCTCCCCCGGGCA
>NZ_JBMPQB010000014.1:0-56019 GCF_049725185.1 Pseudactinotalea sp. Z1748 | reverse complement strand
ACTGACGTTGATGATGGAAGGGCTTCGGCGAGGTCTGACCCAGGCACTGACTGACGCCCCCTCTGGGGTGGTCCTTGACATGATCCGTCGGCCTGCGCCGGGGCATGTAAAGCGCATGCCGGCCAGGTGGACATGACCTAATAGGAGCTCGACCAAAAGTCCCATCAACGTCTTGTCTGCCCACCTGGCCGGTGTGCCTGTCCCGCTAGAGGAAGGCACCACCATCATGACCAGTGAACTGATCGATGTCATCGCCGGCGTGGACACCCACGCCGAGACCCATCACGTGGCGGTGATCGCCACGACCGGTGCACGACTGGGCGATGCACAGTTCCCGACCACGAGCCAGGGGTAGCGCGACCTGCTCTCCTTCATCACCAGCCTGGGCCGCATCACCACCATCGGGGTGGAAGGGACCAACTCCTACGGCGCCGAACTGGCCCGGTTCCTGCGCCAGGGCGGAGTAGTCGTGGTGGAGGCGATCCGCCCGACCCGTCAGGTCCGTCGTCTGCGTGGCAAGAGCGACCCGATCGACGCCTACGCCGCCGCCCACACGGTGCTCGCCGGGCATGACCTGCCCACCCCGAAGAACGCCGATGGCGATGCCGAGGCCATCCGCGTGCTGACCATCGCGCGCCGCTCGGCCCTCAAGGCCCGCACCGCGGCGGCCGTGCAGATCAAGAGCCTGCTCGTCACCGCCCCCGAGGCCCTACGTGCTCGCTTCCGGGGCCTGAACGACGCCGACCTACACGCCCAGCTCGCCGCCGTGCGCCCCGGGCCGGCCACCGAGGGCATCCAACCGGCAACCCTGACGGCAATGCGCCACCTCGCCCGCCGCCACCGCGCCCTGACCACCGAGATCACCGAACTGGAGACCGACCTCGACACCCTGGTCACCCGCGTTGCCCCCGCTCTGCGCGCCGCCCACGGCATCGGGCCGGTGACCGCCGCCCCGCTGCTCATCGCCGCCGGCGACAACCCCGACCGACTCACCAGCGAGGCCTCCTTCGCCGCCCTGTGCGGCGCCGCCCCGATTCCTGCGTCCTCGGGTAAGACCACCCGCTACCGCCTCAACCCCGGCGGTGACCGCCAGGCCAACGCCGCCCTGCACCAGATCATCCTGGTCCGCATGACGTGCGACCCCCGCACCCGGTCCTACATCGCCAAACGCACCGCTCAGGGAAAGAGCGACAAGGAGGTAATGCGCTACCTCAAGCGCGCCGTCGCCCGCGAGGTCTACCACCACATCGTCCACCCCCAACCCGTGCCGCAGGTCGATGACCTACGCCCGCTGCGCCACGCCAAGGGAATGACCCTGCAGACCATCGCGGACCACTTCAACGTCTGGCCCGCTCACATCTCCACCATCGAACGCGGCAAACGCCGCGACGACGACCTCGCCAACCGCTACCGCGAATGGCTCCTCGCCGCTTGACAGCCCATAGGAGCATCATGCCGGCGAGGAGGCGCATCGAAAAAACCCAGTAGTCGACCCACCCCTAAGAGAATCATTCACGATCAAGGAGGATCCATGGAACTCACCCGCAGAACAGCGCTGAAGGGTGCCGGCGCCGTGGGATTAGCGGCACTGTTCTCGCATGCATTCCACGAAGCGGCTCTCGCCGCTCCGGATATGGGCGAGGCTGAATTCGAGCAACTGCGGCAACGATGGGTCGACCAGTTGACCGGTCGCCTTGAAGTGGACAGAAATGACTCCGCGTTCGGACCCGCCCTGACGGCACTGGACCAGCAGGTACGCAACGCGATCGAGTTGATCGCGCCGGAGGTAGACGACGGACCAGGGTCCGAGTACGACCTCCTGACCAACCCAACCTTCAGTGACGTCGGCGCCGATGGCTTCCCTGTGGGTTGGGACGCCTGGAACCCGGCAGGATCGGCTAGCGCCACCGTCGAGCCAGACGGCGGTCCTGATGACGGGACCGCACTGGCGATCACCTCGGACTCTGGTGCGGATGCTCGGCTGGCCTTCACCCAGCGCCTGCCAATCCCGCCCGGAACACCGCGTGAGTTCACCGTGACCGCCCAGGTCAAGGGAACCGATCTGTCCGGGGGCTTCAGCATGTTGAGGGTACAGGCGTTCGACTCCGATGGCTCCGTCGTGGTGCCGATCGGCTCCGGACCGTACCTGCGCGGAACCTTCGACTGGCAACGCTATGAACGGCGGATCGAACTACCACCCGAGGCCGTTGAACTCTCCGTCGGTGTCATGCTGGACCGGACCGAGGGCACGATCTGGTTCGCCGACATCCAGGTGCGCGATGGCGCTGACGCCCGGACCTTCGTCGACCTTCCATTTCTGCCCGAAGGCAACGAGGGCAACATCGTCACGACCTTCCGTCGCATCCAATCGATCGCCACCGCCTGGGCCACCCCGGGTTCGGAGTACTTCGAGGACGAGAGCGCACTTCAGACCGCGTTGGGCGCACTCCGGCGCACAAACGTGCTCACCTATAACCCGGACACTGCCGAGTACGGCAACTGGTGGGCGTGGGAGTCGGGATCCGCCCGTTCGCTCGCGGACAGTATGGCTCTCCTACGCGACCACATCGAGCCGGAGCACTTCGAGGATTATGAAGATGCCATCGACTTCTACGTCTCAGATCCCTGGTACCAGTTCCCGGAGCATTCGCCGCGCCGTGCTCTCTCGGAGGGTGCGAATCGCGTGGATCTGTGCCAGGCAGTGATCATCCGGTCGATCGCCGGAGCCGACGCCGACCGGCTCGCCCACGCGGTGGCCGGACTGAGCGACGTGTGGCAGATCGTCGAATCTGGGAACGGGTTCTATTACGACGGATCGTTCATCCAGCATTCGACGGTTCCGTACACCGGGACCTATGGGTTGGTCCTGCTCCGTGCGCTGTCCCGGCTCTTCGCCCTGCTTGCCGACACGAGCCACGACATCGACGACCCGAGCCACCAGATCCTGCTGGACTCGGTCGAGGGATCGTTCGCACCCGTGATCTACCGGGCCCAGATGATGGATCCGGTGCGCGGCCGGGCCATCTCTCGAGAGCATGAACGCAGCATTGACAACGGATTCATGGCAATCGAGGCCATCGCGACCCTCGCGCAGTCAGTGGAAGCGGCCACCGCCCGGCAGTGGCGTGGACGCTGTCTGCACTGGCTGCAGACCAACGACTACCGGTCGATCTACGACGGCGCCTCAGTACCCCAGGTGGCCATCATCAAGGAACTCGAGGCCTCCGGCGCCGAACCAGTTCCCGATCCGTTGGGTCCGACACTGTTCGCCCGGATGGACCGGCTCGTGTACCGCGGAGCGGACTGGGCCACCGCGATCGCGATGTGCTCCGATCGCATTGCGTGGTACGAGTGCGGGAACGGCGAGAACGAGTTTGGATTCAAGACCTCCAACGGTATGACATATCTGTACCTGCCTGATGACATCGCGCATTACGACGACGAGTACTGGCCGACCAGCGACCTGATGGCTCCGGCAGGCACCACGGTTGACACCACCGAGTTGCCCGCCCGCACCGAAGGCCAATGGGGGTTGAGTACGCCCGATAACGAGTGGACCGGTGGCGCGGCTCTCAATGACATCGCACTCGCCGGACAGCACCTCATCGGTCCCGGCGGGACGGGCCTGAGCGCGCGCAAGACCTGGCTCTGCCTGCCGGACATGATTATTGCCCTGGGCAGCGACGTCTTCACAGGTTCCGGGAATGAGGTCAAGACGGTCATCGAACACCGCAATCTGGGCGAGGATCCCCGCCGTCTGGTTGTCGATGGTGTGGAAGTCACGGCGGCGACCGAGGTCAGCGACCCGACCTGGGCGCACGTGGAGGGGGTGGCTGGTTACCTGCTGCTTGACGTACCCCAATTGCGTGCTTCGGTGCGCGAGCGATCCGGTAGTTGGTCGAGGAACCACACCGCCGGTTCGAGTACTGAACACACCCGGGTGTATGCCACCTTGGAGTCGGTCCACGCACCGGATCGCACCACCTACGCCTACGCGGTATTGCCGGGGGCGAGCGCGAATCGCGCCCAGGCGCGTTCGCGCAATCCCGGGATCGAACTCCTCGCCAACGACGCGGATGTCCAGGCCGTCCGGATCGGGCACCTTCAAGCCGCGAACTTCTGGGGATCGGGGCGAGGTGGAGAGATCTCCTGCGACCAGCCTGCCTCGGTCCTGGCTGATATCAATCCGGGCCGCGGCCGTGTTTCGATCAGCGATCCGACCCATCAGGCCGACACCGTCGAGGTGTTGCTGCACGGGAACCAGCCCCGCCGGCTCGCCGGGCCGTCGGAACGGGTACAACTCCATCCCGAGGACAACGGCCTGCGAATCGTCGTGGACACCGCCGGACTCGGTGGTGTGCCGGTGACCTTCGAACTGAGACGGTGAACGATGGCTGGGCCCTCCCTCACCGGGAGGGCCCAGCGATGGTCCACTGCCCACCACGAGAGCACGAGAGAGATCGATGCGCAGTCGTCGCAAGAAGCCAACCAGCGCGGCTCAACCCCGCAACATCCTTTTCCTGATGACCGACCAGCACCGGCTGGACACGCTCGGGTTCTACGACGGCACGCCGGCGCACACCCCGGTGCTGGACGGCCTCGCCCAGAACAGCACCGTGTTCACCTCCGCGTACACCCCTAGCGCGATCTGCACGCCGGCACGGGCAAGCCTGATCACCGGCCTGCACCCCTTCGAGCACGGGCTCCTGGCGAACTACGAGTGGAACTCCGGGCATCGCGAGGAACTACCCACCGATCACGCGGTCTTCTCCCACCGGCTGCGTGCCCAGGGTTACAACGTCGGGCATGTGGGCAAGTGGCACGTGGGCCACCGCCGGGGTCCGGCCGAGCACGGATTCGACGGGGAGCACATCGCCGGAGCGCTGAACGACTACACCAATCCCGGCTACCTGGCGTGGCTGGAACGCCACGGACACCCCCCGGTGGGACTCACCGACCAGATCCACACCACGCTGCCGGACGGCAGCCAAGGCCATCTCCTCGCCGCGCGGCTGCGCCAACCCACAGAGGCGACGTTCGAGCAGTACCTGGCGGACCTGACGATCGAAAGGATCGGCACCTACGCAGCCGAGGGGAAGCCCTTCTACCTCAACTGTCACTTCTTCGGTCCGCATCTTCCTTATCTGCTGCCCGATGAGTGGTTCGACCTGATCGATCCGGACCAGATCGAACTGCCGGCATCGATGGCGGAGACCTTCGCCGACAAGCCCGAGATCCAACGCACGTACTCCAGGTACTGGGGTGCCGACGGTTTCGACGCCGTGCGATGGCGCAAGCTCATCGCGATCTACCGCGGTTACGTCGCCCTGATCGACCACCAGGTGGGCCGGATCCTCGCTGCTCTCCGAGACCACGGGCTGCAGGAGGACACGGTGGTGTGCTTCACCGCCGACCATGGAGAGTTCACCGGTGCCCACCGGTTGAACGACAAGGGCCCGGCGATGTATGACGACATCTACCGGATCCCCGCCCTGGTGCATAACCCGGGGGTGCGGGGCGACCGGTGCGACGATTTCGTTTCGCTACTGGACTTTCACGCCACCATCCTGGACGTCGCCGGTATTCACCCCGCTGCCAGCCGAGGAACCAGTTTGCTGGACCCCTCAGCGCTGCGCGAACGCCGGGAGATCGTCGCGGAGTTCCACGGCCACCACTTCGGCTACTCCCAACGGATGCTGCGGGACCGGCGCTTCAAACTGATCATCAACCCCGAGGGCACCGACGAACTATACGACCTGCAATCCGACCCGCATGAGTTGCGCAATGTCGTGGCCGTGCCCGCCTACGGCGAAGTGGTGACTGATCTGCGACGCCGGTTGTACCGGATTCTGCGTGACCGTGGTGACCGGTTCGCCCAGTGGATGGCCATGATGTCCGGGATCCCCGAGGCCGACCGGATTCGCCCGGAGACCGCCGTGGAGTCCCACGTACAGTAGAGGGGCCGCGCCCACAAAGGCATCCGCACGGGAGGTTCAGTTGACAGGTCCCGGTGACCGCAGCACCGGTGCGACACCGGTGCGGCTCCACACCTCGAAGGAGCGTTCCCGACCGGAGCGCAACGCTGCCGAAGCGCGCAAGATCCGGCGCGACCTCATTGAGTTGCCCGGCGGTGCCTTCGCGATGGGAAGCGAGGATCCCGACGCCCACCCCGCCGACCGCGAGGGCCCGGTCCACACGGTCGAGGTCGAACCGTTCCTGATCGGATCCACCACCGTCACCAATGCCCAGTTCGAGCGCTTCGTGAAGTCGACCGGCTACCGCACCCAGGCCGAGGAGTTCGGCTGGAGTTTCGTCTTCCACCTCTTCGTGCGCGACATCGACCCCAGCGCGGTACGCGGCGTGGCCGCAGGTACCCCGTGGTGGGTCGGAATCGATGGCGCCGACTGGCGCCATCCGGAAGGTCCGGGTTCCTCACTGAAAGATCGCCGCGACCACCCCGTGGTGCATGTGTCCTGGCATGATGCGCAGGCCTACTGTGCGTGGTCCGGCACCCGCCTTCCGGACGAAGCCGAATGGGAGTATGCCGCCCGTGGTGGGCTGGTACGACGGCGGTACGCCTGGGGCGACGAACTCACGCCGGGTGGCAAACACATGTGCAATATCTGGCAGGGCGACTTTCCCCGCCACAACACCGCTGACGACGGGTACGTGGGCACCGCTCCGGCGAAGTCCTTCCCGGCCAACGGGTACGGGCTGTTCAATGTGGCAGGCAACGTCTGGGAATGGACAGCGAGCCCATGGGCCCGGTCCCCGGGCCGATCCGCGCCGGATGTGTGGACCATCCGCGGTGGTTCCTACCTGTGCCATGACTCCTACTGCAACAGGTACCGGGTGGCCGCCCGGACGTTGAACGCCGGTGACTCCTCCTCCGGCAACACCGGCTTCCGCATCGCCGCGAACGTTCGCTGACGGATGCAGCGCCGCCACCGTGCCGCGATACGACGCCGGATGTGCGACTGTGTGCGACTCCGTGCTTTCTCGTCCGCCTCTGCCTACTGTGTGACCCACGACACCGCGCTGCAGGCCGACGTACCGCATGGACCAGTAAGGACGCTGATGCGACCCGATCGCGACACAACCACCCACCCCCGGTTCCGCTACGCGGCCTTGGCCGCCGCCGTGGCAGTGGTCATCGGACTGGGGGCATCCACCCCGGCCGTGGCCGCCGTCCCGGAACTGACCAACCCCACGTTCGCCGATACCAACGGCGATGGCCACCCCGACGGGTGGGGTACCTGGAACCCGGCGGGTGCGGCCACCGTCGAGTCCGTACCTGACGCCGGACCCGAGGGCGGGCCCGCTGTCTCGATCACCTCAGACTCCGGGCCCGACGCCCGCCTGGCCCTGACCCAGCGGATCGCGGTCACCTCCCAGACTCCCCGTGAACTGACCGTCACCGCCCAGGTCAAGGGCGCCGAACTCTCCGGCGGCTTCAGCATGCTGCGGGTGCAGGCCTTCGACGCGGATGGCGTCGCCGTCGTGCCGGCACAGCCCGGCCCATACCTGACCGGCACCTTCGACTGGCGCCCCTACGAGTCCCGCATCGAACTGCCCGCAGAAGCGGTGCAACTGGCCGTGGAACCGATGCTGGACCGCGCCAGCGGCACAATCTGGTTCGCCGACGTACGGATCGCCGAAACCGTCGACCAGGCGACCTTGACCGCCTCGGCCACGTCAGCCGGCCCGGTTCACCTGTTCTGGGAACTGACCGAGGACGACGACGATGCTCACGCGTATCGTGTTCACCGCACCGAGGGGAGCGAGGCGCCGGAGCCGTCCGAGGAGACGTTCGTGCGCGAGGCCCACGCCCTGACGACCGCCGACACTGACGCCGAACCCGGCACCACCTACACCTACGTCGTCGTCGCCCACGCCGCCGATGGCTCCGTGATCACCACCACTCCCCCGGCCACCACCACGACGCCGGAGGCGTTCGAGCGCGAGCAGGTCATCTCCACCCTGACCGCACTGGAGACCGAGGACGGTGCCAGGGTGGCCTGGTCCCTGCCCGATGAGGCCTCAGCGGAGGGCCTCACCTTGGCCACCGAGAACGGACGGGAGTCGGTGTCTGGCCAGCAGGGGGCCGTCGTGGTCGACGCCGCACCCGGCGAGCGGGTACGACTGCTCGCCGGCGACAGTGAGATCGCCGCCGCCGCGGTGGGTGCTGCCGAGCACCCAAGGTCGATCAGCGAGGACGCGATCGACCGAGTCCGCGCGCACCTGGACGCCGAGCAACCCACCGTCACCGGTGCATGGGACAACCTCATGACCCGCCTGAACGCCGGCGATGACGGCCCCTACAACCGCCCCGACGGCAGCGCCGGTCTCTACCGCGGCAGGGACGCCGCGTTCGCATACCTGGTCACCGGCGATGAGCAGTGGGCGCAGGTCGCCTTCGACGCGGTGATGAGCGCAGCCGACTTCGTCGTCGCCCGCGATGTCAACATGGGTCTGGAACTGGGCCGGGCGAACTTGTTGTTAGCACCGGTCTACGACTGGGCCTACAACGGATGGGACACCGACCAGCGCGCGCAGGTACGCAACCTCATGACCCGGGCGGTCGACCTACTGTCCACCTATCACCACGACGCCCTGTTCGACACCGAGAAGACCAGCAACTGGGTCGGGGTGACCCGCGCGCCGGAACTGCAGGTTCTCCTCGCCGCGCGCGGAGATGGCAGCTTCGGGATGTATGACGACCGGATCGCCTATGTCACCGACCAGGTCGCACAGCACTTGGACCAGGGGTACACCGAGCACGGGTACACCCAGGAAGGCTGGGACTACCTGCACTACACCGGCCTGTACATGCTTCCCTCGATCTACTTTGCCCAGAGCGCCGGGCTCCAGGTGCTCGACGCGCACGTCCAGCGGCCGCAATGGTGGAATCTGGCGCTCCACGTTGCCTCCTCCCGCCCGGACGGCGATGTCGCCCAGTTCGGTGTCTCCGGTCCGAACGGGCAGGTGTCGGGGCTCTTCCCCCTGTTGTTCCCGCTCACACCGGAGGGCGCGCTCCCCGGGCTGCGCCACACCTATGACCACGTCCAGGGACCGGAGCATCCCCAGCCGCAGTTCGACCACCTGCACTCGATGTGGACGATGCTGTACTACCCCACCGAGGTCAGCAGCGACCCGGCACAGATCAGCGCGCCGGAGGCGTTCACAGCGATCCTGGACGATGAGCCGGGGTTCTACGCCTTCCGCTCCGGGTACGCCGACACCTCTGATGCGATCATCGCCACCTCCAACCGGAACACTCAGCACCGCGGCTGGTCGGCCGCGGAGACGTTCTCCCTGTCCTGGATGGGGCACGGGACCACCTGGGCGACACTCGGAGCCCGCGCGGCCACCGAACCGAACCTGTGGAGCAAGCCACTGGTGGACGGGGAGTTGGAGCCGTACCGCAATCAGTACGAGACCCTCACCGGTGACGGCGTCACCCTGGAGTCGGTCAGTTACGCCGATCAGGGTGGCGGGTACCTGCACCTGGACGGATCCGGAAACTTCGGCGTCAACCTGGCCGAGCGGCAGCAGGTCGTGGATCTCGCGCCCGGTCACGACGCCGATGCGATCGTGGTGATACGGGACCGGTTCGCCGACGATCAGTCACGTACGTGGGATTGGCAGTTGCGCCCCGAGCAGGGCGTGCGAATCGAGACCGCAACCGATCCCGGCAGCGGATCACCCGACTTCACCTTCAGCGACGACGAGGGAGCGACGCTGAGTGGATTCGTCCTGGGTCCGGACGCTCCCGACATCGTGATCGATGATGGGACCCTACGGATCTCCACCGAAGGCGAGTCGGCCGACTTCCGGATCGCGCTGGCCACATCCGCCTCCGGGGCATTGCGCCTGACCGACGCCGACGACGGCACGGTGGTCCTGGACGGCAGGGTGATCGACTTCGACACCCTCGACACCGGTACGGCCCTGCCCACCGAGGACAGCGACGACGGCGCCACCAGCGCCCCGGGCGTGGGCGTCCTGGGGACCACCCAGGGACGAGCCCATGGCCTGCGGGACGGCTACTTCGATGTGTCCATGAACATGTGGTGGGGCGAGAATGCGGGCACCTTCCGGCTATACGAGAACGATGAACTGATCGCTACCGAATCCCTGGAGATGGACAGCCCGAACGCTCAGCGCACAGAGGTAACGATCCAGGGCCGCCCGAACGGCGACTACGTCTACACCGGTGAACTCGAGAACTCCGCCGGCACCACCGCCACCCGACCCGTGACCGTAACCGTGCGGGACGCCGAGCCGGGCGTTCCGCAACTCAGCCACGACAACTGGAGCCGCTCGCCCGATTTCACGGTTGATCTGAACATGTGGTGGGGCACGAACGCCACGGAGTACGTCCTCTACGAGGACGATGCGCAGATCGCCCGGGGTGCGCTGGAGGCCAACACACCCCAGGCGCAGCAGGTGCAGATCGAGGTCACCGATCGCGATCCGGGTACTTACTCCTATCGAGCCGAACTGGTCAACGAGTTCGGCTCCACCACCGGCCGGACGATCACGGTGCGGGTCGATCCCTGAGCACGCCGAGCGGCGCCTTGTGCGGCGCGGCACAGATCATTGAAGATGATCTGATGATCCCGGCGGAGCGTCGCAACCGTATCCTGGCCGAACTCCGGCGGGACCGTGCGGTCCGCGTCAGCGATCTGGCCCAGAAGTTCGGTGTCGCGGCTATGACCATCCGCCGCGACCTGGAACTGCTGGAGGAAAGCGGACATCTCCTCAGAGTGCATGGAGGCGCCGTCCCGCTGCGCGCGCCCCGGAGTAGGGCGGGGCGTCAGGGGACCCCACCACTGGCGACCGTGGGTTTGGTGGTGCCGTCCCGGAACTACTACTTCCCAGAGATCATCCGAGGAGCACACGTCGCGGCCGGCGAGTCGGGGGTGCGGCTGATCCTGGCCGTCTCCGGGTATTCCCGCGATGTCGAGCAGCAGCAGATCAGGCGCCTGATGGCCACCGGAGTCGATGCGTTGCTGGTCACTCCTGCGGATACGGTCGCGACGGATCCATCCACCTACCGCTTCCTGAGTTCCCTTCCCGTCCCGGTGATCATCGTGGAGAGATCACTGGACCGTGCCGATCCGGGCATGCCCCTGAGTTCGGTCCGTAGCGACCAGCGGTACGGCGCGGAACTCGCCGTCCGGCAGCTCGTCGAGCGCCAGCATGACCGGTTCCTGCTGGCCTGGCGGGCCAGCCCGACCGCCGAGGCGGTCCGTGCCGGAGTGCGTCGCGCGGTGCAGGCCCTGCGGCCCTGCGGGCATCTCGCTGAGGAACAGATCCTGCTGGCCGGCGCCGACCCCGCTGATGCTCTGGTGAGAGCGTGTGAGGTCCTCGATGCCGCGGTCGACCTGGACATCGGTGCACTCTTGATGTTGCCGGACGAAGCCGTCATTACTCTGCTCGAGGTAGCGCATGACCGCGGCATCCGAATTCCCCAGGACCTGGAGATCATCGCGTTCGACGATGAAGTATCCGCGTTGGCGCCCGTCCCGGTCACCGCGATCACACCGCCCAAGTTCGCCGTCGGGCACACCGCGCTGACCTCCTGCCTCGCGCACTTGAACACTCCAGATCCTGCGGGTCCGCAGCGCACCGCCCTGCTCCCCACCCTCAGTGAGCGAATGTCCACGCGACCCCTCGCTCGGACGGGGCCGTAAGCCGTCCGCTAGTACCTCGGGGAAGGTGCCGTGATGACCGCGACGCTGGGCCTGTCGTTGCACGACGTCATCTACGAGTCCGCTGAGCACGTCAGGCTTGGCCTTGTCTGGCGAATGATCCGCAGCCAGGTTTCGTTCTTGCACTGCACGCGGAGCATCCCCGGCCAACGCGACTCCATCCACCACCCCTACAGGATTGCGAGGACGTGCTGGCCTGGCTCGCTGAGCGGCCCTGGTGCAGCGGACGCACCGCGATGATGGGATCTACTGGGTCTACTGGGGCGGCTTCAACGCTCTGCAGGTGGCCGCTCGGCGCCCACCCAGCCTGGGCGCGATCGCGACCGTGTACTCAACCGACGACCGGTACACCGACGATGTGCACTACATGGGGGCTCCGTGTTCCGGTTGCTCGAAGGACTGCAGGCGCCTGAAGGTGCGGGTGCCGCTGAACGGGATCGCACAGTTCTTCGCTGAACCCGAGGGTGCCCCGCCGCTGGAGGTGGTGAAGGATCTGGGGGTGGTGCGCTTCGACGACATCGATCTGAACGTGCACCGCAATGCCAACGAGCGCTATACCTTCACCTCCGGTGACTTCAACTCCGTGCGCGGCCAGACCCTGTGGCAGATGGGCTTCTCCCGCGGCGCCTGGGAAGCGCGCACCACCACGCGCACCGTGCTGACGTCCTCAACGACACACTTCCACCCGTACGTGGCGGGAATCCTCAGCCGGCCGCCGGGGCGGCGAGCAGGTCCGCCCTCAGCCATGATTCATCCGGCGCCACTGCTCCTCCAGGAATGTCCCGACCGCGGCCACGGCGTCATCCAGGTCCGTGAACACCTGGACCCCGGACTCGGCGTCGCCATCCACGCGCGTCTCGATCGAGATGCTCACCGCACTGCCAGGCCGCCACAGACGCACCACGCAGGTGCCCGTCGGCCCTGCCGAGGGCTGCAAAGGCGCTGACCGAACCCCCATGCGGCCCAGTCTCACCCGGGCCCGTCAAGGCAGTGTCACCGTTGCATGACCAGCCGCATCAAGGTCACGAGCGCCGATCACCTTCCTGCCCTCAGCGCACCACCGCCGACGGAACCAACGCGGCGGGTCGTTCCACCCGTGGCCCCACCTTGCCGAGAGCCAGGAGGTCCCGGAGCCGCGGCGCCGGCTCGACACCGAGTTCACGACGCAGGAGCAAGCGGTGCGCCTCGAACGCCCGCAATGCCTGGGCGCGGTTGCCCACCGCAAGATGGGCCTGGATGAGCACCTCCTGGGCGCTCTCGCGTAGTGGGTCAGCCTGTGCGGCCACCACCCCCACGTCGACCGCCTCGGCGCACCGGCCGGCACCGATCAGCCTCCGGCACATCTCCTCCAACCCGTGCAGCAGCCGTTGGCGGAGCCGCTCGCGGTCGAGCAGCAACCATTCGTCGTACCACCCGGGCAGCAGTTCGAGGCGCTCGACGTCCCACGACGGGTAGGCGAGGTCGTGCGGGCTAACGGTGCCGGAGATGATCCGCGCCGCCCACGCACCGAGCAGATGCGCATCCACCTGCACGTCGGTGGCCAGCCGCAGCGACGTCCGGGTCGCGTCCACGAGGTGCACCCCGACCGCGTTGACCCGCCACAAAGCGGTGCGCAGATTTCCGGCGGCGTGGACGTCATCGGCGTCGGGCCACAACTCCGCGGCGGCAAGATGCCGATCGATCATGCCCCGGTGCAGCGACACGAACGCGAGCAGGCGCATGCCGCTGTCCACCAGGCGGATCTCGGCGTCGTTACGGCTGACCCGGGGGTGGCCGATGAGATGAACAAGGGGCGCACCGGCGCAGGAATGGGCGGCCAATACGCTCACCAGTCCGATGGTCATTTTTCAACCCAACCCCGTGCGCTCCCGAGAGGTAGCCACAGGCTACTCCTTGCGACAGTGAAGAAGTACTGACCGATCGTCACCGGACCGTCACGGCACTCGGGCGCCGCGACGGTGGGCGGGGTGATCAGTCCGCTCGTGCGGCGACGATCCGCACCGTCACCTTCTCTGAACCGGTATTGGTGACCACAATCGATCGAGGACCACCGGTCACGAGCGCGTCCAGCAGGCCCGGGCTCGCGGCGGCGAATCCCCCGCTGACCGGCAGCGGGTCACCGGTGTCGGAGCCGTTGACCGGCCTCAGCGTCACCTCCGCAGGCTCCCCGCCGGCAGTCCGGGCCGTCAGAGCGAGCAGCACCGCCCTGCCGCCGGAGGCGAGCAGTTCGGCGGTCTGCTCCGGCGCAGTGCCGCCCGTCTCATCGAGTTGCAGGGTCGACTGCGCGACCGTCTCGGGTTGGATCTCGTTGCTAAGGGAGAGGCGCGGTCCGTCCTTGACCGTCACCCAGGTGGATACCGTGACCTTGGTCATCTTCTTTCCTCCACATCTGCGCGCACGCGCGTGTGGCGCATCCCAAGAGCGTCGCCTCCGAACGTCACGGCGCCGTCACGCCAGCGGCTCCTTCTCGACCGTGATGGCGCCGTGACGACGAGGTGACGCAGCATCCGGATGCTTACCCCTACCTGCGACCTTCGAGGAGTTGCTATGCCAGCCACGCTGACCTACCCGGGCGTGTACATCCAGGAGATCCCCAGCGGCAGCCGGACGATCACCGGCGTGGCAACAGCGGTGGCGGCCTTCGTCGGTTCTGCGCGCCGTGGTCCGGTGGACCGACCGATCGCCATCACCTCCTACGCCGAGTTCGAGCGAACCTTCGGGGGGCTCAGCCGCGACAGCGGCCTGGGCTACGCGGTGCGCGACTACTACCTGAACGGCGGCTCCCAGGCGGTCATCGTGCGTCTGGCCGGAGGTGCCCGGCCTGCGACCGTCGACGTCGACGGCGCGGTCACCCTCGAGGCGCTCGGCCCCGGCACCTGGGGCAATCGCCTCGAGGCGGAGGTGCAGTACGCCGCGAACGCCTCCGCCGAGGATGCTGCCCTGGTCGCCGCAGACCAGGGCGTGGCGGCGGAGGACCTCTTCCACCTGACCGTCCGCGAGGGTGACGTCGCGTCGCCGCGGCTCGTCGAGACCTACCTCAATGTCACCCTCGCCGACGGCCCGCGACGGCTCGACACCGCGCTGCAGTCCTCCCGACTCGTCCGGATCCAACCCGGCCTCACCCTGCCGGCCGACGTGGTCCCGAGCGAACGTCACCGGGATCAGGATCCCGCGGCCTTCTACGCGGCGGGCCAATCCGGCGGGGGCACCGACGGCACCGACTCGAACGCGCTGTCGCTCGAGGACTACATCGGTGGCGACGGCGACTCCTTCGTGGCAGACAAGCTGGGCCTGTACGCCCTGGTGGACGCCGACCTCTTCACGATCCTCTGCTTGCCGCCCTCCAGACCCGACGGCGAGACTCCGCCGGCGTTGTGGAGCCCGGCCCTGCAGCTGTGCGTGGAGGAACGAGCCATGCTGATCGTGGATCCGCCGCCCGGAAGCACGGTGGCTGACATCCGGGATTGGATCGACGCCCGCAACCTCACCGCGAACGGCCGCAACGGCGTTGTGTACTTCCCCCGCATCCGGCGCGCCGACCCACTGCGCAACGGAGCGATCGGCACCTTCGTCCCCTCCGGAGCCGTCGCCGGCGTCATGGCCCGCACCGACGGCGCACGCGGGGTGTGGAAGGCGCCGGCTGGACTGGAGGCCGGCCTCGTCGGTGCGAACGGGCTCGCCGGCGTCCTCACCGACGGCGAGAACGGCCGGCTCAACCCACACGGGATCAACTGCCTACGCACCTTCCGCGGCGTCGGCTCGGTCGTCTGGGGTGCGCGCACGCTCCGCGGTGCCGACCTCCTGGCCGACGAGTACAAGTACGTGCCCGTACGCAGGCTCGCCCTCTTCCTCGAGGAGACGCTGTACCGGAACACGCAGTGGGTGGTCTTCGAACCGAACGACGAGCCGCTCTGGTCACAGATCCGGGCCTCGATCGGCGCGTTCATGCAGGACCTGTTCCGCCAGGGCGCCTTCCAGGGCACCACACCCCGAGACGCCTACTTCGTTCGCTGCAACTCCGAGACCACCACCCAGTACGACATCGACCGCGGCATCGTGAACATCGTCGTCGGTTTCGCCCCGCTGAAACCGGCAGAGTTCGTCGTCGTGAGCATCCAGCAGAAGACCGCCGCCGCGCAGACCTGAGAAGGACGACGCCATGGCCCAGTTCACCGTCAACGCCACCCGATTCGACCCGTACAAGAACTTCAAGTTCCGGCTCAAGTGGGACGGGCGCTACGTGGCCGGCATCAGCAAGGTCAGCGTGCTCAAGCGGACCACCGAGGTGGTCACCCACCGCGACGGCGGCGACCCGAGCAGCAGCCGGAAGTCACCCGGACGCTCGGAGTTCGAGGCCATCACCCTCGAGCGCGGCGTCACCCACGATCTTGACTTCGAGCAGTGGGCGAACAAGGTCTGGAACTACGGATCCGGGCTCGGCGCGGAGAGTTCGCTGAGGGACTTCCGCAAGGACGTGATCCTCGAGGTCTACAACGAGGCCGGCCAGCTCGCCCTGGCCTACACGGTGTTCCGATGCTGGGTCTCGGAGTACCAGGCGATCCCCGAACTGGACGCCAACGCCAACGTCGTCGCCATCCAATCGATCAAGCTCGAGAACGAGGGGTGGGAACGCGACTACGACATCGCTGAGCCGTCGGAGCCCTCGTTCGTAGAACCCTGACGAAACCTCGGCGTCCGGAGGGCCTGGTGATGGTCACAGTCGACGAGTCATGGCTCCTGCGGGCGTGGGAGGCAGCCAGCGCGGTGCCGCCCGCCGCACGTGGAGCGGTGTTCGCCACCGAGGCAGGCCTCACCCCCGACCTCGACGCGGCCCTGGACCTGCCGGTCGCCGGGCTGACCGGCCTGCTCGCGCGCCTGTACGCCGAGCAGTTCGGCCCGACTGCCGCCGCCGTGCTGGACTGCACGGCGTGCGGACTCAGCCTCGGCGTCCAGGTCCCGGTCGAGTCCGTCACGGCGGACGACGGCGGTGCCCAGGTCGCAGGAGAGGTCTCCAACGAGGTCACTACACCCTCGGGGCGGCGGTGGAGCGTCCGAGTGCCGACGACGCGAGACCTGCTGGCGGCACGGGAGGAGCCCGACGTGGTCGCCGCCCTGCTGGCCCGTTGTGTCAGCGATCCGGGCGCTCACCACAGTCCCGGGACCGACGTGCAGCCGGACCCGGTCGCCCTGACAGCCGATGCCGGGGCGCTCGACGCCACCCTGGCGGACTTGGCCGGAGCGGCCGCGGCCACGGTGGAGGTCCACTGCCCGGAGTGCGGAGCAACCACGAGCGCCGCTGTGGACATCGCCACGTTCTTGTCGGCCTCGATCGATCGTGACGCACCGTCCCTGCTCGCCGAGATCGCCGACATCGCGGCGGTATTCGGCTGGTCGGAGGCCGAGATCCTGCGCCTGGGCCACGCGCGCCGGACCGCATACCTCGCGCTCGTGCGGGGTGAGCGACCATGGCCGGTTTCCTAGCCTCGCTGGCCGCTCGCGCCGTCGGTGCACCGCCGGCGCTGCGACCCCGCCACGTCCACCGCTTCGAGACCGCCGAGAGTGCACCAGGCAGCCAACTCGCTCACCCACCCGAGGAGCCTGCTCCCACGAACCTCACCGCCGCCGCGCTCGAAGCACCAGATGGCCGCCTCATCGCCCCGCTCGGCGCACGGGACCGCCGCCCCGGCGCAGACGCCGCCCGGCAGCGTGACGTTCCCGCACCGTCACCTCCGGACCCGGCCATCGGGGAGCAGGTGGTACGGCGCACGGCGCGACAGGCCGCTGTACGGGCACATGACCAGGCGGCCCGCACAGGACGGGGCTCGGGGAGGTCCGCTGCGTCGCCGGCCCCTCCCGAACATCGCACTCGAACCACCGGCACCGGCGCCGGCGCTGCTGCCCCCGGCGCCCCCGCCAAGCCGGGGCCCCGCCCCTCCCAGTCCGTGACCGGGCCTGCGCCCACCGTCCCAGCCACCCACGGCGCCGGGGCCGTCCCGCAGCACGAGCCTCCGGACCCGCCGCCGCAGGAGTTGCCGCACGCCACCCGTGCCCGTCCTGAAGACCCCGGTGCGGGCTCCGATGATCAGGCCGCCCGCGCGCCCACAGGCGCCGCCCCGCTGCCGGAGCCTCCTGACCCGGCACCAGCACCAGCACCAGCACCACGTTCGCGCACCCGCCACTCCCCCGCCCTGCCGGCCATCGACGTCGCCGCGATCCTGCGCGAGGAGGTCTACCAGGCGCTCGTGGCCCAGCAGGTGCTCACCGCCCGCGAGCGCCCCGTCGTCGCCGAGCCGGGCCACGCTCCCCATCGCCCGGCCCAGGACGCTGCGGTGCTGCGCGCCGACCGGGTCAGCACCGCTTCCCAGGACGGCCTGACCGGTACGGTCGGCGCCAAGCCCCCCACCGTGCAGGTGAACATCGGCCGTGTCTCGGTGACCCGCGCGCCCGCTGCGCCCCGGCCCCGGGCCGCAGCCCCCGCGCGAGGGCTGGTCGACCATGCCGCCTACCTCGCTCGCCGCCGGGACCACCGATGAGCAACTCCCTGGCGATCGCCGCGGTGACATCCTCGATCCGTTACGTCCTGGACCGCTCGCTCCAGCGCCCGCACCCGGGCCCGGTCGGTGGCGCCGGCGTCTCGACCCTGCACCCGGGTGAACTCTCCGGAACCGACCTCGCCAGCGACGCCGGCCTCAACGTCTACTGCTACCTCGCCACACCCAACCACGCGTGGAACCTCACCGACCTGCCCACGCGCCGATCCGATGGGACCACGGTGCAGCGGCCGCTGGCCGCACTCGACCTGCACTACCTCATCACCTGCTACGGCTCGGAGGCCACGCTCGAGACCCAGCGGCTGCTGGGCCGGGCCGTGGCAGCCCTCTCGGCCACATCGGTGCTGGGCCGCGACGTCGTCTCCGGCGCCCTCGAGCTGTACGCGGCGGACTCCGAGACCCCGTTCCTCGCCGACTCCGACCTCGCCGCCGAACTCGAACTCGTCAAGCTGGCACCGGTCACGCTGTCCCTGGAGGAAATGTCTAAACTGTGGGGCGTCCTGGACGTGGCCTACCAGCTGTCGCTGACGTACCTGGCGACGGTGGTGCTGGTGGCCGCCGAGGCGTCGCCGAGTCGTCGCCTGCCCGTGCGCTCCCCCGCGATCGGGCTGTCGACCTCCGGTCCCATCCACCTGCAGGCGGTCACTCCCGAGGTGCCGGATCCGGCGAACGGCGAGCATGGCGTCCTCGTGCTGCGTGGCAGCCGGCTCCTCGCACCACCGGGCGGGCAGACCCACGTACGGATCGGACCCGCAACCCTGCCCATCGAGGACGCACGCGCCACCGCAGCCGAACTACGCATCAGCCTCACCGACGACGTGCCGGCCGGAGTACACGACGTGCAGATCCTGCACCGGTCCCCCGCAGGCAGCCCAGACCCTGCACCGGGACGGACCACGTCGGCATCGAACGCGGTACCCGTCGTCATCCGCCCGCAGGTCACGATCGCCGCGGTCTCGGCGACCGAGGTCACCCTCGGTGTGCGCCCGCCACTGCAGCCCCGGCAGCGCCCGAGTGTACTGCTGCGCCGCCTGTCCGGCGGTGCCGACGATGACCAGCAGAGCCTCACCATGGAGTTTCCCACGGTTGGTCCCGACCAGGACGCTGTCGCCGAACTGACCTTCAGGCACGGGGACATTCCGGACGGCACGTGGCTGGTGCAACTGCAGGTCGACGGCACCGACAGCATCCCTACCGCCACCGATCAGACCTATGACCAGCCGGCCCTGACGTTGCCGCCGCCATGACGTGGGTGGAGGCGAACCGGGACGCGATCGTGGCCGAACTCAGTCTCGTGCGGGCCCGGCTGCGCGGTGCTGCCTCGGCTCGCCGAGCCGGCACGGCACCTTCACGACAGAACGGGGCACCCAGGAGTGCGCCGGATGCGTCCGCGCACGCGGCGCTCGCCGAGGCACGGTCCCGGCTCGACCGGGCCTCGAGGTTGGACGAGATCGCGCAGGGATTCGGCCTCACCGAGTTCGAACGCTCGCTCCTGCTGCTCGCCGCCGGTCCGGAGATCGTCGCGGGAACCGCAGCCGATCTCGCGTTGTCCGGCGTGGAACGCGTGACCTTCGGTCTCGCCCTGTCCGTCCTTCCCGGCGCCCACTGGGGTGCGCTGACGCCCAGGGCGCCGCTGCGGTACTGGCGACTCATCCACCTGATCGACCCGACCTCACCCACGCACAGCCCGATCGTGGCCGACGAGCGGGTGCTGCATCATCTGCTCGGCGCCGGGTATCTCGATCCGGACCTCGCCGCCCTGGCGTGGTCGCTGCCAAACCAGACAGAGTTGCCACCGACCCTGGCCACGTCGGCCGCTGCCCTGGTGAGTGCGTGGGACCGCGGCGCCCTCGCCACCATCGCGGGACCGCAACACGCAAACCTGCTCCCGGTAGCCTCGGCGGCCGCCCACCGGATCGGCCATGACCTCTTCGTCCTCGATGCCGGGGACCTGCCGAGCAGCGCCGAAGAGCGTGCCCGGCTGCGGCGGCTGATGGAGCGTGAGTCCGTGCTGTCCAGTAGCGCTTGGGCCATCGACGCGACCGGCACGGCGGAGCCCGCGGCCGCGCTACGGACCGTGCGGGACATCGACGCCCCGACGGTCGTGCTGCTGCACGAGGGCGAGTCCGTCCGGGGCGAGCCCGGTTCCGACCTGGTGCGGGTGCCGCGGGTCCCCGTGGCCGAGCGACGTGAGGTGCTCGCGGTAGCGTTGGCCGTACCCGGCGAGCACCGCGACCGTGGTCGCAGCGTCGAGAACGCGGTCGATGCCAGTTCCGCCGCCGGCGCGTTCGACCTCGCCGTGCCCGACCTGCACGCAGCCGCCCTCGCAACGCACCGCGGCCAGCCGTTGTGGGAGGCGTGCCGGGAACGGGCGAGCAGCCGGTTCACCGGCCTCGCCGCGGTCATCGAACCGCGGGCGAGCTGGGAACTGCTCGTGCTGCCGGAGGCGCAGGTGGAGCAGTTGCGCGCGCTCGTCGCGGCAGTACGGCACCAGGAGATCGTGCTGGACACCTGGGGCTTCGCCGGACGATCGGCCCGCGGCCTGGGCACCGCGGCACTGTTCGCCGGGGCGAGCGGGACGGGCAAAACGCTCGCCGCCGAGGTCATCGCGACGTCGTTGCGGCGGGACCTGGTGGTGGTCGACCTGAGCCAGGTGGTGAGCAAGTACATCGGGGAGACGGAGAAGAACCTGCGGCGAGTGTTCGAGGCCGCCGAGGACAGCGGCGCGGTGCTCCTGTTCGACGAGGCGGACACCCTGTTCGGCAAGCGCACCGAGATCCGCGACTCCCACGACCGCTACGCCAACCTCGAGGTCGGCTATCTGCTGCAGCGGATCGAATCGTTCCCGGGCCTGGCGATCCTGACCACCAACGCGAAGTCGGTGCTGGATCAGGCGTTCCTGCGCCGGCTACGGTTCGTGGTGAACTTCCCCTACCCCGATCCGGCAGCGCGGGAGCGGATGTGGCGCCTCGCCTTCCCGGCGGGCACGCCGCTGACCGGGATCGACCCGGCCCGGCTGGCCACGATCGATCTGCCCGGCGGCGGCATCGCCGCCGCCGCGCTCACCGCCGCCTACCTCGGCGCGAGCCGCGGTGAGGTCACCCCCGAGGACCTCAGCACCGCCACCCGCTGGGAACTGGCGAAACTAGGGCGGTCCGTCGCCGGGCGGTGAGTGGCCGCGCCGTCCTTGGAGCCCCTAGAGTCCACGGCCGGAGAAGATCTGCTCGATCTCGTCCTGCTGGGTGGCCGCAGTCTGCCGTATCACGGACTCCGAGGGCACCATCTGAGGATCCCCGCGGTCCACTCCCACGTCGGAGGCATGATCTGCTCGTACGGCCCGGACGGTGCGGTTCACAGCACCGTGGGCGAGGGTCCGGAACGCGCGGCGGGCGATGGCCGAGGAGTCCCCGAACCGGACCACATCCGCCTCCGGCGTCCTTCCGACGCGGCCTCTGATCCGTGCGACCAGCGACAGATCGCGGTTCGGACCGAAGTCCTTGTTCGCCCTGGCCTCGCGGTAGATCAGGACGGTGTGCATCTCGTTGTACTCGGCGTTCGTCACTACCGGAAGGCCCGCGACCGAGAGCACCGAGCTGATCATCGACCGGGGAATGACGTGCTCGGACCACAGGCCCGGACGCGGGGATGGCTGATCCTTGTGGGGAGCCACGTTCCCCACCGGACCCGCACCTGGCTTGAGTGCGTCGGTCGTCTCCTGAGCGTCCGGGTTGATGCTGCCCCGGACCGCCCACCGTTCCCCCGCCGGTGTGAGTTCAAGGGTTCGTAGCCGGTGGCGCCGGCGGATCTGATCGAGTGTCGGCTGCAGGACGCCCGCCGCGACCGGTTCTGAACCGACCCGGTTCGCGGCGTCCACGGCTTCGGCCATACCGGCATCCAGCCGTGCTTGTTTCTCCTCGGCGCTGCCCTCATCGTCTGCGTCCTCGCCCCGTCCCGCTCCGAGGGCGTCGAGCGCCGCCCTACCCAGTCGCAGCGCCTGGGTGATCAGCCAGTCGACCGCCTGCTCCACCATCTGGCGCAGGCTCTGGATGATCTCGACGATCCTCTCCGGGATGTTCCCCAGGCCGACCTGGTTGGCCAGGAAGCCGATCGCCACGGGGATCGCGGCCGCCAGGGCCCGCTCGATCCTCTGTGCGCCCGGGGTGATGTTCCCCGCCGCGACGGCAGCGAGCGTCATCACGTACATGTTGACGATCTCAAGGATCTCCCGGAAGTACTCGATCGCCGACTGCACCGCGTCGAAGAACGCGACCACCGAGTTGACCACGGCCATCACCCCGGTCGGGTCCAGCATCGAGATCAGCCGTGCGGTGACCGCGGTGACCACCCGAGTCATGATCCACTCGCGCGCCTGGGACAGCACCGTGTTCCATAGCCCGCTCAGCCGGCTCACCACGTAGTCCCAGATCGCCGCCAGGCCCCGCTCCTGCACCTCTCGGATGAAGGTCCACGCCCCGGTGAGCATCCCGATCGCCTCGCGGACCTGCGCTACCCGCTCCTCGCCGATGTGTTCGCCGAGTTTGCGCCAGAGGAACTCGCTGCTCAAACCCAGGACCTGCAGCACCAGGTCCAGTGCGGAGGCGAGTGTCCACTGGGTGGGGACGGTGACCCCGATCTGCCCGAGACCGCGGAACAGCCACGCCGTGAGTCCCTCCAACAGGTAGTTCCCGATGCGGTCGAAGAAGCCGAGGAATCCGGCCTTCAGCGCCTCCAGGAGGTTGATCAGGAAGGCCACCGGGTCCCGTGTGATGTCCTCGATAGCAGCGACGGTGTGGCTGATGATGCTGCTGAGGAGATCGCTCGGGAAGTTCATCAGCCGCAGTACGAGCGTGATCACCACCTCGATGACCACCCGGATGAACCGGAATATCCGGGAGATCGGGTCACCGAACAGGTCGACGATCCGCCCGAAGGTCTCCTGCGGCGTCAACAGGCTCTGCAGGGTGACGTTGTCCCAGACGCCGAGGAAGGTGGAGATGATCAGCGACGGCGTGATCCCGAGCGCGCTCATCTCGTTCTCGATGCGCGTCGCGGCGTCGGCGATAACGCCGGACTCCGCCAGGCTCTGG
Source organism: Pseudactinotalea sp. Z1748 (assembly GCF_049725185.1). NCBI lineage: Bacteria > Bacillati > Actinomycetota > Actinomycetes > Micrococcales > Cellulomonadaceae > Pseudactinotalea > Pseudactinotalea sp. Z1748. The sequence goes on along the minus strand of NZ_JBMPQB010000014.1, from coordinate 32,664 downwards.
TAGGTCGCCGCACCGCCGGGAAGCAACGTGATGAACCCCTTGATGAGGTTCTCCGCCGTCCTGGGCACGACGTCGCCGGTGAACGGATTCTGCTCGATGATCACGGTGATGAGGTGGAAGCCGGGGACCTGGTGCGCGTGCTCGCTGAGCCAGCCGAGCAACGAGTTCTTCACCAGTTCGAGCACCTTCGCGATGACCGTGAACGCGAATGACGCCACCCCCTGCACCAGCCCGAACGCCTGAGTGGCGAGGGTGGGGAGCGTGCTGAGCAGGTTCGGCAGGTTCGCGGGCTGGATCGCCGCCCACGCGGCGGCGAACAACGCGCCGAGTTGGCCCAGCAGACCGCGGAAGGTCCCCACCTGGGCGTCCAGCCAGTCCGCCGTGGCCTGCAGTGTCCCCCGCTCGCGCATCTGCTCCACGACCTCCCCCTGGCCGATGAGGCGCAGGAAGTTCGCGAGGATCTCCACGGTTGGTGCCTCGACCTCGACTCCGCGCAGCGGGTCGCGGTGCAGCACCTGCTTGGTCAGGTCCCAGACGGGTTTGATCGCCTCGGTGGCCAGGAACGGCTCGGCGAGGTCGACGACGACGGCTCGGACGATGGCGATGACCCGGCCGGCCATCTGCCGGACGACGTTGCGCAGGTCAGTGCAGAAGGCGTCCAGGTAGCGCCGGACGATGGCCAGATTGGCCGCGATCCCGGCACTCAGGGTGAACTCATCGAAGGCGGCGGCGATGTCGGCAACGACGCGCCGGTGGGTCAGCCGGTTGGCCTCCAGCCCGGAGGTGAGGGCATCGAAGACGTGCCCAATCACCTCGGCGGCCTCGAGCACGGCGGCAACGGCGGGCCCGAACGGACCATAGGTCAACAGTGTCTCGACGAGGGCGGTGCGCTCCACCGTGACGGCCGCACCCGTGATCGGGTCGCGGCCGATCACCTGCGCGACCATCGAGTACCCGGGCAGGTCCCGGGCTCGCGAGCGCACGCCGTCGAGGACCCAGTCGAAGGCGCCCTCTCCCACCTCTCCGACCGCGCGGAGCGCGGCCCCGCCGGCGCCGGCGACAGCACCTGCGGCATCAGAGACGAACCCGGGGACCAGGTCCCCGGCAGCCCAGCACTGCACCCCGAGCGGGGCGCAGGAGATGTCTCCGGCCGGGACGGCGGGAGGTCCGCGTGCCGACCCGGCACCGGTCAGTGCCGGCATCGCCTGCTGGCGCACGTGCACGAGTTCGTGCGCGAGCACCGCCGCCCGGGCCACCGGACCGCCCTGCTGTGCCGCTCGCCCGAGCACGACGTGGTTGCCGAACGTGAACGCGTGCGCCTTCCGGGCTGCGGCGGCCTTCCTAGCGGCCGGCCCGTCGTGCACCCGGACTCCGGACAGGTCCGCGCCGAGCGCCGGTTCGAACCGCGTGCGCTCGGCTGGTGGCAGTCTCTGCCCGGGACCGAGGCCGGGGTCGGGTCGCGGAGCCTGCCGGGCCACCAGCGTGAGGGCACGATCGGCGCTGCGGGGAGTCCGCCCCCGCGCAAGTCTCGGACCGATCGTCCTGGCTTCGCGTTCACGCCGGCCGGCCGGACCACGCCACAACCGCGGCCGGACCTCTGCCCGCACCGGCACCTCGGCGGCGTCGTGCGTACCGGCCACCGGGCTCACGGTCCGGCGCCGCACGCCCGCGGTGTTGGCTGTGGCTCGCCGGGGGGGCGTTGCGACGGCCCGCTCCGGGCGCCGGACCGGCTCTCGCGCGAGGGTCTGCGGCATCTACTGGGCCCCCACGTAGAACCACTGGACGAACTGGCCGCCGGTCACTTCATCGTCGGTGGGCAGGTCCAACCGGGTGTGGCTGCCGTCGAAGGAGGCGTTCGCATGGGTATTGAGGTGCATCTGCGGGTCGTCCTGGCCGATGATCGCCCAACCGTCGATGATGAACCGGGCGAGAACCAGACCCTTCGGTACCGCCTCGGGGAAACCGCGGTGCAAGCGCTCCACTCGCTCGCCGAACGTGAGCAGCCAGCCCCTGGAGGTCTCGGTGGGTTGCCACTCGATGGGCGCCGTCTCGGTCCCGACCTCACCGTCGAGCCGGGTCGCTCGGAACCCGACCGGCCGGTCCGACCAGAACCGCGCTTCGCCCTCGGTGGGCCACGGCAGGTCGAACTCGACCCGGGCCACGGGCCTTCCCTGCACGCTCTCCTGCAGGACCGGCGCGTCCAGTTCGACCATGATCCCGCTGGCCAGCGTCTCGAGGGTGACCACCTCGTCGTTCAGGAACTCATTCCCGTCCCCGAAGTGCAGGTGCGTGATGTGGATCCCCGGTGGGCGTCCTCCACCGCCCTGCACCGCCCGGTGCGCGCTCACCCGGATCGGCGCGGGCTCGGCGCCCTTGCCGACGATGTCCAGCACATCACTCGGCTGCTTCCGGACGTCCGGCTGCCACCAGAAGGCGGCCACGCCGTCGGCTCCGGTGCGCGCCCGGGCCGACGACGTCGCTCCCGTCCCGCTGAGGCTGCCCGGGTCCGCCTCACCCGGCTTTGCGACGACGACGAGACCGCGCTCGCTCGCCTCGGCAGAGACCGCCTGCCCCTCGAGGGGCCCGCACGGGCTGTCCAGGACCACCCGGACCTCACGCGGAACCGTGGCACCCGGCTCGCGCACCTGCTGCCCGTCCCCGCCGAGCAGGCGCAGGTCCGCGGTGGTCGCCAACCGCCCGAGCGCGTCCTGGACCGTCGTCACCCCGGCCATGCCCTCGCAGGCCGGCTGCCAACCCACCTGGGAGGCGAGGCTTCGCCGGGCGGTCACCCTCACCTGCACCCCGACCGGCGCACCGGCATCGTCAAGCAGGACGGCGCTCAGCACGTGCGCATCGGGCGCACCATCGAGCAGCCAGCGCACCTGGGCGTGACCGTCGGAGTCGGTCGGCACGAGAATCTCGGAGGGGTCGCTGCTGGTCGGCGGCGCCCCGGACCCGGGCGCTGAAGGGTCGGAGGCACGCAGGTGGTCGCCATCGGATGTGAACCGCACGTTCGCACCGGCCACCGGCACTCCCCCGTTGCGCACGGCCACCCGCACCGGCTCCGGCAGCGGCTCACCGGGCAGCGACTCCTGCCCGTCCCCGCCGAGCAGATCGATCGTCACCAACTCGGTCAGCGGCGGGGTGAGGCGTCGACAGTCCGAGACCAGTGTCCACTGCCCGTCGGCGTCGCCACCGGTCCGCTCCAGCACGCCGACGACGGTGCGCCGCAACTCCGGGCCGAGGGGCGGCTGCGCGGCGGGGACCTCGTCTCCCCCGGCGTCGGTCGTCGTCGGCCACTCGATCGTGCCGGACAGGGCCGAGACCCCGTACACCAGCCGCACCGTCCGCGCCGGGATGAGCCAGTAGTCCCCGACGCGGAAGTCGCCATCCCTGAACGTCACCTGGATCCCGTCCTCGAGGTCCTGCGCTGAGGGGCCCACCGGCGTCGGGCCGCCTTCCCAGCGCCGCACGAGCGGCGCCTCACCGAGTTGGCTCATGTCGCCGGCGGCCGGGTCCGAACCCGAGTTGCCGATCCAGGTCACCGGCAGCACGAGCCCGTCCGGAGCGCCGGCCGTGCCGAGCAGCGCCGGCAGGGCGCGCAGTTCACGGTCCCGGCTGGTGATCTCCACCAGGTCGCCCTCACCGAAGGACAACTCCTCATCGCGGCCCTCGCGGTCCAGGTGCAGGTTCACGTCCGGCCCGGGCACGGTGGGTTCGGTAATCTGCCGCAGGGCGGCCACCACGCTGCCGTTCTCCCTGGACCACACGTAGTGCGCGGTCCCGTCACCCGCCACCGCTGAGACCTGGACTCGGTACAACTGGTTCTCCAGCCGCCGGTACCCCGCCGACGTGCTGATGAGGCACGGGTCCGACTCCGGGGGCACGTCCGCCAGGGAGGCGGTCATCGTCGGTGGGGTGCGGGTCAGCCAGGCTGCCCCGGCAAGGCTGGCGCACGCATCGGTGTCAGCGACCGGGTGCAGCACCACCTGCCAGACGACCTGGGTGCGGGTGGTGGTGTCCGGCCCGCCGAGCGCGGACTCCAACAGCGCGGGCTCCTCGTCACCGGTGACCTCACGGGTCCAGACGTTCAGGACGACGGCGTAGCGGCCGTCGTCGGTCGGCTCGGCCAGGCCGGGCAGGTCCCCGACCGGGCGCAGGAACGGCTGGTCCGTCAGCGCCGGGCCGAGGCCGGCGCCCGGGACCTCCGCGAGGACACCATCGAGGTAGAACCGTCCGCGGGACAGGTGCAGTTCCTCCCACGCCGTACCGGCGGGCGGGTTCTGCGCGGCGTCGGTGAGGGCGAACGCGGCCCCGTCGGCCGGTCCGCCGGCACGTCCGATGATGTCGCGGGTGCGCACCTCGTCGTGCCGAGCGGTGATGGCGCCCTGCTCGTTCCAGTCCGCGTCCAGGAGCACCCGACCCTGCTGGAGCAGGACCGAGCGGTACCCAGCGGCAGGGTCGAAGGTCCAGCGGCTGAGGTCTGCGTGCATGATCAGCTCCCGAAAATCCCGATCTCCGACCCGACCGGTAGGTACGGGCCGATCTGGCGTTCCGCTGCGCGCCGGCGCAACGGGCGGTACTGATGGTGGTGCGCGCCCATCTCGGACTCACGCTCGCCGCCCTCACGGATCGCCGGCGCGCAGGAAGCCGAGAGGACGAGGTAGGCCGGTGAAGCCGGGTCGGTGGAGACGTACACCGGCTGCGGCGGGCCGTCGGAACCGTCGGCCGGGACGCACCGGTACCGGCGCGGCGTGTACGACCCCGGACCGACGTAACTGAACCGCACGCAGCCGCTCTGCCGGCGGGCCACCTCGACCCGGCCGTCCAGCAGGCAGTTCGAGGCCTCCAGGGACCTGCTGCGGACCTGTCCGCGGATCGTGGTGCCTTCCAGGTCGGCGTGCGCCCCCGGCAGATCGAGGGCGGCGGTGCCGGCGGGCAGGCCCTGCGGGTCCAGCACACAGTCCACCGCGCGCAGCAGCGGCACCGATGGGCCCGCCGCCACCGCGCCGACCGCGGTCCGTTCGAGTCGGACCTGCAGGGTCGCGTTCGCGGCCTCGGGTTCGGAGCGCACCTGCACCGATCCGGTCAGGGTGGTGTGCGCGATGGTGAGCGAGCCCAGGTCTCCGGGTTCGATGACCAGGTCACCCTCGAGCAGCAGTCCGTCCAGCACCAGGCTCGACCCTGGACCGCCGGTGACATGTACCGTGCCGCGTAGATGTGGGCGCAGCCCGTCCGGGCTGTACCGGCCCGGCGCCGGTGCCTCGACGTTCCCGTTCGGCAGCACCCGCTCGCGCCAGCGCGCCGCGACGAGGACGAGCCTGGTTCCGGGTGGTACCTCGACCGCCAGGTTCGCGGGGTACCGGGCACTGTCGGCGATCGAGACCGTCGCCGTGGCACCGACCGCAGTGCCTGCCGGGTCCGACCACGCCGCCTCGATCGACGTGAGGCCAGAGGCGACGTCGGCCACGGTCAGCGGCATGGCCGGGTCGGCGCCGGAGTCCACCGAGACCTGGACGTCCCGCGGCGCGCCCGCACCAGTGCTGACCGGTGGTGTCCAGGTGTCCGAGCCGAGCAGATCCGTATGCCGTGCGGTGCGCCCGTAGGGCCCGGCGCCGATGTCCGCCGCAGCGCCGTAGGCGTACCGGACGAAGACTGTGCTCGGGACGTAGGGCGCGCCGTTGCGGTAGGCGCGCAGCCGGCCGGCGACGGCGTCGATCAGCACCTGCGGGTCGTCGCCGGGCGCGAGGTCCTCCAGGTGGCAGACCCGGAGCCGCTCCGGACCCAGGTCGGTGCCGGTCGGCCCGATCCGCACCCCGACCGGCAGTGCAGCGGGGTCCAGATCGCCGGCGCGGGCGGTGCGCAGCAGTTCCAGGAGCCTCCGGGGACGCAGCGGCACCGGCAGGTCCTGCTCCTGTGCGTGTGCGGCGAGAGCCGGCTGCGGGCGAGGCGGGGCGAACAGCGGTGTCGGCCGGCCGAGGGGGTCGAGGTGGTGCCATCCGCCGCTCGCCCGGGTCCGCGACCACCCGCCCGCCGGTCCGCGCGGGGTCTCGGCGTCCGACGTGCCGCCCACTCCAGTGGCGCCGATCAACTGCGCGTGCACCGGGAAGGGATACACGGCGATACTGCGGATCCCGTACCGGCCACGCCTGCGCGCCGTCCTTCGGACCTCGGCGGTGTGCATCAGCGGGTCCAGCGCCTGTGTCGCGGCGGGCGGGCTACGGACGGCACCCCGCTCCAGAACGCCCGCCGGGCGAAGCGCCGCCACCGCGGCGCGGTCCAGGCGCACGTGGTTCAGGTGCGTTGCCGCGACCAGCAGCGGGTGGTGCTCGACGGCGCGGGTAGGCCAGCCGGTGACGTCCCGGGTCACCTGTCCCAGCACCCCCAGCGTCCCTTTCCGCCGCCGGTAGGCGACCGTGTTGGCCACGAGCGCCCTCCGGCTCATCGCCGTCCCGAGGTCCGGTGGCACGTCGCCGAGCCCGATCAGGTCCGCGAGGTAGGGCACGAGCCATTCCTCGCAGGTCTCGATGAACCAGCCGTCCCCGAGCCGGCGGACGTCCTCCTCGAGCACGTCCAACTCGCCTGCTACGGCCGTGAGCAGGGCCGTCAGCGGGCCCGGTGGGCCCTCGTCCACGTCTGGCTCCTGGGCGAGGTAATGGACCGGCAGCAGAGCGCGCAGCCGGGTGAGTGTCTCGCCGGTGTTCACAGCCTCATCACCCCCAGGCGCACGCCGCCGGGTTCCAGTCCGGCCACCTGCGCGGGCACGATCTGCGCCGGTGGGCCCTTGTCCCAGCGGGCCGGCAGGGCCCCGAGCACGTCGGCTCCCGCCGACCGTTCGGCCGGTGCCCCGATCGGACTGGTCACGCGGGAGAGCAGCGGCAGGGTGCACGCCCGGACACCGGGCACGGAACGGATATTCACCAGCACCCGGGAAGCCGTCACCGGTACGGCGAACGGCACCGCGGGCACCGCGAAGGCCGACGCTAGGGCCGCCCGAACGGCGGCCTCGACGTCGGTGCGCACGTGTGCGTGCTCGACGGCGATGTCCACCCGGACGCCGAATCGCACCACGTCCCCGGACAGGACCATGAGTCCGCTGCCGACCTCCCGGGCCGCGAGCAGCGAGGCCGTCAGGTCACCGATCAGCCCTTCGCCCGCCTTCTGGCCCCCCGCATCGAGGACGCTGACCACGACGACGTTTCGCCGTCCGTCCCACACTGCGTCGGCGCGGGCGAGGCCGATACCGGCGAAGGAGGCGGCGAGGTCCTGGTGGTCCGTCACGGACACCGCGCGCTCCAACGTCCGGGTGTGCAGGGGTGCCCTGGTGCGCGCCTCGCCGAGCCCTTCGGGGTCGGCCCAGGAGTGGGTGTGCGCGGGATTGATCACGTCCCGGATGCCGTACGGGCGCTTCGGCAGCACGCTCAACTGCCCGGCGTTCAGCGCACCGGGGGATCCGACGCCGACGCGGAAGGTGGCGCGGACGTTCTCCGAACCTGTGGGTACCCGCGCGCCGTGTGCACCGTCGCCCATCGTCACCGTCACGGTGCCGTCCGGTTGTCCGCGGGCGGTGTACACGCGCTCGGTGGGGCCGGTCAGGTCGAGCGTCTCGACCTCTTGCCAGGTCACGTCATCGATCGAGATCTGCAGGGTGCTCTTCGTCCCGGACGGGGTCGGGGCACGTAGGTGTGTCAGGGGCCCGCGGCGCGGGCTCATCCGCTGGAACTGCACCCGGGCGTCACCACTACCGAGGACCACGTCCCGGATCGTCTCCCCGTGCGTCGCCGCGGCGACGTTCCCGCGCACCCGGACCGAGGCAGGGTCATAGCGGTGGGTGAGTTCGTCGGTGAACCAGACGTCCATCCACCGGTCGTGGACCTCGCAGGCCGCCACGACCGTCGTCTCGGCCAGCGGCGGGAGCACCGCCCTGGCCGCGATCGGGTCCTGCGGCATGGTGCCCGGTGCGAACCCGGTCACCATGACGCGCCGGCCCACCGGCAGGGGCGGGTCGGTGGCCTCGAGCCGAAGCAGCCTCGGGGTGGCCTCCTCGGGTACGGGATGCAGCACCGGGCGCAGACCTCCCGGAAGGTCCCGCGGCTCACAGTGCACCACGCTCCGGCGCCGTCCGAAGGTCTCCAGGTTCTCCCTCATGTCCACCCGGACCTGGGTCACCTTGCCGCTCGTCCCGAACCGGGTGGTCCCGGCCGGCGCGGCGCGTTCCACCCCGTAGAGCTCGGTGTAGTCCGACCGCTCCAGCACGATCCACGATCCGGGCACGATGCGCGCCTGGTCGCCGTCGACCTCGATGACGTCCCGGACAGCGGCGCCGTCCTTGCCGGGTGCGCGGGGATCGTCGATGCCGTCCCACTCCCAGGTCCCGTTCTGCTGCGTGACACCGTGCGGTGCGATGCCGTCGCGGACCAGCAGCGCCGGATCCGGTGCCTGCGCCCCGAACAGCGCCGCCCGCCGCCCGAAGGTGTGTACCGTGACGTCCTCCTTGGGCGTCAGCGGGGTGCCGGACCTCCATCCCACCCGCCGCTGCAGGACAACCCGGGTCCAGCCGGCCGGGATGTCCGGCGGCTCGTGCACCTCGATGATCATCCGGAACTCCCAGCGTTCGTCGTCGCCGCGGTCCAGCGCGGCGGCGCGGGAGTGGTCCGGGGTGCGCCCGAACCGGCGCCGTTCCTCCCCGAGAATGAGCACGACGTCACCCGGCTGCAGTCCCAGCGAGGTCCCGGCCAGCCACAGGTCCCTGTCACCGAACAGCGTGGTCGCCGGCTCACTGGTCGCACCCGGGATCGCGTTCCACGCCACGTCCGCCTCCAGATCCGTGCTCGTCTCGAAGACCTGGGGCAGTTGGTCCTGGATCGGGATCGACTGCACCGGTGTATTGGCGGGCACGATGGTGGCAGTGGGCGCGCCCGGGGCTTCCTCGAGGCCGAAGGCCAGTTCCGTTGCTGCGGCGACGCCCGGCCGCAGTTCGTAGCCGATCGTCCGGGCGAGCATCTGTACCGACTCCCGTTCGGTGGCGGTGCGCAGGTATCCCTCCTGGGCGATGCGCTCGGTATAGAAGGAAACGGTGTCGGCGACCATGGCGAAGGCGTCCAGCAGAGCCACAGCCGGATCGTCGGTCCCGTTGCCGGCCAGGGCCCGCACCGGGGGCGCCATCGCGGGGCCGCCGAGTGTGGCGAGCAGCCGGGCCATGGCATGGGAGTGCGGTACGGCCCGCCAGACGAGCGTGTCCTGGGCCGGGGCGTTCCAGACGGTGGGCTCGGGGGCGAGCAGCGGGTCGCAGTCGCAGCCCCGGTCATGGCAGGTCATGTCCCACCTCGCAGCACCACATCGAATCGGCCGTTCTCGGGCAGGCTGGGGTCGCTTTCCGCGCGCAGCATCTCCCGCGGCTGCGCCTGGATCCGCCCCCGCTGGACGTCGTGGGCGCCCGGCCGGCCCATCCGCCGGAACCGCAGGCCGGTGTGCTCGGAGTCCTCGACGTCCACCCAGGTCACTCCCGGCACGGTCATGATCGCGGCGACCAGGTCGGAGACGAACAGGGACTGGCCGAAGGTGAAGTTGTCCGGGTGGAAGAACCCGCGACTGCCGGTCAGGGTCCGGGCGGACATCACGCGCAGCAGCGCGGCGCGCACGTCCGCACGCAGATGACCGTCGGCCACGCGGACCCCGACCACGATCTCCAGCGGGACGAAGACCGGCGGGGTGAGGGCGACGTCCACGCCGGTCATGCGGCGCGCCTCCAGTAGCGCGTGGACCTCCCGGGTCACGGTGTCGTCTCCGGCATGGGCACCGGTGACGTCCAACGTCACCTCGTGGGAGTACCAGGATCCCGCCCAGCGGCGGCGGGCAATGGCGTCCTGCACACCGCTCACCCGGTTCGCGGCGGCGGCGTGGTCGGCGGAAGTGACGGCGCGCAGTTGCGAGCGGAAGGCGTACGGCGCGAGTTCGGCCACGGCCTGCAGCGGTTCGGGTTCCTGCCCGCCGGCGGCCGGCAGCGGGTTGCTCACCTGCACCCCGCCGGGGGCCGGGGTCGTGGCTGTGGACAGGATCGTGGTCAGCACGTCGGGGCCCACATTGCCCGCCGCTCCCCCGCCCACGCGCACGTACGCGACGAAGGTGTCTCCCGCGGCCGGGCTCCGGCCGCTGATCCCGTCCCCGAACCGCAACTGCACCTGCCGGGACTCCTCCGGCTCGGCGACGAAGGCGGCGTCCAGGCGCGAGGAGGACAGCAGGTCGCTTGCCGAGCGCCAGGTTCTGGCGCCGTCGTCGAGGAGGATCTGGGCGCGGGCGCGGCGCGGATCCACCCGCAACGCCGAGGCGGCGCTCGCCGGATCGACCTGCTCGTCCGCCCACGCGACTCCGGTGGCATCCAGGTGCGGTTCGTACCGCCGGCCCTGCGGCACCTGCGACGGATCGAGGGCCGTGGACGGCAGGGTGGCGGCATGCTCGGCGAGCACCACGTTGGCGAGCGCCCGTGCGGCCACACCGGCTGTGCCGTCGCTGCGGCGCCGGCTGATCGGCAGCGGGTAACGCAGCGCGTCGGCCGAGCCCCACCGGATCTCCAGCACCTCGGCCGGCCCGCCGTCTGCGGCGGTGGCGTACGGGTCCTCGCGGACCAACGGATCGGTGACCAGCCGCACCGCCTGCCGCCGTGCCTGCTCCCCCGTCACCGTCGTCTCGTCCTCGTCCACCGGTGTGAGCACCAGGACGTCACCGGCGGCCAGCGCGGGGTCGGCCCCGGGCGGGTGCGCCAGGAACGCCGTCGTCGTCCCGGCGGGCAGGCACGCATCGACCTCGCCCCAGGAGTGCAGCGCGAGGGCGTTGCGTGCCGGGCTGAGGTGCGCGGCGTGCATGGTCTCGAACACGGCGTCGCCGGCGTGCAGGGCATCAACCACGCTCACCTCCCCGGTCCCGGCGGGCAGGGCGGCCACGGGCGTGCGCGACCCGAGCATCATCGCTCCACCGATGGGTGCCTCGAACGTCAGCCAGGTCCGGGCTGCGCAGCCCTCGTGTACCCGGTAGTCCAGCAGCCGGGCGTGCCGGCGCACCGACGGGCGGCGCCGCGCCGTCGGCAGATACGCCTCCCCCGCGACGGCGTCCTGCCAGAGGGTGAGCCGGTCGCCCAGGTAGGCGAACAGTTCCAGAAGCGTGACGGCGGGATCGGCTGCGCTGGTGTCGCGCCAGTTCGGCACCAACTCGGCGAACCGGTCGAGTAGCCGGGTGCGCAGTGCCGGGTAGTCCCGTGCGAGGTAGTCCAGCACCGGCGTGATCCCCGGCGGCGGCGGGCACTCGGACCGGCAGCCGCAGTCGAGCGGATCGGGGCAGTCGACGGTGAAGGTGAACGGCTCCCGGGACAGCAACTCGTCGAAACCGGGGGGGTAGCCCTGGCCGCCGGGACCCAGCAGCGCCAGCACATAGGTGGACCAGTCGCCCGAGGATGAGGTGCGCACCACGAGGACACCGTCGCGGCGCTCTGCCGGCAGTGCCTGGGAGACAAGCGTCCGATCCGCCGCCGAGACCCCTTTCAGGCCGGTGACCGGTGACGTCCCGGGACCGCCGGCCACGTCGAGGGCGGGGTAGGCCCATGTCACCCGGACCGGGTTGAGCCGCGGGTCGGGCCGCACGCCGCCGAGAACGCGGATCCGGTCGGGGCCCAGATCTGCCGGGACGGGGCCTCGCAGGAGGTGAACCAGCAGGGTGCGCTGCTGGGGCGCCAGGGGGACATGCCCCGCGGTCCCGCGGTGGTTGGAGAGGACCTCGACGATGTCGATGCCGTTGCGCGGGGGCGTGGCGGCGCGGACCAGTGCCCGGCGGGAGTCGAGGTCGGGGCCCTGGCCGGAGTCCGCCAGCGGCCCTGTCACGGCGGGGCCCCCGCCCCCGACGTAACGGTCATGCTACGGCGCTCGGGCCCCGGGGCGCCGCCGGTGAGGGGCAGGTAGACGATGGTGACCCGCAGGGTGGCCTCGTCGGCCTCCACCGCGACGTCCTCCACCCGGACCAGGTCGCCCAGTGCTCGCTGCAGGGCGCCGTGCACGAGTGCCTTCGTCGACTCCACGAGTTCACCGCCCCCAGGGGCGAACACCAGATTGTCGACGCCGCTGCCGAAGTCGGGCCGGTTCACCCGTTCGCCCGGCCGGGTGAAGATCACGGCCTCGACGAGCCCGCGCAGGTAACCGTCGTCGTCGGCCAGGGCGGTGCGCCGCTGCCCGGTGACCCGCAGCGGGAAGTCGACGTGCGTGGACGGTGGGCCCCTCATGGCTTCCGCCCGCACCCCGAGCGTCCGGATCCTGCGCGTCCACATCCTGACCACCTCACGGCGCTCATGTCGCACTCACCCGTGGCTGGACCAGGGTCACGGTGACCGGAACACCCGTGGGGGCGCAGGTGGCCATCCCGGTGGCGATGACGAGCGGCTGTCCATTGGAGGTGACGCGGGTGGCCGCCACGGTCCACATCGCGGTCACACACGGACCGCCGGAGTTGGGCGGGAACGGGCAACCGGCGACGGTCCACGGCGCCGCCATCTGTACGGTGGGTTGCCGGCCGACCAGCACTCGCGGATTGGGCACCGTCGGCGTGACCTGGCCCAGGTGGGCACATTGGACCATCGCGCCGACGTGGACCAGGTTCCCCGGCATTCAGATCACGTCCAATGCGCCGTTGTTCAGGGAGACTTTGGCGGCGTCGAGTGTGATCGAGGCCGCGCCGGAGGACAGTTCGATGCCTTGTGCGTTCATGGCGAGTTTGACCGGGATCGCGACGGCCGGCGCGCCGACCTCCACGGTGATCCCGCCGGCGCCCGGCATGGTGTTGACCGTGACCGTGATGCCGTCGGCGGCGAACACGAGGATCTGTGGAAGCCCCGGGGCCGGCGATTCACCGGCCCCCCAGCGGCACCCGGCGAGTATCGGGTAGTCGGGATCGCCGTCCTCGAACTGCACCCAGCACGCCGCTCCCACCGGCGGCACCGCGAAGGTACCGACCTGATCGCCCGCGTACGGCACGCAGGGCTCAGCCCACGCGAGGCGGCCATCGCCGAGCACGGCAGGCACGCTGACCTGGACCCGCCCGAGCGTGAGCGGGTCGAGGTTCGCCTCGACCTTCCCGCGATAGGTGCCGTAGAACTGCCGACTCATGAGGCCGCCCTCGGCAGTACCGGGCTGACCGATCCGTGCCCTTCCCGGGTCAGGGTGAAACCGACGGTGTAGGCGCCCATCGTGAGGGTGTGCTCAACGCGCTTGGCGTACCACAGGCCGTCGTGGTCCCACCCCGCCCCGCGCAGCCCTACCAGCCCCCGGGCACGCAACATCGACCCGTACCGGACACCATCGGCGCTGCCCTCGGCACTGACGTTGTCCGCGGCGACCTCGACCTGCCCCTGCGCACGGGCCTGGGCGGTGACCGGGTTGCTGCTGCCGTCCCGGAGCCGCCGGGTGCGGATCTGCTGCGTGTTCGTCGCCGCGAACGGCACCGCGGCGAGCGGCGGGCGCAACGAGACGGGTGCGTGCACCGGTGTCTGGACGCCGGTACGCCGGTCCATGACGTTGCCGCTGACTGTGGTCGGGGCGCTGGCCTCGGTGCGGAATGAGATCTGCTTGACGTTCGAGTCGTGCCCGAGGTCGACGGCGAGCGCCGGCTGCGGCGCGCCGAGGCGCACCGGCGGTCCCCAGTAGAAGAAACTGGTTCCCGGGACCGGGCCGGGGGTGGCGTAAGCGACGTAGCCGTGCCGACCGGCGAGTGCGCTCAAGTGCGCGAGGTCGGTGCCGTGCTGGGTCGGGATCCGGTCGATCGGAAGCGGCGGATCCAACGACGGTGGCGGGATCACCTGGGGCAGCAGTCCCTGGCCCGCGTAGGGCGCGAGGATGGTCAGCACCGCCGGGTAGTCGTCGAGGCCCGCGTGCTCGACGTCCCGCTCCTCGCGGTCCAGGAGGTTGCCGAGGTCCTCGCCGGTGATGACCCAGGTGGACTTCTTCCCGCCGATGCCCGGTTCGAGGCGGCCCTCGGTGACGATCCCGTCGAAGAGCACGTGCGGTACGGCGCCGACGGTGAGCACCAGGACGGCACGGGAGAACGCCGCCAGCGGTGAGGCACGGTTGAAGGGCGCCAGGACCGCCGGGCCGGCTGCGTCGAACACGATGGAGAACGCCGAACGCTCCTCGTCGCTCTCGGTGACGGTGACGGAGCGGACGCGATCGGCCAGCGGGAACGGCAGTGGCACCGGGAGCGTGTGACCGGCGAGGATCGTCAGGCGCAGGCCGCTGGTCAGGCTCATCGCACGCCCTGTTGTGCGCACGCACCGGGCGCACCGGGGCGGCCCCGGCGGATGTTCATGGTGCGGCCCGCGGGAACGGGATGACCAGAACGTCTCCCTCGGCGCCTTCGGCGGTGAGTTCGTCGGGGTCGAGGGCGAGGTTCGCATCCGCCACCTGCCACGCGGCGAGCGGGTCGCCCAGGTACCGGGCCGCGATGAGGTCGAGTCGGTCCCCGGCACTGACGCGGTGCAGCGCGAGCGGCTGCACGTCCCGCGGGTCGGGTAGTCGCCGTCGTCGCAGGTAGCGCACGGTATTGCGGCCACCGTGCATTTCGGTGATCTCGACCTCGCCCTGTTCGGCATTCTCGTACCGGCCCGCGTTCACGGTTCAGCCACCGACCATCTCGGCCGCGGTGCGGCCCGCACCGGCCACGGCAGCCGCGGAAGCCATCACCTCCTTGGCAACGAGGTGCGCCAGGGAGAGGCCGAAGGCCACGTGTGTGGGGGACACGTCGTCGTAGGTGAGCACGTCCGCGCTGATCTCCACGCTCGCCCGGATGGGCGACAGGCCCGGCGTGAAGGCCTGCTCGGTGACGGCGAGGGTCGTGATCTTGACCGGCAGGACCCGCCCGGGTCCCCAGGCCAGCACGGTGAGCGGCAACTCGATCGGAAGGAGTTCGATGGTACCGGCCAGCAGCAGCGCGCTGTTGGTGATGACACGTGCGCTGCTGGGGTGCAGGAGCATCTCGAGCGTGGCCAGTTGCGGGGCGATCCCTATCGCCACCGATCCGGGACCGGCGGCCTCCAGTTGGTCGGTGGCGTCGAGTTCGACGGTCAGGGACAGCGACTCCTTCGGCGCGCCCCAGGTTCTGCCGGAACCCTCGGAGGCCGACTCCCTGCCGGCGGGCTCCAGGGTGCGGGAGAACTCATCGGGGTTGTACTGGAAGATGACGGTGCGGGAGATCGGGCTGACGGGGTCCACGGCAACGATCGCACCCCGCAGTGTTCTCGGCGCGCTCGTCAGGGTTCCCATACCCCCACCCCACCCCGACCTCGTCACCGCCCTGTCACACCGACATCACCTGGTCATCATCTGGATCGGGAATCCTCAGCCCGCCGCCGGTGCAGCAGGCAGGTCCACCAACGGTCCCGGATCCGGGGCACCGAGGTCATGCCCGGAGTCGGCGAACACGGTGACCTCCGTTCCCGTCCGGCGGTAGCGGTCGCTGACGTGCTCGAGCCGGCCGGGAGGATGGGTACCGGCGAGGATCACCGTACGGGGCACGGTCAGGGCCGCAAGGACGTCCCACAGCTCCACGTGCCGCGACTCGCGCTGCAAATGAACCAGCAGCGCGCGACCGACGTGTCTATTCCAACGCACGAAGGGCCCCGCCGATATCCAGGCGCATCGTGGACCCGGCCCAGGAAACCTCGGCTGTCTCGGCGCCGAAAGGCAGATGTACCGCGGGATTGTCCAGGTGCGGCTCGACCTCCGGGTATCCCTCGGGGCATACGCCTGCGGGCCGGCCGTCGATGAGGAACGAGGTGTCGAAGGTGCATACCAGGCGCGGGCCACCGGGCGGGACGAGAACCACGCCCGGGTCCTGCGGGCCACGCGGATGCCAGATTAGTTCGCCCCGCTCCAGGTGTTGCACCCACTCCTCGAACGGCCCATCCACTGCAGTGCGGCCGACCACCGCTATCCAGGCGGAACCACCGTGCACCGGCTCCCACTCTTGCCAGGCGGTCTCCCCCGAGCGCACCGGTCGGACACCGCCGGGAGTGGCAAGCGCCACGTACCCGCAACCGCGCCGGGCGGCGATCCAGTCACCGTTCTGAACCCACTCATCGACGTGCGCCACGGGCAACCACAAGTGGGTGGCGGCGATCGGGTCGGTGGGGGTGAACCGCTGCAGGTGCACCAGGGCGCCACGGTGCTGGTGGACCCGAGGTAGCACCCGGTGACCGGCCCAGGCGTTCGGGCGGGCGGAGTTGCCGGTGTCGGAGTTGGCCGGGTGAGTGATGAACACCTGCGTCTCAGGTCCCAGAGTGGCGCCCCAGACGTGCTCCTGCAGCCCGGGCAAACCCGTGCGGTAGTCCTGCACGCTGGCGAGCATGACCTCAGGCGTGCGCCAGATCCGCAGATCCGAGCGATAGGGGCGCTCCAGCAGGTCACGTTCGAACGCCAGATCACCGCGGTAGACCTGCCGTCCCCACCACTGCTCCGGCTCGCTGCCGGCCAATTCCCGCAACACCTGGGGGATGCGGTACCTGTTGGCCAGTGCGAGCACCGTGGCCGGGAGCAGTTCCTCGTTCAGAGTACCCACCCCGGCGATCAGCCGAAGGATCGGCGAGGTGTTCTCGAACCTGGCGCTGCGCAGGCTGTGCACGTAGGCGCGCCCGTGCGCGGTGCCGTGGATGCCGCGCCACGAGTTCGTGGCCAGGGTCAGCAGGGTCTTGTCCAGCAGGGTGCGAGCCGCAGTAACCAACGCCTCGTCCTGGCTGAACTCCACCAGGGTGGCCAGGGCCAGGGTGTCGATGGCCAGATAGGCATTGGAGTCGAACTCCGAGTAACCCCCGCGCAGTTTCCGGGCGATCCAACCGGCGGCGCGGTCCCGTCCGGCTCGGGAGTGCGCGGTTCCGGTGTGCTGCTCGATCGCGAAGGTGCTGTCGGCGAATGTCTGCCCGGCCAGGTGCTCGGCTACGTGCCAGACCAACTGGTGGTTCTCCGTGAAGTAGCACATTGCGTCCAGGCCGGGCTGGGTGATCCAGTACTTCATCCCGACGAGCGCTCGGGCTACCGTCTCCCGCAGACCCGGTTCCCATTGAGCGGCGGGGATTCGGTGCCAGACATGCAACAGTGCGAGGATCTCGAAGTCGGCGCAGTCCCCGCGACTGGTGATCAGTTCCAGAGTTGCAGCCAGGTCGCGATGCTGCACGGTGATGGCCGGATCCAGCGCATGACGGGCCAGCACCCCGACCACTCCCCTGCCCTGTTTGCCGGCGGCGGGGCGGGCGGCGTGGGTCAATAGCTCGCGTTGCCAGTCCGATGTGGTCCCATGAGGTTGGGTCCGAAGGTCCGCCGGAAGCATCGCGACGGGGAAGGAACGCACCTGCGGGCAGCGTTCGTCGTCGACCTTCACCTCGATGATCTGCTCACCGGTGGTCAAGAGGGAGGCCCCGGTGCCTTCGGAGCCCTCGGCTGACCGGGTCGGGCCGGCCGGGTCGTGGGGGTGGTCCGGGTCGCCCGGATCGATCGGATACTCGCCTGGGCTCGGTGCACTCGCGGCACCGGACAGCGGAACCGGCACCGTGCCGTCGTCGTCGGCTCGCACCCGCTGCCACCGCTGCCCAGCGACCCGCACCTGCAGGCCCACCCCGGGGGGCGCGGTCAACGTGGCCACGTCCGAGTGCTGGGCCCAACTGGGTGAGGACACCTGGTCCAGGACGGTCTCGGCTATCCGGGCGGCGGTCTCATCGGCCCCGGGGGAGGGGATGGTCACCCGCACCGGAAGACCGGCGACGCGCAGTCGTGCAACGTGGCGGCACTCGCGGAAAGCCACCTGCCAGGTGGCCAGGTGCACCGACGTCGTTCGGGACGGCAGTCGCAACCGGATGCGGTGGGTTTCCGGTTCCATGTAGGAGACCCGACTCCCGCGCAGCACCTCCACGCCGTCCAGCCAAAGCACGAAGGGGCCGGTGCTGGACACCTCGAGGGTGCGCCATTCGGCCTGGTCCACTTCCAGGACCGTGGCGGCCAGCGCGTACCGGTACTCGGGGGTGAAGCAGAACTGGGACCAATCCACCAGACCATCGGTACCGGTGCGGACGCGCCGCCACTCGTCCTCACGCTGGGCGGCACCTGCCGTCCATACCAGTGGGCCGCCCTCCACGGGCTCGGGCAGGTCCTGGGAGCCATCGATCGGGTGGGCTGCCGCAAGACGCTCTTTGAGTTCGGCCACATCCGGCCCGTTGGTGAGCACCCAGCGCCCGTCCCAGGGTTCGCCGTCGGCAGGCAGGAAAGCCTCGAGATCTGTGGCCGGTGCGCCGTGCACCGGGCTGACGAGCCAGTCACGCACCGTGCCATCGGCTCCGGTGATGTGCACCGTGCGCCCCGAGGGCGCTAACAGGTCCTCCATCGAGGTGTCCTTCCCATCTGCCGCCGAGGGCGGCACGTCGCTGTGACGTTCGACAAAGAGGGGTGCCGAACGTGGCAGCACGGTGCCAAATTCGGCTCAGGCTACTTGATTCCGGTGTTGGCGATGCCGGTGGTGATCTGCCGCTGGAAGAACAGGAACAGGATGATCACCGGCAGGATCGTGACCACGCTCATCGCCAGGATCAGGTTGAACGGCACGGTCTCCTCGGCGTTGAACCGGGCCAGCGCCACCGGCAGGGTGTACACGCTCTCGCTCTGGGCCACCACCAGCGGCCACAGGAAGTCGTTCCAGCGCCACATCACGCTCAGGATCGCTACGACCGCCAACGCCGGGCGGCACAGTGGCAGCACGATGCGCAAGAACGTGCGGAACTCCCCGGACCCATCAACGCGGGCGGCCTCGATGAGTTCATCGGGGATACCCAGCATGTACTGGCGCAGGATGAAAACCCCGGTCGGGGTGGCGGCGGCGGGGATGATCAGACCCCACAGGGTGTTCACCATGCCCAGCGAGGCCACCACTTGGTACACCGGGATGAGGATGACCTGCAGCGGGATCATGATGGTGGCCAAGGTGAGCAGGAACAGTGCGGTCCGCCCCCGGAAGTTGTACTTTGCCAACGCATAGGCGGCCATCGCGTTGATCGCCAGGGTCAGCACGGTGGCGCCGACCGTCACGATCACACTGTTCCGGAGGTAGACCGTGAAGTTGAACCGGCCCAGGGCGTCAACGTAATTCGCTAGCCCCCAATTCTCCGGAAGGATGGTGATCGGACGCTGGGCGAGTTCGCTCGGGGTCTTGAACGACCCGAGCACGGTCCAGACCACGGGGATCAGCGCCAGCAGCACGAACGTCACCAGGATCACCACGCGCAGGGCGTCGGTCGCGGTGACCTTGTCCTTCCTGGTGCTGGTCCAGGTGCGGGGGGATTGACGCGGACCCATCGTGGTCCAGTCCTCGTCCGCCTGGTTCTCCGGTTGCGCCGACGCACTCATACTGCCTCCCTCCGGCGGCCGATGATCCAGTTGATGACGGTCAGGACGAACACCGCGAAGAACAGCAGCACGCTGCCGGCGGTGGCCATGCCATATCGGATCGGGGAGACGAACCCGTTCTCATAGATGTACTGCACAATCAGGGTCGTAGCCCCCACCGGACCCCCGCCGGTGAGAGTGAAGATGAAGTCGAAGGCCTGGAAGCCGTGGATCGTGGACAGGATCACCACCACCAGCACACTGGGTTGCAGAAGTGGCAGTGTCATTGACCAGAACTGGCGCCAGTTGCTCGCCCCGTCGATCTGCGCCGCCTCGTACACATTCGGGTCGATGCCCTGCAGACCGGCGAGCAGGATGAGCATGTAGAAGCCCAGTTGCAGCCACACACCGACGCCGATCACGGACATCAGCGCCAAGCGCTGGTCAATCAGCCAGGCCACCTCACCGATACCGAAGACACCGAGGACGGAGTTGACCAGGCCGCCGCGGCGTTCCAGCATCCAGTTCCACACCAGCCCGGCCACCACCGGGGAGATGAGCACCGGGACGAAGAACGCTGAGCGGAAGAAGGCCCGGCCGCGCACCTGCTGGTTCACCAGCACGGCGAGCAGCACGCCGAGCGCCACCGACAGCAGCAAGTAGCCGACGGCGAACAGGCCGGTGCTCAGGGCGACGCTCCAGAACTCCGAGTCGGTGAGGATCCGCTCGTAGTTGCCCAGGCCCTCCCAGCGGAACCGGCGGCCGTCGGAGGAGGAGTACAACGAGATATTGAACCCGTTGATCGCCGGCCAGATGACGAACGCCCCGAAGATCGCCATGTTCGGTAGCAGGAATAGGTAGGGGGCCAGACGCAGCCCCCACGGCACCTGTCGCCGTCGGGGCTGCGCCTGCTGCGCCTGCTGCGCGGTTGTCGCCGTCAAGGGTGCACCCGTCAGTGCAGTTCTTCGACCAGCGACTCGACGCTCTCCCGCAGATCCGCCATCGCCTCGGACAGATCCTTGTTTCCGGCGACCACCTGGTCCAACTCGCTGACCAACTCGTCCGCCGAGCCGCCGAAGGCCGGGTCACCGTTGGCGGCGTATCCAATGTCCGGGGTGCGTACCAGATCGGCGAGGAAGACGTCCATGTCCGCCTGCCGGTCGGGGAAGTCCACACCGTCCTCGGCCAGGTCGGCGCGGGTCGGCAGGAACCCGCCAGCGGCCACGAACGGCTCCTGGTTCTCGGCGGTGTTGGCGTACCGGATGAACTCCGCGGCCAGGGCCGGGTTGGAACTCTCATCGAAGGCGGCCATGTACTTGCCACCGGGGAATCCACCGCATTCGGCGGCACACGGGTTGGGGGCTGCAGCCCATTCGAAGTCGGCGTCCGCGGCGAACTGACCGACCTGCCAGTTACCGGACAGGTACACGGGCACGTCCTGGGCGAGGAACATCTCGTTCGCCCCCTCGTACCGCGATCCGGCGCCGAGCCAGAAGTCCCGGGACATCACGTCCTCATCCATCATCTGCACAAGGGGCGCCAGCGCGTCCTCGGCGGTCTGCACGTCCAGAACGGCTTCGCCGTCGGCCACCAGCGCAGTGCCGTACTGACTCAGAATGGTGGACAGCCTGTGCCCGGACTTGTCCATGGCGAAGGCGTAGGGGGCGCCAGTGGCCTCCCGCACCTCATTGGCCGCCTCAATCATCTCCTCCCACGTCCAGGGGTCTTCGACGTCGGGGATGTCCACGCCGGCCTCCTCGAACATGTCCACGTTGATGAACGGGCCGTTCAGGGTCAGGTCGGAGGGAACAGCGAGGACCTCGCCGTTCGCACCCAGCGCCCCGGACATCGGACCCGGAAGGAACTCCTCGGCGTAGTCCTCACCCAGATAGGGCCGTAGATCCAGCAGGTCCAGGCGGAAATCGGTCAGGCCGGTCAGGCGCACCACGTCCGGGGCGTCGCCGCCGGAGAGGCGGGCCTGGACCGATGTGACCAGGTCGGCGTACGGCAGGACCTCGAGGTTGACGGAGACGTCGTACTCTGCCTCGAAGTCGGCAATGATGTCCCGGGTGGCCTGCTCATCGGGTCCATCGGTGAAATAGACGTAGTTCAGCGTCTCTCCCGCGTGCTCGGCCGGGTCGAACTCATCGACCTCAACGGGTTCGTCCGGGGCTTCCTGCTCATCCCCTTCGACCTCTCCGGGGGCGCAGGCAGCCAGCAATATGGCGGCACTCCCAACGGCGATTCCCGCTCGTAGGCGACGACTCAGAGCCACGAGACTCCTCCTTCAGTGGGTGGTCGGAACAACAGTACGGTTGATCGCGCGAGTGCACGAGTCCGCGTGCGAAGTATGCCAAACATCGTGCGCAGGTGCCGAAGGGGTCCGACCGCGCCGGTCGGTCGTTCCAACCCATGGCACTACGGGCGCGCAGGGGATCCCCCGCCCGGTTCAGTCCGCGAAGGCGCGCTGCACCGCCTCGGCCAAGGCCGCCATCGAGGACAGTTCGGCCAGGTAGCCCCACTGTTCGTCCGGCTCCGGGGTGGCCCCCCAGCCCGGCCGGTCGTGACGCCGGTTGATCCACACCGAGTCCAGCCCGCGGCGCCGGGCCGGGCCGTGGTCGTGGAACAGGCTCTGCGCCACGTGCAGCAGTTGGTTGCGCTCGATGCCCAGGTCCCCGAGCGTGGTCTCGAGCGCCTCGAAGTGCGGATCGGCCGGCTTGTAGGCACCCACGTCCTCGGCGGTGATGACCGCGGCGAAGTCACCGCGCAACTGCTCGTTGCTGCCGGCGAAACCGTCCCGGTGCACGTTCGAGACGATGATCAACTCATACCGCTGCGCCAGGTCCGCGAGCGCCTGCGCGGAGTCCTCGAACGCCGGCCACTGCGGCACCGAGTTCCCCAGCCGGTTGGCCCATACCTGGGAGACGGTGCGGTTCAGGTCCACACCGGTGCGCCGGAACGCCTCGGCCAGCACCCACGGGTAGCGCCACCCGGGCTCCTCGCGCGCAACGGCCGCCTCGTTCGCGGCGTAGGAGACCAGCAACTCCTCCTCGTTCAGGTCCAGCCCCTGGGTGGCGGCCCACGGGGCCAGCACACCGGCGATCCCCGCCTCCCAGTCGATCAGGGTGCCATAGACGTCGAAACTCAGTGCGCGGTAGTGGGTCAGGTTCACATCTCTCCCTCGGTTGCACCGCGCCGGGGTGCCGGCTGGGCATCCTCCGGCCCGATCTCGGGTCCGGTGCGGTTCGGCACCAGCAGGCTGATCACCACCAGCGACACCAGCGCCACCGGCAGCGACACGATCACCGCGTTGACATCATAGGGCTGACCCATCTGCTCCCACACGATCGTGACCACCACCCCGAGCAGCATCGAGGTCAGCGCTCCGGCGGTGGAGGCACGCTTCCAGAAGAAGATCGCCAGCACCGGTGGCGCGATCGCCACCCCGTAGACGGTGTAGGAGTACATCTGCAGCTCCAGCACCGTGGGGAAGTACCGGCCCAGGATGTAGGCCAGGATGCCGATGCCCAGCACCGCCAGGCGGTGGGTGCGCAGCCGCTGCTGACCATCCAGTTCCTTACCGAACAGGCGCTGGATCGCGTCATAGACCACGTTGCCCGCGCCAGAGAGCAGGAACGAGGAGCCGGTGGTGATGATGAACGCCAACGCCCCGGCCAGCAGCAGTCCGCCGATCAGGGCCGGCAGCACTCCCTCGGAGGCCAGTGACAGCACCGCGGTATCCGGGACGATGTCGGGGAACAGCACGATCGCGGCCGACCCGAGCAGGGCCACCGGCACGGTGACCAGGAAGGAGGAGAAGAAGAAGCCGGCCGCACTGGAGCGGGCCTCGCTCTCGTTCTTCGCGGCCCCGAAACGCTGGTACATGTTCTGGTCGGCCAGGATGAGCAGGAACAAGGGAAGGAAGAAGCCCAGTAACTGAAGTGCGCTCAGCCCGCCGGAGAAGGTGTTGTGCGTCTGCGGCATCCGCGACCAGTAGTCGCCCCAGCCGCCCAGTTCACCGCCGAAGACGATCGGCAATGCGACCATCAGGCTGACCACGATCACCATCGCGGACAGGAAGTCGCTCCAGGCCACCGATTTCAACCCGCCCGCGAAGGCCAGGAAGGTCACCAGCACCGCCACGACGATCGCGCCCTGCGCCGCGCTCAGCGGGGTGATCACGCTGATGATGTACCCGCCGCCGGTGAACTGGTACGCAGTGATGCCGATGTAGGCCAGCAGCGTGATCAGCGCGGCGATCAGCCGGACCGAGGGCCCGTACCGCTTCTCCAGCATCTCCGGCACGGTGTAGGTACTCAACCGGCGGATCCGCCTGGCCAGGAAGTACAGCACGACGATCCCGATCGGGGTGCCGGCCAGGAAGAAGATCGAGGCGAGCGGTCCGTACTCGTAGGCGAAGGAGGCACCGCCGATGATGGTGCCCGACCCCACCCAGGTGGCCAGCAGCGTGCCCACCATCACCGGACGCGGCAGCGAACGCCCGGCGAACATGTAGTCATCGCCGGTGGCCATCACCTTCTTGCGGGAGAACCACGCGCCCACGCCCACCATGAGCGCCAGGTACAGGATCAGGATGATGATGTGCACGGTCTGCATCGGGAGCACCTTTGCTGATCGGGGGGGCCGCCTGGGGCTCGACCCCTCCATGAAACCCCCGATCCCACCGGAGCGCAATAGATGTTGCGACCGCAGATCCGGGCACTCCCTGGCAGCGGGGCCGGGCCTAGCGCACCGCCGGCGGGAACAGGTCGAAGTGCTCCCACAGGCCCTCGATGCGATCGCTGGCCAGCGCCGCACCCTCCGGATCCAACCCCACCAGCGCGGCGACGATCGCTTGCACCACGGTGATCGCCGCCACCAGAGACGGGAACATGCTGGCTCCCTCACTCGGCACCAGGAGGGTCTCGGTGGCGCGCTCGGCGAACTCCGGGCGCACGTGATCGGCCACCACGACCACCGCGGCCCCCGCCTCGGCGGCGATCGCCGCGGCGTTGAGCACCTCCCGCGGGCTGCGCCACAGGTGGAACACCACCAGCACATCGCCCGGGCGCAGCAGCGTGGCGGCGTTGACCAGCCCCGTCCCGCCCACCTGGTGCAGCCGTACGTCGTGACCGATCGTCTGGGCCAGGTGCGCCAGTTGCAGTCCCGGGGCGGCGAAACTGCCCGATCCCAGCACCAGGGTGACCCGGGCGTCAGCAATCAACCGGGCCACGCGGTTGACCTGGTCCTGATCGATCAGGGTGGACAGTTCCTGGAGGTTGGCCAGGTCCCGCACCACCGTGCCCCGCACCGGACCGTCGGAGAGGGGGTCGTGCTCGGAGAGCACCTGCGCGGCGGAGAGCCCGGAGAGGAACCGCGAACGCACTTCCGCCCGCAGCGCCGGCCAGCCGGAGAATCCCAGCAACTGCGCGGTACGCACCACCGTGGCCACGTTCACGCCGGCCAGCCGCGCCGCCGCCGCGGTGCTGGCATAGGACATCTCCCGCTGCCTGGCCTCCAGTAAGGCCAGCACCTTCGCCGCAGCGTGTCCGGGCCGGTGGCCCGCCAGACGCTCGCGCACCCACGCCGGCCACGCCGCACCCTCGGTCATGGCCTCCAGTATGCCGCTCCCTGCAACAGATGTTGCTCCGAAGTGGCCCCATTGCGATGATGAGGGCGATGATCCGGCCGGTCGCACCACCATGCCACCGGCACCGGCCCGCACCGACGCGAAGGAGATCGTGATGACCGAGGCAACCCTGTGGATCCGTGGGGGCAGTGTGTGCGATGTGCAGGCCGGCACCTGCGCCCCGGCGGATGTGCTCATCACCGACGGGATGATCGCCGAGGTGGGCAGCGACGTCAGCGCGCCGGAGGGCGCCGAGCAGGTCGATGCCACCGGCAAATTCGTGGTGCCCGGCCTGATCGACTCGCACGTGCACGTCAGCGCCGGAACCGCGAACCTGGGCGCCCAGGCCGAGGACTCCCCGTTCTACGTCGCCGCCCAGACCTCCCGCATCCTCGGCGCGATGCTGCGCCGCGGATTCACCACGGTGCGCGACGTGGGCGGAGCCGACTTCGGCATCGCCGCGGCCGTGGAGCAGGGACTGTGGGAGGGGCCTCGGGTGTTCTTCGGAGGCAAGGCACTGTCCCCCACCGGTGGGCACGCCGACATGCGCGGCCCCGGCCGGCAGGTGCTGGACAACCACACCTGCTGTCCCAATATCGGGCACGTGTGCGACGGGGTGCCCGAGGTGCGCCGGGCCGCCCGGCACCAGCTGCGCACCGGAGCCGACCACGTGAAGGTGATGCTCTCCGGCGGGGTGGCCTCGCCCACCGACCGGATCGACTCCCTGCAGTTCTCCGCCGATGAGATCCGCGCCGTGGTGGAGGAAGCCGGCAACGCCGGGCGTTACGTGACCGGGCACGCCTACACCGCCGCCGCGGTGAACCGGGGCCTGGAACTAGGGGTGCGGTGCATCGAGCACGGCAACCTCATCGATTCCAGTTCGGTGGACCTGTTCAACTCCACCGGCTCCTTCCTGGTGCCCACGCTGGTGACCTACTCCTACCTCAAGAGCGAGGGGGCCGCGGCCGGGCTGCCGCCGGAGAGCCAGGCCAAGGTATCGATCGTGCTCGACGCCGGCCTGGAGGCCCTGGACCTGGCGAACAAGGGTGGGGTGAAGATCGCGTTCGGCACCGACCTGCTCGGCGCGATGCACCCGCACCAGAGTGAGGAGTTCACCATCCGCGCCCAGGTGCAGACCCCCACGGAAGTGCTGCGCTCGGCCACCCTCACCGGCGCCGAACTGATAGGCGCCGAGGGCAGACTCGGCGTGATCGCACCCGGCGCCCATGGCGACGTGCTCGTCGCCGACGCCGATCCACTCACCGACGCCACCGTCCTGGCCGACCCGCAGGCGCACCTGTCCGCCGTCATCAAGGCCGGGCGCATCGTGCCCACGGCCACGGGTCCCTCGGAGTTCTGACGATGGCACTGATCCTGCCCGGAGTTACCTACTGGGACGGCGGGTCCTCCGGCATGCGCACCGCCGACATCGTCTGCTCCGGCGGTGTGATCAGCCAACTCGCCGCACCCGGCAGCACCCACGCCGGAGCGGACGATGAGGTTCTAGAGGTGCCTGACGCCGTCGTCCTTCCCGGGTTGGTGGACGGGCACGTGCACCTGGTCTGGGACTCCTCCCAGGACCCGGCCGCCCAGGT
Organism: Pseudactinotalea sp. Z1748; assembly: GCF_049725185.1. Taxonomy (NCBI): domain Bacteria; kingdom Bacillati; phylum Actinomycetota; class Actinomycetes; order Micrococcales; family Cellulomonadaceae; genus Pseudactinotalea; species Pseudactinotalea sp. Z1748. The sequence continues at coordinate 6,046 of NZ_JBMPQB010000014.1, read as the reverse complement.
AGCGGCCGACGGCGAACAGGTCACCGCGATCCGGGCGCTCACCCACGCCGGGGCGCACCTGGGCGCCGGGGTGACCACGGTGGCTGACCTGGGCAGCAACTGGGACGTATCGTTGGCGGTGGACCGGGCGGTCCGCGAGGGGCACGTGCGCGGGCCGAACGTGGTGGCCACCGGCCGCACCGTGGTGATGACCGGTGGGCACGACCCGTTCTGGGGCAACTTCTGCGACGGGGCCGATGCGGTGGTGCGGGGGGTGCGCGAGCAGATATTCGCCGGTGCCCGGATCATCAAGACCTGCGCCACCGGCGGGGTGTATGGGCGCGCGGTGGGTGAGGAGGTCGGCGCCTCGGAGTACACCCGGGCAGAACTCTCCGCCCTGGCCGGTGAGGCACACCGCCGCGGGGTCCGGGCCACCGCGCACGCGCTGGGCACCGAGGGGATCCGCAATGCGGTGCTGGCGGGTATCGACGTCATCCAGCACGGGGTGTTCCTGACCGAGGACGTGGTGGCCGCGATGGTCGAACGCGGCACGGTGCTGTCCCCGACGCTCGCGGTCTACCGGACCATCGCCGGTGGCAGTGCGCCGGAGTACGCGGTGGCCAAGGCCACCGAGGTGGTACGAGCCCATCGCGAGAGCGTCCAGATGGCGATCGAGGCCGGGGTGCCGGTGATCGCGGGCACCGACTCGGGCTCACCGGGCATGCCACACCCGTCCCTGGCCGCCGAACTGTCCGCGCTGCTCGATGTGGGGCTGGCGCCGATGGAGGTGCTCAAAGCCGCCACGTCCCGCGCCGGCGATGCGCTCGGGGTGGACGCCGGCCGGGTCCGGGTGGGATCACCCGCGGATCTGATCGTGGTGCCCGGGGACCCATTGACCGATCCTGTCGCGGCGACCCGGCCCCGGCTGGTGGTGCTGGGCGGGAGGGTGCTCGGCGGGGCTGCGCTCGATGGTCCCGAACTCGGCCGCGCCGAGGCCGTCAGGGTGCTCCGGTAACGGTGTCCGCTTCGTGACGCGCCTGCGGACTCAGGATGCGGCGCGGGCGGCCCGGCCCACCGGCCACCAGACGAAGGCGGTCATGGCCAGGGCACTCATCGCCAGGAGCACGAAGCCCATCGTGTAGGCCCCGGTGATGCCGTGTACGGCGCCCATCACCAGCGGTGGGAAGAAGCCACCGAGACCGCCCGCGGCACCCACCACGCCGGTGACCGAGCCGACCTGCCCGGTCGGGGTCATTCGCGAGACCAGTGCGAAACAGGCACCCGCGGCCCCGCCGAGTGTCGCCGCCAGCCCCAGGAACGCGACGGTCCCGACCGGGAGCAGCTCCAGTCGCATCGCCGCCAGCGCCGCCATCGCGGTGGCGATCCCGAAACACCAGGTCAGCACGGTGACCGGGTGGAACTTGTCCGAGAGCCAACCGCCGGTCGGGCGCGCGACCACCGCGAGCACGATGAAGCCGGCGGTACGCAGTGCCGCATCACCGGCCTCGAGTCCGTAGTCGTTGACCAGGTAGGTGGGCAGGTAGACGCTGAAGGCGACGAACCCCCCGAAACCGAGGGCGTAGATGAGTGAGAGCTGCAACGTGACAGGCAACTTGAGGGTGTTCCAGGTGCGCGTGAGCATCGACCCGGACGCCGGCACCCGTCCCGGCGCGTCACGCAGCAGCAGCCAGGCCAGCACCGCATAGATCAGCAGCACCGCGGAGACGAGCACGAACGGCGCCTCGTGGCCGAACGCCTCGCGCAGCGCCACGGTGGTGAAGGCCGCTACCGCGGTGCCGGCGGTGCCCATGCCGAAGATGCCCAGCGCCAGGCCCCGGCGGGCGGGCGGGTACCAGGAGTTCACCAACGGGATCCCGATGGCGAAGGATGTGCCGCCGATACCGAGGAAGAAACCGCCGATCACCAGGGTGGTGAAACTCCTGGCGCCCAACCCCACGTACAGGGTCGGCAGGATCGCGAGCAGGCTCACCAGGGGGAACATCACCCGCGCGCCGAGCCGATCGCTCAGCGCACCCACCGGGATGCGCCCGAGCGAACCGACGACCACCGGAACGGCTACCGCCACCGCGACCTGGAACCCGCTCAGCCCGAGTTCGTCACCATAGGTGTTGCCCAGTGGGCCCAGCAGCGCCCAGGACCAGAAGTTGATCAGGAATCCCACCGTGGCCAGCAGCAGCATCCGCGCGGCCAGGCCTCCGCCGGTCGCTGCGGGCGCAGGAGGCTCCGGGGCGCTTGGGTCGTGCGCCGATCCCGTTTGCCGCGTCGTCCTCGCCACAATCGCTCCCCTGCGTGTACGTGGAGTCGATTATGGCCTCTCGCGGCCACCGGCGCAGGACCAATGCGGCACGGATCGCATCCCGTGGCCGTCCGCGTCGGCCCGGCGCCCCTTACTCGGACCGGCGCGCGGTGGCCAGGAACACCGAGTACCGCGACCCGTCCCGGTCGATCCGGGTAGCGTCCTGCATCCGGACATCGGCGAATCCGGCGCTGGTGAGCCGGTCGGTGAGTTCGCCGCGGTCGAAGCCGTGGTGGCCGTCGAAGTCGTGGTCATGGAAGGACCCGTCCTCGGCGTCCAGGTCCGCGATGGCCAGGTAGCCATCGGGCACGAGCAGCTGGGCGAAGCCGGTCAGGACCGAATCCAGGTCCCGCACATGGTGCAGCACCAGGGATGTGACGATCAGATCGAAGGTCTCGGCGGGAACCGGCCGTGCCTGCAGGTCCAGGTCCCAGACCCGGGCGTTCATCAGGGCACCGGAGGCGATCTTGGCCTGCATCACCTCGCGCATTCCGGCGGAATTGTCGGCCAGGGTGAGCGGGCCGACCGAGTCGGCGAGACCCTGGCTGACCAGCCCGGTGCCCGCGCCGTACTCCAGCAGCCGCATGCTGCGGTTCAGCGGGACCGCCGAACGGATCGCCCCGGCCACCTCGCCGGCCTGGGTGAGTTTGTCCGGGTCGGCATCCCAGGTGGCGGCTTTGACGTCGAACCTCTCGGTGCTCATGGCACTACTCTGGCACGCCTTCACCCGGCCCCGGACCGGCCTCCACGCCTGCGCGACGGACCCGCCACGACCGTCTCCCATCACGACCTACTCAGCCGGCCTCCACGCCTGCGCAACGCACCCGCACGTGCCCCCCCCTCCCGCGCGATGCGCCACCTGCCGCGAATTGGATAGGAGACCGGTGAAATGGTACAGTCCATTGCTGTCCGATAGGCACACCAAGACGCAGTGCCAACGAGGGCAAGGCAAGACCACGCGTCTGGCACGTGCCGGTCAGGACCTCGCAGCGATCGCCCCATGACGGAGAGCGACCGAGGCCACTGGCCTTTGCCTGCTGCGCCACCGCGACGCCTACCGTCGAGCCGCTGCGCGTCCGCGTGCCGATCGGGCGAATCCGACAGCAGAACACTTTCACAAGGAGACACCGCTTTGGGCGATCCGGAACTTGTCCAGTTCGGGGCGATCACCGTCATCGTGCTGATCATCCTCTTCTACGGAGGCACCTTCTTCGTCTCCACCCGAATCGCCAAGAAGCGCGAGAACGCCGACGGGTACATGACCGCCGGAAACAAGATCGGGTTCGGCATCTCCGCCGCCTCGATGACGGCCACCTGGATCTGGGCCTCCTCGATGTACGCCTCTGCGACATCGGGATACACCTACGGGATCTCCGGGCCGATCCACTACGGGCTGTGGGGTGCGCTGATGATCCTGTTCATCTACCCCTTCGGCAAGCGGATCCGCCAGGTGGCGCCCCGGGCACACACCCTGGCCGAGGTGATGTTCGCCCGCCACGGGCGCTCCAGCCAGTTGATGCTGGCCGGTTCCAACGTGGTGGGGAGCGTGATCTCGCTGATGTCGAACTTCATCGCCGGCGGTGCGCTGGTGGCACTGCTGTCCCCGTTCACGTTCCTCCAGGGCGTCTTCGCCGTGGCCGGTGGCGTGCTCCTCTATACCCTCTGGTCGGGATTCCGGGCCTCGGTCCTCACCGACGTCATGCAGGTGATGGCCATGCTGGGCGCTGTGGCGGTGATCGTGCCGGCGATCTTTCTCGCCGCCGACTTTCCCACCGCCTTCACCGCCGGCGCGGACAACCTCACCGCCCAGCAGTCCAGCTTCTTCTCCTCCGAGGCCTTCCTGCACCAGGGGGCGCCCTACATCGCGGCCGTCCTTGCCTATGCGATCGGCAACCAGACCATCGCCCAGCGCCTGTTCGCGGTGCGCCAGGACCTGATCAAGAAGACCTTCATCACCGCCACCGTGGGCTACGGGGCGATGGTGATCGGGGTGGGCATGCTCGGGGTGCTGGCGCTGTACCTGGGGCTGGAGCCGATGGGCGGGGACCCGAACAACCTGATACCCCAGATGGCCGCCAGTTACCTACCTGCGGCCCTGCTGGTGTTGTTCTTCGTCATGGTGATCGGGGCGCTGTCCTCCACCGCCGACTCGGACCTGTCCGCGCTCAGTTCGATCGTGATGGCCGACATCTACGGGCAGAACGTGGCCGGCAAGGAGCGGGCGAACCCGAAGGTCATGATCCTGGCGGGCCGGCTCACGATGATCCTGGCTACCGCGATCGCGGTGACCCTGGCCAGTTTCCAGATGAACATCCTGGACCTGCTGGTCTTCGTGGGCGCACTGTGGGGCGCGCTGGTGTTCCCCGTGATCGCCAGTTTCTACTGGGAGAAGGTCACCAACCGGGCCTTCACCACCGCCGTGATCGCCGCACTGGCGGTCTTCATCCCGGTGCGCTTCGGCTGGGTCCCGATGACCGGGGTGACCGGCCTGATCAGCGACGTGCTCGCCGTCATCGGTGTCGGAGTGGTGCTGGGCCTGATGGCCTTCGGGTTCTTCGGAGCCCGGGTGGCCAAGATCGTGGGCGTCGCGGCCACCCTGATCACCGCCCCGTTCGCGATCGGCTCCCTGCACGACTACGCCACGCTGAGCGCCTCCCTGATCGCCTACGCCGTGTCCACGATCGTGTGTGCGGCGATGTCCTGGCGCAGCAAGCAGCGCTTCGACTTCTCCGTGATCAAGCACCGCGTGGGGGACTTCGACCCCAGCGACGACGCACTCCCCTCTCCCGGCCCGCCGGCTCGGGCCGCGCTCGCCCCGGACGCCGCCCTGCCCCATCCCGATGATGATCCCGACCAGCAGCCGGCCCCGGCCGGTGCCCGCTGAGACGGAAGGAGCAATCGATATGCCTGTGTGGTTACTGACCGCCTACGTCCTCATCTGGCCCGTGCTGGTGGCCGGAGTGATGCTCGTGATCTTCCGGGCCTTCATCCGCGAGTGGCTGCAGGCCCGCCGGGAGGGCCGCGGCATCATCTGACGGCATCCGCCGGGCGGGACAACGGACAGACCGTCGGTACGTACCGCTCGGATCGGATCGCCCTGGACATCAACGCGCTCGATCCGTGCCAAGCCCCCCAGCCCCCAGCCCCCAGCCCCCGGTGAATCCTTCCAAGTCAGCATTGATCGAGGCTAACCCCAACCACAGCCGAACAATCGCGGCCTCGCGGGCCGTCCGATCCTGAACCTGCGCGAGAGAAACCGGGGGCGTTTGGGGGCCACTTTCCGTTGACCATTTGGGGGAGGCGCAGGGGGTTGGCGTCCTGCAGTTCAGCCGGCAGCAGGTGCTGGGGCAGGTTCTGGTAGGCCACCGGGCGCAGGAACCGGTTGATCGCCGCGGTGCCCACCGAAGTGGTACCGACCGCGGTGGTGGCCGGGTAGGGGCCACCGTGCTGCTGGGCGTAGGTCACCGACACCCCGGTGGGCCACTGGTTCCAGATCACCCGGCCGGCGATCTCGGTCAGCACCGCCAACAGCGGCTGCACGGGGCAGTCGTCCTGCCCGAACACCCCGGCGGTGAGCTGGCCGCCGTAGGTGCGCGCCACCTGCACCGCCTGATCCAGGTTCTCGTACTCCACGACCAACGCGGTGGGACCGAAGCACTCGGCCTGCAGCGCGTCGGGGTCGGCCAGCATCGCATCGGCGGTGGTGCGCAGCAGGGTGGGAACCTGACCCTCCGGCCCGTCCTGACCCTG
>NZ_JBMPQB010000013.1:0-92841 GCF_049725185.1 Pseudactinotalea sp. Z1748 | reverse complement strand
GGATCCTCATGCGGGTGCTCAACCGGGTCGATGGAGTGCTCATCGCGACTCGGGTTGTGATCCTTACACTCCTACTTATGGACCTTCTAGACCTGGGGCGGATCATTGTCGGGTTGGTGCTGCTGGTGCTGGGCGGGGAGGTACTGGTGCGAGGGGCCTCCGCCTTGGCTCGTCGAGCGGGGGTTTCCTCCCTGGTGGTCGGGCTCACCGTGGTCTCGGCGGCCACGTCGGCGCCCGAGCTTTCGGTGAGTATCGGTGCGGTCCTGCGCGACGAACCCGGACTGGCGGTGGGCAATGTGGTCGGCAGCAACATTGCTAACGTCTTGCTCATTCTCGGCCTCTCCGCTCTAGTTCTACCGCTGGCCGCGACACAACGGTTGGTGCGCTTTGATCTCCCCCTGATGCTTTCTCTGTCCGCGGCGCTGGTGCTGGTCTGCCTCGACGGGGTGATCAGCGCGGTAGACGGGCTAATCCTGTTCGGTGCCGTGGTCGCTCACACCGTGCTGACCGTCACCATCGGCCGCAGAAGGACACAGTCCAAGGCCCCTGTTATGCAGCTGGCTGAGGGTTCCCCGGGTATCGGCACCTCCGCCCAGGCCCAGAAACTGCCTGTGGCCTCGAGCGGAAAGTCGATTCTGCTCGTGGTGTTCGGAGTTGCTCTCCTGGTAGCCGGGGCCACGCTCCTCGTCGAGGGCGCGGTGAACACCGCCACCACGCTCGGGGTGAGCAGCCTAGTGGTCGGTTTAACCGTCGTGGCCATCGGCACATCTCTGCCTGAGCTGGCGACTTCCCTCATCGCCGTGCGCCGTGGCGAACGTGACTTGGCGATTGGCAACGTGGTCGGCAGCAACCTCTTCAACATCGGAGTCGTGCTCGGGTTGCCAGCCATGATCTCCCTCGAGGGCATTCCCGTATCCAGCGCCGCCCTGGCCTTCGATATCCCGGTAATGTTGGCGGCCGCGATCGCCTTGCTGCCCGTAGCCTTCACCGGCTTCACGGTGGCGCGATGGGAAGGCGCCCTGTTCGTAGCCCTGTATCTGGTTTACCTCGGGTATCTCATCCTGGCTGCCACCGCACACGACGCACTGGAAGGATTTACCGCCGTGATGGCATGGTTTGTCCTCCCATTGATCACGGTGACGCTGATCGCCTTCACCGCATACGAAATCGGGCTGCGTAAGGGCCGACAAGGCAGCGGCACAACCCCCCGTCCGTCCTGACCACGAGCCGCTGACTAGATCAACCCGGGCCTGTCAATACCGCGCCCCCCCAGGCACCAGATAGTCGCCCCCCCGATCAGCGCCAGACCCAGTGTCTAGTGGCCACCTGCATGGACACCCGGCCTGTAATCCAGATGACGTCACGAGGTGGCCTGAGTATTGGATCAGAGGAATCAACTCTGCAAGCCTCCCCAGCACACTGGCCGGCCATCACCTGCACCCCAACACCGTCATAGAGCGGCTGCGCGACCTGGGCGTCAACCCCTCAGCGCCCGCAACCGAGCCATCGGTGAGCTCGTCCTCGAATGCCCGTCCTCGCTCGTTGCCGAGGTCCTCGGCTACAGCACGCAGGTGGCTTTCCTCCACGCGAGCAAGGCTGCTGAGCCATGGGCCCGATGTGCCGGCCGATCCGTCAGGTCGCCCTGAGCGTCCCGAAAGACGATCGGTGAATGGGACGATGTGCTCATGAGCCAGTGGCCAACGTGGGCGACGAAGCAGATACATGTACACCCACCCGATGAGCAGTGGCAGCGACGCGGAGCGCAACTGTGTCGGGAGCTGGAGATCGTGCTGGCCTGCTGGCTGGTTGCCCCGACGCAACACGTCGGCTCGACGGCCGTGCCCGGCCTGGCAGCCAAGCCGGTGATCGACGTGCAGGCAGCGGTAGTCGACCTCGGTTGTGCGGACGCTGTAGCACAAGCCCTGTCCCCTGATGGTTGGCACCTCGTCCCCGCCGAACTCGACGCCAGGCCGTGGCGTCGCTTCCTGGTCCAGGTGATCGACGACCACCGTGCAGCGCACCTACACCTTCTGCCGGCCAACAGCCCGCGCTGGGCCGAGCAGCTGGCGTTCCGCGATGCGCTGCGCGCTGATCCGGTGCTCATGCATCGCTACGCGGAGCTGAAACGGACATTGGCCACGGAACACACCACGGACCGTGAGGCGTACACGGCGGGGAAGGCGAAATTCGTCCGTAGTGTCCTCGATGAGCAGTCGAGCCCAGACCAGAGGTGAGAGCCGTCCCGTAGCCGATCTCCAGCGGGACGCCACCATCATGCTTGCCGATCTGCTCGTGCTGCGGGGCGGCGTGTCCGGCCCTCGTGACGCGTTGATCGAGATCCGTCGGCACGTTGCTCCCCGGCAGAACGTCAGGCGTTGCTCAGACGGATGCGTAGCCGCTCGGTGAGCTCGACGTCATGGGGCAGATGCTCGAGCTCTCCGGCAGCAATCTGGACGCCCTGCTGGTCAAGAATGCCCGCGAGGTACTCCCAATGGTCGGTCGCCGAGGCCTCCTCGGAGTGGCCCTCGGGCGGCTCGTCCGGACCGACTACCGTACGAGCCTGCGCCGTGATCGATTCGACGGACGTATGGCGCCAAATGTTGGGTGGTCCGCTTTCGGTCCAACCCCGATCATCGAGCACGGTGAGGCGGCGACCGTCGTCGAGGACGGCCATGAACAAGGCCGAGAGTGACATCACTCGCGGATCTTCAGGATGAACTTCTTGCCTAACCGGTGCCCACCCCGGCTCGGAGCCATCCAATATCGGCCCGTCGGCGAGCGAGACAGGGGGAACGGCTCTGTCGTCGATGTCTACGACGGTCAAGAGACGAGTCACGGCAGCCATACGTCCCATCTTCCACGAAGGCGCCCACCGATCGCGCTGTCTCGATGGAGGATCCCCTGCGGGAAGCGTCCTCCTCGGCTCCCAAAGCCACGTGTCTTCACGGCGGACGTGCGAGAGTGAGGACTATGGGCATCTTCAAGAGACTGCTCCGCAAGGTGACCTCGCCGACGACGGTGGTGACCGTCGCCTTCCGAGACCTGGACGCTAAGGATCCACTTGCCAACTTCTCCCCTGAGTACGGCTACGCCTACCTGTGGCCCTTCTCCACCCCGCCGCAGGTCGGGGACTGGGCCGTTGCTCCGGGTATCGACGGGCCCGCGCCCGTAATCGTCGGGGCCTTGGGTGCGCCAGCATCCGCTCACGGCCTGGAGTTGAAGTCGCTGCTGAAGGAGATCCCAGGCAGCGACGTCGCCCAGGCGCGAGCGAAACGCGAGGAAGTTGAGCACCGGTGGCTGGATTACGCTCGAAGCCTCACAACGCTGCCCACCCCAGGGGCCGCACCACGCAAACCCCCCGCCGGATTCGACCCACTGCCGCCCGCTGAAGGGCCAGCCGGGATGCAGAAGGCCGACGAGTACGGACGCGCCTGGTGGCGTGCCTACGCACTGGCCGGCGAGCTGGGACGCTCGACGGAGGAGGTCGAGGCTTTCAAGTCCATCAGCAAAGACTGGTTCAAACTTCGGGACGAGGCTGAGAAGAAGGCACGAACTCGGCGGATGGCCACGGCGGCAGCCACCATCGATCTGCGCAGCGCGTTGCGGCGCCGGTCGCGGGAGGACGTGGACGGGATGCTGCTCGCGGGGCAGCCGCTTTGGGACTGGCTTGCCCATGCGCAAGACCTCCAGCGCGCCGGGCAACTCGATGAGGCCCTGGCGGTGGTGGAGGTCCTGATCGAAGCGGCCGAGCGGGAAGCTCAGGCATCAGGTCGAGAGCCCGCCCCTGCCTACACCGAGCGTGCAGCGATCATCTACCGCAAGCGTCGCGACTACGCGGCAGAGGTCGCGGTGCTGGAACGCTGGAACCGGGCCTGCCCGCCCGAACGGCGAGGGCCCGGCGCCAGCCAGGCCAAACTCCTGAAGCGGTTGGAGCGAGCCAGGGAACTTGCCCAGAAGGCCTGACCTGAACGCTTCAGCGGGGACAGGGTGCTCCGCTCACGCGGCGGCGTCTTCGCGAACGTGTAACTCAGCCATCCCGGCCGAGACCATGGAGTCCAGGAACGTGGCCTCGTTGGTGGGGTCCAGGAAGTACACGTTCCCGGTGGGCAACTCCAGGTGAGAGTGCGGCTCGTAGTCGGAGCGGATGAGGATCAGCGGGATCTTGTTGTCCCAGTGCCCGGTGAAGGGCCGGGTGGCGATGCGGCTGGGCGGCAGGATCGTGTTGAGGTTGTTCTCGTCGAAGTCTTCCAGGGCGACGCTGCCGTCGTTGACCATCGCTGCGAAGATGCCAGCAGAGGCCACATCGGCCAGGCTGATCAGGGTGGTGTACCGCAGCCAGGCGGCTTCACGGTCTCCTTCCTGCCCGGTGCGGGCCTCGTGGTAGCCGTCGATGATGGCGTCGAGCAGTTCGGTGCGGCTGTCGGCCAGGATGGTGCGGTCTGGCATCAGTAGAGCGAACTCGTGCTCGGGGTCGAGCACCTGGGTGTTGCCGTGCTCATCGTGGGTGACGACGATGCTGCCCATGAAGATTCTCCTTATTCGTCGGGCTGGGTGGTTCAGGCGGCGACGGTCGCTGCCCTGGGACCGAGCAGGCCTGCGGCCTTGGCGACGTCCTGGGTCAACTTGGTCAGGTCGGAGTCGTTGACGATGATCCGGTCGATCAGGTCCGGGCTGATGCCAGATTCCGATGAGTGGGTGTTCAGTGGGCCCACGCCCGGCCGGGTGATGTGCCAGACCACGCCGCCGTGGTCGCGCACCCACTGGGCTTCGGAGTCGAACCGGACATCGGAGACGACCACCAAAGAGTCATGCGTGATGCGCCCTTCGTGCAGGCTGCCCTCGAAAGCGAGGTCCTCGGCTAGGGCGTTGACCCATACCTGCGGGCCGAACATCTGCCGTCCGACGTCGGTGCCCATGTATTGCATGAGCCGGCGCACCTCGGGGCCGTACAGGCGGTGCCACTTGGCCCGGTCCCAGCCGATGTCATCAACCAGGGACCGGACCGTCACTTCAGCGCCTACCAGGGGGTCGAGCCGGTACAGCGCCTCGCGCACGTTGTCGGCGAAGGCAAACGACTCATACCCGCGGATGTCATGCAGGATGTCGGCGACGGTGTCCTTGCCGGCCCCGGCATAGCCATGCAGGCCGATCAAGGGTGGTGTGGTGGTGTGCATGGCTGTTCTAGCCCGGAACAGGCCCGCCGCCTGCACTTTCGGTCCTGATCATTGCTGCAGCGCCCGCAGCAGTTGTGATACCTGGTCGTCGCTTTCGAGTCGCTTGCGGTCGCCTTCAGGCAGGTCCCACCCGTCCAGGGCCAGTGCCCGGACCAGCGGGCTGGGGTCGTGTGAGGCCGTCCGTGCCACCCCGGGGTAGGGCGTGCGGGCCACCGCAGCGCGTACCGACAGCGGTTGGGAGTGGTCGAGCATGTCGTTGAGTTCATCGACAGTGACGCCCGGGCTGTAGGCGCCCTGCTCGACCTGCAGTGCCTCACCGTCCTGTCCGGTGGCGCCAAGGCTGATCCCGGAGGCTTGGCGCGCGGAAGCCACCCACTGTCCGCCGGTGGGTTGGCCGCGGCGCGCTCGTGGCTGGTTGTCACTCATGCGGCTGCTCTCAGTCGGGTCTTGAAGTTGCGTTCGGTGGCCCCGGCGATGGCCAGGGAGTAGATCTGGGCGGCTCGGTCAGGCATGTCGCGCATCACCTCGGCGATCTGTGCGCGGTGGGACTGCGACGCGGCGCCGAAGGGCCGGAACAGGGCTTCGGTGCGCTCGTTGGACAGGCCCGATTCCCACTCCTCCAGGGCGGAGAACACCTCCTGCTCGTTCTCCCCCACCGTGTTCTTCACCGCGGTGACCTGCCGGTTGTTCAGCACTCCGTGCGGTTGCTTGGTGATGCCTCTGGACTCGCAGATGGCGTTCCACATGTGCTTGCGGGTGCCACCACCCTGCTTGGAGGCACCCAGCACGATCTCGGTGTCCGGCCCGTAGTGGGTCTCATCCAGGTACGCCTGCTCAGCAGAGGGGGTCCGGGCGTGGCCCAGAGATGCAGACTCAGGGGTGTCCATTGGGGTGTCGTGGCGGTGCAGGTGGAACCCGTCGGTGGGCTTGCGACGTTGGTCGTGCCAGTCCTGGCGGATCTGCTCGGCTACCGCGTCACGTTCCGTGGGGCTCAGGGCGCGGCCGGTGGCCAGTTCGATTTCATCGACCCTGGTGGTGAACTCCCGCCATGCACCGAGGTCGGCTGAGTTGACCTTGGCGTAGTTCTCCGCGCCGATGCCCCGGGTGTGGGCGTTCAGAGACCGGGAGACGATGTTGCGCATCGCCGAGTTCATGTAGGCGGGGGTGATCTCGGTGATGTTGCCGGTGGCGCGGGCACGCTCCATCATCTGCAGGAGCACCTCCTGCTCCAGGTCTTCGGCGTCCCATGCCTGTCCGATGCGCTGACCGGGGTGGGTGTATCTGGCGCTCTGGTGCAGTTTGGCCATCAAGCCCTGCAGGTGGTCGAAGTCCTGTTCGCTGAGGTGGTAGCCACCGGTTTGCCCGGTGTGCTGGTCTTCTGCACTGGCGCTCAGGTTGATGCCGGAGGCGGCCCGCTGGCGCTCTGCGAACTCACCGCCGGTGGGGCGGCCCCCGGGCTGACGTGGCTGGGCGTTCTGGTTGGTCATGCCCAGGGTGTGTCCGGGCATTTTCAGCGCCCACCTGCACAAACACAGAAGCGGGCCGATCAGGCGACGACGATGCGCCCCTGGGAGTCGAGCATCAGGTCCACCGACCCGTGTGCGTGGGCGGCTTCGGCGAGGTCGTCACCGGCCTGCCCCAGTCCGCGGTCCCAGAACCCTGCCCCGTGCCGGTTACGGGTGAGCCAGAAGTCCTCGGCAACCTGCTCCGGGCCATACCCGGGGTCCACCTGGCGGGCTTGGTCCATCAGGTGTCCGTTGTAGGTCAGGAAGTCAGCGAACTCCTCACGCATCTGGTTCACAGCGTGCTCGTCCCATGAGGCACCGGGGCTGACCTGCTCCATGTCGCCATTGGGTGTGATGAGGCTGGAAAAGCGTCGGACGGCGCCCAGGTAGGGGTCCATCGCCTGATCGAGGTACTGCTCCACCTGGTCCTGATCCCACGTGGGTTCATCCTCATCGAGCAGAATGCCGGAGTGAGTTCGGCGGGTCTCGGCGAACTGGCCGCCGGTGGCCTGGCCCCGGGGCACCCGTGGCTGGTTGCTGTTGGTGCTCATATTGAGCATGTGTGCGGGCACGCACTGCTCGGGCCACCTGTTGTCCTCCGCTTACCGCACGGGTGGTGCGTGCCGGCTCAGCACCGCTGCAGGGTCTGGTGGGCAGCGTCCAGATCGTGAGCCGGCATGGTCAGGTCGTAGATCTGGACCACGTTGACGAACGCGGCGGCGTAGTCGCAGTGGAAGGCGCTGTTGGGCGGCATCCAGTCGCCGGGCCCGTTGGCCCCCTTGGCCTCGTTGGTGGGTCCGTCCACGGCCAGCAGGTTGATGGGGTCGTTGGCGAACTCCTCGCGGGTCTGTTCGTCCCAGTCCAGGGCTCCTTGGGCGGCAGCCCACCGCAGCGGCACGATGTGGTCGATCTGTACGGCAGCAGAGGTGTCCACACCGTGGGTGAAGTCGATGTGGTCCCCAGTGAAGGGGTCCTGCAGCAAACCGGTCAGCACCGTACATCCGTCGTCGTCGATGAGGGGGTACTGCAGGTCGCGGGCCAGGATGTCGTTGCGGGTGTCGCACCCGTTACCGTCGAAGTCCAGCGCCCAGTCGCGCCCGAACTGGCCCTCGCGGTCGTAGTCAACCTCGGCAGGTCCGCCGATCTCGATATCAGAGACGGACTCGACCAAGCCCTCGATGTCGAAGTCCACGTCGATGGGGTTGTCCACCGGCACCGAGTCGCCCTTGGCGAACTCCCAAGCCTCCACCACGGGGTCGAATAGGTTGTTGCGGTCCATGTAGATGAACGCCACAACGAGCACAATGAGCGTGGCGATGATCTTGGCGGCGGTGTTGTTTCGCATGGCCGTGATGTGTGCGGACTCAGCAGGCTCGGGCCACATGCCCGGCCTTAACTGAAGTCGAACTCCTCCTCGTCCTCCTCGCCGGGGGACTGCAAGGGGTCCTCCAGCTGGCGGAGGTGATCTCCCAACTCTTCCCCGCCTGCCTCGTCCCCTCTGTCCAGGTCCGCGCTTTCGTCTCCTGCCGGCACCACTTGCAGCGGGCCGTCATCGCCCGCTGCTATCTTCGCTGGGCGCACCTCGGTGGCCTTGGCCGGTGAGACCTTGGAGTAGGTGCCTTCGCACAGCAGCGTCATCGCGCACTTGCTGGGCGGGTTCTTCCCGGCGACCACCACGTGCTGGCCGCACTCGGCGCATAGTGCGATGGTGCGGCGCGGGGAGCCGGAGGCGACTTGGTGCACAGTGGCGGAGTGGTCGCTGAGCAGTTCGAGTTGGTCAGGGTCCAGGTGGATGGCGGCCAGTGCCTTGCCCACCTCGGCATCGCCGGCAGTGATCTTGGCCGTCAGTTCCTGCCAGGTGTCGGCCTTCGCCAACCGCAGCAGGGTCAGCACCAGCGCCGCGGCCGCACCATGTGCGGGCAGAGTGTCATCGACGGTCAGCACTTTGACCTTCGAGACTCGCTTGGTGGGGGCCATGTCGTATCTAGCCCGCAAGCGACCTTGCCTCAGGCAGCCCGGCGGCCGGTACTGCGCTGGCGGCGGGCGATGATGCCCTGGGCGATGTCGGCGATGATCTGCGCCGGTGCCATGGACTGCTCATCCTCGAACTCCACCACTGACACGTCCTGGCCCTCGCCCATCAGGGGCTCCAGGAGCCTGCCCTTGTCGGCCAGTACCTGCTGGACGCGCTCATCCATCGTGCCGGGGGCCACCATCGTGCGCAGAATCGCTGAGCGGGTCGACCCCAGGCGGTGGACGCGCTGCTCGGCCTGCTGCACCTGGGCGGGGGTCCAGTCGGTCTCCACAAACAGCGCGTCGGAGGACCGGGTTAGGGTGATGCCCACCCCGGCGGCGGTGATGGACCCCACCAGCACTGGCACCTTGCCCGCCTGGAAGTCATCCACGATGCGGTTGCGTTCATCCTGGCGTGTGCCGCCAATGATGATCCGTGCACCGCCCACGGCCTGCGGTACCGCCCTGGCCATCGCCTCGGACACCTCCCGGTGGTGAGTCCACACCACCAGCGGCCGGTCGTAGCGGGGCTGGCCGTGCTCATCGGGGGTTGCCGGATTGGCCTGGATCCAGGAGGTGATCCACTCGGTGGCCGCTTCCACCTTGGCCAGCCCCGCGGCCCGCCGCAGGATGGAGCTCAGGCCAATCTCGGCCCGGGCGAAGGACTCCACCTCTTTGGGGCGCGGGAACTCACCTGTGGCGGCCACGATTTCATCCACCCACTGGGCCACTTTGGCGGTGACCTCCTTGTGGGCGGCCCGGAATCCCCGAAGGTCCACGTCCACGAGCACGTCATGACGCATAATCGGTGGCAGATCGACCACCGCCTCCTTGCGCCTGCGCACCCACACCTGGTCATCGAAGACCTCACGCAACTGCGGCATCATCTTGGCCCGCGCCACCCGGGTGTGAAACGGGGTGGGCCGGGTGTAGGTTTCCAAGAACTGTCCGTGCCCACCGAAGATGGGGTCGAGTTGTCCGGTGATCGCAAGCGGGGAGGCAAGTTCGGCTGGCTGGGCGAACATGGGAGTACCGGAGATGGCGATCCGTAGCCCAGGCACCTGCTGGGCCAGTTCCCGCACCGCGGTAGCCCGCACACTTCCCCACGTTTTGTGCCGGTGTACCTCATCCACGATGAGCGCATCAGGCCCCCAGGCGAGCAAGTCGGCGGCAAGTGCGGGCCGGGAGGCGATGAGGGAGTCGGAGATGACCACCGCCCCCTTCTCGGGCAGGTCGGGCACTTTGCGGCGCGGAGAGATGGTTACTACCTCGCCGATGTCACCGGCCTGGGGCGCACTGGAAAGAGACCGACGCGACCGGGACGTCGCATGGCAATGCTTCTTCTCGGTCGTGTCAGTCAAATGGGCCAGGATCCCGCTGCGCTCCACCTCCCGTTGCCAGTGCGTCATCGCCACCGGCGGGCTGATGATCAGGAACCTCCGGGTGCCAGTGATGGCAAGGGCGGCTAGGGAGGAAAGCGTTTTGCCAAGCCCCGGCAGATCGGAAATAAGGCGGTTTCCGGCGGCCATGGCGATCGCACCGGAGCGCTGGTAGGGGAACAGTTCCAGCCCGTCATCGGCGCCGAACCACTGCGGCACATCACCCACCTTCTCGATGGCTCTGCGCCCAACTTTGCCGGCGCCTTCCACACTTGCGGACAGGGCCAACTTGCCCACCCGCGCCACAGACACGGTGCGCCCGCGTGCTCGACGGGCGGCGGCGATGATCGACTTCGACATGATGAGCCCGCTCTTGGGCTGTCCTTCGGCATCGAGCATGTCGGCGACGGTGACCTCGAACCGGGAGGTGGCTGAGTCCCACACTGCCCCTGGTCCTAGGCGCTCCTTGGCGATGTCGAACCCGACTAGCCGGTGACGCACCAGGACGATGCCGGGCCTTCTGCTGGACAGTTTCAGCAGCGGGTCCACCAGCTCGGACAGGTCGGTGATGTCCTGCAGGGACTCATCATCGTTGAGGCGCTGGTAGTCAATAGCGAACCCGGCACGCTTCAAGGTGCGCTGCGGGTCGGTACCCACACCGGTGACATCCCACGCCCTTTCCTCAGGGTTCCACCGGCGTCCGGGTAATGCTTTGACCCAGTCGATCATCGACTGCCCAAAGCGGGTGCGGTCCCTGCGCCCGAAGACCAGTCGCAGCACGGGTTGGCGGTATGTGCCGGTGAGGAAAGCGATAGGTGCGGACATGACGTATCTAGCCCGGCGTCCTACGCCGCCAGTGACGGCACGGCCAGCCCGGACGCCTCTTGTAGGTGGTCAAGTGCCGCATCCAGGTTGGCGGTCTTGGACTCGAAGTGCTCCAGGGCGCGCATGTAGATCGACCTGGTGGTACTGGGGTAGGTCACCGACTGCTTCTTCAACAACCGCGGGTCCAAGATGGCCACCACGCCGGTGTCGGCGGTGGATCGGATGAGCCGCCCGGCGGCCTGGGCGAGCAACTGGGAGGCATCCCCGGCGTACACGGTCTCCCGGGCCCGGAACTCGTTCATGTGTTGGGCTACGACCTCGACGCGGGCATCGTCGACGACATTGCCGGCTGAACGGGGCACGCGGTCGATGATGACCAGTGAGCAGGTCCGGCCCGGGGCGTCCACGCCGGTCATGTACGAGCGGGTGCCCACGAGCACTGATGGTTCGTCATCGCGCCAGGTGCGGGTGATGATCTCCTTGCTCAGCCCGTCCCATTGGGACAGCACCTGCCAGCGGCCAGCGGAATGTGCCCGCAACTCTTCGACGTACCTGCGTCCGGCGGCAGCGGTGGCCGACAGCACTAGCGCCGACCCGCCGTTGGCTTCGATGAGTTGGCGCATCAAACCCAGTGCCCAAGTGGGGTGCTCACCGGTGGCCAGTGCTGTCTTGGACCCGTATGTGCGGGTGGGGACCGGGCTGCCACCGGCACTGGTGCGCGGGATGTACAGCAGTGAGTTGGCGTACGCGGTGGCGAACGGGGACTCGTAGGCCACGATGGGGCTACTGAGCCCCACCTCGTGAGCAAATGACTTGGGTAGCGTCGCCGAGATGGCCACCACGGGCAGCTCGCGCCGGGGGCGAGACAGCCCGCTGTCCTCCTGGCCGTCCTCGCGCTCCCCTTCTGGATGGTCGGGGCGGGTGTGCTCATCGTCATCGTCGTGGACCGGGGCGGTCCATACGTTTCCTTGCAGCATCGACGACACATCCACTGGGGACATGCACAGCGACGGCATGACCGGCCCGCGCGGGTTGTGGGCGGCATCTGGTAGTTCGTACCAGCGCGCGATGCCCAGCCCTCCGGTGCGCACCTCGCGCAGGTCTTGCACAAGTCGCTGGATACGCGCCTTGGTTCGTAGCACCCGTACGTGGTCCAGTCCGCGAGCCTTGCTATTGGCCTCCTCGACCATCTTGATGGCCCGCCCGCACCAGTCGGTCACCGCCATGGCCAGGTCGCCCAGCGGGTCATCGTCATCGTCCACCCGCGCCTCGTTTCCGCCCGCCGTCTTGGCGGCGGCTGTGATGGCCTGCTCCAAGTGGCTCGCCAAGTCGCTGGCCTCACGTGACATCTTCTGCGCGCCGAGGTCACCGGGTGGCATCTGGGCGCTGGCCGCACGGGCAACTGAAGTCAGGCGGCGGCCATTGATGGTCACCGCGCCCATTCCTCGCACCACTGATGGCAGGGCGTGGGCTTCATCGACGACCACTGCATCGAAGTCACCCAGTGACTTCGACCCGATCGCCACCGGCACACCTTTGGTGGCCTGCACCGCCAGCATTGAGTGGTTGGTGACCACCACCTGCGCCGCGGCCGCCTTCTGGCGGGCCTTGGCCGGGAAGCACAACTCCAGCAGCGGGCAACTGGCCCCGGCGCACGCATCAGGGGTGACGGAGATGTCTTCCCACTCCTGGTCGGTGATGGCCCCGTCGTAGTCGGCGCGGTCACCGGTGGTGTTTTCCGGGGATAGCGCCCACTTGGTCAGCGGGTCAGTAGCTCGCGCCGAGGCCATCGCTAGGTCGATCGCCTTGTCGTCGGTGGACTGGGGCATCTCAGGAAGCGGCTTGCCGGCCTTCTCAGCCTGCTCAGTGACTTTGGCACGGGCGGAAGCCAGGCATGCGAAGTTGGACCAGCCTTTAAGCACCGCGATGTCCAGTTCGATGCCGGCTGTATCGGACACAGCCTTACGCACTGCAGGGAAGTCCTTGTGGACCACCTGATGCTGCAACCCCAGCGACTCGGTGGACATCAACGTGCGCGCACCTTGGGTTGCCAGGAGGGCGGCGGGAACCAACGCTGCCAGGGATTTGCCCGTCCCGGTGGGGGCGGCCCCCAATGCGTGACCTTCACCTTGCTGCATCACCTGGTCGATGTCGCGGGCCAATCGCAACTGGCCAGGGCGCGGCTTGGCATCGGGCAGGCCGGTGGAGTTGCGGACCGCCTTGGTGAGCAGGTCTTCAAGGTTCAGGTGGCAGGGCATACCCCTTCTAGCCCGCTGCGCTGGGTTCCTTCAGCACCGCCACCCCTGCCCAGGCGTGGCCCACGACCATGACTGGTTGCGCCACGACGGGGAAGGTGATGAGCAGCAGCACCCACGTCAGCGGCCAGCGCCACCAGTGTCGGCGGGCCCTACGAAGGCCGATGGTGATGAGTACCCCGGGCATCATCGTCAGCGCCCAGGTGGCAGCGATGTAGGCATCCGCGCCCCACGGTGCGGCCAGGTCGGAGACCACAACGGTGGCGATGGCGTGCACCAGTGCGGCGCTGGCGGCCAGTAGGACCTGCTTGCCGGTGGTGGTGGGGAGTTGGAGCCTCATGGCTGTTCTAGCCCGGCTCAGGCAACCTGTTCCCCCTGCCGCTGCGCGGCAGCCCGTGCGGCGATGTCCTCGTAGTGGGTGGAAGCCTTCTGCAGGAAGGAATCGGGAACCCGGATCTCCACCGGCACCACCCGGTCGTGGATGTCGGCGTACAGAGCCACCGACCCGCGAATCACCTCCCGGCTGCCGGAGCGGTGCAAAGCGAGCATGGAGTCCCAGTTCGGCTGGGTGTCACCCCGGTCGTTGTCCCCGATGGTGGCCTTGGCGGTAAGCCTGCGCAGCCGCTCCTCCGTGGGCTCCAGTCCGAGGATCTGGCACGCAGCAGCAGCCTCAGTGCGCTTCAGCGGCAGGATGAACCCGGAGGAGATGTGCTCATCAATGCCGGCCACCGTGGCATCAGAGACTCGCTGGGTGAACAGCATCACCGTGACGGTCTGGGACCGGGCCACCCGGGCCAGCCGCTCCAGTTCGGTGTTACCGGAGCCGAAGAAGACCCACGCCTCATCGAGCATCACCACCCCGTTGCGTCCGGTCAGGGCCATCGCCGACCCCGAGACCATCAGCCGCACCAGGTTCACCGAGATGCGCTGGGTGAGCCCTACGTCGGTGGCGCCGGGCTCTGGCAGTGCCAAGTTCGCCTGACCCACACGGATGTAAGTGATCCCATCGGCCACCCGCAGGGCATCTGAGGACGGGTCGATGCCGCACATCGCCCGGAACTGGGCGCTGGAGCGGGCCAGGGCCAGCACCGGCTCGACCATCTGGGCAGGTGCCACACCATGGTCCATGGCTATCTGTAGGGCCTGACCGGTGCAGGTGGCGCCCTTGTCCACCCCGTGGGCGATCGCCACCGCCGAGGGCACCTCGAAGTTCGCCCTGTGGTCACCCCAGGGGTTGACCTGCTGCAGCATGGAGGCGGCCAGGTCCACCGCGGTGTCCGGGCTCGCCCCGAACCGCAGCGGGTCGAACACCCCGTCGGCGCTGAGCAGATCATCCAGTGAGACCACCTGACCACCGGAGTTACGCACCGCTGTTGCATGGTCAGAGCCCAACTTTGGGTCGATGATAATGGTCGGGGTTTGCGCCCGGGCGATCTGGTCCCCCAGGTGCAACATCAGAAGAGAGTTGTGGGTGGTCACGAAGCCCGCGGCCATGTAGGTCGCATCAGGTGAGTCGACCGTGATGCACCGCGCCGGCGCCGACTCGATGGGTTCGATGGACTCGATGTAGAGCCACTTGGTTGTCTCCCTGAGTTCATCGACGTTGGGGAGCCGGGCCAGTTTCCGTGGCAATCGGAACACTGGCGCGGCGGTGGTGAACCGGATTCGACTCCGCGGCTTACACGCCACGTAGTTGCCGTCTTCGTCTCGGTACCCAGCTGGCTGGTCCCATGAGACGGACACCTTGATCCCCAGGGACCAGGCTAGTTCCACCGCACCTTCAGCAAGGGTGCGATCGGACAAATCCAGGCTGCTGTTCCCATGCGTGGTCACAGTGCCATCGGTGTCCATGAGCCCCTGCAGCACCGCCAGACGCTGGGCCTTGGATGCACGCAGGTACCTGGCCGGGATGTGTTTGTTGTTCCTCACCCCGAGTTCTTCCAACCGCTTCTGCAGGCCCAGGACCCCGAAGTGGTACCGGTTGACGTAGTCGGTGGTGGTGTATCCGGCCGCCTCGATCTGGGACCGCAGGTGGTCTTGGTCACCACCCGCCACCTCGGCGGTGAACTGGCCGCCGTTGCTTGAACCATCACCCAGCCAGGCACCCAGGACGTACGGGTCGATAGGCAGATCCACCTCGGGCAACTCAACGGCCTTTGAGATGCGGATGGCGAAGTTGCAGCCATAGTTCGTGGCGGTCAAGCCTTCCGCGAGCATCTCGGCGGTGGACATCACCTGCTCCTTGGTGCCGATAGTGACACCCTTGTCCGCTTGCATCTGCTCCAGCCGCCTGGCCAGACCGCTCAGAGCCTGGTCGACCCGGTACAGGTCTTGGGGCCCGCCGCTTCGCCCGTTGCGCAGCCTGGAAGGTGCAGTCACCTGGCGGTACTCCACCCGCGAGGCCAGCCCAGCGTCCTTGGCGTACCGCCGCAAGGTCGCAGCAAGCAACCTGACCGAGGAGTACCCGACCCCTTCTTCGATAAGCCGGCGGGCGAGTTCTCGCGGCCAGGTTTCCTCATGCTCGCCCAGGCTGACCAGCACCCGCTCGGCGGCGGCGATCCGCCCCTGGGGTCCCTGGTGACCCGCCATCGCCGGTGGATAGGCCTCCATAGCGTCCAGGAGCGCGTGGGCACAGAACTCGACCCGCTTGGGTGCCACCCGTTCGCCGGTCAAACCCGCCCGCTGTGCGCTCCCGCGCAGCGATACGGCGATCTGCTCCACCCCGCCACCAGTAGGGATGCCGGCGTCGGCGAGCAAGGTGGCCATACCCCGCCCTGTGACCTTCTGACCAGTGCTGATGTGCTGGCGCACAGTGCTGATCATGGTTCCTCTGGCGGCCAACTTCTGGGCGTAGGCAGCGTCCATCCCCCTCCACGCCGCAAGCGTTGCGCCGAGCAAGTCGCGGGCGTTGAAGATACTGAC
Source organism: Pseudactinotalea sp. Z1748 (assembly GCF_049725185.1). Taxonomy (NCBI): domain Bacteria; kingdom Bacillati; phylum Actinomycetota; class Actinomycetes; order Micrococcales; family Cellulomonadaceae; genus Pseudactinotalea; species Pseudactinotalea sp. Z1748. The sequence goes on along the minus strand of NZ_JBMPQB010000013.1, from coordinate 76,768 downwards.
CGGCATGTTCGCGGTGAACGCCTCGACGGAGGTGGTGCGGACAGGGTGGCGTCGGCGGGCAACCGGCACATCAACCATCCTCAGGCTCGCCCGAATGGCATCACCGCCGCTCCACCGGTGCGTTCCCAACTTCTTGGTGACCAGGGAGTGTAACTCGTGCACCGACAACGCCTGGTCACCCTCCTGGGATGCCAGTTCGCGCAGCGACTGGGCCAGGGCGAGGGTCTGGGCGCGGTTGGCCTGAGCAGCCAGATGTTTGGGCTTACGCGGGCGCGAGCGGTCTGTGGAGTTGGAGACCACCCACTGGTGGTTGGCGTCAGCATCAATGGACTGACCATCGGAGAGGGTGATCCGGTACATCTCGGGTGTGCGGTCCACCTCGGACAGAGCGGTGACGCGGCACGGGTGGCCGCTGCGGTCCAGTACTTCATCACCGACCTCCAGTCGCCCCATCGTGGTCCACCCGGACGGGGTTGGGATCTTGGTGCGTAGGTCCAGAGCTTTCCCAGCTCCGCTAGCACCGGCGACGAGAACCAGCGGAGGTTTGGACTCCGAATACGCGGCCCGCGGGTCGAACCAGGCCGGTTGGCTGTTCTGCTCGGTGAACCCCACCAGCGCGGCGCCGTTCCTGGGCCGGTCCCCGACCCTAGACAGAGACACCAGGCCGGAGTAGGCCACCACTGAGGTGGGCAGGTCCAGCCGGTGTGGGTTGGCTCGGATGTTGGAGCACGGCCAGGTCTCGGCCAGCGCGGCCGGTTGGCGGTTGGTCATCGGGTTGAGAGTGACCGGGGAGCCTGGCCCCAGTACGTCCTCCATGTCCTGCACAGCCTGTCCGAAGGCCACCACCACTGAGGCATCGACCAGGGTGGGTGGTGCGCGCCCGGTGCCGTACAGGGCGTTGATTGACTCCAGTTCAGCGAGCATCTGGCCCTGCTCGTCCTTATCCAACTTGTTGTTGCGGACGCGCTCATTGATGTCCTCGATGTACCGCTTCTGCTGTGACTCCACCTCCTTGCGGGTGATGCGCGCCGGTTCCACCAGGCCGTGTATAGAGATGGCGGCAGCACCGGCGTCGAGCAACTGAGTGCCCCACATCGCCTGGTAGGCGTCCGCAGGGACGTATTCCAGGTCGATGTCCTGCACCGCTGCCATGGAGATCTGGTGGTACCCATCCATCGGCGGCCATTGCTCGGGTGGGACATCGCGCAGGTGGTCGCGCACGTACTTGGCGGTAGCGGGCCGGGAGAAGGCGGTCAGTGAGTCCATCTGGGGGTAGATCACTGGGTCCGATGCCAGCCCGTAGTTGAACCACGCATTTGCCATCCGGATATCCCCAGCGCTGGCCGAGATCAGCCCGGCGCGGGTCAGGGCAGAGTCCACCCGCTCGAAGTCTTCGTCGTAGTCCTCCAGCGGGGTGCCACCGGTGTGCAGGGTCTCCACCACCGAGTCCACCACCCCGCTCAGGCCGCGCTTGCCGATCACTTGGTCGCGCAGGCGCACACCGAACAGCAGGACGTGGTTCTCCACCGCCACATCCCCGTAATCTTGCCGCAGCTGGCGGGCTGCCGGGTGATCCAACGGCGGGTCGAAGAACTGGGGCACGTTTAGCATCAGGGTGTGCACACTGCGGTAGTTGGACTTCACCATCGACCGCCTGTTGCCGCCCCGAATGGCGGTAATAGACGCAACCGCCTCATAGGCAGCAAGCAGCGGGTCGGAGGCGGACAGTTGCTGGCGCAACGTCTTGGCATCTAGCACCGCCGACATCGGCACCCGCTTGTACAGCCAAACCCCTGCGCCGGGGGTGCCGACCAGGCGGCCATCTCGTAGCCGTGAACGCATCGTGGTTGGCCACTTGGGCTCACCGGCGCCGAAAGGGTCGTGGCGCAACTGCGCGCCGGGCTGCTTCTTGGCCATCAGCCACCCTCCTCCTCAGCTTCTTCGGCGTCCTCATCGGACTGCTCGCCGGCGTCCTGGTCTTCCTCGCCCTGCAGGTCGGAGGCGTCATCGTCGCTGTCGCCTTCCCGCACCTGTAGGGAGCGTCCGACCACAGCGTTGGCGTACGGGATGAGCTCTGGCCCCTGGCCCGGACCGCCCCAGGCCACAACATCCGGTGAAGCGGTGTTGGCCCGATCCACCAGCACGTCGTAGGTGATCGGCGCAGCCCGGGTGGAGGAGGTCTCGTCCTCTTCGTCCTCGTTGGCGGGCCACTGGAGGGTCAGTTCGACCCGCACGACGACCTGCTCTGGTTCGGCAGGTGGTCGTCCGTCATCGCCAAGCATGTGCTCCTGCACGGTGGCGCTGACGATGTTGGTGTCCGCCAGTTCGGCGCCCACCATCGGCATGTAGGCATGGTTGGGCTCTGGGTCGCCGACCGCCAAGCGAAGTGCGCTGGGGTCGCCTCCGGTAAACGCACGGGCCCACTGGTTGATCGACTCCGAGATGGAGTCGGTCGTGGTGACCGTCTGGGCACCAGGCCACACCGGGCCACTGAAGCCAGAGGATGAGGCTGGTGCGTAAGGCACCAGGGACGGTGTGCCGATGACATGCACACCCTCGGCGAGGTCCGCGGAGGTGTTCAGGCGTACCGAGAACACGGTGGTGCCGTTGGTGATGGTCATGTCGTGCATCAGGATCCGGTCCCAGGGAACCTCTTGGCCGTCGTTATTGGTTTGCACCGGGGCCACCGATTCAACGTCTTCGGCGTAGTTCCACGACATCAGCCGCCCACCGGGCAGTGGGGAGGGTTCTGAGGCCAGCCACCTGCTCACTGTGGCGGTGGCTAGTGCGCGTGCTTCCAGCACGAGCGGGTCCATTACCCCTGCGGCCGCGGGACCGCTGTCTTCTTCATCAACGGCTGTGGGGTTGCCGAAGACGATGAAGATGTTGACCAGCAGTGAGGGCACCAGCAGGATGACTGCGGCCCACACGTACCGGCGGGTCCACCGGGCGCGGCGCATTGACCTGTCTTCGGGTAGGTCCGCCCGGGGCGCCTCGGCCAAGTGGTCCACCCAGGCGTCAGTGCGCTTGGTCCTGCTGTTTCGTTTCGCCCTCACCTGAATCAGCCCTCCTGTGTGGCGGAGAAGTCGGACCCCATCGCCGTGTTGGCGTACTCCGAGACCAGGAAGTCGGGGTCCACCAGCAGCACTTCGAGCACGTCTTCGGCCAAGCCCTGCTCTTGCACGAGCATTCGGCGCACGTCCACATCGGCGTGCTGGACCAGCGCCATCGCGCACTGGTGGCACCTGACCTGGCCCTTGTTCACCTTGTTGCGACACCGCGCCCACTGTTTACGGTTGGTGCCCGGCGGGGCCACTTCAGGTGTCACCAGACCGGCCTTGGTGGGCCGCCAGGATCGACACCTAACCATGGGACTCAGGCACGCTTCGCCAAGTCGGCCACACGGTCGAGCTGGCCCATCTGGTCCTGATCAACATCGACTTCGGCCAGCGCAAGTGCGGCCTTGGCATCAGAGGCAGCAAGTGACCCGCTCACCGCACCCAGGTGCTCCAGGACAGCCCACAGCGACTTCATCCGGGGCCTGCCCATCGTCATCGCCAGCACCGCACGCTCAGCACCGTCAGCGGCCGCCAGGTCCTTCACATCACTCAGCGCGCTCACCGCTCCGCGCGATGCGGTCATCACCGCAACCGTCAGCTCCACAGTCTCGGTGGGCGAACCCAACAGGGTCGCCAACAACTCCACGTCGGCGTCGCTGGCTTGTGCCAGTTCGGCGCTCTTAGTCGCCACCCGGCGGATCAGCGCGCGATCCGGTCCGGAACGCTTCCGGGACTTGGTCTTGGCGCCGGACTGGGCGGCCTGCTCCTCCTGGTGGTTCTCGTCCTGGTCCTCCTCGACCTGCTCGGGACGGTCCTGGTCAACCTCGTCGGTGGCGTCGAAGTCGCCTTGGTCTTCGTGCGGGTCGGTGCCTGCCTCGAAAGGTCCAGGGGTGTTGTAGGTGTCGATACTCATGGCGCGGGGTACCTCCAGGTCAAGTGCGATTGGGTTCACATAGACCCATGCGCACATGCACGGCCCGCCGCACTCACCCCGCGGCGCGGATGGCCGCTCGGCGAGCGGCAGATCGGCTGCCGACCCTGTTGGTGCGCCCGCCAGCGTTTTGCCGTCGAGCGTTCTGATCGGCGTGCACCCCGGCCGCGCCGGAGGAACGGTGCGCCATGCGCTTGGCGACCACGCCCGCGTCCAGTGCGTAGGTGTGGTCGGGCTTGCGCTTCTTTGCCTTGGTCATGATTTGCCGCCTCCCTCCTGTTGCAGGTGTGCGGGCAAGGCCACATCGCGCCACGAGCCAATAATCGCCCCTACCCGCCAGTGCCATAGCGGCCACCAGCGGCCCGCAGGTCGGATCCGTATACGGCGATTTGCGGCGCCAGCACGGAGCGGCGCGACCAGAGGCCCCGAGGAGCCGACCCGATGCGTCCGTGAGGCACTGGCGCCCCGGATTCACCCGGTGCATCACGCTCTGCGGCCGCCCGCCGACGCCGATTCAACGGTTTGCGCCGAAATCAGCGCACCCGAACGCCAGTGGGCAGTTACCGGCCCTGGCCAGGCCGAGGCGGTCCGGTTGGCCAACGGGCGGGCGCAAATCGGATCACGACGTGGTGGCTGTTAGCCGCCGGTGATCACCGACTGCACTTCGCCGACTCGATGGTCCACCGAGCGGCTCAGCTCGATCGGGATGGTGCCCTGCTGACCGCCTCCGGACCACTGCACCGTCCAGTGACTGACGGCAGTGATCGTGTGGGTGCCAGTGCTGCTGTAGGTGTGTCCGCACGTAGGCGAAGGTGAGGTGCCGGCAGCCTCGGTGTACGGGGTTCCGGGCGCGTTGGAGTTCGCGCACGTGACCGTGTTGCCATCACCCATCTGGTAGACGACTTGGTCCAACGTGCCGGTGGCACTCACGCTCACTCCTCCCGATGAGGCGCTGCGGGTGATCGGGCCCGTCGTGGACTCACCCGGGTTGTCCACCCACAACCAGGTGGGCAACCCGATCAGACCGTCGCTACCCTGCAATGGTGTGGTCCCGATCTGCCCTGCGGTGAGGTTCATCGCCGCTACTGCCTGCTGGGCCAAAACTTGTGGGGAGGGCCCCGAAGATGGCGGTTCAGGGGCCCAGATCAGAAACCCGTACCCGCTACTGGAATTGCAGCCCAACCACACGCCTTCCCCCGGCTCACGACCCTCCTGCTCCCAGATCGGATCATCATCTTCAGGCTGCGGGTCTCGCACGGAGACCCAGCACTGGTGCTGGCCGCTCCAGTCCCCGTATTCGGGATGCACACACGGAACAACCTCTCCGCTATCGCGAACGCACTCGGTGATTCCTTCTCCGCCACCGCCGCCATCTCCGGGGCCAGGGCTACCTTCGCCGCCATCCTGGATGCACTGCACCGATACCGCCCCAGTGGTGGGGTCGCGCGTTTCGATCAGAGTCCCGTCACATTGCACGTCGGCAAGGGCCGGCCAAGCCATCCACATCAGGGCGGTCCAGCCGATGGCGACCAGCAAGACCACGGCGGATAAGGCGGAACTTAGGGCCCTCAACATGTTTCAGCCAGTGGAGTGAACTCGCGGATCGTCCAGCGCTGCTCCTCATCGCCCTGCCGGTGCATCAACACATCGGTCGCAGCACGAGTCTGATCGGGCTGGTCAGCCTGGTTGCCCTCCCCATCGAAGACCTTGACGTCGCTGGAGTCAGTACAGACGTCGAACCGGATCATCTCCCCTCCCCCGCCAGTGGTGTCAGGGGTGTACTCAGTGGCCGTGGCAGACACGACACGAACAGCGCCCTCGGTGTACTGGCCCGACTCCTGCGCTTCGAGCATCACCGACTCTTGAGCCTGGCGGACCGGACTGGACCCCCAGAAGGGCTCCAATCGTTCCCGCCAGGTTTCGTAGCCATCGTTGGCGACTTCGGCGGCTACTCGGAAGTAATCGGTCAGGACGTCGCGAGCGTCTTCGATGTTCTGATCCTCCTCTGAGAGTTCTTCTGGTGGCTCCGGGTCGTCTGCGGGCTCCTCTTCGATGGCATCCTCGGCAGGGTTGGTGGTCTGAGTGGGCTCGTCGTCGGTTGGCTCCGGCGGGTTCGGCTCCTCGTTGTTGCACCCGGCGAGTCCCACGGTGAGCAGGAGGGCTCCCAAGGCTGCGGCCCACGTGTTGCGTCGTTTCCTGGTGGTCACCATGCCGCCTGCCTCGCTTTCGATCCGGTGGGATGGTTGAGTCTGTCTTCGATCTGGTCCAGAAGGTTATGGGTCTCTGCTTCCGGTTCGGCGCCTATCTTGACCAGTTGGGCCTCCAGGTTGGCCACGGTTCGACCGATACCATCGGTGTCTGACATCGCCCACTGGCAGCGGATGACGCAACGCCATAGCCGCTCCTCCCACGGGGCGACCTGCAGCCCGGTGCGCGCTGCCTGTAACCCTTGGGCAGGTCGCTGCGCGCTCAGCGAGCGGGTGGATGCGGCGTAGGCGACGTCGGCGATTGATGCGGTCATCTCCTCGGCGAGGAACTCCGCCCAGGCATACCGGCCGGCGCGCAGGCGGTAACGCCCCGGGCGTGACCGGTCGAAGGGCACCCCTCGAACCAGTGACAGCGCTGACATCAGATCTGCCACAGCCACCTTGGTCAACCCGCGACGTACCAGCGAAGTGAAGTGCTCCCAGTCGGTTCCCACCTCAGCCAGTTCATATAGTCCGTCATCGGCCACTCGGCGCAGGTAAGGCTGGCCCGTGGGGTCTTCGCCCAGCCAGGCACGAGCCCGGGAGACCGCGGAGTTGCGGGTGGAGGTGTTCGGCTGCAGGCCTGGCCAGATCGCCTCCGACAGCCCATGGCCATCCACCTGCCGGTGCAGTGCCAGGTAGGTGAGGATCTCCAGGGCTTGTGCCTCATGGGAAGGACGCAAAGGGCCAGTGTGCTCGGCCTCCATCACCACTGGGCCCAGCACGCGAATGGTCGGTGGACGAAGTTCAATCACCTGTCCCCCACTGGGCGCCTGCTCCACTACTGATGCTTCGACGGTCTGGCCCAGCAGCGGCTCATCTTCGGTGAGGTTGGCGGCCCATTGAGGTCCGGGGACAGTTCTGCTCGCGCGGGTCAGCACATCCAGGCAGGCGGCGTAGTTCGACTCGTCCAGCAGTTGGGGTTGCACCGCTAGACCCGCCGGTTCCAGGTGTGCCCTGTTCGCATCGGCAACCTGCACGGTCCACCTCGCGGCTTCCAGGCCCAGGCCAAGGCCCACCACCCCCGAGGCGCGGTTGGAGGTCAACTCGGCCAGCCAGGTCGACTCCTCGACGCTCAACGGTGTCCCGATGACCACAATCTCAGGGCTATGGGCATCCTGAGCCACCCCCATACCGCGGGCCTGAGGGATGTCGACTACTCCTGCGGCAGCGAGGATTTCCCGAGTAGACATCGCCGATTGGTACAAGGACCGCTGCACCTCAGATAGTGACTTCACGTGGCGCAGCCGGCCGGTGGGCACCACTTCGGCCAGTTCGGGAAGGCACCCCACCAGCGTGATCCGGGCACCCTCGGTCCACGGGTTGGTGGCCAGTTCGACCACCATCGCGCGCAGCGCCGCGGTGGCCAAGGTCATGGGGCCGTCGATGCTGAGCAGTCCCACGTGCTCGATGTCGATGTGCACGTTGGGCCCGGCCTCATCGCGGCCAACAGTGACCAGCGCCGGAAATGGGGCGCCGGCGACCACTTGGTCTGGCTCGCTCGGTTCAGGCAGGTCCCTGACCGGTGGGCGCGACCACACGGTGTTGGCGTGGGTACCCACCCATGGTTGGGGTAGTTCATCGGGTCTGTCCAAGTACAAGCGCACCGTGCCCTGGTGGGTTCGCGCGGCAGCAAGTCGGGGAAGGCCACGACCGTGTGCGGTGAAGTACTCACCCACTTCACGAAGGGCGGCGTCCACCATCGCCACCCCTTCAGAGTCAGCCACGTAACGCAGTTCGGCTTCCAGCACAGCAGAGGGCCCGGCCGGCATCTGCAACCGCTGGCCAGATGGCCGCTCCCGCTGGGCCAGGGCGCGGCGGGCCGAGACCACCGAGACCAACCCGGCGGCCAGTAACCCGCCTCCACCCCAGGTCGTCCATGACGAAGAGGCCGAAACATCCACATCCTGGCCAGGGGCGTCCGCGGGCATGTCATCTGCAGCATCGAGGATCGGGGCCCCGTGATCGACTACCCCTGGGGTGGTGTCATCTGGCACTGGGGCACGCAAATCCAGGCCGGCGAGGATTAGATCCTCTTCGGCCGTCGCGGGCTGGGCATGCACAGTCACATCAGGTGTGTGTGCGGTGGAGTACTGCAGTTGCCACCCAGGGCGCAGATGGTCAGGGTCTGTGAGGGCATCGCCATCGGCTTGGACCACGCCCCGGTTGGCCTCGAAGACCTCCATGACCTGGTCTGCGTCCCCCAGGTGCATCTGCGTGATCGCACGCAAAGTCTCTCCGGGCTGGACCGTGTGGGTGAAGGAAATCCCTGAGCCACTGTTCAACTGCGCCGAGGCATCAGTGACCTCGACCTCGGTCTGTTCCTCCTGACCGGCCACCTCAGCGGGCAACTCCAACACCCACCCGGGTTGCAGCCAGCGATCCTGGCGATCCAACTGAGAACCATCGGGCTGGACCCGGTCATAGTTCAGGTCAGCGATCTCAGCCCATCGCTGCCCATCGCCCAAGAACTGCTCGGCGACCTTCCACAGCGAGTCACCCGGCTGGACCGTGTACGTGGGTGCTTGGTGAACGTCATGTTCGTGCTCTTGCGCGCCGGACCTCTCATCGCCCTCATCAACGCGCTGCGTCGTTGCAACGCCGGAGGAGTCCGCCGGTTCCTGTCCATCTTGGCCACTATCGGCTGCTGCGGAAACCGCCGGGCCGGCCGCGGTGATGATGATTGCCCCCAACAGGATGGCGGCCAACTGCTGGGCCAGGCCAAGCCCGCGGATGGGACGAGCCGGACGCCCCATCCGCAGCGCCCGCACCTCACCGACCACAGCCACGGCGAAGGCGACCCATGCCAGCCAGCCCACCACGGTCAGCAATGCCAGGAACACGCCCCCGGTGTCGGGGGTCGTCAAGACGAGGCGTAACTGTTCCCAACTGGGCACCGATTGCGGCGGCCGCACCCCGAACGTCCACAGTGCCGCAGGTATCCCCACCAACAGCAGCGCCAGCACGACCGCAGCAACGATCGCGCGCAGCAGTTGCCTAATCCCGCTCATGGCGCGGCTACCTCCGGGTCTTCTGTCAGGATTCGAGCAGTGGCCCGCCCTTCGCCTGAGACTTCGTGGATTCCGACGATTGACAGCATCAGCGTCGGGGATGTGGCGGTCGTGGTCACCAGCACCTCATCGCCCTGGACGTTGACCGATCCACTGACTCCTTCGGCTGCCAGGGCTGCGTTACCGGCCTGGACTGCTGCGATGGCATCCAGGGACACACCGCGCCCGGCCAGCACGCCCGAGGAGTCGATTTGCTGGGTGGCTGTGCGTGCGGCGTGCTGTGCTGCTGAGTTGGCGTGCTCGATCGCGCGCCATTTGGCACCGCCGTCAACCACCAGTCCGGCCAAGGCGACCAGGGCGACCAGGAGCCCGGCCACCATGATGGTGATGGTGCCAGCCCCGCGCTCAGGGTCTTGATCTTTGAGTCGGCGAAGCACACCCATCTGTTTCAGCCCCTTTCCCGGTAGGTGTCCACGGCGCTTGCGGCTTGCGCGGTGTAAGTACGGGTGGACAACCCCGGCACCGGCAGGTGGGAGAAGTCCACGGTGCATCTGACCTCAACACTGACCTGCCCGGCGGTGCCCGCAGGGGTGGACAGCGCTGCAACGTTGGAGGTCACCGCGAAGTCTGCGCAGGTCAGGTCCTGCTCAGTCAGTGAGGTCTGCGCCGTCCGTTCTGCCGAAGCAGACGCGGCGGTGGAAGTTCGCTCCAAGGACGCGGTCCGGGCTGCTTCCCTGGCGGCTTGCTCCACCGTGCCTGCGGCACTGCTCATCATCCCCACTACGGCGATCAGCCCGATAAACACCAGCAGGACCGGCACCACGATCGCGGTCTCAACGACCACTGAACCACGCTCTTGACGTAGGCGTCGCATCACGGCTCAGTCCACCTTTCCACTGGGCCTTCGGCCGTAGCACTGACCGTCGGTGCCCAGAATCCGAGCAAACTCATCGACTCCCCTGTCACGTGGGCGGTGACGAACTCGGCGCCCCTGTCCACCTCGATGCTGATGGAGCCAATAGTTCCGGTCTGGGACAGCACCTGCTGTGCTGCGCTGACCCCTTCAGGCCCGCTGCCGCCCAACGACTGCGACACCTGCACAGCCCGGTCGGCGGCGTGCCGTACGCCGTTGAGGCTGTGGTAGTAGAACGCTGACTGCAGCAGCCCGATCAGGACCAGCAGCAAGACGGGGTAGACCAGCGCGTATTGGACTGCTACCCCGCCTCGCTGCTCCCTCAGTAACCACCGAGGTCGATGCGCGAGACGAGTCCTTCGATCATGGACACGATCTGGTCGCCCAAGAACACGGCGGCGATCACTCCCACGACGATGAGGATCCCGGTGATGATGATCTTCTCCATTGCGCACTCCTTTCACTTGTTCGGTCATAGGTTCATCCCTTGCAGGAACGGGTACCCCAGCGCCACTGCGAACACCAGCAGCAGACCGGTCACAGGAAGGGTGATCATCGTCGTGGCGCGCTTGGCGCCCTGACGGATCACGTTCACCCGGGCATTTCGCATCGAAGCCGCCCGTGCGCGAAGGTTGGCGTAAATCTCGGTCTCGTCCTCCCCGGCGCTGCGGGTGATGTCGGCGATAGCCCCCATCTCGGGCAGGGCGAGCCGGACCGACTCATCGGCCAGTGCCTGCCAGGCGCTCACCCCGGTCCAGCGCGCGTGTGCCAGCACACCGTGGATGCGCTTCAGGCCCGGGTGGTCGGCCACTTCGGTGGCATCCTGCATGCTCTGTGCCGCGCCAGCGCCGCTGAGGCGGGCGATGGCCATGAGCTCCAAGTACACAACGGCCGCTTCACTGAACTGTTCGCGCTGCTTAGCCGCCTGCGCGGTGAGACTGCGCCCCATGTAGGCGTAGGCCAGAACGGCGAAGACCAGTGCTGCACCGACCGAGGTCCCGACCGAGAACCCCAGCACCCCGGAGGCCACCGGCCCAACGAGTGCTCCCACCAGGGCGGCCACTGCGCGCTGGCCCAAGTGGGAGACCATTGAGGTGTCCGTGATGGCCAAGTCGTGCTTACTGGGCAGTAGGCCGGGAATCTTGCGCTCAGACAGCCGCGGCAGCATCCACGCGCCGAGCCAGTCGGCCAGGGCGTCAAGGCTCAGACCCGGCTCACTGGACAGTTCAGGGACTCCGGTGCGCCCATCGACGCGGTCCACTGCCCCTTGAAGGTTGGACCTGCCCGGAACCAGGGCCAGCAGTAGCACGCCCAAGCCGGCGGTGGCTCCCAGGCCGAGTACGAACGCTATCTGCCAGGTCATCTCGTGCTCCCACTCAGTGGCTGGAACAGCCTGCCGTCGGCAGGAACGGTGGCGAGTTTGCGCATCACGACCAGCAGGCCCACGTAGACCGCCACCAGGACCACTAGAAGCACTTGGCCTGAGGCGGTGGAGTAGGCGGAGGCGATCGTGGGGTGCATCGAACCGAGGACGGCCAGGCCGGTGGTGAAGATCGTCATGAACCAGGCAACCGTTCGAGACTCGGTGCCTTCGGCGTCGATCTGACGGCGCAACTCCAGCCGTTCAGTCATCGTCCTGCCCAGGCCATCCAGTGCCGCTTGTACCCCTCCGGCGCGGCGCCGAGCGCCGATGATGATGGTGGCCGCGACCATGTCAGCCAGTGAGTCATCCACCTCATCTGCCCACAGTCGCATCGCCCGCTCCAGTGGTTGCTGTGCGGACAGCCGAGCTGAAAGTCTCGAAACCGGCTCCTTCAGCGTCTGCCCGGTGGAGTCCACCGACCGTGCCATCGCCCGCTCCAGCGGCTCACCTGTAGCCAGCAGCCCAGCCACTGTGCGGGTCCAGGACTCCAGATCCTCCAGCAGCCCCGAGTTAGCCGAATCAACAGGCTTGCGCATCAGGGACGGTAGCCACATCGCAGCAGCGGGCACCAGGACCGCCAGGATCGGCACGCCCGTGATCACCCAGGCCGATACGCCCAGCACCACGGCCACGATGACCTTCCGGCGCAACTTGGCATCATTGGCCAGCCTGGTCCACAACCGTCCAGTTGGCGTGGCCACCTTCGGCTTCGGTCGCCCATCGGTCAGCGGGATGAACGCCGCCAGCAGCGCCATGACGGCGCAGGTGAGGCCAAGGCCCAGTAGGAGCGCGGTCACAGTCCATCACCCCAAAGCCCAGCGGGATTCATGGTGAACAGTTCCTGGTTGAACCCGCCCTCGACCAGGCGGGCGAGCATCTGGGGGGAGGGAAGGTGTGCCGGTACCGCCCTGCGGCCTTGCCCCGGTGCGAACACTGGTTTGGTGATGGCCCGACCAGCATCGGCGGAGTAGGCCACTTCAGCCACATCACGTACATACCGGTGCAGCCGCCCGGTTTTGGGATCACGGTCCTGGCCCAGGTAGACCACCAGGTCGATGACGTCCCCGATTTCCTGTTGGGCTGCCTCAGGGCTGCCGGTTGCGTAGGTGGCCATGCGCACCAGGCGGGAGAGCACCAGATCGGCTGAGTTGGCGTGCAATGTGGACAGCGATCCGTTGCCCATCTGCATCGCCTCCAACATCGCGTCCAGGTCGGTGTGGTGGCGAACCTCCCCGACGATGATGCGCGAGATGTTGTGCCGAAGGGCTGACGGCAGGATGTCCAGAGTGGTGATCTCACCCACGCGCCGCCCCATCGCGTCCCGCTCTCCAGATCCGCGCCGAGCGATGTAGGAGTTCACCAGGGGGTGGTTCTCGATGTCCTCATGCAGGTACAACTCGGGCTCGGTCTCAATGGTGGCGATCGCCTCATACGGGGGGATCTCATTGGCCAGGGCCCGCAGCATCGTGGTCTTGCCAGAGCCCTGAGATTGGCCGCTGACCACAAGTGAGCAGTGCGCCCGCACCGCGGAGGACAAGAAGTTAGCCAGCACCCGGTCGATCTCCCCCACCTGGATCAGGCTCGACAGGGTCGCATCGCGCAGTCGCTGCATGCGGATCGTGACGTTCGGGACGCCATCGGCAGTGATCCACCCGGTGGCTGCCATGCGTGCCCGATCAGGCAGTGGCAGGTCCAGCATCGGGGTGGATCGGGTGAAGGTGCGGTCTTCCTGGCGGGCGGCCAGGTCCTGCAACATCTGCACCAGGTCCTCGTTGCTGGAGGCCACCGGGCCGACCCGCTCCAACCCTCCGGTGGTGCGCACCACGTAGACCCGATCATGACCTTGGATCTTGATGTTCTCCACCGTGGCGTCATCCATGAGCGGCTGCAGACGCCCCATCCGGAACAGTGCGTCAAAGACCGCAGATTTCAGTTCGGCCTGGCGGGTGGTGTCCCACCGGGCCGCCCCGCCCACAATCAGGGAGTCGGTGCGGTCTCGGATGACGTCTTCGATGATGGAGCGGCCCAACTCCTCCCGGGCTTGCGCGCTGACCCCCTCACGTCCCTCCAACGCGCTGGCAAGCCGGTCACCGGCAACCTTGCGCAGTTCATCGACCTGTGACCAGAACTCCTCCCCGCCCCTACTCGGTTCACCCAGTCCACGGGAGCTCACGGCCGCGGCCTCGACCTCGTCCGGTCTCTGGTCGAAGCGGTAAGTTGGCGCAAGTGGCTCGGTGTCGAAAGCATCGGAGGAGTTGTCATCGAAGACGGGCAGTTGCGTCCAGTCGACGGGATCAACGGCGGTGGTCGCATCGTTGCGGCTCATACGCTCACCTCCCCCAGCAGGCTCAGGCGGCGACGTTCGATCTTGTTCTTGGCTGCCGATGCCACCACCTGCAAGTCGCGAACCAGCCTGGAGCGCTCGAACTTGCCCTTGGCGTTGGCGCCATCACTCAGTACGGTCGCGTTCTGCGGATCCCACCCGACCTGCCCCAGTAACGGCAGCCCACAGACCTTGGCAACCTCCTTGGCCGGGTAGCCGTGCAGGTTCTCCATCGCTACCAGGTAGGTGGTGGCGAAGTCGCCATCGGAGGTGCCTGCCTCCAGGTGCTCGGCGGCTTTCCGGGCGGTCAGTACCTCCGGAAGCCGGGACCTGGTCAGCATCAGCCGCAAGTCTGCGGCGGCGAGCAGCCCTTGACGAGAGTCGCTGATGGTGGTGTAGCGGCCGAAGTCGAGGATCACGTCCAAGCCGGCCGCTTCCAGGGACGTGAAGGCCGGAATCAGGTCGGACCACAAGGTGGACATCGCCCGTGCCTGGTTGGGGTGAGACAGTCCGGCCAGCAGGTCCACATCTTTGGCCAGCGAGATTGTGTGTTCACGTGCGTTGAACGCCTCGCGGCCCTGGTTGCGGGCCAATGCCAGATCCACCAGTCCGCCGCGGTGTGGCATCTGCCCGCGCAGGTAACCGGCGATCACCGAAGATCCGGCCGAATCCACTTCGGCGATCAGTACCGGGTTTGGCCAGTGCAGGGCCAACCCGAGGGCAGTGGTCGAAACCCCCGGGGAGCCCTTGACGGAGAACAGCGCTACCAGGGCCATCAGGATTCCCCTGCGGCATCCAGGACCAGTGCCACCCGTCCGGTGGCAGCGCGAGCAGCCAGCCCGGGTGCCTCATCGGCCCCTACTTCCAGATCGACGACTTTCACCCCGGTCCCCTCCAGTTCGGTCACCGATAGGACAGTCGCTAGGATTGCGTGAGGTGACTCCAAGGGCGGATCGGATTGAGAGCCGGGGGTGTCAACGATACGGACCTGGTCGCCGGCCACCAGGGTGTGGGCAGGCATCTGGGAGGAGTCCAGGGCCACGCCGACGAAAGCCGACCCCTCCTCGGGTGCCAGGGTGGTGGTGAAGCCACCCGGGCTCAACGTGGCACCAGGGACCAGACCCACCGCCGCCACCTGGCCCACCACGCCGGCCATCTCATCGGCCGGCACCGATTCCAAGGAGGTCTCCTGCGGCAGTTCAGCGACCTGCAAGTGGTCGGCGGTGATGGCCTCGCCCCTGGCTATATGACTAGAGACGACCAGGACTGGCGAGGTCTCTGAGGCGCTGGACAGCAGGTGGTTGAAAGCAAGCGTCGTCCCGGCCAGCAGGGCCAACGCCAACGCAATCATCGCTGCTGAGCGGCGCCGCGGCACCGGGCGCTGCCGCACCTTGGACCGCTCTGCTTCCCGGGCACGCTTGCGCCTGGGCAACTTCGTCCTAGGGCTCTCACTTCGTTGTTCGAGCATTTTCACACCCCGTTCGCAGTGCCTCGCAAGGCCCGACATTCCGAACCTTAGTCATATCCACAAGGCATATCGGCCCTTTTTTCGAATCTCTCAACCTGCGGACTCCTGCCCCCGCCGGCCCTTTCAGTGCCATTGGGCAATAGTCAGCGGTCTGGTCTTGAAATGGGCAAGGTCCCGGGCAAGAGCGGCTGTTCAGCATTGGCTCCAACAGCAACCCGTGGAGGCACCGATGCCCGCCCTGACCCTCAAAGACCGGCTTGCAGCGCTCACCTGCGAGGACGAGGAGCACAGGCGCTCCGAAGGTTTGCGCGAGATTTTCGCCGATCTCATGCCAGCCCTTCGCCGCCAAGCCCGTGGGCTGTGTCGCATCAACGGCGTCAGTTTCGCTGACAACGGTGAAGACGTTTACCAGATGGTGCTGGAGGTGGCGTGGAAGACCATGACCGACCTGTTGAACAACCCTGCCAAGTTGGAGCAAGTGCCCTCGCTGGAGCAGCGCTTGTGGGTGGCGGCCCGCCCGGTGGTGCGCTCGGAGATGGACAAGGCCAAGTCGCCGGCCTCTGGGATGGTCAGCGTCCAGCGCCGGCGGCGTGAGTATCAGCGAACAGTGTTGGAGATGATGGGCCTTGGATATCAAACCCCATCGGTTGATGAAGTGCTCGTGGCCACCAACCAGCGTCTGGCGAGGCTGTGCACCGACGCCGCCCGCCAAGGCATGGTCGTGACCGCCCGCGATGTGGCCAGCACTGAAGTCCCAGCGAATGTTGACACCTCCGCCGTGGTCGTGGGTGACACGGCCGAAGGCGAGGCGATCGCCACCGATATGGCGGACAGGATTCTGGCGGCCACCAAGGCAGCCGGTGAGCTCCCCCACAGGGCCGCTGCCGTGCTGATCGGGCAGGCCGTCGGGCCGTGCGGTGACACCTCTGCTCAAACCGTCCGTCTCATCGGTGAGCAACTGGGGGTTAGTGCCTCCAGAGCCAAGGGATTGCTGGCCTGCGTCCGGCAATGTGCCGAAGATGCGCTGCGGGCCAGTGGCTACTCCTCCCCCGCCATCTGAATCTCCGGGCCCTGGGCGCACGCGGGACCCCGCCTCTGCGGCGAAGCAGGCTTCAGGGTGCATGTCTAGGGTCCTCCAATTGGTCGCTCCTCACTAGGACCCATGCGCACATGGTCGGATGCCTGTGTCACGATCGGCTCAGGACACTGAAGAAGGGGAGTTTCCGTGGGCTCGAAACGGATCATGGCCGCCGAAGACATCGGCACCATCATTCGGGCTGCGCGCAAGCGCCAGGGGGTCACTCAGGAAGAACTCGCAAAGCGCCTCGGTGCCCACCGCCGGTACGTCTCGGCGCTGGAGAACGGGCACTCCACCCTTGCGCTGCGAAGGGCACTGGAGGCCTTCGATGTGCTCGGGCTGGACGTGTCCATCACCGACAACAAGCCCGCGCCCCGCAAGCGCACCTCGCCCAGGCCTGCCGCGAACACCGGGAACCAGCCGCAATCGTTGGCACACAAGCAATCACGCTCCCCACTCAGGTGGCTACGCCGCCGGCGCCAGTCCGCCACCGACTGAGACAGCGTCCTGACCCCAGCCCAGCCCGGCGGAGGCGAAAAGGGCCCGGGCGACATGGGCCACCACACCGGTGTTGACCGCGTTGCCGGCTTGCTTGTACGCGGTGGCATCATCGACGACCCCGGCACCGAAGACCTCATCGGGCAGACCCTGTAACCGTCCTGCTTCCACTGGGGTGATACGCCGGCGGCGGGAGCCGATGATGGAGGTCTGGGTGATGGCCACCAGTGCTGGCAGATACGTCGCCGGCTTCACCCGCACACCTGAGGGGCGCAAGTGGATGGTCAGTTCCCACAGGTTGCGGCGGGCGCGGGTGGGCTGGGTGCTGCGGGCCTGCCATTCCAGTTTGCGCCGGGAGGCCGGGAAATCAGGAACCTGGTGGCGGGCCAGCCAAGCGTCGATGAAGGCCCGGTGGCGGTTGTAGAACGCGGAGTTCTTCTGCAGGATCGCCTTCTTCCACGCCGGTGTGCCTGCGTGGTTGAGCGGGGTGGATGTGAAGGCATCAACCCAGATGGGGAACCCCGGAAGCATGTCGTCGGGAAGGCCGCGGATGAAGTCCTGCCACGCATCCAGCCAGGCCACCTCCGTAGGGCGCAACCGGTAGCGCTCCGGATGGGGCACATCGGCCTCATCGAGCAGGTAATCCTCGATATTCCACCGGTTCGGGTCCCAATCCGGTGAGGGCTCGGCGGCCACCAGCGGCTGCTGGTTCAGGACCGCACCCGGTTCATCGACCCGGGTGCCCAGGATGAACACCCGCTCACGGGACTGCGGTGCACCACCTTCAGCCGGAGAGAGTTTGTGCGGGCTGATGACCACCGGCTGGTCGCTGACCCGGTACCCCTGGGCGTGCAATGAGGCCACGATGCTCGCCCAGGTGTGGGCGTGGCGGGGGCCGGCCAGGTTACGGACGTTCTCCAAGATGAGAAACCGTGGTCGCTTGGCCTCGATGATGCGCAGGATGTCGAAGAACAACGTGCCGCGCGTGGAGTCGGCCACCCCCTGCTGGGCCCCGGACTTGGAGAACGGCTGGCACGGGAACCCAGCGCACAGCACGTCATGGTCGGGCACCAACTTGGCCACATCCCGTAGCGGCCTGTCCGCCCCGGTGGGGGCCTGGGTCATAGCCCGGATATCCCCAGCGATGGCCCCGGTGGCGGCCATCTGCGGCCAGGTCGCGGCGTAGATCTGCTGGCACTTGGGGTCTGACTCCACCGCCAACACGCACTGCCCACCAAAGTCTGGTGCGGTCAGGGCGTGGTGGAACCCGCCGATACCGGCGAACAGGTCAATGAACCGAAACATCGGCATGCGAGTTCTAGACCGGATCAGCCATCCTCAGCGATGCGGTGCTCACTCACCCACTGCTGAACCTGGTCGAAGGGCACGAAGCGGTCCACCCCGGTGTTGGTCATCGTCAGCCGCACGTAAGTGTCAGTGTCGGGCGCCCCATGCCCGGCCGGGGAACCATCTGCATCTGCGAACCGGCCACCGCGAACAGTGGCGGAGCGGACCTGACCATCATCATGCTCAGCGAAACGCACCTTCGCCTGGGACACCTGCCAGTCGGCGACCTGCACCGCCGCGCGCATCTGCTCCATGCTCATCGGCGCCAACCGGCGCTGGTGGACGTAGATCTCATCGAACTGCCGGTCCATCGCCCTGGCAGTGGCCAGCGCGGAATCGAAGCCATCGGCGGCCAGGTCATCAGTGGCCTCGGCGAGCTCGAAGGTCTTGGACACATCAAACCCGTCCCGGTTCGGGACCTTCACCGTGTAGGTCCCCGGTGTGTACTCATCCATCCCCATGTGCCCGGGGTTGACCGCCACCCTTGGTGTGGGCGCGGCACGCTGGACGGCGTAGTGATGGGCCAGCATGTCCCCCACGTACTGGGTCTGAGCGGCGAACAGGTCATCGTCGGAGGCGCTGTCATAAGTCTGCAGCCGGTCGTACTCCACATCCGGTTCATCCTGGCCCAACAGGACCTCGGCCAGTTCCCGGTCCCGATCCTGCAGGGAGGCCAGTGCCCGAAGGTGCTCAGGCTCATCGGCCAGGGACACCCCCGATGCGGGCTTGTTGGTCTCGGCGAACTGGCCACCGGTTGGTTGGCCGGAGGCTTGGCGGGCAATATTTAGGTTGCTCATGGCCATGGTGTGTCCGGGAGATTGCAGACCACGCGACCTCATGCCGCTAGGGGCTGATCACATTCCCGCATCCATGCACCTCTCGGTGATCGCCAGGATTGCGTCCGTGCCGTCCATGCCGGTCGCGCCCTCGTCCCAGTCGTCGGCTATGGCTTCCCATTCAACGTCGATGATGCTGCACAGGTGCTCTTTGCGGTCCTGGGGGAAGTTACCCCAGGCGGCATCGAGGGCTTCCGCGGGATCGTCCGCTTCGGGTTCGGGTGAGGCTTCGACGCTCTCGCCCGTCGCTCGGTGCAACTCGCCCTCTACGGCGCCAGGTTCAGATCCGGCGCCGTCGCATCCGGCGAGCAGTAGCAAGCCGATCGCAGCAGCCATCCCGGCGACCTTGTGTTTGGTGCTCATCGCTCCCTCTCTAGGTAGCGCTGGATTGCCCAGCGGATCATGCCTGACCGGTCGCGACCCTCTTCGGCCGCCCGGTGGTCTATCTGGTCCAACTCATCCGCGGTGAGCCGCAGGGTGACGGACTGGTCGCGTCTCTCGTCCACGTAAGACAATGTAACACGGTTGGGGGTGACCTGTGGCGCAAGCAACCGATGCTGTGTGGGTCAGCGTCCTGCCTGACCTGAAAAACTTCGGCACCGGCATCATCAAGGGCACCGGTAAGCACACCGATAAGACCGGCCGGAGCCTAGTGCCTTGCCGAGCATGGGTGGCGTGGTAGGTCTTAGCGACAGTCAAGATCAGGTGCATCGCTAGCAGCAACTGGTGGTCGTTGGCGGTCCAGGCACGGGAGTCCCACTCATCCTCGATGGCATAGCCGCCGGCCGATACCTCCGACCAGCGGGCCAGCGTCAGACCCTCATCATCGGCGACGCTGAGAACATCATCCAGTTCAGCACGCAGCGTCTGAACCTCATCGGCTGACAGTCCACCGCCTTCGATGACGTCGTTGACGGCGTCGGTGGCGTAGGTGGCGTAGGTGCGGAAAGCCTGCGCACTCCACGTGCGTACGTCCCGGCTACCGGTGAGTTTCTCGGCCCAGTAGTCGGCGTTGATGTGCCCATCGGGTTGGCCAGTGTCGAAGAAGGCGAGCATGTTCGGCGCCCGGGAGAAGGTGAATCCGGCGCCCACATCGCCGGCTGTACTCAGGTGGCCGGGCCAGGTGATGACATCGAAGTGCCAAATCGAGGTGCCCGGCTCGGTAAACCGCAGGTGCCGGTACAGCCCCTCGTCGTGCAGCACGCGCAACTGGTGGCCTGCGGTGTTGCGTCGGACCTGCTCCAGCACCGCGGGGTAGCAGTACCAGGGAAGTGTCCCGGCTCAGCCTGGGCAGTAGTGGTGCAGCGGGGCTCCTTGCCGGGGCCTGCGGTGGGTGTGGTCCTGGCGATCCCGGCTTGGGGGCTTCCCACCATGGGCAGTGTTCGGCGAGCCTGGCGGGGTTGCGGGTGGCTGGGTCGGTGGCGACAGATACGGGCGCGGGTCATGGCGTGCTCCTGTGGTCGCGGGCGATGTCGATGGCCTGGACTATCTCTTCGGCGGTCTCGGCTGCCACGGTGCGGGAAGCGGCAGCGAGCACGGCCGGGATCGCCCGTTCGATGTCATGCCACGAGCAGTCCGGTGCTTCCAGTTCGCGCTTGATGTAGGAGGGGTGGCAGGTGCATCCGCCGGTCCTGTCCCTCAGCACCTTGCGGACGGCTTCGGCGCGGGCGTCGTCGGTCGTGTTCACGTGGGTTCTCTAGGGCGGTGTCTCAGGCGGCGGCGGACTCGCGGGCTTCGCCGAGATCCTCGACGTGCTGGACGATGCGGACCTGGTTGCCGTCGCTGGTCTCCTGCATTTCCACCCACACCAGCACCCGGTGGCCCTTCAGCCCGGAGAGCCGCTTGGCCAGCGCCAGGCCCTCACCGTCGGCGCCGTCAGTGCGTTCGGTGCGCACCGGCTCCAGGCCATCGGGGTAGTGCTTGGACGGCTGGGTTTTCAGGGTGATCTTCCCGCGTGTGGAGGACTTCTCCCGCACCACCTTCGTCACCACACCGGTGAACACCTTGGCGTCGGCCAGCGCGTCCAGTTTCCGGCGCACCGGGGAACGCTCCCCCAGCATCAGGTAGATGGACTTGGCCTGAGTGGCGATGCGCCCCTGGTATTCATCAGGGCTTTCATCCTCACCCACCGGCCCGGCGGAGTTGACGGCTGCCAGGACGATCTCTTCGCGGCTGATCGTGGACATGAGTTTGCTCTTCCTTCTGCTGGATTTGGGCTAGGCCGCGTCAGGTACGGCGCGGGTGGCAAGGTCGGCCCACGGACGCCCGCCGTAGGAGTCGGTGTGCAAGGTGATGACCGTCTTGGCGATCGACACGCTGCGACGGGTGGCCACAGCCACCCATGCGTCCCAGTCCTCTTCGCTGCCACCGAAGGGCAACGGGACGGTCTTCAACACTGCGTGCAGCGCGCCACGCAGGCGGGTGTTGGCACCAGCGCCCCAGTCGCGGGTGCCCACCATCTCCTCCTGAGCGTCCAGGACGATGGTGGCGAACGTGCCCGACAGCCCCTTGACGGTGGAGGGAGAGATCTTGATGCCCGCGGTGCCCAGTTGTTCCACGGCCAGGGACACCAGCCCGAACAGGGCGGTGGACGTGTACGAGTTGGGGTCCAGGTCGCCGTCGGGGTGGGGGTCCTCCCACGGCTTGGCCTCTCTGCGGGTGAAGCCGTCGATCATGGCGATCTCCTTGCTGGTTAGTGATGCCGAACTCCCGCTGACGCGGGGCTCATCGTCTTGGTGTGCGGCCCGGTGGTCCTTGTGCCACGCTTCTTCGCTCTCTTGGCCATCCAGTTCGGCGAACACATCGGTTGCCTCATCGGCCTGAACGGGGTCGAGCTCGTCTCGCTCCAGGGCCTGGATGAGGTCTTGGGTCATGTCCCACGTGCGGCGCTTGCGTACCGGCCCGTGGCCCTGAGGTGAGACGATCCCGAGGTGGTCGGCGCTGGGGGCGGGCACCTTGGCTTCCTTACCTTCGGCCTTGGCGGCCGGGCAGGAGTTCACCAGCGGGCACCACCCGCACAGGGCTGTGACCTTCGTGGCGAACTCACCGCAGGCCACATACCCCTTCAGGTCCTGCCAAGCGCGAACGAACAGCCCGGTGGTGCGCTTGACCGCTGGGCCGGTGACCGACACCCGGCGCGAGCGGCCCACCCCGGTGTAGTACAGGGCGGCGTACTTGGGTTTGATGCCGTACCGGGCCTCATAGGCGGCGAAGTACAGGCGCAACTGGTCACCTTCGGGGTCCCCCCAACGCTTGGCATCCGCACCGGAAGTGGCTTTCCCCGTTTTAAAATCTGACACTTGTATCGCATCGTTCTCCAACTGCTCAACCAGGTCGATGAATCCATCGAACGGGACACCACCAACCTCCACACCGTTGAACCGCTCCTCGGTGGACAGCACGCTCACCTGCGCTGGGTCGGTGATCTTGAACAGCGGGATGACCTTGTCCATCACCGCAGCTGACCACTGCAGGCGCTGCACCTCTTCAGAAGGTCGCCACACCTCATCACCAAGGTCGATCAGGTGCTGCATAGCCCGGTCCTGGGTGCGCCGGGTGGCGCGGTCGTTGAACAGCCGCTCGAAGACGGTGTGGGCGCTGGTGCCGAGGGCCGCCGGGGAGAACGGGTCCTCATCGCGGGGAAGCAGTTTCTCGGCGACGTAGCGTGAGGGGCAACCCCGCATCGCATTCATCGTGGAGGCCGACATTGCCGAACGGTCCACCCGCTTCAGGGCCTCGGCGCTGGTGATGGCGAGTTTGTCGCCGCGCCATTCCAGCGGCAACGGGCCAGCGAGGATCGGTGCCGGGGCAGTGGTGGTGGACATAGTAGTTCTAGCCCGGTTGGCCACTTACCCCGGCACATTTTGGCCCCTACGCCACCGGCCTCAGGTGCGAGCCCCTGCCCTTCCCCTTCTTCTTGGTGGGCTCGGGTGCGTCGTCGGCCTCGTCACCGTCGCCAGTAGCATCGGACTCATCACGCACACCACTAAGGATGGTGTCCAGCAGGAACGGCACCCCGTCAACGCGCTGGGAACCGGCGTGCACCCGCACCACAGACTGGGTTGTGCGGCCATTGCTCACCCGCGCCCAGCCGAGCTTCCTGCCCTCGGGGTTGAGTTGCGGGACGGTCAGGTTCTCATCCCAGGCCGAGGCCCACGCGGTGGTCTGCTTCTGTCCGGCAGGCAGCAGGTGGGAGTAGCGAGCCTGAGCCTGGGTGAAGGCCGATTCTGGGTCCAGTAACACCACCTCCGTGGCCCGGTCGCGGCCCTTGACGACCCAACCGATCGTCGGGCCCTGCGGGCGCCATTCGTTGCCGGATTTGGACCAGCCCAGGTGGGAGTTGGCTAGGTCGGCATCGGGGCGATCTTTCACCGGCGGCTGCGTGGGGTCAACCAGGGAGATCACGTGAGCCTGGCGGCTCTGCAGCAGCAGCGTGGCAGCCTGCACCGCACGACGCCCCGGGGAGGTGCCCTTCTGAGTGTCGTGAGCACGTGCCACCTGCTGGATGACCTCAGCGGGCAACCCCAGCAGTTCCAGGCGGCCCACCGTGCCTTCATCAGCACCCAGATCCTCAGCCATCCGCCCGAGTTGGGCCAAGGACAGCATGACGTCAGCGGCCATGCCGGCGTGGCGGGAGGCGTCCCCATCCTTGCCCTCCCCGGCAAGTTCCTGTGCGGCCAGGTGGGTGCACCCCTGCAGTTCGGTCTCAACTTCTTCGACGAGTTCTGACCAGCCACCTTCCAGTTGAGTGGCCTTCCACAAGTGCCAGCGGATGAGGGCCCCTGCCAGGCGGGCCGGCTCGCCGGTGACCTCGCGCATCCGCACCAGGTGGTCGGTCACGCGCCGATCAGGTGCCAGCACACCGTCCCCGAAGTTCAGCACCACCATCCGGTCCCCCACTGAGGACACACTCGGCTCGTTCTCGGCGGTGACGATGAGCAGCGCACGGGGGTTGTTCACCTCCCGGGAGGTCATGTCGGCGTTCATGCGCCGCTTGCCCTGGCCGTTGTGGATCGACCGGATCAGGTCGCCCATCGCGGCCTCCTCCCGGCTGGCCTGGTTGCGGTCGGTGGAGGGTGCCAAGTCATCGGAGACCCAGATGTTGGAGTGGGCCACCGAGTGCTCCATCGAGGCGATGGTGTCCTTGGCGCTACCGGGCAGGCGCCCATCACCCCACGTGCCGGGGCGCGGCTGCCAGAAACTCATGCACTGCGAAGCAGTGAAGGACTTCCCCGAACGCCGGGCACCGACGAAGTAGGCCACCGTCGAGGGCCGCAGCGGAACAGCAGGACGCAGCGCGATGCCCAGCACGGTGGCGGCCATACGGATGTCGGTCCAGGCACCGGAGTCGATGTAAGCATCCAGCACCGCCCTCAGGTCCAGAAGTGCCTGCTCACGCCAGTCCACCCCTTCTGGTGGGCCCATCACCCCGAAGTTGGAGGCACCAGAGAGCACCTCATCGTCCACCCCGATGATGGAGGAGTCGGTAACCACGCCTTCCTCTGTGACCACGGTGTTGCCGGCGATGTACACCGGCAACGACTTGCCATCACTGGCACTGGTGGGCACGTACCCCATCGACTTCCACCGCACCGACTCCACGGTGTCTGTGCGCCGGTGGGCTTTGATGGCCTTCAGCCACTGCAGCCCTTTCTCCGGTGGCCACTCGGGGTGGCGCAGCAACCCGGTGGGCATGTGGGCTCCCTTGCGGTCCCAGTCCTTGGGGGCATAACCCAAGATGGGCGCCGGACCTGTGACCCGCCCGGTGTGGTGGGTTCCATCAAGGGAGTCCTGCCACTTCAGTTCCAACTCCACGTGGGCATTCGGGTCGTCCACCGTGGGACTGATGAGCCCGGTCTGCATCTCGGTGGCAGTGGGCTGACGCAGGTGCTCCACCCGGGAGACCCGGCCACCGATGGGCACCTGGTCCTCCCACCTGGGCGCACCCGGGCTGCCATCATCCTGAGCAGTGGCCTTGGCCTCCTGGGTCCCCATCCCATCAGGTGTGACCCGCCAGTCGCCCACGTTGCCCTCATCCTTGCCCCTGGGGCGTGTGGGCAGGTCAGTCAGTGCACCAGGTAGGTCCTCCCAGCGGCCCAGTTCGCCCAGGTAGTCATCCACCCCGACCTTGCGGCGGGCGGCCTCATCGCTCACCAGGCCGAGGTTGACCAGGTGCACCCCGGTCATCTTCCGGCCCTCCAGGTACTCCATCAGTTGCTGGGCCTGCCTCCAGACCATCAGGTTCGCCCCCGCGTCGGCGTCAAAGGCCACCCATGCGGACTTGTCCCGCAAGGTCAGGGCCGCCCACTCATGTCTGTTGCGCCAGTTGCCCACTCCGACGAAGGAGATGATGAGCATGCGCTGGTCCTTTGGCACCTTGGCCATCAACTTGCGCAGTTCCCCCGCCGGGTCACCGCCGCCGTGGGTCTTGGCCAGGTCGGCATCGCTGATGCCGCTAGCGCGCAGCATCGCCGTCAGCGCGGCGTCGCCCTTGATGAGGCCCTCGGTGAAGAAGATCGTCGAGCCACTCTGGTTCCAGTCCGACGGGGTGGCCGGGTGCAAGTCCAGTTCGGTCTGGGTGCCAGCGAACATGTCGTACTTGCGTGAACTACCTCCTGCCCTGACCGGTGGCAGTGGCTCCGAGGGGCGCAACTGCAGCGAAGTGTGCTTGGCGATGCGCCCTGATACCCCGGCCGCCAGGGTCTCATCCAGGCGGTGCCAGGGCATGAGCATCGCATCGCCCTGCCCGACGTTCAGTTTCAACTTCTGCCCGGCGGCCGACGTCATCGAACCGATGCGGTAGGCCGAGGCGGCCTGGCGAACCTCATCAGGCTTCACGGTGGCATACCCGCGGGCAGCGGCCACCAACGGGGCCACTGCGGAGGTGGCGAGCTTGTCTGCTCCGGAGCCACCTCGCAGGAAGGTGAACTGGTCGGCGGTGAAAGTCGGACGAGGCTGGTTGGTCAATCTGCTCATGGGTGATCTAGCCCGGGTGCCCCGATTGCCCTGAACACCCGAGTTGACACCTTTCGACACCTCCAGGATCGGCGGAATCATGCGGGAAAGTAGGTGTTGAGACCGACCTTGCACCACTTTGACACCTCGGTTTTCCAAAAGGTGTCAAGTCAAGGATGAGTCAAAAGCGCAGGTCAGAGCGCACGCGAGTATGTATGTATGTATGTTTTGACACCTTCACACCACAAACACACACATACACGTGCGCGCGGGCACCTATATACGTTGAAGATAGATACCCCGATGTCCCCTATACGTATGCACTGGGAAGGGTGTCAAGGTGTCAAAACACCGTTTTTCGACCTCCGCACCCCTCTGACCTGCGAAGACGCTCAGAAAGTTTTGACACCTGCAAGGTGTCAAAGTTGGGAGAAAGGTGTCAATTGACACCCGATCAGCCCCAAAACAGCCCAGGCGCGCCCCCGAAAGCCACTTTCGGTGCTCCCGGCCCCCCGCCGGCGAACGCGCCCCGGAGCAGAAAACACCCAACCGAAGGGCACTGAGCCGACACTTGGGGCCACCTGAAGACCACCAGAGGCAGCGAGTCAGGTCACCAAAGGGTCGATCCTGGAGGAGGTAAAGAGATTTTACCTACGGCAATTCTCGTGTCTGAACGGGGTCGTAGAGGTATGCCGGCAGTGCCCCTTCGGCGCGGTCGGCCTGCCAGGAGGCGGTGTCGAACACCTCGCCGCTGGCGAGTTGGGCGGCGTAGTGCAACCACATCAGTGCGGTGGTGTGCGCCCAGGTGTCCTCCGGGCCTGTGTACACCTGCCGGCGCCACAAGGCCCACCGCAGGGCAGGGGCTGCGATGTCGAATGACTCCGGCCCCTCTGCTCCCAGCACCTGTAGCGCCCGGACCCCGAGGTGGTAGTCCGAACCGCATAGCGCCAGCACCGCCGCGCTGGCCGGTGCCAACCCCTCGACGAGCACGATCAACTCTCGGTCGATCAGAAGGTTCGCATGCGAGGCCGGAACCAGGTCCGCACCGTCGCGCCAAGTACCGAACTCACCGGTGGCACTGGCCGCACCCAGCCCGGGTGGCGGGGGCGCAGTGCCCAGCAAGGTGATGTCAGCCTCCCCTTCCACCGGCACGCGCGCTGACAGTGCTCGCCACGGGTCCACCTCGGGCAGCGAGGCCACGAGGTCCCCGATCACCCCAGTCAGCCAGTACCTGGCCCGGGGCGCATCGAGGGCCATCGTTGTCCGGGCCTGCCGGGCGATCTGGGTGGCCAGTCCTGGGCGTACCAGCGGTTGCCCGAGCGTGGTGACCCAGGCTGCAATGTCCTGGTCATCCCACTGGGGCTGGTCACTCATCGCGGCATCCGCGGTGTGGACATGCATCGGTGCCTCGGCACCCTTCTGGTCGGGGAAATAACGTCACAGGGCATGGCACCCCAGCCTATCGGCGCAAGATCCGCGGCGCAGCAGGCACCCACGGGCCAGCTGGTGACAGGTCTGAGCAACGACGCCGGGCTAGAACTGCCATGTCGCAGAAAATCGGACTGGTCAGCCTGCCCGGGCTCATCCCCATACTCCAAGCCCAGGGGTATGAGGTGGTATCCGGTGAGGACTTCCGCACCGCTGCAGCCCAGATCCGCCTGGGCCTGCAAACCGGGGACGCCTTCCCGGTCCTAGTCGGCGATGGTCACGACACCCATGTCTCTGCTGCAGCCTGGCTGAGGTCGGTCTCGGCGAACACCGCGGTGGTCCTCATCTCCCTGGAGCAAGCAAGGGGCCTGGAAGCCGATGCCCTCAAAGCCAGCCACCCCGCACCAGTGGGACTGGGCGATGTCTTGATGGCTGCCGGCATCCCGTTGCCTTTCGATGCCGCCTTCGCCACCACCATCAACGCCGATGGCACCGTGACACAGGACCACCAGCCCCAGCCAGAGCAGTCACCCGGCACCCCGCAGGCTACGACCGGCGCCCGCGCCGACGAGAACGACCCGTGGGCCTCCAGTTCCGTCGTCCCGGGCGTCCAAGTGCCCCAAGAACCGATTACCCCCGCCCCCGCGCGCGAGCAGGAAGACGACGAAGACCTGTGGGCCACCTCCAGCACCATTCCGAACATGCCACAGGCACCCCAGCAGCCCGGCGCACAGGCCGTGGCCCCCGAACCCGACCCGGCTCCAGATGAACCTATCGCCCCCGCCGTGGAGCCCGAGGAGGAGTTTACCGCTGCACCCACCACACCGGGTACCACAGTGGTCGATGACGATGACGAGGAGGAGTTCGACTTCGACGAAGTAGACACCGACCCCGCTCCCCCGGCCCCTGAGCATGAGCCGGTGCCGCAACCGGCCCCTGCCTCACCGCCCACCCAGGAGGCCGCTGCCGCTCCGGTCGCCCCTGCCCCCATTCCTACCCCGCCACCGGTTGCTGAACCCGAGCCGACAGCAGCCCCTGAGCCTGTCATCGAACCGGCACCGGCGGTCTACGTCCCAGAGCCGGCCACCATGGCTGACCTTGGTGACCCGGTGGCAGCGGCAGGACTGGATGACCTGGACTCCATCCTCGCCCAATCCGCAGCGCCACATGTCCCACATGCTGGCGCTTCACGCGCCGGGCAGGTCATCATCTCCATGTCGGGAAAGGGAGGCAGCGGGAAGAGTTCAGTTGCCCTGAGCCTGGCCCAGTACGCCGCGCTGAACGGCCCTGAGGGCATGCGCGTGACGATTGTGGACGCCAACCGGGGCCAGGGTGACTTGCGCACCTACCTGCGCATCCCCAGCGCCCCCATCCCCACCGTCTACGACGCAGTGCGTACCGGGGACGCCGCGGTGACCTTGTCAGCCCCAGAAGTGTTGGCCCAGTACCGCGATGACCAGTGGGGGAGGCTCGGGTTTGCACTGCTGCCCGCTCCCCCGCCGGACTTGGCCAACCCTGAAGTGGTCACTGCCGAGGTGTACGCCAAGGCAATCTCCTACGCCCGCAGCGTGTCGGACCTGGTGGTCATCGACACCCAGATTCACGAGGCATACGACACCTCCCAGTTGTGGGACCGGGTCATGATCCCGCTACTGGCCGATGATGCGTGGGGCCTGGCCGTCACCGACACCTCCCCGCCAGGGGCGCGCAACCTGGTGGAGCGCCTGGGAGCCCTGGAGCAGGCAGGTGTGCCTCGGGACCGCACTCTCATCACCTTGAACAAGGTCGGTGAGAAGGACCTGGAAGCCGCCGAGCTGCTCTCCACACGCCTGTCAGGCATCGGTCGCTACGTGGGAACCGTGCCGCTGGACCTGCGCATCGAGACCGAGATGAAGGTCGGTCGCCTGCCGCACGACAACGAAAACCTGGCCCCCGTGCTGGCCACGGCCCTGCACATCGTGACCGGCCTGAGCCAGTTCGACCCGGCCCTGCTGGACACCGAGGAACCTGGTGGGCTTACCCGGCTGTTCCGCCGGAAGGGGCGCCGATGAGCCGCCGCAAGCAGTACCAGGGCCGCTACCCCACCACCTCCATGGTCAAGGACAACTGGGCCGACTACGGCTCCTGTACTCCGCAGAACGCTGGCGAGGACTGGGACCCGTCCCTGCACTACGACACGGCCCGCATCAAGAATGCCAAGACGGTGTGCGCCACCTGCCCCGTCATCGCCCAGTGCCTGGGGTTCGCCCGTACCAACGACACCTCTGAAGGGGTGTGGGGCGGTGAGTCGTTCTGGCCCCGCAGCCCGGGCCGGCCAGCATCCGCCGAAGCACGGCAGGCGGCGGCATGAACACCACCCAACGACATCCTGGTGTGGAGCGCCTCACCGGCATGCTCGCCCGCATTCTTCATGGCCGGGCAGCACAGGTGGGGCGAGAAGAACTGAAGGCAGCACCCACAGGAGCCACCCTGTCCCTGTTCGTTCTGCCCGAATGGGGGTGGGCCATCTCCCGCATCGACGTGGGGCGCAAGGACCGCATCCCCGGCTCCACTGACCGCCTGCTACTCCCGGTGCGACTGACGTGGCGCCCCGGGAGTGTGGTCGTGGCCAACCAGGTGACCAAAGCACATTTCACGGCCGCCGGGATGGGGCACAACAACACCGGCACCATCCACCTGGACCCCGGCGCCGAGGAAGCCCGCGGGTCACTGGCCGACGGCACTTTGGACCCAGATGAGGTCTGGGGTTCGGTTGCCACCGGCCGGCGGGCGGTCCGCGGCGAACTGGACCGCCTCATCGAAGACGGCCGCGGCGCCTACTGGGAAGTGCTGTCTCTACTGGAGGAGAAGGTGGAACGGGCCCTGCACCGGGCCACCTCCACCGCCACGCAGGACATGGGGCCTCGTGCCGAGCGGGCCAAGGCGCTGGATGACATCTCCCTGGAGACGCTGCGCTCGACCATGGTCTACGGCGACGATGCCCAGGATGAGCCATCACCGGTGCAGCGGCTAGTGGAAAAGTGCACCTCACCCACCGCGTTCGTGCGGGTGGACCCTGAACGCTACGTGCTGACCGCGGTGCACCGTGATGCCCGCCAGGAGGTGCGCAAGGCCATCGGTGACCCCCGCATCGGGTCCAAGATCCGCGCCGTGGCCGCCGAGCTGGGGCCGGTGGGCCTGGATGAACTCATCGCTGCCTACCGGGCCAAATACCCCGCGGACCGGCTTTCGGTGAACCGCGCACTGGCGGCTCTGTCGCTGCGTCCGCACCCGAACGCCTCCACGTTCCCGCTGGCCACCGATGACTTCGGCGGAGACGACTTACAGGCGGCGTCATGAGCCAGAGAAAAGATCTCCTTCCGGTGCCTCAGAAACGGGTGGGTCGCGCGTCGATCTATGTGACGCCCACGGGGATGGTGTCCCAGCCAACAGAGAGGTGTGGTTGACGGTGGAAAGAATGACGCTGGGCAACCGGCCCCCGCAGGTTGACCTCGGGCGGGCGAACCTGGCCAAGGGTGAGGCGGAGCGGATGCGTGCTGAGCATCTGCTCGGCGTCGCCGAGGGCTTCTTGACCATCTGGGATGTCATCGCCGAGGCCGCTAGGGACACCTACCGGGCGCTGCTGAAGATCCGGCTGCGCCAACTACTGCTGTCCCAGCCCGGGTGGCGGCCGGCCAGGGCCGATGCGGTCGTCACCAAGACGATGGCCACCACCGGGGCGACCTCAACGCGTGATGAGATGCTGAAGCTTCGGTTGAGTTGGTTGCTGGACTCCCGCACGGGTGGCAACCGGCTGGCCGCGCTGGCCGACGCCATCTTGTGCCTTGAAGACCCCGGCCCGCCATGGCCGGGGTTCCCCTACTCCCCCGCCCCCAAGGGCCACCCGGCTGCAGTCAGCGATGGAGCGGTGTGATGAGCGAGCACAATATCCCTGGCGTTGACCGCCCCAGTCTGGACGTCCTGGCCGACATCGCACAGATGCCGACCGGCCCGCAGCGCGAAGTGGCCGTGGAACAGTTCATCGCCGCCCGCCTGCCGCTGTTCAACCGGTACGCCCGCTCACTGTGCCGCACCAACTCGGTGCCGGCCAATGACTATCTGGAAGACATCACCGCCATCGTCGCCGAGGTCGCCTGGGAAATGATCCGCGAAGCCCTGCAAGACCCCGGCCACCTGAGTAAGTACATGACGTGGGAGGCGATCCACTTCCGCCGAGCACGGTCCAAGGTGCGCTCCTACGTTGACCGCACCAAGACCCCGGCATCAGGGATGACCACGGTGATGCGCCGCTACCGCGAGGTGCAGCGCACCCGGTCGCTACTGCGCGGGGAACTGGACCGCGAGCCGAGTGATCCTGAAGTGGTCGCTGAGACCAACAAGCGCCTGTCCCACCTGAAGGACGCCGCCTACCAGGGCATGCACATCACCTCCGCAGACCTGCAGATGCCAGGCCAAGTCGGTGACCCCGACATCGCCCTGGAATCGCACAAGGTGGTGGACTATGCCGAGGACTACATCCTGCACCCCACCGAAGGTGCCACCGTGGTGCGCCAGACGATCACCGCCGCCCGCGAACACCACCCGACCACCGGCCGCGTGGCCGAACTATGGATGGGGGATGTGTACGCCGAAGGCGGGCCCGGGGAGGGCACCGACACAGTCACCCACATCTGCCACGTCCTGGCACTGTCCCGCCCTGCGGTCCAAGGACACATTTCCCAGGTGCGCCAACTGGCCGTGGGAGTCCTTGCAGGCATGGGTGTGGACCTGGAGGGTGTGAGCGCCTGAGCGGTCGCGCCCGGACGCACCGGCTGAGCAGAGTGCGGCTTGCCCGCTGAACTGTGACCAACGGGAGCGGTCGACCCATCCCTGCGATCTGCGGTACCCACTACCGGCCCGGAAACACGCACAGGCTAACCCGGCAGGAACGCGTGCACCTGTCTCAAACCCGATCGCGGACCAGCCACGCCGCACCGCCGCCGATGCCCACGGCCAGGAAGGTACGCCCGTCGACCCCGGTAGTGGGTGGGGCCAGCAGCACCCATGCCGCGAGCAAGACGCCAGCGGTCAGCAGGGTCAGCAGAGCGATGCCCTCGGGGCGGGTGATCGGTTCCATGCCTCATAGGTGTGCGGCAGCGTGAGGTTGGCGCCCCGCAGGCTCACAAGGCGCTTGGTCCCGGCCCCTTGGGGTAGGTGCCTTTCACCTGATCGGCAGCCAGTGCGCAGATGAGCACCGAGCGCAGTTCCTCCCCTGCACCGGCATCCCCGGCCCGGGAGCCGAGCCACGCCAGCACCCCGGTGGCGATCATCTCGATGCCCGAGCGGACCTCACCGTCCACGCTCATGCCGTCCAGGACGAACTTTGTGGTGACGAAGTCGGTGGCTGCGGTGATGATTTGATCGCCCGGGCTGACGGTACTCATGCCGCTATATCCCGCCGCACCGCAG
The DNA here is from genome assembly GCF_049725185.1 of Pseudactinotalea sp. Z1748. Taxonomy (NCBI): domain Bacteria; kingdom Bacillati; phylum Actinomycetota; class Actinomycetes; order Micrococcales; family Cellulomonadaceae; genus Pseudactinotalea; species Pseudactinotalea sp. Z1748. The sequence continues at coordinate 43,805 of NZ_JBMPQB010000013.1, read as the reverse complement.
CCAACCACCAGCGTGGTTCTGGTCCGTAGGCCTGATCGTCACCAGGATCGGTGATCACGCCCTACATCCGCACCAGGTCCTCCTCGTTCACACCGTTGCCTCCTCGGTGTCGGTCAGGGCTGCGGCGAAGCGTAGATAAGCGGCGGTGACGATGTCCCCGGTCTCTTCTACGAACATCGAGGTCGCCGCGAAGGTCAGGTGATGGGCAAGGTTCTGCTGTTCGGCGGTCGCGGTTTGCACTGGGCCCTCCTGAGTCATCCAGTGCGCCGGGGTCGGCGCTACCAGTGATGTGTGCGGGTCGCTCCGGCTTGCGCCACAGGCTTATGCGGCTACCCGCTCCCGCGACAGGCGGACCCGGCGCACAGGCTTGGGGATGGCCGCACCACCAGCGGGCGGGGTGGGCTCATCATCGCCCCGGCGCCAGTCGCTCATGCGCACCACGTTGCTGGTCGTCTTGGTCCTCATGCCGCAACAACCTCCTCCTCGTCGAGTTCGGCTAGGACGCACAGCGCGCAGAGGTGCTGCCCACTGGTGGAAAGGTCATCTCCCCCGGCGCAGCGGAAGCACACCGACGGATCGGCGACGGTGTTGGCGGTGGTCCTCATGCCCTATAGGTGTGCGGGCTGAACGCACTGGTGCCACGGGCGGACATACCACCGAGCCGAGGTCAGGGCCAGGTGCCAGAATCGAACCCATGTACGCACCGGTGCAGTCCTGGGACGGCGACAAGAACACCTGGGAGCAGCCCAGCAACGCCCTGGCCGTGCCGGACCACTACACCCGGGCCCGCAGACCCATCACAGTGATAGCCACGATCATCTGGCCGCGCAGCGGAACCGGGCAGGTGCCAGGCATCGCCGAAGCGTGGACGCCCCGCGCCGTGCTGGTCTACATCGACGACCGGAGGCTGCGAATCCGCGGTGTGTGGCTCCCGGCACACAACGTGCGCCGGGCCTGACCTACACGTCGCCCTTCAGCGCCAGGATGCCCAGCCCCACTCGGGCATAGGCCCGGATGCGGTCCTCCTCGGCCCGGGCCAGCGGCAGAGTGCCACCCTGCTCATCAGTGCCGCCGGTGAACACCGCGGGTCCATAGTAGTCCTGGTAGTGCGCCCCGCGCAGCGAACCAGCGATCGCGGTGGCAAGCGGGTTGCGCCCGTGGGTGAACAGCCCTTCCTCGTTGACCCACATGCCGATGGCGGGGGTCAGCGCGACCAGATCCACCAGTCCCTCGACCCCCTCCTGCAGGGCCTGCAACTGCTGCCCATCAGCCCAGCTCACCTCGGTGACTTCACCGGTCTCGGTGATTCGCAGAGCGTGGGACATGGAGCACTCCTCGATTCTCGGCCAGCCAAGGTGGCCGACCTACTTGCACCAAGGTGTGCGGCTCGCGGTCGCCTGTGCCACGGGTGGCGCGGACCGGGCGGTCAGCGACGCAATTGACCACTCACGGGGGATAACTCGCTCAGGCGCCCTTCGCCAGGCGATCCGGGCCTTCCTCGGCGAGGTCGATGACCCACTGCTCGCTGTCGGTTCCGAGTCGCTTGTTGATCGTCACGATGACCTGCGCGGCTGCGATGCGCTCCTCGCGGGTGATCGGCTCAGCCGCGGTGTGCGGGTGCGTGGTGGTCACGGTTCTTCACCTCCGGTGCTTCCAGTTTCCCTCAGTTCTGCACTGGAGTCCACATCGCGGGCTACCGCATGTGCTGAGGCTGCGATGATCCTCAGTTCGCGGGTATCGGCCCATTCACTTGACCCCAGGACTTTTAGCACATCCCACCCCACCATTCGGGCCCTATGGGAATCGTGCAGGATCAAGTCCAGTGCCCACTGAGTTCGTGCCCACCATTGATCCTTGCGTGCGGCTTCGTGGCGCTGCCGGCGATCCGCTGCTGCTGCATTCTCACGCTGCCGGCGGTCGGAGCGGCCTACGCGCCACACGACCAGGGCGCTGAGAGTCGCCCCGATGATGGCGCCGACGAGCCCGAAGACTGCTTCGCCCATGTTCCCTCATCCCGGATCAGTCGTTGAGTTCATCGGCATTCCGCTTTTCGTAAGAGCACCTGCAACCGTCGCGTCGCTGACCGCCACCTGCAAGGTGTGCGGAACCGGACAGCATGTGCCACACCCCTGGTTGGGGCGTCCTGCCTTCTTCTAGCCCGCGCCCCCGCTCCCGGTGCGCCACCCCGGAACCGCGGCGTCCGGTGCCTGGGCCCGTGGGGCGCAAAGTTTCTCCTGGCTGGCTGACTTCGTTTTGCGGCTCGGGTCACGCCCGCGGGTGGCCAGGAAGGCGGCATACTCCCGGAGCCGTTGGTCGAACAGCGCACGAGGCCGGTGACGCTGCTGGCTCCAGTGCGGGTTCACTTCATCGAGCAGTTGCACCCGCTCAGGTGCCAGCCGACCCCGGCGGGCGGCCCAGCGCTGGTAGTGCAGCCAGCGCGCAATGACCTTCTCGTGGCGATCCGACGACCCCTCTGAGGGATCTCGCCCGTGTTCAACTCGGAACGCGGCGTACTGCTGTATCCGCTCCTTGAACGAGACTCGCTTGCGAGCCATGCCGCTCCTCTGGTCGGTTCCTAGATCCCCTCGCTGGGATCTAGCCCGGATGCGTCCGCTCAGCCTGCGAATACGCTGACGACCCCCTTCGGGAGATGGAACCAGGGGTGGGGCCTACAACCCGGAGAGATGACGGGCGCACCTGCCCGGCGGGCGGGGTTAGGGCCGGTACGGCACGTCCTGCAGGCGGCCCATCAAGGAGTACAGGTAGTCCTTTCCCGATCCTGGGCCCTTCATCTTCTCGAACTGCCCGGTGGAGGCCAGGACGCTGCGGCCCACACGGTCTAGCACCATCCGGCGCGACTGCGGTGGCACCGGCATGGAGCCCAGTCCGGCCGGTTTGATGGTGGGCGCCCAACTGCTGTCATCGGCGTAGATGTCCAGGGTGATGTCGGTGAAGTTCTCACCCCGGTTGCCCAGCAGGTGCAGGCTCGGCCCATCGACGACAGCAGTGACCTGAGGGGGACGGTCAGCGCCGCCCTGCTCGGCCCGGGTGATGCCCGCGCTGTTGATCTCGGCGTTGACTGCCTCCTGCCGCCGTGCCTGCTGGCGTCCGTGGTGCACCGCCTGGTCCAGATCCCTACTCAGGTCATCGACGCTGTCCGAATCGGCATCAACTAAGGTGTTCTCCCACCTCGTCCGGCCGTCGGGGCCCTCCTCATTCCACGCCACGTAGAGCGTGGGGCTGTCCTTCAGGCGCCCATCGGCATCCGCTGTTGCCACCACCCTCACATCGGCAGCGGCCTCCTCGCCGAACATCACCTGCCCGGTCGTGGCGCGCAGGTCGATGCGCCTGCCCGCATCGCTGGAGTAGCCGGCATCGGTGATGTGTGCACCTGGCACCAGTTGCCCCAGTCGCTCACCCAAGACTTGCACTGAAGCGTCTATTCCGTCGCCCTGTGGTGCCAGACCCAGCTCGGAGGCGGGTTTGTGGTTCTCGGCGAACTGGCCGCCGGTGGGTTGGCCGGAGGGCTGGCGAAAGGTGTTCTGATTGTGACTGCTCATGGTGGTGATGTGTGCGGGCGCACCGGATCCATCAGCGGTCAGGGCCGGGAGTAGCGGTCCACCTGCGCACCCAGGTCACGGGCGATGTCTTCGGCCATCTCGTACATGTCGTCGTGATGGCGCCGGACGCGCTTCAGGTCCGCCAGCAGCGCGTGGGCCTTCTCCTGGTCACCGGCCTTGTGGGCCTTGGCCGACTTGGCGCGCAACTCATAAGCGCGGCTGCGAGCGGCATCCAGGGGGCTGACCACCCGGGCGTCCTGGTAGAAGTTCACGTCGAAGTAGTCGCTCTGGGTGTCTGAGCCGTCCCAGTTGTACTGGAAGGCGATCTTGCCCAGCCGCTTCTCGATCTCCTTGACGTAAGGCGACTTCTGCAACTGCGGCTCACCGTAGCCCCTCAGTGCATCACGCCGGTCGTAATACTCCAGCGGCCCCGTCCCTTCGGCGGTGATGTTGATCGAAGAAGACAACGAACTGTCGTGCTTGTGCACCCGGTAGTCCAGGTCCTCGGGCAGGTAGCCGCCGGCGACGGCATTCTTGATGTCCGCACGGATCATCTTGTTGATCTCGGTGGTGGACCGGTACTGGCCGTCGGTGGTCAGCGCTCGTCCGCCGTAGGTCTTGGAGTACATCTCATCGCCTGCGGGCACGCCGCTGGCCGGCTGCCACGTGGGGTTGGCATCAAGCAGTTCTGGCGCGGTGTCCAGCATCCGGCGTGCGTACTTGGCAAGCGCCGGGTCATCAGGGTTGGCCCGCATCTGCTCCACAGCACCGCTGCGGTCCTGCAGCACATCGGGGTACAGACCCTCCTCGGCTTCCAGTTGGTCGATCGCATCGGCAACGATCAGGGCGCCGCCGTCGGACTCCAGGCCGAGGGCTATCCCGGCCGAGGCTCGCTGGCTCTCTGCGAACTGGCCACCGGTGGGCTGGCCGGACGGATGGCGGACGATGTGCTGGTTGCTCATGACGATGGTGTGTCCGGGCGCACTGAGGTGGGCCGAACGTTGGGTCCCTGTGGACGATTACGATTCGATAATCTCCCCCAATCTTTGCCTACACATCTTGGCGTCCATGTGTGGCCCGGGAGAGTGTGACCCCCTTGGTGTCCGTGGCGGAGCCACCCAACTCAGGTCAGAGGTCGTCAGGGCCACCTGCCGGCCAGGGTTGCAGCGGCGGGGCCATCGAGCCGTATTCATGACGCATCCGGGCCTCATCTGCCAGCACCCGCTTCCTGCCGGTGGCACCGGCGTCCCATAACTGTTGCGGGGTGGACCTGGTGTGGACGGCCACTTCGGTCAGCGGGATGCCGCCACGCTGGGCCCGGGCCAGTTGGTCCGGGGTACCACCGGCATTGGCGAAGGCGGCGATGTGCTGGGCCGCTGCCTGTGCAGGGTTACCGCCGACGTGAACTCCGGTCTGGGCGCGGGGCTGCAACGCCTGCGCCCACGGGGTGATGTCGCTGATGCCTGCGGCGTGCACGGTCGGGATGGCTGCCAGTGGCACCCCACCCTTCTTCAGGTCGGCGGTGACCTCGGGGCGTACCCCGCTGCTGGCCACAGCCGTGATGTCGCTGAACACTTCCGCGCGCAGGCGCACACCGCGGGGATCTACTGTCTTGCGCCAGGCGGTCAGGTCCTTGCCGGTCTTCACCCCGGCCTTGGACAGGGCGGCCACGTCGTGTGGTTCCAGCCCGCGGTCACGGGCCAGCAGGGACTTGACCACCTTGGGCTCCACCCCGGAGCGCTGGTAGACGGGAATGTGGTCCATCATCACGTTCGCGCCGTAAGGCTTGACCTCTTTGGCATCCAGTCCCAGGGCGATCGCAGCGCGGGCCTCGTCGGTGGACTGACCGATCTGCTCGGCGTACTGCACCAGTTCCCGGATGGCACCCGGCCCCTTCTGCACCGCCCCATCCTGGCAGCGCAGGCCGTGGCGGGCCAGGCCGGGCTCAGCCCCCAGTTCGTGGCACAGTTTCACATCCTGTAGCGGCACGCCTTCTTCGATGTAGGTCCCGATGCCCTGGTGCCCCTGGTAGCGGGCGAGGTAGGTGGCGAACTCCTCATCGTCCCGGGCGGCCTCCAGCCAGCGGTTGACCTCATCGTGGTCCTTGCCGGCATAGGCGATGGCCATGGTCGGGTTTTTGGCCAGACCAGCGGCATCCAGGCGGTCCAGTTCGTCTGCGGTCAGCCCTTGCGACCAGCGCTGGGCGCAGTCCTGCGACCACTTCGGTCCGCGGTCGGCCATCTGCTCGGCCCAGTCGTGCGGCATCCCATCGCGCCACGCCTCAGTGATGACAGGCCCAACAAGGTGGCTAGACCCCAGAGACCGGCGGTAGGCGTCCCTGGTCTTGTGGTCGCTGACCAGTACGGCCGCCACGTACTCCTTTGGCACATCGGACCCGGCCGCCTCCAGCGTTGCCTCCAGGTGCCCCTGGGCGTACTGACGAGACACCTCTGGTGCAAAAGCCGTCTGCTCGAAATGCGCAGCAAGAGCATCCAGAGACTCCTGCACGCTGGGTAGGTCGCCCTGCTCCTGGTCCCCGTCTTGGGCGGTCAAGGCCAGGCCAGCAGAGGCCCGCTGGTGTTCAACGAACTCGCCGCCACTTGGTCGGCCTTGGGGCTGACGCGGTTGAGTCGGGTTACGGGTGCTCATGTTGGTGATGTGTCCGGGCGGGATGGGCGTTCGCACTGGCCAAGAGTGGTGAACTGCTCCCTGCTCGGGCACGTGGGTGCACTGAAGCCACCGCAGAGGTAACCACGATGGCTGAACGACTACTCGGCGACGTACACCGCGACCTGCTTGTCCTCACCGAAGTCGGTCTCGATGGCCAGCACATCATCGCCGGCGCCGATCACCCGGCACCCTGCGTAGTCGCGGGTGGACGGTTCCTGCCCTCACCGCGGTCCATCTGCACCAAGGACGCCTTGGTGGCGCGCACGATGCGCGCGCCGGGCGACCAGGGGCTGGAGGCGGTATTGGTGTCAACGTCGTGGGTGAACTGGTAGGTGCGCACCTGCTGGCCGTTGCGGGCGTCCATCCACGCCTTTATCGTGGCTTTCGGCTGCGCGGGGACCCGCTCGATAGCGTCCACCCACTCATCAGCCAGGTCGGCAGTGCGCTCGGCCTCCGAAGGCTCCTGGGGCTTGCCGGGGGTGCCATTGAACTCCTGGACCTTCTCCGCGACGGAGGCCATGGTCCGGTGCATCGCGGTGAGACGGGGGTGGTCGGTGGCCGGGACCCACCCGCCGCTGCTGCCAGAAATGCCCCGATCAGCGGGTTGACACCTTTTGACACCTCCACGATCGGCGGAATCATGCGGGAAAGTCGGTGTTGACGCCGATCTTGCACCACTTTGACACCTCGGTTTTCCAAAAGGTGTCAAGTCAAGGGTGAGTCAAAAGTGCAGGTCAGAGCGCACGTGAGTATGTATGTATGTATGTTTTGACACCTTCACACCACAAACACACACCTACACGTGCGCGCGGGCACCTATATATGTTGAAGATAGATACCCCGATTTCCCTATACGTATGCACTGGGAAGGGTGTCAAGGTGTCAAAACACCGTTTTTAGACCTCCGCATCCCCTCTGACCTGCGAAGACGCTCAGAATGTTTTGACACCTCGCAGGTGTCAAAGTTGGGAAAAAGGTGTCAATTGACACCCGGATCAGCCCCAAAACAGGCTCAATGCGGCCTCGAAGGCCGCTTCCGGTGCTCCCGGCCCCTCGAGCGAACTGCGGAGGCGGGTCAGGAATCATTCCTGCACTCCGAGCAGTCGAGGGGAGGCGACCATCCGGCACGAGCGAGCACAATGGTGAAGCAGGGCGGTGCCGCATCAGTCAGCGTCGACGGGCGGACCTCCGCGTGGGCTGCTGGTTAGCGTCCCCGGCGGGAACGGGATGGAGTCCGGATCGATCGGAGGACCGAGATGGAACACCCGCCATCCTTGGCTGTGGATGAACACCATGGTCAGATGGGTCATGGGTCCGCCGGCAGCGACGAAGTCCGCGGGATCCGCCTCGCCAAGGCCGGGAAGAAGCCGCACGATGGCCACGTACGGCGCAGGGTGCCACACATGTGATGGTAGACCCGCCTCGGCCAGTCCCTCTGCGATCTCTCTGACCTCAGCGTCGGTTATCCCCCTCCAGCCTTCCGCGGTGGGCGCAAGGTAGGGCTCGATAGCCGCCGTGGTTCTCTCGTGGTCAAGGTCAGTCAAGAATGCGAGCACTATGGGCATCGGGTTATAGGGGTTTGCAAGGTCCCGCACCTGTTGGTGGCCCACGTCGTCGGGGACGCTGGCGTAGGGCGGACTGGTGTAGTCAGGTCCTAGTTCGTTCAGCGAACCGTCGAGTTCGCGCCGCCAAGTAGCACCTCGCGCGTCAACGAATGTCAGTTCGACCGAGATGGGCTCGTAGATAGCCCCGTATAAGGGCTGGGTCGCCAGCATGGCGAACGACACGTCCCACTCACGTTCACTGCCAGCGGGTAGTACAGGAATCGATCGAGGGCCAAAGACTGGTCCCAGGGCAATGGGAGGCTCGCCGCGTGCCACCCCGAGCACAACGCCAAAGACCGGCTCCCCACTTGCATTCGTGAGAATCAATCTGTCGCGCCGCACGTAGTGCGTGCCATCGGGAGAGGGATCGTGCCGCTCCTCCACAATGGCAGTGACTACTGCAGCGACGGCGCGGCGCCGCTCTTCCTCCTGCCGTGCCCGGTCGTCGCGAAGTTCCCGTTCAGCTCGGTTCGCTCGCCTGCCCTCACGGACGGCAACGCCGACAGCCACCAGGACGGCAAGCAGTGTCCCGATGGCCGAAAGAGCTTCCCATACTGCGGTCACCGCTGGGCCTCGGGTTCCGGGGCTGCCTTAGTCATGCCCACAATGGTAAAGACGGTCACCTACATAGCGGGCAGATACGCGATTGCGCGCCGTGACGCCGACTTGATCGACGCTTTCCGGGTGGAGTAGGTGCACGATCGGGAGCGCGAGCCAGCGTGGAACTTTGCGCAGGTGCAGGCTGTCCGGATCGTTGTCGAGCGGTCGTCGGCAGTGAGCCGACCAGTCGGTGCATGGGCAGTTGGGGACGGTGCGGTGGGGTCTCGGGCCCTCGTGGGCCAAGGACTCTGCAATGGCTCGCGGTCGATCAACGCACGCTCGGAGACGATCACGAGAAGCCATCGGTCACCGGATCAGTCCGGGGGCGCACCAGGTTAGCCGGTAGCGCCACAGCGGGAGGCGGCGGACGCAGGCCCTGGGTAACACCGCGGTGGCCGCCCTGCGGGCCTCACGAGTGGTTCAACTCGGGGTCGTTCACCGGCATGGCGGTGTGGTGCGAGTTTGGGCCAGCCCAGTCGGCCAACGCCCGGGCTTCATGGTGACCCGTCCGCGGTGGTCCGGGGCGGGCTGCCCGGCGGACTGCAGGCTCACGCCCGAGACTGCCTTAGCCCTGCTCAGCAAACTGGCCACCTGTGGGCGGCCGCCGGGTTCTCGCGGGATGTTCTGGTTGGCATTGCTCATGGTTGTTGTTCCTTTCAAGTCCCGAAGTACGGCCGGTATGGGTTGGTGCTCTTGGGGACCTCAACGATGCGAACCAGGCCCTCCTCCTCATCGAACTGGGGGCGCACATCCGGGTAGGCCGAAGCCGCTTCGTGCAGGTCGGTGCCCACCTGATACAGGTTGCGCTGAGCGAACCCCTCACTGCCGGCGGTGCGGCTGAGCATGAAGTCGCGGGCGAACTTACTGGGCGAATCGCCGTACCATTTCGGGCGCTGGCGCATGGCCGCGTCGATCAGGTGGCTGTTCTGCTCCACGAACTGCCGGAACTCCCCTTCCAGGCGCTCAACATCGCCGGGCGCCCACTGCCCTCCCACATCTTCGGGATGAACAGGTGTTTCAGTGATGTGCTCACCGGCCACTATCGGGTAGCGGGTGTACTCCACCTCGGGTTCATCAACGGGGAAGCGCTCCAGTGCATCCAGCAGCCAGTCCGAGCCGCGGTCGACGAACCTGTCCACCTCCTCCGGTGCCCAGGAGGGATGGGCGGCGACGGTCGTGGCCTGTAGGCCATTGTCAGACAGGGCGACATGGTCAGCGTCGGCGGCATAGTCGAACTCGCCATCTTCACTCAAGTGGTAGGAGACCTCACCTGAGTCTATTTCGGTCGGGCCACCGCACTGGAGGCAGGTGCCCGGGCTGTCATCGCCGGCGAGGGCGAGACCGGAGGAAGGTTTGCTGGTCTCGGCGAACTGTCCTCCGGTTGGCTGGCCGGACGGTTGTCGCGGGATGTCGTGAGTGCTCATGTGGGTGATGTGTCCGGGCCGCGGGCTGTGGCAGGAGCCAGGAGTGGTGGCTCGCCGGCGGGTGCCGCAGTTGTAGTCGGTTCAGGACGGAGTCGCCGTACTCCGAATACTGCTCACGGTTCTTACGGGCGATGTCTAGGCAACCTTGGCCCGCTCGGAATGAGCGTCCATGGCCAGGGCTACCCGCTCGTACTTCTCGCGCGCTTCAACCATCTGGTGGTAGGCGCGGCGGGCTGCCAGGGGCCGGTCTGGCCCGAAGACCTGCAGTGCAACGACGGGCCTGATCTGATCCGATGCGCCGGTGCTCAACGAGATGCCGGAGGCAGACTTAACCGCTTCGGCGAACTGGCCACCGGTCGGCTGGCCGGAGGGCTGATGGGTGATGTTCTGGTTGCTCATGCCGACCCCGGGAAGAATGCCTGGTAGGACTCGGACCTCTCGGCGTGGTTGCGAGCATCATCAAGGGCCGCCTTCAGGTCTTCACGGGTGCTGGCCTCCTCGCTGAACCCCATCGCGCGGGCGAGCCTGCCGGCCACCTGGTCCTGCTTGGCCTCATTGTGTACGGAGCGCCCGCCAGAGAAAACTTGCAGGTTGCCTTCGGTGTCCATCGTCGCGGAGGCGTGCGGGTCGTGGCTGTGGTCTGTCACCCCGACGTCAACGCCGGCGGGGCTGCGGGGGTCCGCACTTCCCAGTGCGGACATGTATGCACCCGGCCGCGCCCGCAGCGCCACGGTTAACCACCTCTCGCTGCAACAGGACCGCCTTGGCCCGGTTGGCGACCAGTTCAGGGTTGAGGGGCTCGGAGTAGTAGCCATCGGAAGCGAAGCGGGCTTGGGCTGAGGCAGTGGAGACCCCCACCGACAGGTAGTTGGTGGTGTCCTCGGTGCTGATGTCCATACGGTAATCACCGGATGCGATGTGCAGCCTGGTGATGCTCTGCCTCTTCTCGACGTTCGTCACGCGCCCGTGCATCCCGTGCGCGGCCAACCCCTTCACGATGGACCTGGTGCGTGCGTTCATCCCCGGTGTGGGCGCCAAGGATGGCTCAGTAGCCGGCTCGCTGCGCAGCGACAACCCGGATGCGGGCCGGGGCCCGGAGCCAAATTGGCCAGGGTTGCCCGGCTCTCCGGTGTTCTTCTTCCTCCGCAAACCTCTCATGCTGCACTCCTAGCGGCCTGAGTCGTGGCCGCCCGGTCCAGGGCCGCCTTCATGCGGGAATGGGTCTCCTCCTGCCACGCCTGTGCCAGCGCTTCGGAGTAAGCCACGGTGTCCACACCGGCGTAGGAGTCCTCACCGGGCCGATCAGGCTCGTTCATTGCCTCGAAGTCACTCATCGCCACCAGCGCCTCTGGGTGGTCATCACTCAGGCCGGCGGCACGGTCTTCACCGTCGCCCTCACAGTCGAGGTAGGTGCGGTACAGGTGTGCGGCCTCGGCGATGTGGTCCATCTGCCCTTCGGTCAACTCCGGGGTATGGGCACGCAAGTAGGCAACTGGGTCCTGGCCGTGCTCGGTGGCATCCAGCAGCCCGTAACCGAGCATTCGGTCGCGGGACAGGTGGATCCCCGAAGCGGGCTTGCGGGCAGGGGCGAACTGGCCACCGATGGGCTGGCCGGCCCGGTGCCGGGAGATGTTGGTATCCATACCCTTTAGGTGTGCGGGCCGATCAGGCCGCCGCCACCTCATACCCGCAGTCACAGGCACCAGAGGCCGGGATCTGCATGAAGCACTGCGGGCACATCACCCCTCGGCGAGGGCACCTCATCATCGGCGATCGTTCACCGCCGTGGCAGCGGGCCTGCAGGCGTGTGCCGCTGCGGTCCCTGCCATTGCAAGGCGGGCGCTGGTGCATCACCCTGCGCCGCCAGAATGGCCCGCACCACACCAGTCGCATCGCCTTCGGTGGACCAGTACGGGTTGGAACACCACGCTGGGTTGGTCTCCACCACTGCCCACTGCCGGGCGTCGATGAGGCCCACATCCAGCACCCACCCGCCGGGCAGGTGAGGCATCTTCAACTGTGCAGCGGCGTCGGTGGCGAAGGCGACCGCATCCTCAGTCGGGGGCAGGTCAGCCGGGTGCCACGCACCCCAGGTCGAGCCCTCGATCAGGTACGCACTGGCGGCTACCACTTGGCCGCTTGCGATGAAGCACCGGTACTCGTGGGTGAAGTTCACCGGGTCACTCACCAACACCGGTAGGTCGCTGGGCATCCCCGCATCCTGGGCGGCGCGCAGGAATGCCTCTCCGGTGGTCATCGACGCCGGAAGTGCCTCGACTTTCACGTCGGCCGGTTTGACGAAGTGCTCACCGCCGAACTCCTCCAGGTGCTGCAGTTGGACCGCTGACACCTGCCGGCCCAGCACACTTGTGTCGAACATCGACAGCGCCGCCCACCCCGGGGTCTGCAACCTCGGGTGCACACCGGATGCGGCCAGGCGGGCAGCGTGTGAGCCGGGCATCCACCACGCCAGATGGCGCCACTGCTTCGGCGCCCACAGGCCGATGTCGCCAGCAACAGGGATGACGTCCTGGTTGGACAGGTCGCGAGCCAACCACGCGGCCGGGCTCACCACCCGCAACTCAGTGAAGCCACCGGTGCCCATCATGTCGCAGCCCGATCCTGGACGGCACGCGCAAGACGACGTGCCCGGCGATCCTCCAGTACACATCTCAGGCACGGGACCCCGATGAGGGTCGGCTCCGGGCTGCTGCTGGTTAAGTCCCAGTGCCTTAGTCCGGATAATGTGCGGGTCGGCGGGGTCGGCGCCGGTGGTGCTCCCCCAGTTCGGCCAGCACCCGGTCGGCGAACGGACGAACCCCATCGAGGGCTTGCGGGCTTTCTGTGCCAGGCCGTCCCAACCCCGCTCCCACGCATCGGCTGCCACGCTGGCGCGCTCCCCGGCCAGCCATAGCGAGTCGGTGACATCAGCGATGATCTGGTCTGCGACGTGCCGGGGGATGCTGGTATCCATACCCCTTAGGTGTGCGGGCCGATCAGCCCGCCGCCACCTGATACCGACAGGCGCAGGCGCCAGAGGCTGGTATCCGTCAGACGGCGGGAAGAGGGCGTCAGAGCCAACGCGGTGCTATGCCCTGGCCGTGTGGGCTCACTCGCGCGGGTGCGCTCCAGTGCGGAACGCCCGAGGACTAGTGGGCGGTGAGGTTAGGTCAACCAGCAGCGTCCGAGTAAAACGTGATGACCGCGCTACCGGACTCCGTTGAGCACTCCCAATAGCCCACGATGCGTTCGTCGCCGTTGACATAGGCGCCGATTCTGCCCTTGATGAAGTCACCGTCAGTGAACGTGATCTCGGTGAATCGGTTGCGCTCAACGCCTCCTCCGTACCTGTCGCTGGCAAGGCTGCGACACTCCGACGCTGCGGAGTTGCTACTGCCAGTCATGGAACTTCCGCACGAGTAGGCAATCGCTAGAAACACCAGAACGGCCCCAGCGACGCCGAGCCATCGCTGCCAGGACGACCTCTTCGCCTCCCCAGCCTCAGACTTCGGAGCGGCGCGATCCCAAGGGCGGTCCGGTTGATTACTCATCGGCGCCAACAGGTCGCTCGAAGATTCCGTACGACTCCGCGGACGGGCTATGTTGCGGCTGGATAGCCACTAGCCGCCACCCGTGCGCGGCCACGTCGTTCAGTCGACCGGTTAGGTCTCTTTCACGTGTTGCCCAGGGTGTCTGCGGAAGGGTTACCGCGACGCACTCATAGCGCTACATTCCTCGATTCTGTCTCATCCCGGCGCACCGCGCGGACGGTTTCGTCCCCCCTTAACATCGATCGCGGTCCATCGCCTGGACGAAAGTCACGCAGTCCACCAGGCCGCCGGCGTCCCTTCAGTCCGAAGTACCAGCGTCCAGCATCCAGTAGGTCGGTCAGGGCGTCCAGGTGAGCACGAAGCGCTGTGCTTCTCTGGCGCCCCACGAGCTGCTTCCCTTGGCTTGCAGGTCAACGCCCCCTGCAGGCGATAGCCTCCAATTACCAGGAGCCGGCGTGTGCGGCAGCGTCAAAGGAGGGCGGAGATGGATTCGGACGAGGACCACGACTTGTTTGTGGTCAAGGCATCCCGGCGGAGCAAGGACGGCGACGATATCTCATCCGACAGGCCTGGGCCGGGCGGGCGTCGACGGGAAGACGGAACCCTGTCTGCCCAATTCCACGATCCCAAACCATACGTCCCCTCGGACGGGGAGTCTGAAGCGCAAACTGCCGAGGACCTTCGCCGCGCGGAGGAGGCTCGCGCCGAGGGCGTCAAGTTCGCCTCTGATGCCATCCAAGCCACGATTTGGTTTCTATGGGAAATTGGCGCAATACCTGAGATCGGGCAGTTGGTGAAGAAGAAAGCCCAACCGCCTCTGCAAGCGCTTCTGCGAAGGTTGAAGGAGGGGCGCCGCGCAAACTCTCCCCAATCCGCAGAGGTGGCAGAGCAAAGTTCGTCCGGCCAAGACGAAGCGTCACAGGATCGCTCAGCCGACATCGCCACTACTGGACCGGTGCGCACCATCAGCCCGGAGGAGCACCAGCGCCTGATGCTGCGCGCGGCGCTGCTTGCCGCTGGGCTGGAAGCCACCCTGGACGACCTCGCAGGAGTGCAGGTCTCGGGAACCGACGCCCAGCCGCAGCAGATCACTCCAGAAGCGTTGGCCCAGGTGCTGAAGACAGAACTCGAATCGGGACCACAGGCAGGGATCCTAGTCGGAGAGGAGTTCGACGCCCTACTCGGGCTCATCAACCGCTCACCCCGCGCGGCGCACCTCGAAGCGATCGACCTAACCAGAACGGAGGCCGACGACGACAAGCGGGATTAACCCCGTCTGGCGGACATCGGTTAAGCGGCTTCTGAAACTACGGTATTGGACCGGTGTTCGAATGCAGGCATCGACCGTCAAGGCGTAGCGCTGAGTCAACTCGCTGCGCACAGAACACAAGTGGGATGCGCACCAACACGTGGGCCGAGAGGATTCCCATCCGTCACGTTCGCGGCGAGCCATGCGAGCCTGATGTCGCCGCGGTAGCGGCGGGGCGCTAGCCCGGTGCGATGGGCCGGACTCGGTGGCAAACCGGATGGTCCGGCCGGACTGGGTGGCATATAAGAGGCTCAGGCGCTTCGCGCCTTCGCCGTTCGCCTTCGACATGGACACCGGTGTGCCTTCGTGTTGTTCCCCAAGGGTCGGACGTTGTCCTCCCCTGCGTTGTGTTCCCTGATTGCTCCGGCGTGCCCGTCTCGTTGCCCGTGGTGACCCCTTCGTGTGGTGCCCTTCGCTACGGAAGTCGTTGTGCAGCCCGCTGCGCGGAGCGCGATGGTCCCTGAGGTGGTTCTTGATGTAACTCTGCGCGTGTCCTTGATGTCCCTTCGTGATGCCTGCCGGCGGCAGTGGCCGGCGTGATCGTTGTTCGTCATGCGCCCCAGTGACTGGGGTGTTGTTCGTGTAACTCCCGGTGTGTCGGTGTGCATTTGGACGTAACTCACCGCGTGTTGCGGGGTGTTACTCGTAAGTGCCGGCGTGTTGCAGCCCCATGGCCGGATTGCCCGGACACACATGGGATGCACGAGCTGGACTGGCGCTCCGCGCAGCGGGGCGGCGTCCGCGTTGGGGGCCGTAGCGAAGTCACCTGAAGCAAGACGCCCCCGGCAGGGTTCCGAACCGCAACTCACCACGCAGCCGCGCCCCCAAAATCATGTCATCGGCGTGGCAAGTGGGAGTCAGGGAGGAACCGGGGATGGCGGCCAGCCTGGCCGAATGGGGCGAAAACCCTGGCAACGATTGAAGGGTCGTGCGCAGAACTAGGGGGATTTTCACCCCAAGTCAGCCCTGATCCTGCCCCAAACGGACCCACCGGGCCCTCGCGCGTGCGCATGGGTCTCAGTATGAGACTTCGCTCCCGCCGGATCTGGCGCCTGACCCGCGCCGGAGACATCAACAACAACCCCGCGACCATCGAACAGCGCGCCTCCACTTTCGCCGCCGGGGCCGGGGCCTCCGGTCAGACCACACTCATCGTCACCCGCGACGAGGACGGACTGGGTCACTGGGCGCTCATGCCCGCGACCAAGCGGGTGGACACCGCGGCATTGAACCTGTCCCACGCGGTGGCCGGGCGCCTCGAACCGCAGGACGAACCGCCCGACCTGTCGTTCGGACACGTCGTGGCCCAACTGAAGTGGAAACGCGAACACGCCGCGATCCGCTCCACACAGGTCGGGGCCGATCTGGCCGAGGTCTCCCGCATCCTCGGCGACACACTTCCCGCAGGGTCCTGGGTGGCGGTCGTGGTGCGCAAAGCGCGCATGTTCGAGAACCGCCGGTGGTCCAACTGGTTGGCCTTCCGGATGTCCACCCGTCGCCCCACTCACCACTCCACCGCACCGAACGCGCTGGTCACCAGCATGTGGGCCGGGGCCACCTCGATGGAGGCCACCCGCTCAATCCTGGACACCTTGGCCTCCTCACTTCCCGGGTTCGACCTGGGCACCAAAGTGGTGCGCCCCTCCCGGGTACGCGCCCCGCTGGTGGCTACCGTGCCGGGCGGCCTTGCACTGCTGGCCGCCTACTTCGACCTGCTGCCCTGGACCATGGCGACCGCAGCCGCAGGCGCGATGGTCGCCATCGCCGCACTGGCCGCTGCGTGCATCCTCCCCACTCGTGAAGCGCGCATCCAACGGGGACTACGGACAGCCAACCTGCCCCCGCCACGGTCGCGCATCATTCCGCCGAGCAAACCGGCCAAGGTGGACGTCGATGACATCAGGGCGGAGTCCCACTTCTCCGGCGGGCGCTACCCGCTGCACAAGGAAGCGTTCATGCTCGGACCCCACATCCCCGCCTCCATCGTCGCCCCGCAAGCCGGTGCCCTGTCGGGGGTTTCCTCAACCAAGGACCGCGCGGCGGCCACGGCAATGACCCGGCCTATCGGCCCGATGGTCGGGACCACCGAATCCGGGCAGCAGGTCTACCTCTCCGCACAAGACCTCGGCCGCGGCGGACTGGCCGTGCTGGGTGAGCCCGGAAGCGGTAAGTCGGTACTCATCCTGGGCGTGATGGCCTGGTCCATGTTGGAGCGGGTCATGCCCTCGGCACGCCCCCACCACCCCGGGGCGCGCAACGCCTTGATCCACTTCGAGACCAAACTCGACGGTGCACGCAATACCCTTACGTGGGCGCACGCCACGGGCGACAAGATGCTCCTGGTCGAAGTGTCCAACCCTGCCTCCCCGGCCATCGACCTGCTCGATGTTCCCGGCAGTGTGGAGGAACGCGCTCTGCACTTCACCAACGCCATGCAGTACGCCTTCGCCGATGGGTCTATCAAGGACGAATCGTTCCGCACACTGAAGATGGTCATTACCGGCGGGTTGGTCGTTGATGACGACATCGCCGGCCAGGTTCCCGGTCTGGCCAGCGGTGCATCCGCGCTCTACTACGCCTCGGTTCTGATGGGTCGCCTGGGTGACCAGAGGGGTGCCGCGTTGGCCGGCGCCATTCACGCCAAGCACGAACACGCCCGCGAGGTGTTGGGCCACAAGCACAGCGACTACACCCTGGCATGGGAAGCACTGGCGCTGATGTACGGACCGAGCGTGAGCCCGTCCCAACGTGCCGCGTTGCAGCGGGCACCGGGGAACAAGATCGACCAACTGCTGGCACTGGACCACTACTTCTCCCCCGCGCGTAAGAAGGTCACCTGGCGCCAAGTCCTGGAAGGCCATCGAGCGGTGACAGTGCTGACCGGGGCGGACTCGGCGGGCAACATCATGGAAGCCAACATGCAGGCGTTGATGGCCTCGATGTTGATGTTTTCCCTGCGGTACAACATCGAACGCACCTGCGCCGGGTGGGAGGAGCAGAACCGGTGGGTGTCGATCTTCGCCGATGAGCTCAAAGACCTTGCCGGTGCTACACCGGACATCATCACTTGGCTGCGCGACCGGGGCCGCTCCTACGGGGTGCGGCTGAATTTCGCCACCCAACGCCCCCGACAGTTGGACAACCAGGTGCGTGAGGCGCTGCTGTCGTTTTCCAACCTGGTGGCCTTCACCCAGTCCAACCCGACCACCGCTGAGGAGTTGGTTGCCGACTTCGCCGGTGACGGCACGCAGTGGCAGCCGGCCGACGTGCTCACCTTGGCGCCGTATCACGCGATCCTTCGCGCCTCAGTTGGGTTCCAACGTCAAAGTGCCTTCACCTTGAAGTCGGCCTACTTCCTCGGTGCTGATGGGCGCATCGACTCACGTGCGTTCTTGTCCGCTCAGGGGTACTCCCCCGACCAGGTAGGAGCAGCCCCGGCGTGAGTGATGGCGTCCTTGCCCTGTCCGACCTGACTTCACGTGGGGTGCACCCCCGGGTGCGCGCTGCGGCGCGTTTGGACCCCTATTGGGATGGGCTGTGGAAGTCCGGGGCGCTTGCCTCATGGGTGTCATCGGAGTCCGTCAAGAGGCAGGCCGAATCCGGTCTTGGCCGCATCCCTGCCCACCTGGACATTGACCCCGATGAGGCGTTTGAGTCCTTCACCTCGGCGTGGGTGTGGCGACGCAAACTTGAGGTGCTCGGGATGGTCAACGCCTGGCGCACTATGACCGACCAGCAGTTGGCAGCCTTGGTCGGTGCCCCCTCCCTTGCGGGGCGCAGCGGGTTGCTCGATACCGCGTTCGCTGCCGGGCTGCTGGATCACGGATCTTTCGTCGGCTCCATGGGCCAAGCACACCCGGCCAGTCACACCAGGTTGCTTCGCCCATCAGCGCTGGACACCTACACCCGGCGACTTCTGCCGCTGCTGACCTACCCCGAGCAGGTGATGGTCACCGGTGGCCGGCGGTTGCGCGTTGGTGGGCAGTACGACCGGCACAACCTGCTCACCACCGAGCTGGCATTGCGGGTCGCTGAGTTCTGCGACGTGGGCGCCGTGATGGGTGAGACTTACGCATCCTTAGACCTACTCCTTGGCACCGGACTGGGCCGGGAGGAGATCAAGGGGAACCCCGCAGCCGATGCGGCGTTCATCCGCCCTGATGGGATGCGTGTGGCGATCGAACTGACCGCCTCCATCACCGGGCACTTCAAGGACAAGGTGCGCCGATGGGCCCAGCACATGTCGAAAGCATCCATGTCCCTGTCGGGGCTGACGGTGCTGTTCATCGGCGCCCCACCCCCAGACCGTTACCCACCGGCGGAGCGCAACGCCTTCGCCTCCCAGATGACCAAGATGATCCGCGAGGTGGTCGATGAGTACCCCGGCGTACCCGGCACCCGCCATGCCGATCGGATCGGCATGGCGATGTGGCATGACTACTTCCCCGCCCGCGGCAAAGTCACCACCGATTTCCTGTCCCTGACCGCCCGCATACCGTCGGGGGCCAAAGGCAAGCCGTGGGACCGCAAAGGCATGCTCGATGAGTTCGACATCCCCTTCACCCCGATGGACCCCCAGCGCACCGAAGCGAGTCACACCGGAGCGGCCACGGTGATCTCTTCCCCGGTGTGGTTGCGCCGGGCAGGCCAGCCCTACCAGTTCCACAACTACGCGATGAACGTGGCCGGGTTCGACACCGCCCCCATCCCCCAACCTGATCCGCGCCACCGCGAGGGGTTCGACCCACACGTGCACCGCGGACCGGGTGCGTTGGCGAAACCACCAGCCCGGCTGACCATCACCACCCTGCGCGATGAGGGCGGGTAGAGGTGCGCCGAATCACACCCCCAGGCTCACTTCGGGGATGCCCAGCCGGTGCCCAGGCGTTGCACAAGGTGACGTCAACCAGGGGGAGAGCTCGGCATGCTTTCTGCACTCATTCACTTCGGCCTGCTCACCGGCGCCATCGCCCTGATGGCCCTCAGCAGCGACCGGCCGCACCCGCGCGACGACTTCGACGGCGGGCTGCACAGCCCCCAGATCGACGCGCACTTGCTCACGCCGCGCTGAAGGGGGCTGGCATGGAATACCTAATCACCTCCGTGGTCATCACCGCCTTGCTATGGCTGCTGCTGTACACCTGGCCTAAGGACGAGGACCCGCACCATCTCACCGGGGATGAGCACGATGCGGGCACCAGGTCCTCATAGGACTCCTGGCGCCACCTCACACCCGCAGGTGGCTACGCGATCGCCAACAACTCAGACACCTCATCGAGGTGCACCGGGCGACCCCACGCATCCCAACCCACATGCACCATCGGGGTGCCGGCGTCGAAAGACAACTTCTGTCCCTCGTCGTGGGTGTGCCCATGGATCAGCGGCACTCCCTTGTTGGGCAGCCGGTACTGGGTGTGCCGGTCGGCCATGTGCCGCTGCCCCTCCCCGCGGTAGGGGAAGTGGGACAGCAGCACCGAGTACCCGTCGATGCGCCGGCGTGCGTGGGCCTGCACCGAAGCGAAGTAGTCCAGCCACTGACGCTGCACCTTGTGCGCGTCGCGGAACATCGGATGCACCCGGTCGTGGTTGCCGGCGACCAGGTGCTGGGTGCCGTTCAGTCGCTGCAGGACGGGACCGACCCGCTCAGGGCCAGCCAGCGTCACGTCTCCGAGGTTCCACACCACATCACCGGGCCGCACGCAGTCGTTCCACTGCTCGATGACCTGCTCGTGGTAGGCGCCGAGGTCAACTTCCTCGCGGGTCGTGCCGATGCGCAGGGAGGCCACGAAGCGGTGGCCAAGGTGCAAGTCGGAGGTGAACCACACGCCCGCCATCAGCCCCACCGCCTGCGACAGACTTCGTCGGGACCGAACCCATCAGCAGATAGCCAGCCACGGGTGGTCGCCTGCATGATCTCGAACTCGATGCCTGGCTGGGCTGCGGCGACTCGTCGGCCTTCAGCGGCGGCCAGCAGTCGGGTGGGGAAGTTGCCGTAGATCTCCTGGTTGAAGGCGTGCGACAGCAAGACCCCGAAACTGCCCTGCGGCTTGGTGGTCGTGGTTGTGGTGGTGTCCATGCCCACCGGGTGTGCGGTGGGCGGTGGCTCACGCCACGGGCGCTCGGGCGCGTCCGTTCTGCTCCCGACGTCGGGCGGCGCGCACATCCCGCGCCCAGGAGACGATCAACCAGATGCCACCGGCAGCCATTGCCAGGGCCAGGTAGCAGCCGGCGACCAGCCAGACCAGTTCGGTAAGCATCGAAACCCTTCCCTGCACAATTGAGGCCACCATGCCACGTTCACCCTGCCGGGACGCTGGCGCTATCCACAAGTTCGGTCTGTTGGGCTCCGCCTTCTGCCCGTGGAACCACCATCAGCACGTGCCAGGTGCAACGGTGTCTTTCTGGCCATTCGTAGAACTGGTGGCGCTGTCGTGGATGATGTCCTCTTGGCGCGGTGAACTAGGTCGCGACCTCGTCGGCATCTTCGCCGTGGAGGTAGCGCTCACCCCTGGTCGCTGGTCCTTTTGCGTTCTCCCGGGCGGAACGATGGGCGCTCCTCGTACTCTTGGGCCGAGTGCTCGTGCATCAATACGACACCGCAACACCGTCAGTGTCGATATCTTGTTCACACATCCGACTGAGGAATCGCCCAATGGTTTGTGGCGGTGTTCTACCGATGCTCCGTGGCGGCCGCTCCAGCTCATGCCGAGCGGTGGCTCCCTGGCGTACGCTAACCGATCAATCTGCGGGACAAAGACGGCGACTCGCGATCGGCCGCGTGCAGATTTCGCCTAAAACGAACCGATTCTGACGAACTTACTGCCTGGGTGTCCCTTCGCCCACAGAGTCAACAATGAGATCGGCAATCTCGCCGAGCCCGTGGGCGTCGGCACTGAGA
Organism: Pseudactinotalea sp. Z1748; assembly: GCF_049725185.1. Classification (NCBI taxonomy): domain Bacteria; kingdom Bacillati; phylum Actinomycetota; class Actinomycetes; order Micrococcales; family Cellulomonadaceae; genus Pseudactinotalea; species Pseudactinotalea sp. Z1748. The sequence continues at coordinate 22,189 of NZ_JBMPQB010000013.1, read as the reverse complement.
CCCTTGCGGTCACCTAGGAGCGAACTGAACTCCTCGACGTCCTCGAACTCGAGACCGGAAATGACTGGGATGACCCGCTTACGTCCCATGATAAGAGCCGCTAGCTCCTGGCGCGGCCAGAACCGCCTCGGGTCGACGTAAGCCGGCGTGACGAAGCAGATGCCGCACCGCGAGGCTCCGATGCCGTTGTCGATCCCGGTCACGAGCGACTGTCCCAGACCGACCTGCGCGTCGACCATCCAAACGTTCAGGCCACGGGCCTGCAATTCGTCGCGGAGGTTGCCGGCCCCAGTTTCGTCCGGTGTGGCGAAGGACAGGAACACGTCGTACTGACGCTGCACGGGGTCGCTCGCGACGGCGCGTGCCAGAGTATTCAACGAGGAAGCCTCGACCTCGGTGAGTCGAGCGTCGAGAGCCGACGCGGTCTCGGCTAGCGAGTCAAGGTCTCGATCAATAACCTGGTCACGGCGGGCCCGATCGCGCTCGCGCCGAACATCGGCTTGGTCTCGCTTCCTTCGCGCTGTGTCCTCCTCCTTGGCGATTTTCGTCTGGAGGGTTGCGATCGCTTTGTCCTGGTCGACCACCTTTCCCTCAGCCTGGAGCAAGTCGCGCTCAAGCCTGTCGACCTCACGCTGTCGGGACCTGCGGGTGCTCTCGGTGGTGGCCTTGGTGACCTTGGGCCGCTTCTCAGACAGGCGCTTCCTGATGCTTTGCACGTCCTTGCTGAGTCGGAGCTTCTTATCGCGCTCGCGCGTCATCTGCCGTCGGTGCTGATCTAGCATGCTCATGCGTCTCATCGTCTTGGGTCGAAACGTTTATGTAACACACTTATCAGACACGTGCGAGATCCGATGCCGCGCCGCGCCGTTCCTGACAGTGATGTCCATATTCAAGGTCGGCTGGGCAGGTCGCGGAGGCTGCAGCGGCACCGGTGGCGTGTACGGAAGAGGGTCGGCTTACGACGCTTTCTGCCACGAGTGTCCGAGCTCTGGGGCATCATCGTGGTGGCGATTCATCCACCAAGGAGTGCAGATGTCCTACGACCAGGCCCCCGAGACACCCATCACCCAAGAACAGGCCGTTGCGGCCGTTCAGGCCTTCATCGACGAGAGGTCTGCGTCCCGCGTCCTGATGGCCGATGCGTTCACCGATCTTGAACTCGTCGACGGGGTCCTGACGGCCACCTGGAGAGAGGCACTCATCGGTAAGGAGAAGAGCGATCTCATCCTAGGACTCAACCCCTTCGAGAACCTCGCCGTATGGCTCGGAACGCCGCTGAGTTTCGACAATGAGGCGGGCCGCCAGATCCGCCAGCACGTCCACACAGTCAGCGTCATCGGACCCTTTGGCGTCGGCAGCATGAGCGTGCGTGACCTCTACGAACGGGGCACGGGTCTGCCCTACGACCAGCCGTGATCGCTTACGGTCTGGTGCGTGACCGCGGCCATGCCACACGGCCGGCCTGCAGTTCCCGCACCAGTTCACCGAGTTGACCGTCCTCGCCCGTAAGCAGCCAGCGGCCTCGTCGTCGGCTGTAGGTTCGCGTCCCTCATATTGGTGGGCCGTATGCGGGGCCGGCCCGCTCGCGCCACAGACCCGTTAGCCGGTGACACCCGCGGCGATCGCCCGGCCCACCCAGACCACCGAACCCGGGACGAGGGACTCGGCCAGGATGGCTACCAGGTATAGGTTCAGGGCCATCACGAGGATCCACTCGCGCCCAGAGCCAGCGGTGCCCAGCACCGGGACGGCGAAGTGACCGTTCTTCGCCCAGAACGGCGTTTCGACCATCGGCTTGGGACGCAGTGGCCACAACAGCGGGCAGCCCTGGATGGTCAACACGTCACCGAGGATGTGGATCGCACACCCCATCCCCACCGACAGCGGCAACCACCACAACTGCTCAGGTGCGAACCACACAGCAGCAGTCCCAACTGCCAACGAGGCCAACCAGCCGGTCTTCCAGCCGCGGATGATGCGCAGGGATTTCAGGGCGAAGGAGACCATGAACACGATCAGTAGCCACGCACCGATCTGGAAGTCATCGTGCCAACCCCACGGCAGGTCGATGCGCACAGGTGCCAGCAGCCACGCCAGGGCGAAGGCAGCCAGGACACCGACGATGGAATGGGTGCCATGGCGATGACCACCACTAACCTGCCCCACGGCCCGGGTGACGACGTTCGACACCGGCGGCAAACTGTGGGCGATCGTGCCGCTGTGGTGGTCAGCATCGGGCAGCAGTGCCGCACCTGCGGTCACCACGGCTCCGGCTGCCACGTGCGCGGGTTCCATCGGCAGCACACCAAGGGCACCGGTCGCTGGTGCGGTCAGGGCCACCCAGCCCACCGCACCCATCGTGGCGTGTCCGTGGCCCATCACTGGACACCACCTGCCAGCCTGGACGCTGCCTTGCCGTGCAGCCACAAGGGGACCTGTGAGCGGCAGAGCATGTCCGGAGTCGAGGTGGGGTAGGTGAGCATCCCGGCGGTCGCGTTGAATAGCCGCCAGGCGACGTCGGCAGCAGGTCCAGGGTTGGTGATCAGGACCTCTGTGATGGCGGACGGTTCTGCTTCAACGTGCGACCGTAGGTCGTCGATGTTGTCGTTGGTGGCCATGCCCGCCAGGTGTGCGGAACACTTCAGCAGGTGCCACGAACCGCCTGCCGCGGATCACGGGAGTCACGGCGCACAGCGCCGGTCCCAGCACGCGGCCAGGTTCTGCCGTCAGGCAGTCTTAGCGGCCTGGTTCACCTTCACAGGCGTTAGGTAAAATCTCTTTACCTTTCCTCTGATCGGCCCTTTTGTGACCTGACTCGCTGCCTCTGGTGGTCTTCGGGCGACTCCAGGTGTCAGTTCAGTGCCCTTCGGATGGGGGTTTTCTGCTCCGAGGCGTCCCTGCTGGCGGACGGGCAGGGAGCACCAGAAGTGGCCTTCGATGGCGTGGTGGGCCTGTTTTGGGGCTGATCGGGTGTCAATTGACACCCTTTTTCCAACTTTGACACCTTGCAGGTGTCAAAACTTTCTGAGCGTCTTCGCAGGTCAGAGAGGGTGCGGAGGCCGAAAAACCGTGTTTTGACACCTTGACACCCTTCCCAGTGCATACGTATGGGGAAGATCGGGATACCTACCTTCAGAACATATAGGTGCCCGCGCGCACGTGTATGTGTGTGTTTGTGGTGTGAAGGTGTCAAAACATACATACATACATACTCGCGCACGCTCTGACCTGCACTTTTGGCTCACCCTTGACTTGACACCTTTTTGAAAACCGAGGTGTCAAAGTGGTGCAAGATCGGCGTCAACACCGACTTTCCCGCATGATTCCGCCGATCGTGGAGGCGTCAAAAGGTGTCAACTCGCTGATCGGGGCACTTCGGGGCCTCAGCGGAGCGGCGATGCGGGCCAGACTCTTCGACCCGTACCCAGTGAAACGACGCCCAGACGGGTGCCCCGTCCCGGCGGCAGCGCCTCCAAGCGCGCCGCGCCGAACGCCGCCGTCGTCGTGCCCCGCACTCGGACTTCACCGGGTTCGTCAATCCCTCCAACGCATCCACCCCCGCGAAGCAGGCAGCCGCGATGGCCAAGAAGGATTACCGGGCGGGCAAGGTGCGCGCCTCTGCCACCGCGGCACTCAGCGAGGCCCTGATGCCGCATGCCTACGCCCGGCGAACCGATGGCGGGTTCAGCCTCAGCGCACAGGTCGTCGGCGACGGCAGGAGTGTTGAGGACGACGGCTAGGAAGACACGCCGAGAGTTACAAGTTGGGTGTGGCGCATGCCAGTTCAGTCCGCACACCTGTAGTGCAAGGCCCCGGTGAATGGGTGGATTTGGCCCCCTTCCTCGGGGCCGGTCAATGCCCAAGGTCCCCGGCGGGCTAGATACGGCATGGACACCATCACTGTTGACATCGACGGCCACCTGGCGTCCTGGCGCGGCGGCGAGTTCACCGGCGACCCGGGCATCGTTGCTGCGGCCACTGAGGCAATCTGCCAAGAGCGCACCATCGACATCTTCGACCGGTTCCCCGTCCTCGCAGAGTCCGGCCACCCGGTTGGCGCGCTGGCTGCCTTGTCAACGTTCAACCCTGGCCGGGTATTCATCACTGAACTACCGGATGGCCTGGCCCAGTGGCTCACCGCGGCGTTCGGCGCGGCAGCGTGCGGGTCTGCGGCAGCCCTTGGAGAGTAACTCCGGGGCGGGCGGTTCAACACTCTTGGTCGCTGCGGTAGTTCACTACTGGCCCGGACACACCTAGTCCATGAATGAGATTGTCCGACGCCAACCACGCGGCATCCCGGTTGGTGGCCAGTTCGCCGAACATCAGCGCGCAGGCTCTGGCCTGGCCCTGGATGACGCCGTTGACCCGTGGCTGGACATCAACCCCGCAGATGACCCTTGGGCACAGGACGACGACGCTGACGATGCCCACGCGGTCGACCCTGAGTTGGCTGAGTTGATAGCGATGGCCGACCGTGTCAACGCCGCTGTGACCAGCCCTGGGCCGATTAGTCGTGACGAGGGTGAGGAAGGCCTTGCCCGCTGGGACGCCTACCGCGAAGTCAACGATGAACTGAAGGCGCAGTACGGCAGTGTGGAACTGGCGGCCACAGCGGTGGGCGCCAGAATCGCTGACCGCGGCCAGGCCCACGCGGAGATCACCGCCGAGCAGGTAGCCGGTGCCTACGAGCGGCGCCTGGAGGCGGCCCAACTGGACTATGACCAGGCGCGTGCAGAGCGCGACCGGCTGCGTGCCCTGGCCAATGAGAAGTTCGGCGACCCGAACCAGATGGTGGTGGGCATCCACGACATCGCTGACCCTCAGGAGAAGGAGGCCGCCAGGCAGGCGTATGGCAGAGCCCTCGGCGCGCACAGGGAATACACCAAGGAGGCCACCGCTGCCGGTTGGGAGGCGGAGGATCACCTGCGCAACGTCCGCAACGGCTCGGATAAGCAGACCATGGCCGACTTGCGCCGCCTCTCCGATGGTTACCTGCAGGCCCTGGCCGAAGTGCGCCAGATGGGCGGGACGCAGATGCAGTGGCACTCACGCACCGCCAAGGCGGCACGGGAGGCCTTCGACGAGGCGGCCACCATCTTCCCCACCGACTGGATTGAAGCCTCCAACGACCGGATCGCTGCCAGCACCTCACGCGGTGGCGCCCCCCTGGCGAAGATCTCCAGGCGTCGGGCGCACTACATGGACCGCCAGCACCACCGCACCCGCAAGCGCGGCGTAGACCGCTACCTCCACCTTGGTGCGCGCGGTGAGGCCGACATGACGCTATACGGGCGCTCATCCAGCCCGTATGAAGAATGGTCCGAGCCAACAGCCCAAGAGCAGCAGGAGCACGCCGCGCGCTTCGCGATGGCCGACGGCACCCCGCACTGGAGGACCAGCTACACGGTGGCCAACCCGTACGACCACGGCGGTTTTGATGATGACACCCCTCCCCGTGGGCGCGGCTGGGAGAGGTGGGTCAGCCCCAAGGACCCTGAGCACGTTGCGTGGCGCCGCCCCAAGACGCGGATGCAGACGGTCTCGGTTGAGTCCGCACCAGAGATCACTACCAACGCCGGCGCGACCCATGTGCAGGGCCGCTCGCCCACGTTCGCGGTGAGTGCCCATGAGATGAGCCACCGGTTCGAGTATTCGGTGGCAGGGATCATCCGCCTGGAGGAGGACTTCCTGACCAGGCGCACCACCGACCCTGTGACGGGCGAACAGCAAAAGGCCCGGCCGTTGTGGCGCGGGTCGAGGGAGTACGCCCGTGCCGATGACTTCATCGCCGCCTACACGGGCAAGGACTACGGTGACTCCGAGGCGTTCGAGGTCCTTTCCACCGGGGTCGATGCCATCTTCGGCGGACGTCGCGGCGCCCTGGCCGGAACCAGCGGTCAGAGGGCCGACGCGGACCACCGCAACTTCACTCTCGGGGTGATGGCCTGCGTGGGTCGCAAGCGCACCTGATCGCGCGCTGTGGTCTCATACCTACTCGTCGGGGTGGACAGTCCCACCGAAGTCAACCACCACCCCCGCATCATTGACCACCACGCGCTCAACGTGCAGCACACCCCGCTCGGGTAGCCGGATCACCACACCCGTTTGGGCGTGGGCACGGCCGTTGTCCCCAGCCCGCCAGCGCAACCATCCCAGCGTGCCGAGACGGTCGCTCACTGCCCAGTGCTTTCCGTCGCGGGTCACCCACAGGCGGTCTCCGATGCGCACGTGCGCGATGCGCTCCGACATGGGGCCGCGCATGTTCAGGCCGTGGGAAGGGGGCGTGCCGGCGGCATACAGGTCGCTGGCGAACGGGCCAGTGTGCCCGATGAGTCGATCGCCGTTAGCGCGTTCTGAAATCACTGGGAACTTCTCCCACCACATCGCACCCATGGGTCGCACCGTAGTCCCTGCTCCCCGATGATCCTGGCTCAGCCCGTGCCTGCGCATGGGTCTAGGTATGAACAACTCACACCAGGACGACATCAACCGAGCACTGAAGGGCAAGGGTGGCAGCGTCTTCGCCATCGCCGCCGGGGTGCTGCTCATCGCCTTCATCATCTACGGGTTCTTCCTGTGACCGCCCAGGTTCAGCCCCCGGGGCGGGTGATCGGGCAGGCAGGTCATGGTCTGGCCCAGGACGTGTCGTGGGCGGTCAGCCAAGGGGCGGCAGATGCCGGTGCCAAGGGTGAGGCCCGCACCGCGCAGGTGCTGAACGCCCTTGCCGCCCGTCCTGGTGGCCCCACGGTGCTGCACGACTTGGCGATACCCATCCCGGGGTTCACCGCGAACATCGACCACGCCCTGGTCTACGGCAAGCGGGTGTTGCTGATCGACAGCAAGTGGTGGCGTCCGGGCTTCTACTGGACCCTCACCGGCCGCACCTTCCGCGGGACCGAGCGATTCGCCGCCGCCGACAAGCAGACGATGGCGATGGCCACGCAACGCCTGAGCACGTTCCTGTCCGAGCGTGGGGCACCCCACGTCGCGTTGGACACCCCGGTGGTGCTCATCTGGCCCTCGCGCTCCTCCCCGACGTTGCGCACCTGGGCACTGAAGATCCCCGGCACCCACCCGTTACACGCCGCCAGGGGTCTGCGCAGGTTGCGCAAACGGCGGTTCTGCGCCGGCGCTGATGCTGCTGTGGTCTCAGCGCTGGTGCCGCTGGTGGCATCGGTCAAGGCCGCCTCCCGGGCTAGTAGTAACGAAGCCCCGTTCGACTTCGACGACTGATAAGGACCACCGTTGGCACGCGCAAACGTCCAGCCGGCCACCTCCATTGCGTGGCTGATCATCACCCTCGGGGTGGTGGGTATCGGGGTGGCCACCTACTTCGGCTACCCCGGCATGGGTGTGCTGTGGCTGGCGGTGGTCGCCGCTGGGTGGGCTGAGCCGCACCCGGTATTCAGCGGCCCCAAGGACTCCTACGGCGCCCCCACCCCGCAAGGCCCCCGGGAGACCAAGGCCAGGGGCCGTTATCTGCTGATGAGCCAGTTGAAGTGGCGGCTGCTGGTGCCCAACGGGGACTGGCTTCCGGGCTGGCCGCCGCTGGCGTCTTGGTTCATCGCTGTTGCCGCTGGCGCGTTGGCCACCGCCTTGCCTACCGATGACTGGTGGGGTCCGTGGGTCAACGCCGCGGCCACCTTCATCCTCATCACCACCATCCCCGCCGCCAAGCGTCGCACCGGTGAGCCGGTGGATCCTCACCCGGGGGTGCGGGTGAACTCCCTGGGGCAGGTGCAATCCATCCGCCCGGTCATCATCGGCGCCCTGGTCGTCTTGGTGCTGGTGACCCTGGTGACGCTGGCGTTCATGGGCGGCCCACTGGCCGACGGGCTGGACCTGCCGCTGCCAGGTATCGCCTACGCATTGTGCCTGGCGGTGCTGGCCGGAATCGGGGTGTGCTGGCCGCAGTGGCAGGTCGCGGCACTGACCGACTGGCGCGACCGGGTCGCCTCCCGCAAGGAGTGGGAGCCACGTTGGCAGGTGGCTATCCCGCAGGCGGCCAAGAACGGCACACCCACCTTGGTTTCCCACCGCATGGTGGGCGCCTTGCGGGTGGACACCTTCGACGCCCCGCCCACGCTCGGAGCACCAGGGCTGTTGGGGTTGAAGCCCAAGATCAACCAGGCGATCGGTGGCGGGTACTCGGTAGCGATGTTGGTCACCCCGAACCTGGACTCTGCCGGCGCCCCGATGTCTGGCACTGAGCACCCGCTGCGGGTGGATGTGGTGACCTACCCCACCGACTCCCCACCAGACATCACCGACCCGGGCACCAGCCAGGAGGAAGCGGCGTACATGATCACCGCCGCACTGTCCCAGGCTGTCGATGCCTACGGTGGTGGTGGCGCCCAGTACATCTTCATCGACATCAAAGCGATGCACGTCGCCGCCCCGTCTGATGATTCTCCCACCGGGTGGGCCAGGTTGTGGGCCGTTAAGGCAAAGGGGGCCAAGTCGGGCGCCGACACCGGCGCCCATCTGCCTGCCGGCGAGCCAGCTGCCGCTGACGATGACGCCACTGCCCCGGCAGATGAGGAGCCTGCCGGGCCGCGCTACTCCGCCGGCGCGGTGTGGGCGGTGCGCCTGGGTGGTGCCAACACGATGGGGTACGCCCGCCGCCAGTACGCCTCCATGATCCCCGGCTACCTGGGCGAGGGCACCGAGGTCATCGTCAACGACTGGCCGGCCGGGTCACCAACCCGCTCTGAAGGTGAGCGGCTCTTCGCTGGTGCCCTGACTGACCCAGGCATCATCTACGCCGACGACAGCGTGCCGGCGATGCTGTCCGAATTGATGGAGGAAGACGCCTGGAACGCCCGGTGGGGTGCAGTGCTGAAGACCGGAGCGAACCAGCCAGAGCCGCAGTTCGTCACCCGCGCCACCTCCAAGATCCGCGGCACGGACTTAAATTCCCTGGCCTTCACTATCAAGCAGGGTGAGCAGGTCGGTGACTTCGAGAAACTCGAACCGAAGTTGGCCACCACCCTGATGGCCGCCCCGTTCGTATCCGTTGTCGGCTACCCCGGCCCCGGCGGCCGTCCAGGTGATCGACACCCGCAGGCGTTCGCGGTGCGCTGGGCCGATGGCCCGGTACCACCTAGTGCCGACCGGCTACCGCCTTCACGGGAGGTGTCCCAGCGTTCCTCCACCATCACTTCCGCCGAGCATTGGGTGTTGGCCGGGCAGTTGAACGCCGCCTTCGACTCGGCCAGGCTCGCGCGCCCTGAGGTGATGTCCGTGCATCCACTGACGCGGCCAGGGGGTGCTGCTGGGCACATCTGGCAGGTGGAGGCCCGTATGTATGGCGGTGTGGGACTGGCGGAGGTGCGCTCCAAGATGGCCCGGCTGATGTCCACTTTGTCGGTGCCCTGGATGCAGGTCACCCCCGCCAACCAGCCGCAGGTGCTGGTGTTCGTCCTTGGTGCCGACTACCGAAAGGCCCGCCTGGCCAACCCTGAGGAGGACTTGCCCTATCTGGCCGATCTGGAGTGGCAGCAGGCGTGGGTGGACGCCAAGCTCATTTCCTCTCAGGGCCTGACGCCCACCACGATTGCCACCGCCCCGTTGCCGACCAACGACAAGGTGCTCGCCCTGGACTTCGAGTTGCCCTCGGGCATCACGCGCTCCCGCATCAAGGGCGCGGTGGAGAAGTTGAAGGGCTCTAGCCGCAATGAGTTCGTCGAGGTTCGCCCTGGTGGGCATGGGCCTAGTTCGGTGCGCCTGCTGGTGTGCCCTGAGGACCCGATGCCCTTCCCGGCCCCGATCGACTTCGACTACGTCCACTCTCCCGACTCGGCCGGCCTGATCCCGTTCGCCACCGGGGTGGAAGGTGAGCCGATCTCCTGGAACATCGAGGAGGACGTTCATCTCTTGATTGTTGGCAGTTCGGGAAGCGGGAAATCTGGAACGGTGCAGATGCTGCTGTATTCGATTATCGAACGCGGCTGGGACGTGCACGTGGCGGACCCGGTGAAGGTCGGTGCTGACTTCCGGTTCGCCGCCCCATGGCTGAAGTCGATGACGTTCACCGTCGAGGAGACCTCGGCGATGATGGACGCTGTCTACGCCGAGGTTCAGCGCCGCCGGTCCCTGAACGGTGAGTACGGGGTCGGCTCCTACCGGGACCTCCCCGAAGAAGTGCGCCCGCCACACTCGGTCATCATCATTGACGAGTTCACCTCCCTCATCCTGCCCGACAAACCGCGTAAGCCTGCGACCGCAGACCCCGATGCGATGGCCGGCTACGAGGAGGCTGTGCGCATCGCCTCCCTGGTGGGCAACATCGCAGACAAGGTCGGTCGCATTACCCGTGAGGCCCGCTCGGCCGGGGTAACGCTGGTGCTGGCCACCCAACGGCTGACCGCCAAGGAACTCGAAAGCACTCCCGGCGGGAACACGATCCGAACCAACATGTCCCGAATTCTTCTGGGCAAGTCCACCTTCGGTGAGCGCCAATCAGCACTGAAGGACCCCGAGAGCGCGCCGGACTTGGGCGACGTAGTTCCTCAGGGCCGTGGCCTGCTAGAGACCTCCGGGCACCCCATCCGCATCGTCCAGTCCTGGTACGGCCACCCCATCGACGAGGTGCTGACCGACCGACTGCGCCAGCGGGTGAAGCCACTGAGCGGGGCCGAGAAGATGGACCTGGAGCCGTTCATGCCCAAGGTCGAGGAGATGGTGGTCGAAGGTGCCGTCCTGGACGTGGGCGCCGGGACACCCGCCGGTGGTGCGGCTACTGAGTTGGACGCCATGGAACTGGATCTGGAGGACCTGGAGTTGCCCGGGGAGGACTTCTCCGACCTGGACTTGGCCGACCTGGAAGGGTCATCCGGTGACGACAACGAGGAGCCCGTTCAGGCGTCTGCCACGCAGGAGGCCACCTTGGCACCCGCGCCCCGCCCCGGTGAGCCCGTACTGGCCACCGACGACCACGACGCCGCCCTGGCGCTTGGTGTCTCAACCATCTGGCTCGGTGAGGTAGGCGATCCGCCACCGGGTGCCCGGCCCGCTGACGAGGCCGACCGGTTGCTGGGACACCACCACCTGGACGCCTTGGCCGACCTGCTCAACGCCGACTCCCCGCCCAGCCACCTGATCTGGATCGCATCAGCCGTGTCCGACAGCGACGACCTCGGCACCCCTTTGAAGGAGACGGTGGACTACCTGGCTCAGCGTGCAGGTGACGTGCCTGTGCTGGCCGCACCGACGTTCAATGAGATGCAGGTGCGCAGTTTCCTGGGCTTGGACGACTCCCCCACCGACCAGCAGGGCGCCATGGATTCGCAGGAGGTGGACTGGGAAGACGACGCCGAAACGACGCCCACGCCCGCTGACGGTCCGGACTGGGATGAGGTCCAGCCCGAACCGCAGCAGGAGCACGCCGGTGAAGCCACAGAGTTCGACTTCGATCTGGAGGAGGTCGCACCAACTCCCACCTCAGCCAAACCGGCGCTCGAACTGGGCGAGAACGAGGAGGAGTTCTCCTTCTGACGACCCGCACACACGACTGGCACGCATCGGTGGGCACCTGGAGGCCCCTGATCGCACGTCAGGACGGCAGCCCGTAATCCTGTACTCGCAAGGGCCCGGCGCGCAAGCACGGAATCTACCTGCGCAAGCGCCTGTCCGGTGTATCACTCACTAATACACTTGCCGCTGTTGGTCGGCTTCGCCAGGAGCCGATGCGGGGATCGCGCCAACTGAATCGGGATGGGAAGGAATTACATGGGAGCAGCGCAGGCGAACGCCGCCAGGGTCATGCAGAGCGCGATCTGGGACACCGCGGATAAGTTCCTGCGCAACGTCGTTGAGGAGGAGGACTACGGCGACTACATCATCCCCTTCACCGTGCTTCGCCGCCTGGAGTGTCTGCTAGCAGACACCAAGCCGGACGTACTAACGTTTCTCGCCGAAACAGATCTGACCGGCAAGATGCTGGAACTGAATATTCAGCACCGGTTCGGGCTGCACTTCTACAACACTTCCCCGCTGGACCTCCCGACGATTGCGAAGAGCGACGACAAGGTCTACGAGTCGCTGGAGTTGTACATCTCGTCCTTCTCGGATTCGATCCGGGACATCTGGGACCACTTCGAACTCCTCGAGCGTGCCAAGAAGTTGGCCAACGCCGGCCGACTCTGGGGCGTGGTGAAGCACTTCGCCAAACAGCCGATGCATCCCGAAGAACTGCCCGACACGGTGATGGGCGACATCTTCGAAGACATTATGTACAAGGCCTTCAACAAGAAGGGCAAAGGTGCCGGCGCCTTTTACACGCCCCGCGACGCGATCCGGTTGATGGTCGATGTGCTGTTCAGTTCCGACGACGACGGTCTGACCGGCTCACACCCGGCCCGCTCGGTCTACGACCCCACGGCCGGCACCGGCGGCATGCTGCTTGTTGCGAAAAGGGCGCTAAAGGAACTCAACTCGAGCATCGACGTGGGGCTGTATGGCCAAGAGATGATGTCGTTCGCCTACGCAATCGGGAAGGCAGACCTCCTGATCCAGGGCGAACGACCCGAGGCGCTCAAGTTTGACAACACATTGCGGGTGGACCGCTACGCCAGCCAGACCTTTGACTACGTACTCTCCAACCCTCCCTTCGGCACCGACTGGTTCGACGACAAGGAACACGTCGAAGAACAGGCCAAAGTGCCTGGATCACGCTTTTCGCACGGACTGCCCCCGACTCCTGACGGCCAGATGCTGTTCTTGGCGCACTGCGCCACGAAGTTAAGTCCAGCTGGTCCAGGTGGTTCCGGCGGTCGCGCCGCGGTGGTGTCCAACGGCTCGCCGCTGTTCACCGGCGGCCCTGGTTCGGGACCAGACAGGATCAGGGCTTGGCTCCTGACGGACTATGTCGATGCGATCATCGGCCTTCCAAACAACATGTTCTACGGCACCGATATCGCTACATATGTATGGATCCTAGATGCGAACAAGGAGCCACATCGCCAGGGCAAGATCCAACTCATCGACGCGACCCGAGCTTGGCACACGATGCGTAAACCTATGGGTGAGAAACGGCGCGAGATGACCAGCCAAGACCGTGATGTCATCCTGGAGGCGTATCAGGGGTTCGAGCACTCCAACATCTCTAAGATCGTCGCTCCCGACGACCTGGCCTACCGAGACGTGCCTGTGTACCTCCGTCGCCGCCTGGACGTCAAGGTCACCGAGGAGGCGGTCCAGAAGGTTCTCACGCACAGTGCCGCCACCGCGGAGCACGAGTCCTTGGTCCGCCGACTCAGGGGACCATGGAACACGCTTCCTGGTGTCATAAGGAAGGAAGCCCAGACGGCCGGCCTGCGAGTCTCAGCTCCACTGCTGGACACGATCATGTTCGCAGTAGCGGTAGACGACCCTGACGCCCCGCTCGCCGTGGACCGGCGCGGGCGCCCGATGTTCGTGGAAGACTGGAAAATGATTGAGCGGGTGCCGCTGTCGGAGGACATGACTGAGCACATGGAGCGTAACGTGCTGCCCTTCGCGCCCGATGCCGTGTGGAACGAGGAGGCAGCGAAGGTTGGCTATGAGATCCCCTTCAGCCGACTGTTCTACATACCCACCCTGATGCGGTCTCTCGACGAGATCGACGCCGACGTGCTCGAGGTTATGAGGTCACTCGGCGAGAAGTTCAAGGCGGTGCATGGCGAGTGACGTACTGGCTCGGCAGCCTGCCGAACGGGTGGCGCGTTCGTTCTCTGCAGTACCTCTGCAACATCGAAACGGGTGAGCGAGACACTGCCGACGCTGTTGAGGCGGGGGCGCTTCCGTTCTATATCCGGTCACAGACCGTGCATCGCATCGACTCAGCTACGCATGAAGGCGAGGCGATACTGACACCAGGGGATGGCGCAGTCGGGGAGATCTTCCACCATCACCGATGCGGACCGTTCGCGGCGCATCAGCGTGTCTATGTGCTTCGCAACTTTCATCCCGAGGTCTTGCCCAGGTTCCTATATTTTGTCTTCAGCGCCACGTTTCGCAATGTGACACAGCAGGGAACTGCCAAATCGACAGTCGACTCTCTCCGTCGACCCATGCTCACCTCATTCCCGGTGCCCCTCCCACCACCAGTCGATCAAGAGCGCATCGCCAACTACCTCGACCGCGAGACGGCTGAGATCGATGCGATGGATGCCGAGTTGGACCGACTCCTCGAGACCTTGCGGGAACGCCGGACGGCATTTACGGAGTCATTGACTGCAGGTCGTTTCGAAACTGGCAGGCTAATTCCGCTTTGGAGTATTCTGGCGCCGGTAAAAGACCAAGGGCACCCCGCCGAAGACGTGCTATCGGTATATCGTGACTTCGGCGTTATCCCGAAGGACTCACGCGAGGACAACTTCAACCGAACGCCCGAGAATCTGATGAGATACCAATTGGTTCGGCCTCGCGATCTCGTTGTCAACAAGATGAAGGCCTGGCAGGGCTCCCTGGGGATCTCTTCTCACCGCGGTATCGTCAGCCCCGACTACCAGGTGTGTCGGCCAGTCGGTGTCGAGGTAGATCCCCAGTATCTGCACGTTGTCTTGCGGTCTCCTCAGATGATCCCGCAGTACCGTGTGCGGTCCAAAGGGGTGCGGCCTTCTCAGTGGCGACTGTACTGGGAAGATATGGCACCTCTCATGATTCCGGTACCGGATATCGCTGAGCAGCGTCGCATCGTCGGAGAACTCAATGGACAGACAACTCGCATCGACGGAATGGTCGCCGACGCAAGACGCCTAAAGGGTCTGCTCGTTGAGCGGCGCTCGACTCTGATCACCGAAGTCGTCACTGGCGCGAAGGAGGTGCCGGCGTGAGCAAGGCACAGATCATGGAGGCCGAGTTCGAGGAGAACATTTGCGATGCGCTAGCGACCTCTGGGTGGGAGTACTCCGGCAGCGAAGCAGCCGATCCGCAGTGGGATCCCGCTCTGGCGCTGCACAAAGCAGACGTGCTGCGTTGGCTGGCCCACCGGCACCAGGAGGAATACGAGAGGGCCATACCCGCGGGATTGGCCGGGACTGCATTGCAGCAAGCCGAGAATGGTCTGCTGCAGCGCGTGGCTCATGTGCTGGCGGCTAGACCAGTGGTCGATCCGAACACCTTCCGGGAACGCAACGGTTTGCTCGGTGTACTCCGGACCGGCTTCGACTACATCGCCCCAGGTCGTCCTGCGGCGAAGTTTGGCGGCATGGTCGAGTTCCCGCCTGAGAACCCGTTGCTCATCCAGTCTCAACAATGGTTTGACGACAACCGTCTTCGTGTCCTGCGGCAGGTGAGGTTCGACAGCACTAAGACATCGACCATCGACCTGGTGTTGCTCGTCAACGGCATACCGGTCATCACGATGGAGTTGAAGACCGACCACACCCAGCAGGCCAGTTCAGCCGTCGAGCAGTACCGCAAGGACCGCATGCCGACGAAAAACACTCCCCTGCTGCAGCCGGGGCGCTGTTTGGTGCACTTCGTGGCCTCCAACCAACTTGTGTTGATGACGACCGCGTTGAAGGGGCGCGAGACCCATTTCATCCCGTTCGATAAGGGCAACAGCGGACATGCAGGCAACGCCTCGTCGGCGACCGGCTCGCCCACGGATTATCTGTGGCGCGAGGTGCTGAGGCCCTCGTCGTTGATCCGCATCCTCAACAGTTTCGCCATGCGCGAGAAGGACGGAACGCTGGTCTTTCCTCGCTACCACCAACTGCGTGCGGTCGAGAAGGTCACCGGCGACGTCGCGGAGTCCTCGGCCGGAGGCCGGTATCTGATTTGGCACAGCGCTGGTTCGGGTAAGACCAAGACAATCGCCTGGCTCTCCCATCGCCTCGGGCGGCTCTTTGGCGTCGACGGTGAGAAGGTCTTCGACTCGATCATCGTGGTCTCCGACCGTCGTGTGCTAGATGACCAGATTCGTCGTGCGGTCAATCTTTTGGGCGCTTCCAAGGGGTACGTGGTCGGGATCACCGAGGGCGGCGGCTCGAAATCTTCGCAGTTGCATGAGGCCCTGACTGAGGGCGACCACATCATCACGGTGACGCTGCAGTCCTTCCCGGAGTCGTTGAAGATCATCAACGACTCCTCTGAACTCAAACAACGCCGATGGTGTGTGATCGCCGACGAGGCGCACTCGTCACAGACCGGTGAGGCCGCCGGCGACCTGCGCAAACTACTGGCGTCCCGTGTTGAACAAGACCCCGACCCGGATGATGACCAGATCACGACCGATGATCTGTTGTTAGCCCAGGACAGCGCAGTGGCCGAGGCCAGCAATATGACGTTCGTTGCGCTGACAGCCACGCCCAAGCACCGCACCTTGCGACTGTTCGGCACCAAGACGGATCGCGGATGGGAAGCGTTCGACACCTACACGATGGCCCAGGCGATAGAGGAGGGTTTCATCCTCGATGTACTGCGCAGGTACTCCACCTATGACATGTTCGCCAAGGTCCGCGACACCGCCACGAATCAAGAGTCCGGCGACATCCTCGTCGACGGCGTCAAGGCAGTCTCCTCGATCGTGCGATTTGTGCGCTTGCACCGCATCGCTATCGCCCAGAAGGTCGAAGTGGTCATCGAGCACTTCAGGGCAAACGTAGCCAGTTCGTTGAACGGGCGGGCTCGGGCAATGGTCGTGACTTCCTCTCGTGAGGAAGCTGTTCGCTGGTCCATCGCGATGAATGACTATCTGGCCAAGCAGGGGTACCACGACATGACCGCGCTGGTGGCATTTTCCGGCAAGATCAACGTCGACGGTGAGGAGTACACCGAGCCGACGATGACCGGGGTGAGCGAGAAGGCGCTTCCCACGCACTTCCGGGAGACCGATGCAGCTCGTGTGCTGATCGTTGCGGACAAGTTCCAGACTGGCTACGACGAGCCGCTGCTGTGCGCCATGTACGTGGACAAGAGCCTCAGCGGCATCGCCACGGTGCAGACGCTTTCGAGGCTCAACCGCCCTGCTCCGGACAAGCCGACGCCGATTGTGGTGGACTTCGTCAACGACCCGCAGAGGATCCAGGAGGCGTTCGCCGAGTACTACTCTGACGCCTATATCTCGCAAGAGACCGACCCGAATGTTCTGTTCAACCTGGCCAACCGCTTGGATCTGGCCGGATACTACGACACCGACGAACTGTATGAGATCTCCGAGGCGTACTTGACCGGCGCCGGCGGGGAGGCGATCGGCAAGGTGCTGAATCCGGTGGTGCTGCGGTGGAACGAGGCTCTACAGAGCGCCTCGACCAAGGCAGAGAAGGAGGAGGTGCTGGCCTTTCGGTCCTACGCCCGCACGTACCGCAATGCGTGGGACTTCCTCAGCCAAGTCATCGACTACCAGGACCCGGTGCTGCACCGCCGCGCAATCTTGGCCGGGCTGCTGGTCCGCAACCTCCACACCGACGTGCTGATCGAGACCATCGACACCAGCCGAGTGGAACTGACCGGAGTCGCCGTGGTGGCCACATCACTAGACCAGGACCAGAGCGTGCTTTCTAAGGAGCCAGTTGACCTGCCGGCACCTTCCTATGACGGTGACAAGACCTACGGTGGGCGCACCCCTGAGCAAATTGCCTTGCAGGAGGCCATCGACAAGGTGAACCAACTGTTCGCCGCCAATGGCCTCAACCTGGGCAACGGCTCAGGTGAATCGTGGACTCGCGCGGTATGGGGTGTCTTGTCGGAGGACCAAGATGTCCAGGCCATGTCGGCAGAGAACTCCGAGGAACAACTGATGGCCTCGCCCAGGTTCAGGGACAAGATAACCGGAGCCGTTGTCTCAGTGGCCTCGGACTCACAGGCCATGACCGAGGCTGCGATGGCGAACACAGATCTGTACAACGACGTCGTCGAGTTGCTTGCCAAGGTCTCCGCGGTCGTGCATGGCAAGCAAGCGTCGTGAACAAATGGCCAGTACACCCGTTGCTCAGGCGGTCCGCGAAGCGCGGCAACGCCGCGGGTGGTCTCAACTGGAGTTGGCCAACCGGGCTGGTGTTTCACGGCCTACCGTGGCCAGATTAGAGGCCGGGCAGCAGGTCACCATGACCACCCTGGGCAAGGTCGCCACGGTCCTGGAACTCCAGATCAGCGTTTCCCTGAAAAACCGCTCGGCGTGAGTGTCCGTGCCCGACCCTCATCCCACAGGATGTCCCTATGGCCACCGCTACGCGCAGACGGTTTAGGTTCGTAGACCGCTACAAGGCACTCGTGAAGAGGGCCCCAGCGGAGATAGCGAGCACCCACACCACCAACTCGGCCTCACTGGAGCGCCTTGTCGAGTTGAGCCTGGTCTTTCAATGGCACACCCTTCCCCCTACCGCAACAGCGTGACCAGGTAGATAAACACGGCAGCAATCGCGGCAAACACCGGCACGCCGCAGTCAACGACGCCACTCAACAAGCCTGCGGTGCTGACGTTACCTGACGGCAACACCCGTCTCCGACCGCGTCGATCCCTGCCTCGACGACCTCAGGGTAGATGCCGACGTCGTCGACATTGAGCAGCAGGGTGCGCATGCCGCTCAGTCTGACAGCGCTGCGGACGCGTCTCTACGTCTTTGGTGGTTTTCTGGCTCTTCCGGTTTTAGAGTGCATTGATCCGGGTCACCAGTTGGCCGGAGTGCAGTAGGCAGCGCAGGACGTAGTGGTCGAAGTTGCGGAACCCTAGGGCGATGCCGCGTAGGGCTTCGAGGCGTCCGTTGATCGCTTCGACGGGGCCGTTGGAGGCTCCGCCACGGTCGAAGAACGCCAGGATCTGGTCTCGTTTGCGCCAGAGCGTGCGGCCGAGTTGAGCGAGTTCCTCCAGCCCCTCGGGTAGCCCGCGCCGGAGCCTGGTGATGAGGGCCTGCATGCGCTTCTTGCCGGCGGCCGGATCTGGGTGTTGGTAGGCGCTGATGATGTCCTGGTAGATGTGCCAGGAGACCTCCAAGGCCGCGTGGTCCTCGTGTTCGGCGAACAGCCGCTGCAGTCGGGCGATCTGCTCATCGGTCAGTAGCGACTGCCGGGTCAGCAGTGTTCGCCGGCCGCGGTAGAGCAGGTTCTCCTTGCGGCCCCGGTGGCCGTGGATCTGCTGCTGCAGGCGCTGACGACAGACGGTGAGTTTCTCCCCAGCCAGGTGAGATCGGGCCGGAGCGCCCTGCCAGAGTTTCCGCTGGTGGGTTTCTCCGGCCCGTCTCCCGAACCGGACGTGCGATTTCCACCGCATCCGGCTCTCCACGAGCACAGGCCGCAGGTCAGGTGATGATGATGGTCGGCTCCCACGGCGTTGGGATCTTCGTTCCGCGGTAGCGGTAACGGGTGATCGGCACTGTCCCGCAGTTGAACAGTGAGACGCCGTCGTGCTCTGGCCACCAGTTGTTGGCCAGGTAGTGCCGTTTCAGCCACCGCCATGTGGCACGTTTGTGTTTGCGTCGGAGCCAGTGCACGATCCGTTCCCAGGTGTACTGGTGCAGGTGAGCAAAGGTCCGGCTCGAGACGCCGTGCCGGAAGTAGCCGGTCCAGCCGCGCAGCACCTGGTTGATGCGGCGAAGCAACTCGGACAGGGGCTGGTTCGTTCCCATTCTGGTGATCGCCTTGACCTTCGCCCGGATCGAAGTCAGCGACTTCTTGGAAGGCCAGGTGTAGACGTATCGCTTGTTCGAGCCCTGTTGGCGTTGCCGCTGGATGCGGAACCCCAAGAACTCAAACCCCTCGTCGATGTGAGCGGTCAGCGTCTTGTGCTCCGATAGGCGTAGGCCCATCGGAGCGAGCACTGCTGCGACCTCGCCCCGCAGTTCCTCGGCGTGAGCCTCGGAGCCGGCCACCATGACCACGAAGTCGTCCGCGTAGCGCACCAGGCGATACGTGGCATTTCCGTGTTTGCGGCGGGTCGCCCGCTGGGGTCGGGTGGCCATATCGCGCTGCCAGGCTTCGGCGAAGTGATCGTCAAGGACTGACAATGCGATGTTGGCCAGCAGCGGCGACAAGATGCCGCCTTGGGGTGTGCCCATCTTGGTGTCCCTGGTGACGCCGTCCTCGTCGAGGATGCCAGCGCATAAGAACGCCTTGATCAACGCCAAGACACGTTTGTCTCCGATCCGCTCCCTGATCCGGTCCATCAGAGCCGGGTGGGAGATCTCATCGAAGCACGCTTCGATGTCACCTTCGAGCACCCACTGGTAACGGTTGGATGCCAGCATGTGAATCTCAGCGATCGCGTCATGAGGTCGACGACGCGGACGAAACCCGTAACTGCACGGGTGAAAGTCCGCCTCGAAGATGGGTTCGAGGACCAACTTCAGGCTGGCTTGCACGATCCGGTCCCGCACAGCAGGGATGCCCAGACGACGGTACTTGCCCGGCGTCTTCGGAATCATCCGTTCCTTGACCGGGAGCGGTTCGAAACTGCGGGCCTTGAGATCATCTCGCAGCCGATGCAGCATCGCGTCCCCAAAGTCGATGGAACGTGGAACCACGCCATCGACCCCGGCAGATCGTGCCCCTCGATTCCCTCTCACCCGATCCCATGCAACCGTCAGGAACGCGGGATCGGTGACAAGGTTGAACAGGTCATCGAACCGACGATCACCATCATCGGCTGACCATTGGTGCAGTTTGGTCTGGATACCCAGTACCCGCACCCGAGCCTCATCGAGGTCGAGCCACGGCTCGCCGATATTCACCAGCGACCTCCCGGCATTCCATCGCATCGACTGCATACTCGCTGGGTCCCTTCGCCATGTGGACGGCTTTCCCGCCCTCGGACTACTACGGACCCTCCGCCCCCTCCCGGAGCCGTCAGTTGACGGTGAACCTGCCCGCCGACCAGCAGACTGCTGGCCGGGAAGGGCGACTTCGGGATGGTTCCCACGTTCACTGTGTGTCGGTTGGCAGGATCGGCGCCCAGCTCTGCCGCTACAGCCTCGCCGTCACCGAACCCGCAGCACTGCGGTGACGGCCTCCCCGCCGACGTCAGTAGTCGGCTTCGGAGTCGCTGACCACGTACATCCTGATCAGCGCGCACTGTTGCCCGGCCCAGATCCGCCAGGTTCGAGCCGGTTCCACCCTTAAGCAGGTTCAACCACTGGTTCACTCTCGTTACACCTCTCTGCCTTGCTTGCCGGGCACGCTGCCATCTGGCAGTACTGGCACGCCCCGGCTTTGTCAGGGCTGCTTGCCGCCCTCCCCCGCACCTCCGGGATCAGGCTGCCCTCAACTTCACCGATCTGCTGCGACAGACCAGCGGGGTGGGCCTCTCACCCACCCCCGAACACACAGCGCCTCGCGGCGCACTTGCACCGTGTGGAAGGGGTCCATCACCGGTGTGGCCTGCGGCAGTGCTTCTTTGGTGGCGCTGTGATAGCCGGTGAAGCCATCCATGGTGACCACCTCGATGCGGTCGCGGAACTCCTGGGTGTGCTCGGCCAACCAGTCGGTGAGTACCTTCGCCGAACGGCCTGCTTGCACATCCAGCAGCCGCGCCGGCCCGGTGCCCTCGATCGTGGGGGTCAGATCTACCAGGATCGTGACATACGAGTCCTCACCGCCGCCGCGCACGTGTTTCCACTTGTGCTCATCGACCCCCAAGATCCGCACCCCTTCCAGGTGGGTCGGGTCGTCATAGACCAGGGTGCGGGCGGCATCGACCGCGAGGTTATTGACCAGGTCCCATCCCAGTCCCAGGGCCCGGGCCACGGCGCTGATGCTCATCTTGTCGATCGCCAAGCGCTGCAGGATCCACCGGGTGCACCGGTTGGTGGTCTTGGCCCCCACCGCGGCGCAGTCCAGCCGTTGCTGGAAGATCCGCTGCGGGCACTGGGTCCCGGTGCACCGATAGCGAGGCAGGCGCACGTGCAACCTGGTGGGATGGCCGGCCACCGGTACGTCGGTCAGCACCCGCACCACGTGATCCCGCAGGACCCCTTCGGCCCCGCAGGACGGGCAGAACGGCAACCCCTGGCGCGGTCGGGCCTGGATGATGGTGACGTCTGCGGCGTCGATGCTGGCCCCGGTGATCATCAGGTCCAACTCCGCGGTGCGACAGATGACATCAGCAACAGGGCAACCAGAAACAGCGGCAGAGCAGGTAGATTTCATCGCGGGCCTTGGGTGTTTGGATCGGACTGGTTAGCACCTCCAATCCTCACCCAAGGCCCACCTGCTCCCAGGCCCACCACGCCGCCTGATCAGCCCCTCAACGCACCCTCAAACCGGAAGAGCC
>NZ_JBMPQB010000012.1:0-93381 GCF_049725185.1 Pseudactinotalea sp. Z1748 | reverse complement strand
CGATAGCGGTGTGGGCTCGATGATGATTGTAGTCGTGGAGGAATGCCTCGTAGGAGGCTTCACGTTCGGTCTCACTGGAGTAGGGCCTGGCGTAGGCCCACTCGACTATCAGGGTCCGATTGAACCTCTCGGCTTTCCCGTTCGTCTGCGGGCGGCGGGGTTTGGTGCGCTTGTGCTTGACCTGCGGGCCCAGCGCGTGCTTGAAGTCCCCGGACCGGTAGCAGGAACCGTTGTCGGTCATCACTGCCGCCACGGTCACGCCGATCCCGTCGAAGAAGGCGTTGGCGCGGTTCCAGAACGCGGCGGCGGTGTGTTTCTTCTCGTCATCGAGGATTTCGGAGTAGACCAGGCGGGAGTGGTCATCGACGGCGTGGTGCAGGTACCGGTACCCGCGTGAGGGCGACGCGCCAGCTCTGGCTGCCTTGTCGCGTGTTGAACCGGCGCGCCGATCCTGTGATGAACCGCGGCCGTGAGCCCGCCAGCCGCCGCCGTCGGGAATCCGGCCCAGTTTCTTGACGTCGACGTGGACCAACTGGCCGGGCCGATCAACTTCGTACCGGTGAGGCTGGGGCCGGCGCACCGGCAGGCCGGTAGCTTGATCGATGCACTCCAGCCTGGGCATTCGGTACCGGGCCAGCACCCGACCCACAGTCGAGCGGGCAATCCCCAGGTGGTAGCCGATGCGGTGCGGGCCCCACCGCTTGTTGAATCGCAGGGAGATGATGCGCCGCTCGGCGCGCAGCGGCAGCCGGGACGGGCACCGATGCGGGCGGCTGGATCGGTCTTCGAATCCGGCCCCTCTTCGGTGGCGGGCCACCCACCGGGACACGGTAGCCGGTGAGACCTGGAACCGTTCGCCAACCCGGCGCTGGGACCAGCCGGCCTCAACGACCAGGGCAACCATCCGGGCTCTACCTTCAGGTGTCAGGGGTGCATTACGGTGAGTCACGGAGACCTCCGAACGTTCGATGAAATGGTTGGTACACCCATCGATATCGGAGGTCTCCTTCTAACTCACGGACCGATCACAACGTGTCGAGGAAGTACACCTAGCCAGGTCTAACCGGTTCCACGTGAAACATCGGTGGCACCTGCCTCACCTGGCTCCAGCCTCCGGCAGCGAAGCGCGCCGAGCCAGGCACCAGCGACACGCCGGACATCGCGACGTGTCCACGCTCCAGCGCAACACGAAGCCTCTTCGGATCGACGGCGAGCGACGCTGCGCCGCTCGGCCACCGTGCACGTACCGGCACACCGGCCCACGGCACCCCTGCGCCTTCCTGTGCATGGACGCCACCGCTACGCGAACGCACCGTTCTCATGCGCACGGCCCGATCGAGTTCCGGGCATCCTTCTGCTCCAGAAGGCCTCGCCCACCCTGTGCTCACTGCGGCGTTCCCGCTTGCTTCGCTAACACCGGATCCTCCGGCCCCGAGTTCCTAAGACCGGGCCGGCGATCCACGTGCGCAGATCAGGCATCACCGTCGATTCCTGCCAGCCCAGCATGAGAAGCTTCGGCTCCGCGCTGCGTCTGTTCCAACCAGATCGGCCGCTTACGGTGGGTGTGGCGCGTGCCAAATCACGACGCCGGTCCTCTGGGTGCCGAGTCCACACCGGGTTCCGCACGCAACCCGCGCCAACTGGAAACCACTCGTACGTACGTGCTATAATGCAGGGCGCCGCTCCACACAGAGAGCACATCAGGCCCGTGAGCCTTAGCCCTTCGCCGCACGCACCTGCACGATTCGGGTGACCTCACCATCACCGAGCACGTCCACCTCGTGCACCTGCGCGTGTACGCCGCCGTATGAACGCAAGGCCTTGCGCGCATCGGCGACCTCGGCAGCGGCACGCCCGCCCTTCTGGGCGATCAGGGACCCACCGGGGGCCACCAGTGGCATCGCGATCGGCACCAATTTCTTCATTACCGCCACCGCCCGCGCGGTGACAGCCTCGAACGAGACCCGGCCGTGCAGTTCCTCAGCGCGCACCTGGTGCAGCGTCACGTTGTCCAGGTCCAACTCGTCGACGACTTCCGTCAGCCACGCGACGCGCCGCTCCATCGGCTCGATCAGGTGGAACTCCAGATCCGGGCGGATCAACGCAAGAACCATCCCCGGCAGGCCCGCTCCGGAACCAACATCGGCCACGCTGCCCGACTGCGGCAGGAACGGGGCGACGGCGGCGCTGTTCAGAACGTGACGAGGCCACAGTCGCTCGAGCTCCCGGGGTCCGATCAGGCCGCGTTCCTCCCCGTGCTCGGCGAGCAACTCACCGAACCGGACCGCACCGGCGTAGCCCAGTCCCAGAATCTCCCGGCTGCGCTCTGGGTTGGTGACCTCCCAGGACATCACCAACTCCGGTGCAGCGGTCGCCGGACCGGACGACGCAGCGGCTTCACGAGGACTCGGCCCTGATCACCACGCGCCGGTGGGGTTCCACACCTTCGGAGTCGCTCACCAATTCGGCCGCCGCGACCGCGTCGTGGACCACCTTGCGCTCGAACGGATTCATCGACGGCAACGAGACCTCCTCGCCGGTGCTCCTGACCTGCGCGATCGCCTGTTCGGCCAACTCCGTCAACTCCCGGCGCCGACCTGCCCGGTGCCCGGCGATGTCGAGCATCAGCCGGCTGCGCTCACCGGTGCTGGTCTGCACGGCCAGGCGCGTGAGTTCCTGCAGGGCGTCCAGCACCTCACCATCGGAGCCCACCAGTCGGGACAGCCGCGCCTGGGAGTCGGACTCCGCCACGATCTCGACGGCGGCTCGGCCGTGGTCGATATCCAACTCGATGTCACCGTCGAGGTCGACGATGTCGAGGAACTCCTCCAGGTAGTCCGCGGCGATCTCACCCTCCTCCTCCAGGCGGGAGGTGGTGCGATCGGCGGTGTCGGCGCCGACGGCGTCAGCCGGTTCAGGGCGCGCAGCGGTCTGTTCAGTCATGGAATGACGGGTCCTTTGGCTCAGCGACGGGACTTCTTCTGCTTGCGCTTCTTGCGCTTCTTGCTATTTCCGGGCTTGCCACCCGGGTGATTCTTCCGGCCGCTCGCGGCGGCGGCAGAGGCATGGTGGGCACTGCCGGGCTGGCCCGAATCCTGGCCGGTTGACGCACCATCCTGATCGGACGGCGCGGCACCCTTGGCATCGGCCGCCGGGGCCTGGGCGTCCTTCCCGGCCGCGTCCTTCCCGGCCGCGTCCTTCCCGGCCACGTCCTTCCCGGCCACGTCCCTTCCGGCAGGGGAGACCGCGTCGTCGGGATCCTCCTCACCCGCGAGCACCTCCCCGGGGCGCACCCCGAGCTTCTTCGCCCGGGCCTTACCCACTGGCTGCTGTCGTTGGCCGCGCGGCTTCTCGGGCTCCGGCTCCTCCTGGTTGTCCTCCAGGGGCTGGCCCTTCTTCTCCGCCTTGCGGGCCTTGCGCTCCTCCCACTTGCGGTAGGCCTCCGAGCCCGGCGTCGGGTTGTTCCGGATCACGTACCACTGCTGGCCCAGGGACCACACGTTGGTGGTGGTCCAGTAGATCAGCACACCGATCGGGAAGTTGACACCGGTCACGGCGAACACCACCGGCAGGATGTACATCAGCATCCGCTGCTGACGCGCCATCGGATTGTCCTGTGCCGACGCCGGCATGTTCTTCATGGTCAACTGACGCTGCGTGAACAGCATCGTCAACGACATCATGATGATGAGGATGACCGAAACGATCTTCGGCTCGAGGCCCTCGGAATGCAGGAACGTCGAGGAAAGCGTGGCGCCGAAGAAGTCCGCCGCCTCGAACTCGACCGCTAGTTCCTGGGTGAGTCCCCCGATGCTGGTGCCGTCGCCCCGCGGGTACTGGCCCTCGGCCAGCACCGGC
Source organism: Pseudactinotalea sp. Z1748 (assembly GCF_049725185.1). NCBI lineage: Bacteria > Bacillati > Actinomycetota > Actinomycetes > Micrococcales > Cellulomonadaceae > Pseudactinotalea > Pseudactinotalea sp. Z1748. Next base: position 89,523 of record NZ_JBMPQB010000012.1, on the reverse strand, counting down.
ATGGACCACAGCACCCGGAACAGGGCGAAGAAGATCGGCATCTGCGCCAGGATCGGCAGACACGACGCGAACGGGGTGGTGCCGTGCTCCCGGTACAGCGCCATCATCTCCTGCTGCATCGCCTGGCGTGAGGCCGGGTCGGTCTTACCCTTGTACTTCTTCTGGATCTTCTGCATGTCCGGCTGCAGGATCTGCATTCCTCGCGAGGCCTTGATCTGCTTCACGAAGAGCGGGATCAGCAGGATCCGGATCGCGATCACCAGCGCCACGATCGACAACGCCCACGTCAACCCGCCGGCTGAATCGAGCCCGAGCCAGGTCAAGAAGTCGTGCGCACCGACCATGATCCAGGCCACGACCCATTTGATCGGCCACAGCAGGTTGTCGAAGAAACTCATGGAGAAGCGCTCTTTCGCTACGTCAGGTCGCGGTCCGCGCCGTCATGGTGCGTCCGCTTCGAATGGCCCGGAAGGCTGTCTAAGAGGGTACGTGCTGATCGAGGGTGCTCCGGTACGTGGTCCACCCCGCCCAGCGACCACGGGTTGCACCGCAGCACCCGCCACACCGCCAGCCCGAACCCCCGGATCAGGCCCTGCTTGCGCAACGCATCGACGGCGTAGTTGGAACACGAGGGGTAGTACCGGCACCGCGGTGCGAACCAGGGAGACACAATCGCCTGGTAGGCCCGCACCAGTCCGATCAACACCCGCGGGGCCAGGCCGGGCCTACCGGCGGTCATGCCGCCACCGTCCTGGACCCTCGCCGCACGGCCCGGCTCACCTGGGCGTTGGCATCTGCCCGCAACTGCCCGAACGTGGCCGCCGCTGCCGGCGGCCGGGCGCGCATCACCAAGCCGGCGCCCGCGGGCACATCCCGCAGGATCTCAGCCATGATCGCTCGCAGCCGACGGCGCACCCTGTTTCGTTGCACCGCCCCACCTACCGCCTTGGAAACCACGAAACCCACCCGGGCCGGTCCGGCCGGGGTGGGGTCGTCGTCGAGCAGGGCGTGCACCACCAGATAGCGACCGGCGCTGCGGCCGCCACCACCGATGGTGTCGGCGAACTCAGCGCTGCGCCGCATCCGGTGCGATGCCGGCAACACCGCGACTCAGGCGGAGATCTCCTGGCGTCCCTTACGACGGCGGGAGGCCAGGATCGCGCGGCCGGCACGGGTGCGCATACGGTGCCGGAAGCCGTGCTTGCGGGCTCGGCGCCGGTTGTTCGGCTGGAAGGTGCGCTTGCTCACGGGTGTACTCCAAGACGTTCGACGATTCGCACCGCCGGGGGAAGTGGGAGTGCGTCAAGATTCTCACGGCACTCGGCGGCGTCCTCGGTGGCATCGACGTTGTGGACGCGAACCCCCTGAAGGACACGGCACTGGGCCGCACAGACTGGCTCACGATACGTGAGTGCCGAACCAGCGGTCAAACCTCGTGACCGGTATCACCGGCTATCGCAGGCCTCCGGCCTCCTGTGCTGCTGCCACCGTACTCCAGGTCCGCTCCACCGCGACGGCGCCCCGGACACGATCCCCGTCGGGGGCCAGGTCGGTGCGGACCGAAGCCGGCCTCACAGCCGATACCGATAGCGCGGCCCCCGCACCCGCCGAGGGGTTAGGCTGCCACAACGTACTGTCCACAGTCCTGGTCCGATGGTCACCCCTATGGCGGGGCACCATGCACAGCCTGTGGATAGGCTTGTGGATCGTCCGTGTCTATCCGTGCCCCTGGGGGAGCCGTGTCTGAACCATCACTGGATCCCGGTGCCCTCGGAGCAGGATGGGACCGCGCGATCGAGATCCTCACCGACCGTGGTGAACTCAGCGGCGCCCAACTGGCGTTCATCCGACTAACCAAACCGCTCGGAATCATCGACGACACCGTGCTGCTGGCCGTGCCGAGCGACTTCGCCAAGGACTTCATCGAAACCCGGGCCCGCGATTCCATCACCAACTCTCTGTCCGCGGCACTGTCCCAGAACGTCAAGATGGCCGTCACCGTGGACCCTTCCTTGGAGGAAGTCGCGCCGGCTGAGGTCGCCACCGCTGAACCCGAGACGCCCACCGTGGCCAGCCCGGTGCGGCCCGCGCCGGCGCCCCCGGCCACCAACGACACCTACTCCACCGGGGTGGACCCGCATGCGCGGCTGAACCCGAACTACACCTTCGAAACGTTCGTGATCGGCTCGTCCAACCGGTTCGCCCACGCCGCCGCGACCGCCGTGGCCGAAGCCCCGGCCAAGGCGTACAACCCGCTGTTCATCTACGGTGACTCCGGGCTGGGCAAGACCCACCTGTTGCACGCGATCGGGCACTACGCCAAGAACCTGTACCCGGGCATCCGAGTTCGGTACGTCAACTCCGAAGAATTCACCAACGACTTCATCAACTCCATCCGCGATGACAAGGCCGAGGCTTTCCAGCGCCGGTACCGCGAGGTCGAGGTGCTGCTCATCGATGACATCCAGTTCCTGCAGGGCAAGGAACAGACGATGGAGGAGTTCTTCCACACCTTCAACACCCTGCACAACGCGAACAAGCAGGTGGTGATCACCTCCGACCTACCGCCGAAGCAACTCACCGGGTTCGAGGGCAGGCTGCGGTCCCGGTTCGAGTGGGGCCTGCTCACCGACGTCCAGCCGCCCGACCTGGAGACCCGCATCGCCATCCTGCGCAAGAAGGCGGGGAGTGAGTCGCTGCAGGCCTCCAGTGACGTGCTGGAGTACATCGCCTCGAAGATCTCCTCCAACATCCGTGAACTCGAGGGCGCCCTGATCCGGGTGACCGCCTTCGCCAACCTCAACCGCCAGACGGTGGACATGTCCCTGGCCGAGATGGTTCTGAAGGACCTGATCACCGACGACGACGGAGCCGAGATCACCCCCTCGGCGATCATGGCCCAGACCGCCACCTACTTCGGGGTCACCATCGAGGCGCTGTGCAGCGCGGACCGGTCCCGGGTACTGGTGAACGCCCGCCAGATCGCGATGTACCTGTGTCGCGAACTCACCGAACTCTCCCTGCCCAAGATCGGTCAGTTGTTCGGAGGACGTGACCACACCACCGTGATGCACGCCAACAAGAAGATCCGTCAACAGATGGCCGAACGGCGCTCCACCTTCAACCAGGTCACGGAACTGACCAACCGGATCAAGCAGCAGCACCGCAACTAACTCCCCGTCCGGTGCTCATCGCACCACACGGTTGCTGCGTTCCCACCCGGCTGCCTCCTCGCGGGGCCGGCCGGATCCGCCCACGATCACCGGTCCCGCGGCGGCCTCCGCATGACTCGAATGCACAGCTGTGGATAGGGGTGTGGATAGACGTGGACAGACGCTCCGGATCGGTGGACCGCCGTCCCGTTCGTCGTGGGTGAGCGCTGTGCACCGGCGCCTCCATCCACACACCGCCCGTGGCCCTGTGTATATCCCCATGCGCTGGCTACACAGCCCGCCACCCATGCTGACCTGCGGCGATGGCGGTTATCCCCATGATCCCCAGGACCGAAGACGATGATGACCCTTCTCTCCATCATCCGGCTGTGAACAACCAACATCAGGGTCTCGTGCCAAATCCTCGTTGGCTCCGGCCTCGCGAACACGGTGAACAAGGCCCGAACAACCGCTGAATGAGGGGCAACATTCCACAGCCGGTTCAACCCCGCCGCACAGCGGTGCCCACCACGGTCCCGAATCCTCACTATGATCACAAGACGCACGCTCGTCGAGGCGCTGGTCCTGCGAGCCGTGAACGACAGGGGCCCAACCCGGCCCGAACCCAATTCCCGCTCAGGAGGGCCGACATCGTGAAGTTCAGGGTCGAGCGAGATGTCCTGGCCGAAGCCGTCACCTGGACCGCACGAACCTTGCCCACCCGGCCCCCGGTCCCGGTGCTGGCCGGGGTGATGCTCGAGGCCGATGCCCAGGGCTCGCTGCGGCTGTCCACCTTCGATTACGAGGTCTCGGCCCGGGCCGAGGTGCCCGCCGAGGTGAGTGAACCCGGATCTGTGCTGGTGCTGGGACGTCTCCTCGCCGAGATCTCCCGGTCGCTCCCGAACAAGCCGATCGATGTGCAGGTGGATGAGTCCAAGGTGGAACTGCGCTGCGGATCGGCCCGGTTCACGTTGCTGACGATGCCCACCGGCGAATACCCGGAACTGCCACAGATGCCCGAACGACTCGGAAGCATCGATGGCGCCGCGTTCGCACAGGCGATCAACCAGGTCACCATCGCTGCGGGTCGTGATGAGACGCTGCCACTGCTCACCGGGGTACGGATGGAGATCGAGGGCGAGAAACTCACGCTGCTGGCCACCGACCGGTACCGGCTGGCGATGCGGCAGCTGACCTGGTCCCCCTCCAACCCCTCGGCCGAGCAGGTCGCCCTGGTGCGGGCCCGAACCCTGTCCGATGTGGCACGGAACATGGCCGGCGGCGGCTCGGTCGAGGTTTCCTTGGGCGAGGGTTCCGACATCGTAGGATTCGAGGCCGGCGGCCGGCGCACCACCAGCCTGCTGGTGGACGGGGAGTACCCGCCGGTGCGCAGGCTGTTCCCGGAGTCCACCAGCACCACCACGGTCACCAACACCGCCGAGTTGATCGAGGCGACCAAGCGCGTGGCCCTCGTCGCCGAGCGGAATACCCCGATTCGGCTGTCCTTCTCCGAGGGCCAGGTGGTGCTCGAGGCCGGGCAGGGCGACGACGCGCAAGCCTCCGAGGCACTCGAGTCGGTGCTGGAGGGTGAGGACATCACCACCGCGTTCAACCCGCAGTACCTGCTGGACGGGTTGGGAGCGCTGGGAACCGAGTACGTGCGGTTGTCGTTGAACCATCCCACCAAGCCGGTCCTGATGACTGGGCAGGACGAGCAGCACGGCGAGGACCACGCAGAGGAGTTCCGCTATCTGCTGGTGCCGATCCGCTTCGCCGGCTGATTCCGGGCGTGTAGTTCCCGACCGCGACCGCAGGCCCGGAGTGAGGCACCGGCAGCGGCGATCTACAGTGGCTGGGTAATGTACGTCTCCGATCTGGCCCTGACCGACTTCCGCTCCTACTCCCAGGTGGTGCTGTCCCTGGAGGAGGGCATCACAGCGCTGGTCGGGAGCAACGGGCAGGGCAAGACCAACGTGATCGAGTCCCTGGGGTACCTGGCCACGTTCTCCTCCCACCGGGTGGCCGGGGACCAGGCCCTGGTGCGTGCCGGCGCCGAGCGAGCCGTCGTGGCGGCCAAGATCGTCCGCGACACCAGGCCGCGGGTGCTGGAACTGGAGATCGTGTCGGGCAAGGCCAACCGCGGTCGGATCAACCGCTCGCCCGTGCAGCGGGTGCGCGAGTTGCTCGGCCACCTACGGACCGTGCTGTTCGCCCCGGAGGACCTGGCCCTGGTGAAGGGTGATCCGGATGGACGACGCCGCTTTCTCGATGACCTCCTGATCCAGCGTGATCCCAAAGTCGCCGCCGTGCGCAGCGATTACGACCGAGTGATCCGCCAGCGCAACGCACTGCTGAAGTCCGCCGGTGCGGCGCGTCGCTCCGGAGGGGGCGGGGACCTTCGCACCCTGGATGTGTGGGACGAGAAGGCCGCCGCCGGTGGCGCGGCGCTGGTGTCGGCCCGGGTGCGTGCCATCCGGGACCTGCGCGAGCACGTGGCCCGTGCCTATGACAACGTCTCCGGCGGGGCCGGCCCGGCCGTGATCGGGTACCGCTCCAGTTTGGTCGAACACAGTCCCGACCAGGCACAGCCCGCCACCGATGACGGCGATGCCGAGGCAGAACTCACCGACACGACGCTGGTCCAGGCGCGGCTGGTGGAGGCGATGTCCCGGTTGCGCACCCGGGAGATCGAGCGGGGCGTGAGCCTGGTGGGCCCGCACCGGGACGACCTGACGCTGGCCATCGGCGGTCTGCCCGCCAAGGGTTACGCCAGCCACGGCGAGTCCTGGTCCCTGGCTCTGGCGCTGCGCCTGGCCTGCTACGAACTGCTGCGCACCGAGGACACCTTCGAGGCGGATGGCGAGCCGGTACTCATCCTCGACGACGTCTTCGCCGAACTCGACACCGGCCGGCGTTCCCGGTTGGCCGGAATGGTGGCCGGGGCCCAGCAGGTGCTGATCACCGCTGCCGTGGCCGGCGATATACCCGAGGAACTGGCCGGTGCCCGGGTGGACGTGGCCGATGGGACACTGACCCGTGTCCGCTGAGGATCCAGCCGCCGAGGGCCGACCCCAGGATCGGCGCGTCGAGAACCAGGCAGCCACCGGGGCCGGCCCCGCCCCGGACGTGGACGACGCTGCGCGGATCGCGCTGACACAGGCGCGCGAAGCAGCCCGCGCCAAGGGACTGCGACCGGGCAGCCCGGGACGCCGTCGTCGTCCCCTGGACGCGGGCCGCAACGCCGCTGCGGGTTCCCCGGGTGCGGCACGCGACCCACAGCTCCTGGGTGAGACCGCCGCAGACCTGAGCCGCACGCTGGGGTGGAGCCAACCGCTCTCCATCGGTGGGGTAATCGGACGGTGGCCGGACGTGGTCGGTGAACAGATCGCGCAGCGGTGCACCCCGGAGACCTTCATCGACGGCGATCTGGTGGTGCGCGCCGACTCCACCGCCTGGGCCACCCAGATCCGGTTGCTGCTGCCCCAACTCGAGCGCCGCCTCGCCGAGGAGGTCGGGGAAGGCGTCGTGACCTCCATCCAGGTGCTCGGTCCCGGAGGCCCTACGTGGCGCAAGGGCCCGCGGAACGTGCGCGGTCGTGGGCCGCGGGACACCTACGGCTGAACCCGCCTCCCGGGTGTGTGGAGCGCGCTTTCCGGGCTCGGCCGCGCGCCCGGGGGGTGAAGACCACCACATCCCGGCAACTCCCTGTGGATAAGGTCTGTGGATAGTCGAGTTCGACGCCGATCCGCGATAGAATCGAGCGACCTGTCCCAGGGGTGGAAATGCCCTCATTCACGGCGCGATGCCGTGGCTGACCTACGACGTGCAGTCGTACGGTGCGGACGCCAGATGTGACGAGGAGCGCCAGGACGAGTGGCTGATCAGACGAGCGTGCCGGAACCCGAGAACGTTGTTCCCCCGCAGGACACCTCCAACCCGGCAGGCTCCGATTACGGCGCAGCCAACATCACCGTTCTGGAGGGTCTGGAAGCGGTCCGCAAGCGCCCTGGGATGTACGTCGGTTCCACCGGCGAGCGCGGGTTGCACCACCTGGTCTATGAGGTGGTGGACAACTCCGTCGACGAGGCGATGGCGGGGTACTGCGACCAGATCGACATCACCATCCTGGCCGACGGCGGGATCCGGGTGCGCGACAACGGCCGCGGCATCCCCGTGGACGTCATGTCGGGGGAGGGCCGACCGGCCGTGGAGGTGGTGCTGACCGTCCTGCACGCCGGAGGCAAGTTCGGCGGCGGCGGGTACGCGGTCTCCGGTGGTTTGCACGGCGTGGGTGTCTCGGTGGTCAACGCCCTGTCCGCCCGGCTGGAGGTGGAGGTGCGCCGGCAGCGGCACGTCTGGCGGCAGCGGTACCACCAGGGTGTGCCCGAGCGCGACCTGGCCAAGGGTGAGGCCACCGACGAACACGGCACCACCGTGACGTTCTGGGCGGACGGGGAGATCTTCGAGACCACCGAGTTCGACTTCGAGACGCTGAGGTCCCGGTTCCAGCAGACGGCCTTCCTGAACAAGGGCCTGGGGCTGACGCTGCGCGATGACCGGGAGACGGACGTCGAGGATGAGGTCGCCGGCGGCGCGCACCAGCCGGCCGAGGGGGAGGAACGCACCCGCTCGGTGGCCTACAAGTACGAGGGTGGCCTGGTGGACTACGTCAAGCACCTCACCAGTGCCAAGCGCGCCGACATGATCCACCCCGAGGTGATCTCCTTCGAGTCCGAGGATCCCGACCGGGTGATCTCCCTGGACATCGCGATGCAGTGGACCGGTGCGTACTCCGAGAGCGTGCACACCTACGCCAACATGATCAACACCTCCGAGGGCGGGACCCACGAGGAAGGGTTCCGGTCGGCCCTGACCACGCTGGTGAACCGGTACGCGCGGGAGAAGAACCTGCTCAAGGAGAAGGACGAGAACCTCACCGGCGAGGACATCCGTGAGGGACTGACCGCGGTCATCTCGATCAAACTCGGAGAGCCACAGTTCGAGGGGCAGACCAAGACCAAGCTCGGCAACACCGAGGCCCGCACCTTCACCCAGAAGGTGGTCTTCGACGAACTGGGCAACTGGCTGGAGTCCCACCCGAACGAGTCCCGGGACGTGATCCGCAAGGCGATTCAGGCCGCCGCCGCCCGGATGGCCGCCCGCAAGGCCCGCGAGGCCACCCGGCGCAAGGGCCTGCTCGAGGGCGGGGGCCTGCCAGGCAAGCTCAAGGACTGTTCCAGCCGCGATGCCTCGATCTCGGAGATCTTCATCGTCGAGGGTGACTCCGCCGGTGGCTCGGCGGTGCAGGGACGCAACCCCGAGACCCAGGCGATCCTGCCGATCCGCGGCAAGATCCTGAACGTGGAGAAGGCCCGCATCGACAAGGCCCTGGCAAACCAGGAGGTGCAGGCGCTGATCACCGCGTTCGGTACCGGCATCGGTGAGGACTTCGACCTGGCCAAACTGCGCTATCACAAGATCGTGCTGATGGCCGACGCCGATGTGGACGGCCAGCACATCGCCACGCTGCTGTTGACCCTGTTGTTCCGGTACATGCGGCCGCTGCTGGAGCACGGGTACGTGTACCTGGCACAGCCGCCGCTGTACCGGCTGAAGTGGACCAACGCCGAGCACCAGTACGTCTACTCCGACAAGGAACGCGACGTCCTGCTGGTTGAGGGCCAAGCGAAGAACTGGCGCCTGCCCAAGGACGCCGGCATCCAGCGGTACAAGGGCCTTGGTGAGATGAACTACCGGGAACTGTGGGAGACCACGATGAACCCCGACAGCCGCACCCTGCGGCAGGTGACCATCGGGGAGGCCGCGGCGGCCGATGAGATCTTCTCCATCCTGATGGGTGAGGACGTGGAGTCGCGCCGCTCGTTCATCCAGCGCAACGCCCGCGACGTGCGCTTCCTGGACATCTGAGCGCCGCGCGCAGCCCCTGCCTTCTTCTGACCTGCCGAGTTAAGGACCCGAGTGAGCGAACACATCCCGACCACTGACCGCATCGACCAGGTGGACCTGCAACTGGAGATGCAGCGCTCCTACCTCGACTACGCGATGAGCGTGATCGTGGGCCGGGCGCTACCCAGCGTGCGGGACGGCCTGAAGCCGGTGCACCGCCGGGTGCTGTACGCCATGTACGACGGCGGCTACCGTCCCGACTCGGGCTACTCCAAGTGCTCCCGGGTGGTCGGGGACGTGATGGGACAGTTCCACCCCCACGGTGACTCGGCGATCTACGACGCCCTGGTGCGCTTGGTGCAACCCTGGTCGATGCGCTACCCGCTGGTAGCCGGGCAGGGGAACTTCGGCTCCCCCGGCGACGACGGCGCTGCCGCACCCCGGTACACCGAGTGCCGGATGGCCCCGCTGGCCATGGAGATGGTCCGCGACATCGACAAGGGCACGGTGGACTTCGGGGACAACTACGACGGCCGCACCCAGGAACCGCTGGTGCTGCCGGCCCGGTTCCCGAACCTGCTGGTCAACGGCTCGGCCGGGATCGCGGTGGGGATGGCCACCAACATTCCCCCGCACAACCTGCGCGAGGTCGCCTCCGGGGTGCAGTGGCTGCTGGAGAATCCCGAGGCCAGCGCCGAGGAACTCCTGGAAGCCCTGTTGGCGCGGATCAAGGGCCCCGATTTCCCCACCGGCGCGCAGATCCTGGGTCACCGCGGCATCGAGGAGGCCTATCGCACCGGCCGCGGTTCGATCATCATGCGCGCGGTGGTCGAGGTGGAGGAACTCCAGGGGCGCACCTGCCTGGTGGTCAGCGAGTTGCCCTACCAGGTCAACCCCGACACCCTGGCCGCCAAGATCGCCGACCTCATCCGTGACGGCCGGATCCAGGGCGTGGCCGACATCCGCGATGAGACCTCCGGGCGGGCAGGGCAGCGCCTGGTGATCGTGCTCAAGCGGGACGCGGTGGCCAAGGTGGTGCTGAACAACCTCTACAAGCACACCCAGCTGCAGACCACGTTCGGGGCGAACATGCTCGCCCTCGTCGACGACGTGCCGCGCACCCTGAGCCTGGACGCGTTCGTGCGGCACTGGGTGGACCACCAGCTCGACGTGATCGTGCGGCGTACCCGGTGGCTGCTGCAGCGCGCCGAGGAGCGCATCCACATCCTGCGCGGGCTGATCAAGGCGCTGGACGCACTCGATGAGGTGATCGCGCTGATCCGTGCCTCGCGCACGGTCGATGTTGCGCGTACCGGGCTGATGGAGATGCTCGACATCGATCAGGTGCAGTCCAACGCCATCCTGGAGATGCAGTTGCGCCGCCTGGCGGCCCTGGAGCGCCAGAAGATCCTGGACGAGCACGCCGCCCTGGAGCGCGAGATCGCCGACTACACCGACATCCTTGCCTCACCGCAGCGCCAGCGCAGCATCGTGGGCGATGAGCTCGCCGAAGTGGTGGCCAAGTACGGCGACGAACGTCGCTCCCACATTCTGCCCTTCGACGGCGACCTGTCCATCGAGGACCTCATCCCGGAGGAAGAGGTGGTCGTGACGATCACCCGCGGCGGGTACGCCAAGCGGACCCGGACCGATGCCTACCGCACCCAGCACCGGGGTGGGAAGGGTGTGCGCGGGGCGCAGTTGCGCGGTGATGATGTGGTGGAGCACTTCTTCGTCACCACCACCCACCATTGGCTGCTGTTCTTCACCACGCTGGGGCGGGTGTACCGGGTCAAGGGCTACGAGGTGCCCGAGGGTGGCCGGGACGCCAAGGGCCAACACGTGGCGAACATGCTGGCGCTGCAGCCGGACGAGACCATCGCTCAGGTGCTCGACATCACCGATTACGACCAGGCCGACTACCTGGTGCTGGCCACCAAGCGTGGCCTGGTGAAGAAGACCCGCCTGGGTGACTACGACTCCTCCCGTACCGGCGGCGTCATCGCGATCAATCTGCGCGACAACGGCGATGGTCCCGATGAGGTGGTCTCGGCGCGCCTGGTCGACGCCGGTGAGGACCTGATGCTGGTCTCCCGCAAGGGTCAGTCGCTGCGGTTCGCCGCGACCGATGCGGCACTGCGCCCGACCGGGCGGGCCACGTCCGGGGTGACCGGGATGAAGTTCCGCGAGGACGACTCGCTGCTGTCCATGGTGGTGGTGCGCGATGAGGACGATGACTTGTTCGTGGTCACCGAGGGCGGATTCGCCAAGCGCACGGCGCTGCGCGAGTACCGGGTGCAGGGCCGTGGGGGCCTGGGCATCAAGGTAGCCAACCTGGTCGAGGCCCGTGGTGACCTGGTCGGGGCGCTGATCACCGCGGACGACGACGAGGTGCTGCTGATCATGGAGCGCGGCAAGATCGTGCGTTCGGCCGTGGGTGAGGTCTCCCGCACCGGCCGCACCACCCAGGGCGTCACCTTCGCCAAGCCCGATGCCGGCGACCGGATCATCGGGATGGCCCTGAACCTCGAACTGGCTGCCGAGGTGGCCGGGGAGGTCGTGCCGGAGGACGCCGACGACGCGGACGCGGGGCCCGGCCGCGCGGATTCGGAATCCGGCGCAGCGGAAACCGACGCTGCACAGAGCGGCGCCGATGGCGTACCGTCTTCGGGTAGCACCGCGGACGGGGATGCGACCTCGGCCGGTGAGAACGCGGAAGAAGGACATTGATGAGCGACAGTAGCGGGACCACGACCGGTCCGGTTCGCACCACCGCCTTCCCGCACACCGCGACGGCGAAGGTGCAGGGTGGCTCCAGCAGCCGGCCGAACTCGACGGCGTCGGCTGGTTCCAGCAGCCGGCCCCAGGGTTCTCGGCCACGCGATCCCGGTGCTCGTACCGCCCGGCCCGCAGGCCGGGGAGGCGGACCACGTCGGGTGCGCCTGGCGGTGTCCCGGGTGGACCCGTGGTCGGTGATGAAGCTGGCCTTCCTGATGTCGATCGCGATCGGCATCGGGATCGTCATCGCCACTGCCGTGATCTGGTGGGTGCTGAACCAGATGGAGGTCTTCGCCCAGCTGCGCGGCCTGCTCGAGGAGGCCGAGGCGATGGCCCAGTTCGGGCCCCTGCTGGAGTACCTGGAGTTCTCCCGGGTGATGTCGGTGGCCACCGTGATCGCCATCGTGGACATCGCCCTGCTCACCGCGCTGGCCACCCTGGGCGCGTTCATCTACAACATCGTCGCCGCCATGGTCGGGGGCCTGCACCTCACCCTCACCGACGACTGATCCCGGGCGGGCAGTGTGATCAGGCTCGCACCGGTTCCGTTTTGGTCCGGCAGGTGCCCCTGGGGTAGTCTCGGTCGGCGTCCACACCTGTAGTTCGTGGACGTTGCCACGGGCCTATAGCTCAGACGGTTAGAGCGCTTCCCTGATAAGGAAGAGGTCGCTGGTTCGAGTCCAGCTAGGCCCACCATCGAACCGAACGGAAGGTGAGGACGATGAGGAAGACGCTTCTGTTCCTCGTGACGGCCATCGGCGGCGTCCTCATCTGGCGTCGGCTCGAGGAGCAGCGCTCCGGCCGGGAGATGTGGCACGAGGTCACCGATCCTGTGCCGACGCGGAACAACTGACGCTCCACCACTGCACACGGGGCCATGGCGCAATTGGTAGCGCACCTGCTTTGCAAGCAGGGGGTTGCGGGTTCGAGTCCCGCTGGCTCCACCATTTACCGCATGATTGCAACGACTGTCGTGCGCGGGGCGGCAGAGTGCGGGTTCTGCTGGCCTGCAGACCCACCCTGAGCGGCACCTGCGACTGCCGAACTGCCGGGGGGCACAGGCCACGGGTCGTCGTTGAGAGAGCAGGGCCCGATCGTGCCGGTCGTGACCGCGTGCTCGAGGCTAACGGCGGCGGGAGGCGCAGGTGATGCACGTGCGCACCGCCGGGCGAGCCTGCAGTCGTTCCCTGGCGATGGGTTCATCGCAGTTCTCGCAGCGTCCGTAGGTGCCCTCGGCCAGTTTCACCAACGCCGCATCCACCTCGGCCAGGTGACGGTTGGCGGAGTCGAGCAACGCCGTGGTCTGGGACCGCTCGAACGCGATCGTGGATCCCTCGGGGTCGTGCTCGTCGTCGGTGGCACTGAGGCGGGCACTGTCGACGATTGAGGTGAAATCCCGGGTCAGCGCCGCGATCCGGCGCACCGTCTGCTCCCGGTCGGCGGCCAGGAGGTTACCGAAGCCGGAGCGGTCGTCGGGCAGGGCAGCATCGTCCATCAGAAGATTCAGTATCCCAGGTCAATGCGGCAACGAGAACCTGGCCGGGTTGATCGTGGCCAGATCCCGCAGGTAGGCGCCCTGGCGCGGATCCGCCCAGGCGCCGTCGTCGTTGTACTCCAGCACCCAGGCGCCCTCTTCCGTGTCGAGGGGCGTGGAGTGGATCCGTCCGAGCAGGGAGCCGGCGGCGCGCACATCGCCCAGATCCTGCGCGGCATAGGCGCGGCCCGCGACGAACGGATACACCACCCACCAGTCGTCCCGTACCCGCGACGGGTTGGGCAGCGCGAGTCCGACCGGGGTCACCACCGGTACCCCGGTTCAACGGTGCACATCGGTAATCCTCTCGTCGCGAGTGTTCAGCACGACCTAACATTGCCGCGCAGCCGGTTGTCATCTCCTGTGGCCCCGGTGATGATCGTGGGGACGGCAACGAGAGCCGGCACCAGCGTCGTGATCGGCCCGGGTCGTTCGTGTCAATGGTGAGACACCGGTAACCGGCCGGGTCCGCGACCTACACGGAGGTTCCGATGACGGAGGACCAGCCCTACCTGATCAGCCTGATGCAACCGGACGGCCCCCCGCCCGAGCAGGGAGTCCTCGATGAGGTGATGGCCCGGCTCGGGCAGATCCAGGCCGAGATCACCGACGCGGGAGGTTGGGTGATGACGGCGGCACTGCATCCTGCCGATGTGGCCACCGTGGTGCGCTCCGGCGCCAGCGGAGTCGACCTGACCGACGGCCCCTACGTGGAGTCCAAGGAACACGTGGGTGGCTTCTGGGTAGTGCGTGCCCCCGACCTGGACACGGCTCTGGGGTGGGCCGAGAAGATCTCGACGGCCACCACCCTGCCCACCGAGGTTCGACCGATCGCGGCCATCTCCGACCTCTGAGGTCACGATGCCCGTGCCCGGAACCCACGCCGTCGAGCAGACCTTTCGCGAGGAGCACGCTCGCGCGGTCTCGGTTCTGACCCGCGTCCTCGGCGATCTCACCCTCGCCGAGGACGCGGTGGCCGAGGCATTCACCGTCGCGTGCCGGCGGTGGCCCCGTGATGGTGTGCCGCCCAGCCCGGCGGGCTGGATCATCACCACCGCCCGGCGCAAGGCGGTGGACCAGATGCGTCGGGAGGCCAACCGCGAGCGGAAACACCTCGAGGCCGCCCTGTTGAACGAACCCGAGCCGGCATTATCGCCCGGCGCGGTCAGCGATGACATGCTCCGGCTGATCTTCACCTGCTGCCACCCCGCGCTGTCCCGGCCCGCCCAGGTTGCGCTCACACTGCGCCTACTGGGCGGCATGCGAACCGCGGAGATCGCCCGGGCGTTCTTGGTCAGCGAAACGGCGATGGCTCGGCGCCTGGTCCGGGCCAAGGCCAAGATCCGCGACGCCGGGATCCCGTATGAGGTGCCGCAGGCAGCCGACCTGGAGCAGCGCTGGGTGGTGGTGCTGGACGTGCTCTACCTGATCTACAACGAGGGGTATGTCGCCACCGAGGGCCCCGGGCTGGGGCGTGACGAACTGTGTGCGCAGGCGCTGCGCCTGGCCCGCATGGTGGTGGACCTGACCCCTGGCGAGCACGAACCGGTGGGACTGCTCGCGTTGCTGTTGTTGCTGCAGTCCCGGCGCACGGCGCGGATCGGTCCCGAGGGAGAGGCGGTGCTGCTGGCCGACCAGGACCGGACCCGGTGGGACCAGCAGATGGTGCTGGAGGCGCTGGAACTGCTGCGGGCGATTCCGCAGCACGCACCAGCGGGGCCTTACCGCCTGCAGGCGGCGATCAACGCGGTACACGCCGGCGCCACCAGCATCGCCGACACCGACTGGGCCCAGCTGGTCCTGCTCTACGACGCGCTGCTGCAGGTGCGGCCCTCCCACGTCGTGAGGCTGAACCGGGCGGTAGCCGTCGCGGAGGCCGGCGACCCGGCGGCTTCCTGGCGCGACCTCCAAGCACTCGACCTGGGTGGCTACTCCCCCTACTACGCCGTCTGCGGGTACGTGCTCGCCATGCTCGGCCGGCCGGCGCAGGCGCGGGATTACTACGACGCGGCGATCGTGCGGACCCGCAACGGCGCGGAACGGGTGGCACTGCGCCGCCGCCGCGAGGCGCTCGGCCCCTGAGCCGGCAGCACTCTCATCGCCGCGTGCACTGGCACCCCGCCGGCGGTCCCGGCGTCACCAGCGGTGGTGCACGTGCGGGCGGACCAGGTCGTCGTAGATGCGCCGCACCCCGGCGAAGTGCTCGTCGGTGAGTGAGGGCATCTGCGCGACCGCTGCGTTCGCCCGGGCCTGGTCGGGGCTGCTGGCCCCCGGGATCACGGTGGAGACCCCGGGCTGGTCCATCACCCAGCGCAGGGCGAACTGGGACAGGGTCATGCCCTCGGGCACCAGTTCGCGTAGGTGGGCCACTGCGGAGAGCCCGACGTCGTAGGGCACCCCGGCGAAGGTCTCACCGATGTCGAAGGCTTCTCCGCGGCGGTTGAAGTTGCGGTGGTCGTCGGCGGCGAAGGTGGTCCGGGCATCGAAGCGGCCCGAGAGCAACCCGGAAGCCAGCGGCACCCGCGCGATGATCCCGACCCCGCGCGTGCGGGCGGTGGGCAGCACCCGTTCCAGGGGCTTGAGGCGCAGGCAGTTCAGAATGATCTGCACGGTCGCCACATTCGGCCGGGCGATGGCGATCAGTGCCTGCTCGGTGGTCTCCACCGACACGCCGTAGGACGCGATCAGCCCTTCCTCGACCAACCCGTCCAGGGCCGAGAAGACGTCGTCGTCCTCCAGCACCGCGGTGGGCGGGCAGTGCAGTTGGACCAGGTCGATCCGGTCCACGCCCAGGTTCGAGCGGGAGTCGTTCAACCAGGCGCGGAAGTTCTCCTCGGTGTAGTTCTCCGGGAGCTGATCCACCCGGCGTCCCATCTTGGTGGCCACGAACACCTCAGGATGGTCCCCGGCGAGGTACTCCCCGATGAAGCGCTCGCTACGTCCGGAGCCGTACACGTCGGCGGTGTCGATGAACGTGACCCCTGCATCGGTGGCCGCCCGGACCACCTGGCGGGCGTCGTCGTCGGCCACCGTGCCCCAGGCATCGCCGATCTGCCAGGCGCCGAGCCCGATCATGCTTACGTCGTGTCCGGTACGTCCCAAGGTGGCCGTCTGCATACCTATGACCGTAGCGGCTCGGGCCCACCACGGCGAAACACCGCAAACCCCGGGTAGGGCGGGAGATCCCTACGTTTGCCCTTCCGTTCGGGCGCCGGGCGGTGGCACCATGGGTGCATGTGCCGCAACATCCGGCCCCTGTACAACTTCGAGCCGCACGCCACCGACGACGAGGTCCGCGCCGCCGCACTGCAGTACGTGCGCAAGGTCGCCGGGATGACCAAGCCCTCCCAGGCCAACGCCGAGGTGTTCGAGCGTGCCGTGGACGAGATCGCCCACGTCACCGAGCACCTGCTCGCTGACCTGGTCACCTCTGCCCCGCCGAAGAACCGCGAGGTGGAGGCCGCCAAGGCCAAGGCGCGCAGCGCGAAGCGGTTCGGCGTCGCCGCCTCCTGACCCACCGAGATCAGCCGGATGCCGGGCCCGCGCCCGGGGCTACATCCGGTTCGGGGCGCTGATGCCCAGCAGGTCCAGCCCGGTGGCCAGGGTGCGGCGGGTCAGGTCCACCAGTACCAGGCGGCGCTGGCGCACGGCACCCTCCGAGGCCAGCACCGGGCAGGCGTCGTAGAAGTCGGTGAACACCCGGGCCAGGTCATACAGATACCCGGCCAGCCGGTGCGGCTCCAGATCGGCTGCGACCTCGGTGAGGGCCTGGCCGAAGGTGTCCAGGCGCAGCACCAGTGCCCGTTCCGCTGGTTCCAGCGCGCCGTTCAGCGCCACCTGCGCAGCGTCGGGCACTGCCAGATCGCGCTCGGCGGCCCGTCGCAGGATGGAGGCCAGGCGAGTGTGGGCGTACTGCAGGTAGACCCCGGTGTTGCCGTTGAACGCCGTCATCCGCTCGGCGTCGAATACGTAGTCCTTCACCCGGGAGTTGGACAGGTCGGCGTATTTCACCGCACCGATGCCGGCCTGCTCGGCGATGGTGGCCAGCGCCGCCTCATCGACCTGCTCTCCCTTGGCCTCGGCGCCCTCGCGCACCACTTTGAGGGCGGCTGCGGAGGCGTCATCGAGCAGGTCCACCAGGCGCACCGTCTTGCCCTCCCGGGTACGGAACCGTTTGCCGTCGGGACCCAGCACCGAACCGAACGGGACATGCTCGGCCACCACATCCTGGGTGAGCCAGCCGGCGCGGCGCGCCGCCTCGAAGATGAGCCGGAAGTGCAGGCCCTGCTCGGCGCCGACCACGTATAGGATCCGGTCGGCTCCGAGGTTACGGATCCGGTGCCGGATCGTGGCCAGGTCGGTGGTGTCGTAGCCGTACCCACCGTCGGACTTGCGCACCATGAGCACCGCGGGCCTGTCGTCGGCACCGGTGACCTCCTCGGACTGCACCACCAGGGCGCCGTCGGATATCTCGGCGATCCCGGCGTCGGCCAGTTCCTGGGCCACGTCGCCGAGCACACCGTTGTAAGAGGATTCGCCGGCCGAATCGGCCGGGGTCAGGCGTACCCCGAGGCGCTCGTAGATCGCGTCGAAGGAGTGCTGGGACTCCTTGACGATCTCCTCCCACACCGTCACGGTGCCCGGGTCCCCGCCCTGCAGTGCGACCACCCTTGCGCGGGAGCGGTCGGCGAAGTCGGGATCGGCGTCGAAGATGGCCCGGGCCTTCTTGTACAACTGCTCCAGGGCCGAGACCGGGGAGGCCTGAGGACCGTCCTGGCCGGGGTCCAGGTCGCTGAGCCGCCAGTTGGCCTCAGGGTGTTCATCGATGTACTGGATCAGCATCCCGAACTGGGTGCCCCAGTCGCCCAGGTGATTCTGCGGCACCACGTCGGAGCCCAGGAAATCCAGGACCCGGGCAAGGGCGTCACCGATGATGGTGGACCGCAGGTGGTGGACCTGCATCTCCTTGGCGATATTGGGTGCGGAGTAGTCGATCACAGTGCGTCGGCCGGTCTCGGTTGCCGGTACGCCGAGCCGGTCGTCGCCCGCTCGGGCGCGCACCTGCTCCCACAGCGCCTCATCGGAAAGGCGCAGGTTCACAAAACCCGGGCCGGAAATCTCCACCTGCTCGATCAGTTCCGGCGCCGACAGCGCCTCGACCACCGCGGCGGCCACGTCCCGAGGCCGGGCGCCCACCTTCTTCGCCAGCGCGAGCGCGGCATTGGCCTGCAGGTCGGCGTGGTCGCTGGGCCGGACCACCGGGTCGGCGCCGGCCTGATCGGGGTAGGCGGCCGTGATCGCGGCGCCGAGGGCATCGGTCAGCCGGGTGATCAGGGCCGGAACTCCGGCGGGGCGGGCGGTGCTGGGAGCAGTCTGTGAGATGGGCACCGCCCCATTGTTCCATCATGGCCGCTATCGGATCGATGCGGGTGATCACCGGCACACAAGAAGGCCCCGCCGCCACCCAGGGGTCGCGACGGGGCCCGGAACGGCCCGACTTACGGCGTCGTCAGTCCTTCTTCTCGTCCGCGTTGTCCTTGATGTCCTTGGTGACGTCCTCGATCTTCTGGGAGGCCTCCTTGGCAGCATCGGCCGCAGTGTCACGCAGGTCCTCGGTCTTCTCGGCGGCAGCGGCGGCCACGTTCGGCTTCTCGGCGACCGGCGCCACGGCGTCGTCCCAGTACTCCTCGGCCCACGGGTCGTCGACCGGCTGGGTGCGGCGCCAGATGAGCACACCGGCACCGGCCACGGCGCTACCCACCAGAACCCAGCCCAGCGTCTTGCCCCACTTGGACCCGCCCTTGGCGGCCTTCTCCTGTTCCTTCAGTGCCTTCTCGGCCTTCCCCACGGCCTTGTGCACCCGGGACTGCGCGCCGTCGGCCCCGGCCTTGGCCGCGGCTGCCGCGTCCTCCAGGGCAGCGATCACCTTGGGCAGGACGTCGTCGACGAGCTTGTCGTGCGCCACGTCCACCGCGCCCTGGGTCCGGCCGGCTGCACTGGCGAGCTTGGGGGCGGTGGCGGTGACGCCGGCCTTCCAGGCTTTCTCCACCCGTGGACCGGCCCAGTCGATCGCAGCCTCGACCTTCGGTGTGGCCCAGTCCTTGCCCTGATCAGCGAACTCGCGCGCGGCCTTTCCGGCATCCTCGGACCGGCTGCGAAGTTCCTTCTCGAGCTTCTTCGTTTTTCGCGACATGTGCTCCCCAGTTCCTTTCCCGCGCGGCGCGCGAGTTTCTGGTCGTGTCGTACCTGTGCTACTGGTCCTAGTGTGGCACTCGCGGCGGAGTTGTGCACACGAGCCTGTATTCTCTCTTCGGCGATCAATGCGAAGATAAGGGCATGGAAGCCATTCTGCACACCACGGCCGGCGACATCACCGTCGAACTGCTGCCGAACCACGCCCCCAAGACCGTCAAGAACTTCACCGGACTGGCTACCGGTGAGCGCACCTGGCGCCACCCCGCCACCGGCGCGGAGAGCAACGAACCGTTGTACAACGGCACCATCTTTCACCGGGTGATTCCTGATTTCATGATTCAGGCCGGCGACCCCCTGGGTGATGGCACCGGCGGTCCCGGTTACCAGTTCGATGACGAGATCCACCCCGAACTCAGTTTCAACGAGCCCTACGTGCTGGCGATGGCCAATGCCGGAGTCCAGATGGGCAGGGGTACCAACGGCTCGCAGTTCTTCATCACCACCGTGCCCACCCCGTGGCTGCAGGGCAAGCACTCGATCTTCGGTCGCGTGACCGATGCCGGCTCCCGCGCCGTGGTGGACGCCATCGGGAAGGTCTCCACCGACCCCCGCAACGATCGCCCGGTCCAGGACGTGGTGCTCAACAGCATCGAGATCATCGACTGACGGATGACCGCTTATCCACCCGCGCCACCACCAGGGTCAGGCCCGGGTTCCCCGGGCGTTCCGGGTTCGGGCGGTGGCCGTGGGGGGTTCGGTGGGCCCGGCTCGGGGTCTTCGGGTGAACCCGGGGTAGCCCCGGTCTGCCCGCGCCACCCCGACCGCGTCAGTTACGTCACCTGCCAGCGGTGCGGGCGCCCGGCCTGCCCCGAGTGCCAGCGGCCGGCTCCGGTGGGCGTGCACTGCGTGGACTGTGCCGCGGCCGCCGAGCGTTCCGCGCCGGCCGAACGGACCCGGCTAGGGGGGCGGATGCGCACCCGCCCGTACGTGACTCTGACCATGATCGGGCTGTGCGTCGCGCTGTTTCTGCTGGACTTCGCCGACGGCGGGGCCGCCCGCCGGGAACTGATCTTCTCCCCGCTGGCCGGTTCGGTCGAGCCATGGCGGATGCTGACCACCGCGTTCCTGCACGCCGGGGTGCTGCACCTGGCGGTGAACATGTACGCGCTATGGATCACCGGGCCGTTCCTGGAGAGGTTCCTGGGGACCTGGCGGTTCCTGGCGCTGTATCTGCTCGCCGCGTTCGGGGGCAGCGTGGCGGTACTGGTGCTGACCCCCTACGACCTGTGGCGGGTGGGAACCGTCGGCGCCTCCGGGGCGGTGTTCGGCCTGTTCGCCGCCGCTGCCCTGTTGCTGCGCCGGGTTGGTGGTGACTACCGCCAGATCCTGCTGGTGATCGGGATCAACGTGGTGATCTCCTTCACCATTCCGAACATCTCCTGGCAGGCGCACATGGGCGGGATGATCGTGGGCGGGCTGATCACCGTGCTGTACCTGTACCTGCCGAAGAAGTGGCGCACCACCGGAGCGGTCCTCGGTGCCGCCGCGATCGCGGCGGCCCTCATCGGGATCACCGTGGTCGCCTACGCTCTCGCGGGCCTGTGGCTCTGACCTGCGAAGTCACATGGATGTGATTTATCCACACCTGTGTGCACACCTGTGAATAACACGAGTGTGATTATCCCCAGGTGTGTGCACACCTGGGGATGTGCGCCGCCGGTGCACGAGCGTTACGCCGGCTCAGCAGCGTAGGGGCCGCGCACGACCGGGGGCAGCGAGCAGGCCCGCCCTCAGCGCCACCGCATGGTCATCAGGAATCCCACCATCATCACCGCGAAACCCGCGGCCAGGTTCCACGAGCCGATGCCGGGGACGGGGAACCTGGAGTCGCTCAGGTAGGTGACCACCACCCAGATCAGGCCGATCACCATCAGGGCCACCATCGTCGGGGCCCACCAGGACGCACTCTTCTTCGGCCCTGCCGGTGGTGGTGGCGGGGTGTAGGCCGGCTTCTTCCGGGGTTTGGACTCGGGCATGCCCACGGCTCCTGTCGGTGGTCGGGTCTAGGGCAATCCTAAAGGCTGGGCCACCTAGACTGATCCCATGGCGAAGAACAGGCGCAAGGCGCGACTGCGCTCGGTGCGCGCCTCGTTGGCCCTGGGGGCCGTCGGGGTGCTGGCCGGCATGCTGTTCGCCACCAACGCAGGCCTGTTCGCCCAGGCCGCCGGCCGCCAGCCCCAGGATCTGAGCGACCTGGTCCGCGATGAGAGCGTCCGCATGCAGGAGGTGGCCGAGGAGGTCAGCGATCTGCGTAGCGAGGTCGAGGAACTGATCAGCCTGCAGGAGGCCCGCAACCCCGACGCCGCCCGCCGCCCCGAGGTGGAGATGGCCGCCGGCCGGATCAACCTGCAGGGCCCGGGCGTGCAGGTGGAACTGTGGGATGCGCCCTACAACGAGGTGCCCGAGGGCTTCGCACCCGATGATCTGGTGGTGCACCAGCAGGACATCGAGGGGGTTCTGAACGGTCTGCGAGCCGGTGGTGCCGAGGCGATTGCGGTCCAGGGCCACCGGGTCACCGCCACCACCTCGATCCGGTGCGTGGGCAATGTGATGCTGCTGGACGGTAACACCTACTCCCCGCCATACGTGATCACCGCAATCGGCGACGGCGAGGAACTGCGTGACTCGGTGCTGGCCCAGCACTCGGTGCAGGTCTACCTGGAGTACGTCGATGCGATCCGGCTGGGTTGGTCGCTGGAACTGGAAGAGACCGTGGAGATCCCCGGCTTCGAGGGGAACCTGACCTTGGAGTACGCCCAGGTGCCCGGTCATGAGCCCTATGTCCCCGAGGACTCGAAGCCGTTGTTCCCGGTTCCGGAGCCGGAGTGAGCAAGTCGGGTCAGATGTCCGCGCACCAGTGGGCGATCAACGAACAAACTGTGGGAGATCTCGGATGAGCCGGATCCTGGTGGTAGACAACTATGACTCCTTCGTCTACACGATCGTGGGGTACATGCAGGAACTCGGTGCGCAGACCACCGTGTTGCGCAACGACGTTTTCGAACTCTCCGATCCACGCACGGTGCGCGGCTACGACGGCGTGCTGGTCTCTCCGGGCCCCGGTGCCCCGGCCGGTGCGGGTGCCTCGCTGGCGGTGATCGAGGCGTGTGCACAGGCCGGTGTGCCGATGCTCGGGGTGTGCCTGGGCCACCAGGCACTGGCCGAGTTCTACGGCGCAACGGTGGCCCACTCTCCGGAACTGATGCACGGCAAGACCTCCTCGGTGGTGCACGCAGGCACCGACGTGTACGCCGGGCTGGCCAGCCCCTTCACCGCCACCCGCTACCACTCCCTGGCCGTGCTAACCGGCACGGTCCCGGAGGAGTTGACGGTCACCGCCGCCACCGAGAACGGCATCATCATGGGCCTGGCGCACCGGGAGCTGCCGCTGCACGGGGTGCAGTTCCACCCCGAGTCGGTTCTGACCGAGGGCGGGCACCGGTTGCTGGCGAACTGGCTGGCGATCACCGGCGACGAGGGCGCGGTGGGGCGTAGTCATGGCCTGGCACCGCTGGTCCTGGATGCGCCGGAGCCGGCGACGGCCTAGCCCGGTTGCTCGGGCGTCCGCGGCCAGCGGGGGGCGGACCGGCCAGGTCGTTCATCTGCTCGGTTGAGGACCCGAGTCAGCCGCCCTCGTCGTTGCCCTCGTTCTCGTTGCCGTTGCCCTCGTTGCCGTTGCCGTTGCCCTCGTTGCCGTTGCCGTTGCCGTTGCCCTCCTCCGGTCCGGAGGAGATCTGCACGACCACCGTCTCACCACGCCCGATCTGGGTTCCGGTGTCCGGATCCCAGGAGATGACGCTCCCCTCGGGGATGTCGTCGTGCGGTTGGCTTTCGAACTCCGCTTCCAAGCCGGCCTCGTCGAGCGCCTCCTCCGCCTCCTCCTCGGTCATCCCGTCCAGATCCGGGACCGCCACGGTCGGGTCCGGTGGCGCCTCCACCGAGACGTAGACCACCACGGTGGTGTTCTGCGGAACGGTGCCCGAGCGGTCCTGGCTGAGGATGATCCCGGGCGGGCCGTCGTCCTCCTGCTCGTGCTCCCGGTAACTGAGGTTCAGTTCCTCGATGTGTTCCCGGAATGCCTCGATGGACTCGCCGGTCATGTCCTCCAGGTCCACGTTGCCGGTACCCAGGATCAGGGTGATCTCGGTGTCGAGGCCCACGGTGTCCCCGGAGGGCGGGTCGGTCCCGATCGCGATGTCCTCGGCCACCCGCGGTTCGTTGCGGGTCTCGGTCCGGATGTTCTCGAAACCTTCCCCCTCCAACATGTCGCGGGCCCTGGACTGGGTCAGCCCGGAGACGTCCGGGATCTCCCCGCTGTCCGGGCCGGAGGACATCAGCACCTCGACGACCGTCTCGCCCTCGGGCATCTCCTCGCCGGTGTCGGGGCTCCAGGAGATCGTGATCCCTTCGGGGATCTCATCGTGGGCCTCGTACTCGAAGTTCGGCTCCAGGGGCGGCTCGACCTCGGCCAGCGCGGCCCGCACCTCCTGCTCATCCATCCCTTCCAGGTCCGGGACGACGGCGGCCGGCGGCGCTGGTTCCTCCTGGTTGGCCCGATCCCAGATCAGGTACCCGATCCCGGCAGCGGCCAGGAGTGCCACGATCACCAGGATCCAGACCAGTGCCTTGTTGGAGCGGGGTTCGTCCTCCTCGGCACCATCCATCTGGTCCAGGGGACCTGCTTCCTCCTGGACGGCGCCGACTCCCGCGGCCCCCGGGCCGGTGAGCACCTGGGTCGGCACTGCGGCCGGGGCGGCCATTGCCCCGATCGCCGGAGCGGTGACCGCCTCGTCGCGGGCGGCGGCCTCCAGGTCGGACCGGAACTCCGCGGCGGTGGAGTAGCGGGTATCCCGATCCTTGGCCAGGGCCTTGATCACGATCCGGTCCAGTGCCTCCGGTACGTCCGGGGCCACGACCGAGGGTGGCTGGGGGGCTTCGCTGACGTGCTGGTAGGCCACCGCGACCGCCGAGTCGCCCTCGAACGGGGGTTTGCCGGTGAGCAGTTCGTACAACAGGCACCCGGTGGAGTACAGGTCCGAGCGGGTGTCGACCACCTCGCCACGGGCCTGTTCGGGGGAGAGGTACTGGGCGGTACCGATCACCGCCTGGGTCTGGGTCATGCTCGAGGAGGAATCGGCCATCGCGCGGGCGATGCCGAAGTCCATCACCTTCACCGCCCCGGTTGGGGTGAGCATCACGTTCGCCGGCTTGATGTCCCGGTGCACGATGGAGGCGTGGTGGGAGTACTCCAGGGCGGTCAGTACCCCCATGGTGATCTCGATCGCCTCCTCGATCGGCAACGCCGAGCCGTCCCGCAGCAGGTCCCGCACGGTGTGACCCTCGACGTACTCCATCACGATGAACGGCACCTGTACCTCGGCTTCGTCGCCGCTGCGCACAGCTTGCTCGCCGGTGTCGTACACCGACACGATCGCCGGGTGGTTCAGCGACGCCGCGGACTGTGCCTCGCGGCGGAACCGGGCCTGGAAGGAGGGGTCACGGGCCAGGTCCGCACGTAGGATCTTGACCGCCACAGTGCGCCCGAGGCGGTTGTCACGCCCGATATGCACCTCGGCCATGCCGCCACGCCCGATGAGCTCACCCACCTCATAGCGGCCGGCGAGCACGCGCGGTACGTCGTCTACCACTGACTATTCCTTCGCTCTGGGGACTCTGGTGGCTATCACAAGGGCACTCACGAGCGGCGCAGCCACAACCGCTACCGCGCTCGACCCGCCCAGCCTACCCAGCGGCAGGCCCAGGGCCGTGACGGTGACCGTGGCGATCGACAGGCCCAGCGCCAGCATCAGTGGCTGGGCGTGACCAGCCGATCCCGGACGGCGACGCCGCGGGGGCGTCGTGCGCTCACCGCGTTCGGCGGCCCGGCGCAGCGCCCGGCGGGTCTTCGCCAGCCGGGCCGAACGGGGCTGCGGGGCGCGTGCGGCCTTCGGGGTCGGGGAGGTGGCCGGCGGCCCGGCCGGCGCGGCGGCGACCGGGTCCGCGTCCGGCTCGCCGGCATCCAGTGGGAGCCAGCGGGGCGAGGGGCCGTGGTCGTGCTGCTCGCTGTGGCCGTCGTGGTGCAGGTCCTCGGGGCCGAACTCCGCGTGCGCCGGGCTGCCCAGATGCCGGGGCCGTCGGGCCGAGACCCGTTCAGGTGACCTCGTGGCCGCGGCGGGGGCGGAGTCGGACGGAACAGCGGTTCCGGCCCTCCCGGGCGCCGTGTCGGAGGCTCCGGCCGCGGCGGCGGTCCGGATCGCCTCCCCCAGGGAGGGGGTATCGGGAGGTTCGACGTCCACGTGCAGCAAGCGGGCCAGTTCCTCCAGGGACCGCGCCAGTGAGGCGGCACTGCGGGGCCGCTGCTCGGGATCCTTGGCCAGCATCTGCTCCACCACCGCGCGGACCCGGGCATCGATGCCCTCCGGCATCACCGGCACCGGTTTGTTCACGTGCGCGAAGGCGATGTCCACCTGGGTCTTGCCAGTGAAGGGCCGCCTACCCACCAGCACCTCGTAGGCGACCACACCGAGGCCGTAGATGTCCCCGGCAGCGGTGGCCGGACGACCCATCGCCTGCTCGGGGGGCAGATACTGCGCAGTGCCCATCACCATCCCGGCGGCGGTCATCGGAGCCTGGTTGGATCCCAGGGAGATCCCGAAGTCGGTGAGTTTGACATAACCGTCCGGCGTGAGCAGCAGGTTCGCCGGTTTGATATCACGGTGCACCACGCCGGCGCGGTGGGCGGCGTGCAGACCCCGGGCGGTCTGGGCCAGGATCGGCAGGACCTGGTCCGGGGTCAGGGTGCCCTCCCGGGCCAGCAACTCCGACAACGGCTCACCGGGCACGTACTCCATGATCAGGTAGCCCGAGCCGTCGGCCTCGCCGTAGTCGTACATCGCGGCGATGTTCTGGTGGCTCAACCCCGCCGCGTTACGGGCCTCGGCGCGCAACCGGTCCAGGAACAGTGACTCCCCGACGAACTCACCGCGCAGCACCTTCGCCGCCACGTTGCGGTGCAGGTGGTCGTCCCAGGCGATCCACACCTCGCCCATGCCTCCGATGGCGATCCGCTCGCGCAGGTCGTACCGGTCGCCCAGACGCAGCCCCTTGGCCGGGATCATTGTTCCACCACCGCCTGGATCACGGCACGGGCGATCGGGCCGGCGGAGCGCCCGCCGTAGGCCTCATCACCGTCCGCGCCACCGTGCTCGATCACCACGGCTACCGCCACCTGCGGATTCTGCGCCGGGGCGAACGCGGTGAACCAGGCGTGCTGGGGTGCGTCCGTGCCGGACTCGGCGGTGCCGGTCTTACCGGCCACCGCCACGTTCGGGATCTGCGCGGGGGTACCGGTGCCGGACTCGACGACGGAGAGCATCATCTCCCGTAGGTCAGCGGCGGTGGAGGCCGAGATGGGCCGGGAGAACTCCTCCGGTTCGGTGCTCGAGGTCACCTGCAGGTTCGGGCCCCGTTCGGTGCCGATCAGGTGCGGGGTCATCAGCACGCCGTCGTTCGCGATCGCCGCGGAGACCATCGCCATCTGCAGTGGACTGACCCGCACGTCGTACTGGCCGATCGCGCTCATCGCGAGCTGGGCCTGGTCCATACCGTCGGGGAACCGCGACGGTGTCACGCCCATGGGGATATCCAGGTCCCGGCCGAACCCGAACGCCTCGGCCTGCTCCGCCAGCGCGTCCTCACCGAACTCCATCGCCAGCGCCGAGAACGGGGTGTTGCAACTCTGCTGCAGGGCGTAGGTGAGGGTGACGGTGTCCTCGGCGGTGCACGGCCCACCGCCGGGGTTGCGGATCACGTGGGAGGTCTGCGGCAGTTCCAGTTCCGCCGGGGCCGGGACCTGGCTGTCCGGGTCGTACTCCCCCGACTCCAGCAACATCGCGGCATCGACCAGTTTGAACACCGACCCGGGGGCGTACAGGCCACCGCCGATGGCCCGGTTGATCAGTGGGTTCGCCTCATCGGCGACCAGTTCGTTGTAGGTCTCGTTCACCTGCGCAGAGGAGTGCACGGCCAGGTCGTTCGGGTCGAAACTGGGCGTGGAGACCATCGCCAGGATCGCCCCGGTTCGCGGGTCCAGGGCCACCACCGCGCCCTGCTGGTCGCCCAGGGCGTCGCGCGCGGCCTCCTGCGCGGCGGGATCCAGGGTGAGTTCCACCGAGCCGCCCTGCTGCTGGCTACCGGTGAACAGGGACCGGATCCGGGACCAGAGCAGGGAGTCGTCGGTGCCCGACAGCACCGAGGAGGAGGCCCGTTCGATCCCGGTCATCTGAAACATCGAGAAGTAGCCGGTGGCGTGGGCGTACAGCGGCCCGTCGGAGTAGACGCGTTGGAACCCGAAGGGGGTGTCCACCGGGGTGGAGTGGGCCACCTCGTTGCCGGCCACCACGATCGGGCCGCGGTCGCGCCCGTAGTCCCGGTACACGGTGCGCACGTTGCGGGGGTCGTCGTTGAGGTCACCGGCCTGGCCGTACTGCACCCAGGTGGCCCCGCCCATCAGGGCCAGGAACATCACTAGGACCACCACCGAGAGGCGTCGCAGCGGGGTGTTCATGGTCGCTGCACCACCTCGGTGGGGTGATCATCGCCGTCGTCGGCCCCAACGCCGGGGTCGCGTGCGCTCGTCCCGCGGGGCGCACCTGCTGTGCGATCAGGGCCCGCGGTCCCGGCGCTGTTCGGCATCATCGCCAGCACCGTCTCGTCGGAGACTTCACGGTCCACCGCGGCCGGGCGGCGGGCGCCGTCGGAGATACGCAGCAGCAGGCCCAGCACGATCCAGTTGGCGATCATCGCCGACCCCCCGGCGGCCAGGAACGGCATGGTCAGGCCGGTCAGCGGGATCAGCCGGGTCACCCCGCCCACCACCACGAAGCACTGGAAGGCGATCGCGAACCCGAGACCGGAGGCGAGCAGTTTGCCGAACCCGTCGCGCACCCCGATCGAGGTGCGCAACGCCCGCTGTACCAGGACCAGGTAGCACAGCAGGATTGCCAGCAATCCGGTCAGGCCCAGTTCCTCACCGAGGCTGGCGATGATGAAGTCGGAGTTGGAGTAGGGCACCAGATCCGGGTAGCCCTCTCCCCAGCCGGTGCCCATCAGCCCGCCCGAGGCGAGCCCGAACAGGCCCTGCACCACCTGCCCCGAGCCACCCGGATGCCGGTTGTACACCGCCGGGTCCAGGGCGTTCAGCCACACATCGAACCGGGCCGCCACGTGCCCGAAGGTATTCACCGCCACGAGAACCCCGAGCGCGAACATGCCCAGGCCGATCACGATCCAACTGAACCGGTCGGTGGCCACGTACAGCATCGCCACGAACAGCCCGAAGAACAGCAACGAGGTGCCCAGGTCCCGCTGGAACACCAGTACCGCCACGCTGGCGATCCAGGCCAGCAGGATCGGTCCCATGTCCCCCACTCGGGGCAGTTGCAGCCCCAGGATCTTCGGGCCGGCGAGGGTCAGTACGTCCCGGTGGGCCACCAGGTAGCCGGCGAAAAAGATCGCCAGGGTGATCTTGGCGATCTCGGCGGGCTGGAAGGAGAAGCCGGCGATACGGATCCACAGTTGTGCCCCGTTGATCTCCTGGCCCAGCCCCGGGATCATCGGCAGCAGCAGAAGCAGCAGGCTGACCACGAGCGAGGTGTAGGTGAACCGGCGCAGTTGCCGGTGGTCGCGCAGCGCGATCACGATGGTGACCGCCAACGCGGCCCCCAGCGCGGTCCAGATGAGTTGACGCGGGCCGGCGGCGTCACCGGTGGCGTAGTCGATCCGGTAGATCATCGCCAGGCCCACCCCGTTCAGGCCCAGGGCCAGGGGCAGCAGCACCGGGTCGGCGTAGGGGGCCCGCCAGCGCAGCACCAGGTGGGCCACCAACGCGATACCGGCCAGGGTGCCCCCCATCGGGAGCAGTTCCGAGGGCACCGCACCCTCGATGTTCAAACCGACCAGTAGGTAGCCGCTCACGCCCAGAGCGACGGCCAGCAGCAACAGTCCGGCCTCGGACCAGCGGCCGGTGCCGATCGGCTGGGGTGCGACGGTAGCCATCAGGGACCGCTCGCATCGAGTTGCTCGGGAGCGGCGTCCTCATCGTCCTCGGGGTCCTCGGTGGTGTCGTCGGAGCTCCCCTCGTCACCGGGGTCGGTCTCCCCGTTGCCGTTGCCGGGATCTGCGCCGTCCTCGTCGTCCTCATCGGAATCGGCCGGTCTGGCCTGGGTACGCAGGTCGGCCACGATCGCCTCGGCCGCGGGCAGTGAGTTGGTGGCCATGGTCCGCTCCACCCGGTTGCGCACAAAACCGGGCAGATCGGCCAGGGCGATCTCGGTGTTCTCGTGCACCGAGGACAACTGCAGCGGTCCGATGCGCTGGGGAATGCCCTGGTAGATGGCCACGTGGTGGTTGTTCGCTCCCACGTAGTACTGGGTCTGGGTCCAGCGGTACCCCAGGGTGCCGAGCCCGGCCAGCAGGCCGAGGACGACGACGGCGGCGATCGCCCAGGTGAGGACGCGCCGACGGCGACGCACGGGCCGGGCGGTGGCGTCGTCGTCGGTCCCGACCGGCCGGGTCAGTGCGGCGGCCCGGCTGGAAGCGCCGCCCCCGCCCCGGGTGGGCCGAGCCCGGTCGGTGGCCGCGGCCCCGACCACCTGGGGGGAGGTGTCGGGCAGGTCCTTGGTCTCGACCACATCGGCGACCACCACGGTGATGTTGTCCGAGCCGCCGGCGCGCAGGGCCAGGTTCACCAGTTCGTCGGCGCAGGCGTCCAGGTCCGCGGTCTCGATCAGGATGCGCTCGATGGTCTCGGCCGAGACCATCCCGGACAGCCCGTCGGAGCACAGCAACCAGCGGTCCCCGGCGCGGGCCTCCCGGATCGACTCATCCACCACCGGCGCGGCCTCACCATCGCCCAGCACCCGCAGCAGCGCCGAACGCTGGGGGTGCGCCTCGGCCTCGGCCTCGGTCAGCTCGCCGGTGTCGATCAGGTGCTGCACGTAGGTGTGGTCGGTGGTGACCTGGGTCAGGTGCTCATCACGCAACAGGTAGGCGCGTGAGTCCCCGATGTGCACCATCCCCAGACGGGTCCCGGAGCGCAGCAACGCGATCACCGTGGTGCCCAGGCCCTGCAGGTCGGCCTGCTCAGCAGAGTAGGCGACCAGGTCCCGGTGCGCGTTGCCCAGCGCGGTGCGCAACCGGTCCAGCAGGTCCTCGCTGCGATGGGACTCTCCGTCCAGGGGGGCCAGATGGGCGACCGCCACCGAGGAGGCGATGTCACCGCCCGCGGCCCCACCCATCCCGTCGGCGAGGACCAACAGGTCCGGGCCGGCATAGCCGGAGTCCTGATTGACGTCGCGGACCAGGCCCACATCCGAGCGGGCCACGTAGCGAAGCGAAACAGTCATTCCGCGCCTACCGGTGCAACTCGATGACGGTCTGCCCGATCCGGATTGGCTGCCCGATCCCCACCGGTACCGGTTCGGCGATGGGCTGGGCGCCCAGGTAGGTGCCGTTGGTCGACCCCAGGTCCTCCACGTACCAGCGGCCCTCGGAGGGGAAGATCCGGGCGTGCCGGTTGGAGGAGTAGTCGTCGTCGAGCACCAGGGTGCACCCGGGTGAGCGTCCGATCAGCACCGCCGACTCCCCCAGGGTCAGGGTGGTGCCGTTCAGGGGCCCGCCGGTGACCCGTAACCGCGTGGGCGTGCCGCGCCCGCGCCGCCCCGGTGCCGCCGGCCGGGGCGGACTCGGGCCACCCCGGGGATGCACCGAGTCCCGGGCCAACACACGCGTGCCGAAGATGTCGCGACGCAGTACTCCGATAGCGGAGAGCACCAGCAACCAGAGCAGCACGAGAAAGCCCAGGCGCAGCACCGTAACGACGAGTTCGCTCATCCAGCCGGGCTCACTGGTCGGAGTCGGTGCCGGACCAGAACAGGATCCGGGTGCGGCCGATCGTCAGGGTGTTGCCGTCCACCAGGGTGGCCGCATCCACCCGGTGCCCCTCGACGTAACTACCGTTGGTCGAGCCCAGGTCGCTCGCGATCACGCCGTCGGACGTGATCCGGATCTCCAGGTGGCGGCGCGAGACGCCGGCGTCGTCGACGATGATGTCGGCCTCGCTGCCCCGCCCGATCACGGTGACCGGTCCGGTCAACAGGTAGCGCTGGCCGTCGAGGTCCAGGATCGGGTGGCGGCTGGCGGCGTTCGGGGTGGTGGCTGGGGCGACGGCGCCGCGGCGGGAGGAGGAATGCACCCGGAACCGGCCGGCTTCGAGGTCCTCGGCCGGGGCGAAGGTGACATCCACCGGGCCCACGAACACGTAGTTCTGGCTCCGGGCGTGCTCGGTTGCGGACTCGACCATCTCCTGGGCCATCGCCTCCTCGCCCCAGTCCTGGACCTGCCCGAAGTCCTTCTCGGACAGCTCGACGGTGAAGGTGTTGGGCACCACGGTGCGGCCCCGGGAGAGGGCAGCGGTGCGGTCGTCCATGTCCCGTCGGATGGCGCTGGCGATCTCCACCGGCTTGAGGTCGGATCGGAAGGCCTTGGAGAAGACGCTGTTCACAGCGCGTTCCACGCCCTTCTCGAAACGGTCCAGAACACCCATCGCGGCACCTCCTCCCTGCGCTCGGACGCGGCGGGTGCCCCGCACGGGCGGGGGCGCGCAACGTCATCGGATACACCTAGTCTGTCTGATCGTAAACGTCTCGAGCCCCCGGTGGGGCGATGCCGCGCCCGAAACGGGCCGCAGGCAAGGGTGAACCCGCCGCATGAGGCTGCAGTGGTGTGCATCACGCGGGCGCTGGCGGATGCGGTTCGAACCGGGCCCGCGTGCTAACCTAACCGGGCTGAACATCGCCCACCACGGTGGGGATGTTCAGCAGTCAAGCGCGAGTGGCGGAATAGGCAGACGCGCACGGTTCAGGTCCGTGTGTCCGAGAGGACGTGGGGGTTCAACTCCCCCCTCGCGCACAGGTGGCAGGCTCCGGGTCGTCGATCCGGGACTCGCGATTCCGGAGATGGCCCGGACGACCAAGGGTGCACGAAAGGTGCTGTCGCTGCGCTGGTTGCCATCTCGGGCGAGATCAGGCCCCGGTGCTCGTAGCAACGCGCCGTCGACGCACCCTGGCGTCAGTCGACGGGGCGTCTCGTGGCCTGCTGCGTGGGATCAATCCGCCAGGCCTCACCGGCAGTCCTCCCTAGCAGAACTACGCCCACCATTGCTGCGACGAGGATGAACATGCCAGCAAACATGCCCACTCCCCGACGGCGGCCGAGGCGGCCGAGTCGTTGCCCACACCCCAGGAATTGGTCGCCTACCTCGACCAGGTGCCGCCTGCGGCGGACCAGGACGGCGACTGGGACGTGGTCGCCCTCTGGGCCGAAGGCGTGCCGGCACAGGAGTGCGCCGATGCCGGTGTGACGTGGCTGGTGGAATCGGCCTGGCCCACCGAGGTGGACCGGGTGGACGAGATGCGCCGAGCGATCAATACGGCGCTGCCCCGATAGGAGCGCAGTTGCCTGGCTGCCGAAATGGCCGGCCATGATTCATGGCGGCATTTCGGGACCGTTCGGGCACAGATTCTTCCTATGCCCGGTGGAATCGGCCACGACGATCCTCCCGGGGCGAATTCGCGGCGTCGACGTCGCCGCCGCCACGGCGGCGACGTGCAGGTTCGGCACTTGCCTCCGCGGCGTCCGGTACTCCCGGATGGACCGCCTCCTACCCACCGGCATTACCATCTGGCACCTCGCGATTGGGAACTAATCCGGTCCGCGCCGCCAAATAGTGATCAAGTCGTCAGGAAAATCGATACATTCCATGAGAGAATAGAAAGGCTGGCTCGCAGCGGTCGCGTACGTTCCTCCATAGGGGTGTAAGTTCCGCTGTGTCATCACCCACCGATGGTGGGTCTCGAGACGACCGCCGGTGGGCCCCAAAGAGCCGACCCAAGCGGTCGAGTGTGGCGCTCGTTCGTCGAAGGGTCACGCATTGAATTTCACCAAGGGTCAGGTCATCGTCCACCCCCACCACGGACCGGCGACCATCACGAAGACCACCACGCGCACCCTACGGGGCACGCGCATCCGTTACCTGAAGTTGCAGGTGTCCGGAACCGACCTCGTCGTCGAGGTTCCCGAGGAGCGGGCTGAGGAGACCGGCCTTCGTCCGGTGCTCGGCATCGAGGATCTGCGGGAGATCTTCGACGTGCTGGCGGCTCCGAGCGAGGAAGAGCCCTCGAACTGGTCCCGGCGCATCAAGGCCAACACCGACCGGTTCCGTAGCGGCGACATCCGCACGATCGCCGGGCTGGTCCGCGACCTCAGTCGTCGCCTTGACGGCAAGGGTCTGTCGTTCGGTGAGAAGAACCTCCTGCGCGACGCCCTGATCCCGCTGGTGGCGGAGATCTCCATCGTGCTGTCGTTGGACGAGGCCGAGACCGAGGCCACGATCGATGCGGCCATCCTGCAGGGCACGATCCCGCCGATGCCCGCGCTGGCCGCCGCCAGCTGAGCAGGGGCACCTCACGGGCCGGCCGCAAGACCATCTTTCGTGGCCGCCCGTGTTCGGCTGCCCGGATGGCAGGGCGGCGGGACCATGGCTGAGATCGCTCCGCCTGGCGCCGTCGGTGGTCTTCAGAACGGGGGCCAGGGGATTGGGGGCATCTCACCCGCGGGAGCGGGGAACCGAGCGTGGCGCAGCAGGTGGTCGCACCGCTCGACCAGTGCCGCGATCTCGGAACCGGAGATCAGTTCGCCGAGGGGGTCGCCCAAGTCGGTGTCCAGAGCGCCCTGGAGGCGCTCCAGGCCCGCCAGCTCCTCGGCGTGCAGATCATGGCCCAGCCACCCCCACAAGACCGTGCGCAACTTGTTGTCGCTGTGGAAGGTGAGCCCGTGGTCCACGCCATAGCGGTGCCCATCGGTCATCTCCAGCACGTGCCCGCCCTTGCGGTCGGCGTTGTTCACCACGATGTCGAACACGGCCATCCGCCGCAGCACCGGCGAGTCCTCGTGGATCAGTGAGACCGGACGGTCCTGTGCGTCCAGGCCGTCGAAGACGTGACACCAGCCTTCGACGGGAACGTCCTCGGTGGGGACCAGGTCGACCGCCTGCTGGGCCGGATCGGGCTGTTGCCACACCTGAACCATCCCCGGGCCGAAGGGGCCATCGCGCAGCCAGGTCCGTGGAACCAGGTCCCAGCCGAAGGACTCCGAGACGAGATAGGCCGCTACCTCCCGGCGGGCCAGGGTGGAGCCGGGGAAGTCCCAGAGGGGACGTTCGCCGGCCACCGGCTTGTAGACAACCTTCACCGTGCCGATCCGACCGAGGAAGGTGGCGTTGGAAGCCTGGATGATCCGACCCTCCAGGACGAGTTCGCCGTCTCGAAGGCCGGCGGGAATCACGGGAAACCGTCGGTCAGATCGCAGACATGGCCGTGCGGATCCACCGGCTGGCGGCAGAGCGGACACAGGGGACGGCCTGCGCCCACCACGGCCCGGGCGCGTTCGGCGAATGCCCGCGCGGCGCCGACCGGGATCCGGA
The DNA here is from genome assembly GCF_049725185.1 of Pseudactinotalea sp. Z1748. Lineage (NCBI taxonomy): Bacteria > Bacillati > Actinomycetota > Actinomycetes > Micrococcales > Cellulomonadaceae > Pseudactinotalea > Pseudactinotalea sp. Z1748. The sequence goes on along the minus strand of NZ_JBMPQB010000012.1, from coordinate 54,356 downwards.
CCACGAGGGACTCCTCCAGTTCCGCGAGCGGCTCGAGCGTCTCAGGATCGACCTCGGGGGCCGCGAGGGCCTCGATGACGATCTGGGAGGTCGAGGCGTCCCAGCCCAGCGTCAGCGCACCTACCCGGAACTGCTCCTGCACGGGCTGATCCAGCGGGTCGTCGTCGAGAAGTCGTTCCGGTGGTGACTCCGGAACGCTGAAGGGGTTGTCCGGGTGGGACATCAGTTGATCGAGGAGTTTGTCGATCTGCTCGGCGAGCGCCGCCGACTGCTCCTTCTCCAAGGCGACGCTGACGATCTCGGCCTTGGTGCGGGCCTGCAGGTAGAAGGTACGTGAGCCGGGCTGACCGAGCGTGCCGACGACGAACCGATCGGGCCAGTCGAAGCTATGGACGATGCGGGACACCTCTCCATGTTAGGAGTCGCCGCAGGCACGTGCGTGCCCGGGCCCCGCTCCCCCACCGACCGGGGCTTCGCTTGCCTGCTCGCGCAGCCACGATAGGTCTCCCGCGTCGGTGTTCATGGCGACCACCTCGGGGCTGGTGGTCGTGTACCGCACGATCGACACCGATGCCGGATGGACGTGGATGCGTTGGAACAGGTCGAGGTGCAGACCGAGGGCGTCGGCCAGGATCGACTTGATGAGGTCGCCATGACTGACCACCGCCCATACCGCCGCGGACCCGTGCGTGGCCTGGAACCCGGCGTGATGACGTCGCACCGCCGCAACCGCCCGTGCCTGCATCGCAGCCAGGGACTCACCGCCGGGGAACACCGCGGCCGAAGGGTGTCGTTGGACTACCGTCCACAGGTCCTCCTTGGCCAGGTCGGCGATCTTGCGGCCCTGCCAATCGCCGTAGTCACACTCGGTCAGAGCGGTCTCGGTCGGTGCCGTCGGGGAGCCGGTTTGGTGAGCCAGGATCGCGTTCGCGGTCTGTCGGCAGCGCTCCAGCGGGCTTGAGACGACGCCCACCAAGGGCACGGCGCCGAGGCGCTGTCCGGTGCGCTCGGCCTGTTCCCGCCCGGTCTCATCGAGTTCGATACCGGGCGTGCGGCCGGCCAACACGCCGTCGGCGTTCGCGGTGCTACGACCGTGCCGGACCAGGATCACCGTGGACATATGTCCCGATCCTAAGTGCCTGGCTCTCCGAAGAGGGTTGTTCCCAACCACCGTGTGACACGCTGGGAGGACCCGTTCACCCTACGGACCTGACGGACGACGCCGTCTGCAAGGAGGAAACCATGTCGCGCCCGAACACCCTTGGACCCGACACCAACGCTGTGCACGCCGGCCGGGAGAACCTCGGCCAGGCGCACGTTCCGCCGATCGACCTGTCCAGCACCTACCAGATCACCGATGTGGAATCGGGTGGGGAGTCCTATGAGGTGCTCGCCGGTGGCGGGCGTCCACAGCCGGGCGGCTCGATGGTCTACTCCCGGCTCTGGAATCCCACCGTGGCCCGGTTCGAGGACGCCCTGGCCACGATGGAACGTGCCGAGGAGGCCGTCGCCTACGCCTCCGGCATGGCGGCTTTGTCCGCGGCCCTGTTGGCCGCCGTGCAGGCCGGTACCCCGCACGTGGTCGCGGTACGTCCGCTCTACGGGGGAAGTGACCACGTGCTGGCCACCGGTCTGTTGGGTACGGAGGTGACCTGGGCGCGGGCGGACGGCATTGCGCCTGCGCTGCGGCCCGACACCGGCCTGGTGATCATCGAGACTCCGGCCAACCCCACCCTGGAGCTGCTGGACATCGCCGCCGTTGTTGCCCAGGCCGGGGAGGTGCCGGTGCTGGTCGACAACACGTTCGCCAGCCCGGTCTTGCAGACTCCGGTCGCGCAGGGGGCGCGACTGGTGCTGCACTCGGCCACCAAATACCTCGGTGGCCACGGCGACATCGTGGGCGGTGTGATCGCCACCGATGCCCACTGGGCCCGCAGGCTCCGGGCGGTGCGGGCCCTGACCGGTGGCCTGTTGCACCCGCTGGCCGGGTATCAACTGCACCGCGGTCTGCAGACGCTTCCGGTGCGGGTCCGGGCCCAGCAGGAGGGTGCCCGCCAGGTGGCCAGGGTCCTGGTTGAACATCCTGGCGTCGCCCGGGTGTATTACCCCGGGCTGCCCGGTCAGGATCCGATGGGACTGGTCGGCACGCAGATGTCGGGGCCCGGGGCGATGCTGGCGGTGCAAGTACACGGCGGCTTCGAGGCAGCGGTGCGGGTGGCCGGGCGGTGCCGGCTGATCGGGCACGCGGTCTCCCTGGGTGGCGTGGACTCCCTCATCCAGCACCCGGCGGCCCTGACCCACCGCCCGGTGGCACCGGAGGCGCGTCCCCATCCGGACGTGCTGCGGATCTCCGTCGGGCTGGAGGACCCGGTCGATCTCATCGCGGACCTGCAGCAGGCCCTGGGCGACCCGGCGCCGAGGCGCCGCCCCTGCGCCCAGGCCTCGCCGTCGGCACCGGTGCGGACCACACCCTCGACCCACCACGCCTCGACGTGAGTGCGTCGAGGCGGTGTGGTGCCCGAGACGTGGCTCGCATCCGGCCACTCGCCGTGGCTTCCGCCGTAATCGGGACGGCATCGGTCAGGATGGCGCCATGGTCACTGACGTGGATCGAGCGCACCTGCGCCGATGCGTGCAACTGGCACGCGCGGCCCTGGACGGCGGGAACTCGCCCTTCGGGTCGGTGCTGGTGGGATCGCAGGGCACCGTGTTGTTCGAGGACCACAACCGGGACGCCGAGGGTGATCGCACCCGGCACCCGGAGTTCTCGATCGCCCGGTGGGCCGTGGAGCATCTGGGGCCCAAGCAGCGATCGGCGGCGACCGTGTACACATCCGGTGAGCACTGCCCGATGTGTGCGGCCGCGCACGCATGGGCAGGTCTGGGCCGGATCGTCTACGCCACCTCCTCCGATCAGTTGCGGGGCTGGCGGGGTGAACTTGGGGCGGCGCCCGCGCCGGTGGCACCGTTGCCTATCGCTCAGGTGGCCCCCGGAATACGTGCGGAGGGCCCGGTCGAGGAGTTCGCCGAGGAGGTTCGCGATCTGCAGCGCCGCTACCACCAGGACTGAGCAGGCAGGCGGCGCGGCGTGACCACGAACCGTGGCGAGCGAGCGGTGGGCCCGGCCCCGGCTATGGGCCTTGACGAGTCGACCCGCGTCCGGGTCCAGAAGCGCACCCTGACCGTGGTGGTGGTCAGCCAGGTCCTGGGCGGGGCGGGTCTGGCCGCCGGGATCACCGTGGGCGCGCTGCTGGCCCAGGAGATGCTCAGCCGCGACGGGCTGGAAGGGCTCCCCGTGGGTCTGTTCACCCTCGGGTCGGCGCTCGCGGCCTACCTGGTGGGGCGGTTCACCCACCGGTGGGGAAGGCGGGTGGGTCTCGGGATCGGGTTCGGGGCCGGGGGCATCGGTTCGCTCGGTGTGGTTGGCGCGGCGGTCACCGGCAATGTGCCCTTGCTGTTCGTGTCCTTGTTCGTCTACGGCGCCGGCACCGCGACCAACCTGCAGGCCCGGTACGCCGGGACGGATCTGGCCCTCCCGGCGCGGCGGGGCGCGGCAATCAGTATCGCGATGGTGGCCACCACCCTGGGTGCGGTGGCCGGGCCGAACCTGGTGGAACCGTTGGGTGTCCTGGCCACGACCCTGGCGATTCCGCCGCTGGCCGGCCCGTTCCTGCTCGCCGGCGTGGCCTACCTGGCGGCCGGGGCAACCTTGATGGTGTTCCTGCGGCCGGACCCGTACCTGCTGGCGCGTCGCCGCGACGCGCGGGCGGCGGAGGGTGTCGGGACGGCGGAAGCACCCGGACGAGCATCCGGTCCTGCGGGTCCGGACACGGCCGAGCCGGTGCCCAGGGCGGGTGCGGGGGCGTACGTGGGTGCCACCGTGATGGTGCTCAGTCAGATCGCGATGGTGGCGATCATGACGATGACGCCGGTGCACATGCGGGCCCACCACCACGACCTGGCTGCGGTGGGGCTGGTGATCGGCATCCATGTCGGTGCCATGTACCTGCCGTCCCTGATCACCGGGGTGCTGGTGGACAAGGTCGGTCGCACCCCGATGGCGATCGCTTCGGGAATCACGCTGCTGCTGGCCGGGCTCACCGCCGCGCTGGCGCCCGCGGACTCCCTGTTCTGGCTCATCCTGGCTCTCGCTCTGCTCGGCCTGGGCTGGAACTTCGGGGTGATCGCCGGAACGGCACTGGTGGTCGATGCCACCGTTCCACAGAACCGCCCGCGTACCCAGGGCACTATCGACGTCCTGATCGCTCTGGCCGGCGCCGGTGGTGGTGCAATGTCCGGTGTGGTGGTCGCGGCGACAGACTTCGCCACGCTGTCCCTGGCCGGCGGGGTGTTATCCCTGATGTTGATTCCGGTGCTGGTGTGGGCCCGGCGGCGCGGCCGCCGCACCCCTGAGGCGTGAGACAACGACCTCCGGACAGATCGCGTGGACCGTTGTCATCGAACCCGGGCCGCACGGCCCGTGGCCCCGGACACCGGATCGGTGCCCGGGGCCACGCCCCCCGGTTCTCCCGTGTGGCGGTTACTGCAGGTTCACCGTCACCCCCCGGGAGAACATCGAGCCGTGGAGTTCCACCGCGGCCGGTTCGGCGTCTGCCGGGACATCGAAAACCAGTGTGGTCCGGGCCGTGTTGCCCGGGTTGATCTCGGTCAGCAGGAACTCGCCGTCGTCGAGGAGAAGAGCGGCGGAATCGTCGGCGGAATGGGTGCGTCCCTCGATGTCGACCAGGCCCTGCTCGGACGTCCAGAAGGTCTCGGCGGCACTGCCGGTGTTGGTTACCTCGAGGTAGACCAGCACGAACTGACCCTGGGGCTGCTCGTTCAGGAACTCCGACCCGATCCGGCCCACGCCGGTCTCGATCTCGGTGACCACGAACTCGAAGTCCCCATCGGATACGTTCTCACCGATCCCGGGCGCCTCGGCCGGCTCATCGTCCTGCTGCGCGGCATCGGCGTTCGTCTCCGCGGACTGACCGGGTGCGGCGCTGGTGCCCTCGTCCCCATCCCCGGAGGTGGCGATGCCAATGACCGCGACGAACGCGAGGACAGCGAGAAACCCGGTGAGGATCTTGTGCCGGGCGAACCAGTTCTGTTTGGGAGGTGCGGGGGGCTCCGGCTGTGCCGGGCCGGGGTAAGGGGCGTGCGGTGCCGCGGCACCGTGCGGTGGACCGGTAGGTGTTCCCGGCGGCGGACCCTGTGGATGTTGACTCATGATGCTCCTGTTCTCAGATGGCGAACCTGCAGTACGTCATCGAGCCTGTCCGCCCGGACCCCTTCAGCGCTTCGTCCGATCCGATGCACCCAGCCAGCCGAAAGTCGTAGCCGGGCGGTGGTAACCATGGCCAACCGGATGACGTCCGTTGTGGGTGGTGATGCCTACGATGCGTGACATGACCAGCCCCGGCCCGGATCGCCCGCTGCCCGAGCGTGCCCCGCCGCCTCCCGAGCCGGTCACCACGAACAGGCGGATAGTGGGCTGGGCCGGAACCGCGATCGCGGTGACTCTCGCGTTCATCGGAACCCTGTTGGATGCCACCTTCGCCACCGGTGGGATGCCGGACCTGGACTCGGCGGTGCTGTGGTGGCTGGTATGGGTACTCGTGGGGGGCGGCGCAGCGGTTGCGCTGGCCTGGCGCATCCAGCACGCGTTCGTGGTGTGCCTGGTGAGTGCGGCGCTGTTCGCGGTGTTTCCCGTGGGACCCATCGGGGCGATGTGTGCGCTGGTGTGGGTCTACATCACCCAGCGCTGGCGGAACGTGGCCATCGCCACCGCAGCGGTCGCCGCTGCCCTCAGCATCGGGGCCTGGCGGGACCACGCCCGGGGTGTCGACGCGATGTTCGTCTTCGTCGATGAGGTGTCCGGGGAGACGGTGCAGATGAACCCGGTGGGCTATGTCGCCCTGGTGGTGCTGGGCGTGGGGTTGACGGTCGCGATCGGGATGGCACGCCGCTATCGCGCGAGCGCCCGTGCCGCCCGGCAGGCCGAGCGGGCGCACGAGCGCGCCGCGCATCAGTTGCGCACGGAACTGTCCCGTCAGGAGGAGCGCGACCTGATCGCCCGGGAGATGCACGACACCGTCGCGCATCACCTGTCCCTGGTATCCCTGCACGCCTCGGCGCTGGAAGTCACCGCCGCCGATCCCGGCACCGACGTGCCCGGGGCGGCCCGTTCGATGCGTTCGGCCGCGCACAGAGCGCTGGAGGAGATGCGCACGTTGATCAGCACGTTGCGCGACTCCGCGGCCTCGGACCACCTCGGCGCAGGCGCCCCCACGCTCGATGACCTGCCCGGGCTGGTGGACGATGCCCGCAGCGCCGGAGCGGACATTACCCCGATGATCATGGTCTCCGGAGCGGAATCGGCCCCGCCGGCGCTGACCCGAGCGGTCTACCGGATCGTGCAGGAGGGCCTGACGAACGCGGTCAAGCACGCCCCCACCGCACCGGTACAACTGGACCTGCGTGCCGCTCCCGGGCGGGGCGTCCAGGTCACGGTGACCAACCGCCTGCTCCCACAGGAGACCGGCGGGTCCGGGTCTTGGAGGGGCGCGCCAGGGCGGGTCGGATCGGCAGCCGCCGCCGTCGGGCCTCCCGGCAGTGAGCCGGGGCCGGCGCCGGGCTCAAGCGGATCCGGGCTGCGCGGGATTGCCGAACGGGTGCACATGCTCGGGGGAACCTTTCAGGCAGGAGTCGACGGCGACACGTACCTCCTGCACGCAGGGTTGCCCTGGGTGGCGACCACCTCGGGGTAGCGCCCCGCCCGACGTGTGCGCGGGCAGCCCGGGCGGGCGAGAGAAGTTCTGCCGGCGCGCCGAGTGTGGCGGGGCGCGGCTGCCGCGTCGTTGCCGCTGGGCGGTGTCGGAGGCCGGTTCTAGACTCGGCTGAATGATCCGGGTACTCGTGGTGGATGATGACGCGATGGTGCGTCAACTACTTCGCACCATCATCGAGCAGGCCGATCTTTCCGTGGTCGCCGATGTCGGCGACGGCGATGAGGTCATACCCGCGGTGCACAAGCATCATCCCGACGTGGTTGTGATGGACCTGCGGATGCAGCGCGTCAGCGGGGTGGAAGCGACCCGGTCGGTGATGGCCCTGCCGGACCCGCCGGGGGTAATCGCGCTGACTTCCTTCGACAGCGAGGACGTGATCCTGGAGGCCGTGCACGCCGGGGCCCACGGCTTTCTGGCCAAGGATGCCGACCCGGCCGAGATCATCACCGCGATCCGCTCGGTGGCCGCCGGCGACGGAGCGTTGTCCCCGCGAGCGGCTCGTACGGTGATGGCCCACGTCCAGGCCGACACCTCCGGTCAGAAACGCCGGGAGGCCAGGGAGCGGGTGGAACGGCTCACGGACCGGGAGCAGGCCATTACCACTGCGGTTGCCGCCGGTCTGACCAACGCCCAGATCGCTCGCCAGAATTACCTCAGCGAGGCCACCGTCAAGACGCACCTGACCAACGCGATGACCAAGCTCGACGCAGCCAACCGGGTGCAGGTGGCGTTGGTGATCGACCGCGCCGCGAGTGGGCGCTCGCACGGGTAGGTTGGTCGGGTGCGACGAGCGGAGAAGGTGGAGCGGATCAGCGAGATCCTGGAAGACCTCTACCCGGAACCGGTGCCGGCGTTGGACCACACCGACGCCTACACCCTGCTGGTGGCGGTGGCCCTGTCCGCCCAGACCACTGACAAGAAGGTCAATGAGGTCACCCCGGTTCTGTTCGCGGAGGCTTCCACACCGGAGCAGATGCATGCCCTGGGTGCGGAACGGATCCGGGAACTGATCCGTGAGATCGGCCTGGCACCCACCAAGGCGCGCAACCTCTGGACCGCGGCCGGGCAGATCATGGACGCCGGGGGCGAGGTGATCCCGGACTGGGAGTTCCTGGAGTCCCTGGCCGGGGTGGGGCACAAGACCGCGAGTGTGGTGATGGCTCAGGGGTTCGACATCCCGGCCTTCCCGGTGGACACCCACATCTTCCGCCTGGCCCGCCGCTGGGGGCTGTCCACCGGCACCACGGTGGAGAAGGTGGAGGCCGACCTCAAGCGGGCCTTCCCCAAGGACACCTGGAACCGCCGTCACCTGCAGATCATCTACTTCGGCCGGGAGTACTGCCCGGCGCAGCGCCACGATCTGGCCATGTGCCCGATCTGTTCCTTCGCGGCCACCAAGAAGCAGAGGCAGTCCGAGGCCAAGGCCCGCGCCGGGCGCCGCAAGACCACATCCGCACCCGCCGACGTCGTCCCGGCTGCGGCCAAGCGCGGCCGCTAACTCACCCGCAGTAGCTGCCCGTCAGCGGATCACCATGGTCGTGGAGCCGGTGGTGCCGGTGTCCACTTCGATGAACAACCGGGTCAGTCGGTCCCCCCAGACCTCGGTCAGCATCGGGTCGTCGAGTTCCTGCACCTCCAGGCCGGCGGGCAGGTCCGGATCCCAGGTGAGTTCGAGAGCATCCTCGCCCTGCACGGGCGTCACCGTGGCGCGCCCGGGTTCGACGAGCCGCACCGACCCGGCCAGGATCCAGTGCACTCGGGTGGGTCCGGTCTCACCGTCCGGGGCGTCCAGGTGCCAGGAATCGCTCACCCGCACCTCGCCGTCGCCCAGTTCCGCCCGGCGCACCCAGGTGCGCACATCCTCGCGCGGGTACGCCGCGGCCAGGTCCAGTTCCATGCCCCGGGGCGCCTCGTCGTCGGGAAGCACCGAGACGCTCCGCGCCCGGTACCGCTCCCCGTCCCGTTGTCCACTGCCGCGGATCAGTGGCACGCTGTGCCACTGGCTCTGCATGGGCCACAACTGGTACCGGTCCGGTCCGAACGTCTGCCGGGTGTAGGTGGGCCGTCCGGCATCGACCACCACAGGCACCCCGTTCAGGGCCACCGTCACGGCGCCGATGTCGTTGTGGTTGTGGTTCTCCCCGTTGTGCCCGCCCTTGATCGTCAGGCTCAGGCGCCGCTCCCGCTGGGCGGGGCCATGACGCACCAGCATCTGGACCGAGGGCAGCCACACCGCGGGTTCCGGGGAAGCTTCAGCACCCCCGGCGGCGGCGGCGAAGGCGGTGTCGGTGATTGTGTGCAGGATCCGGCCCAGCGAACTGGTCGGTCGCCGGTGCACCGTGATCAGCGGCTCCCCGGGGCGGACCTGGGCGGCGGCGTGGTCCCGGGCCCGGTCGTCGCCGAGGCGCACCGCCCAGCGGTAGGGCACGTTCCAGGGGACCCCGGGGTAGGCGCGGGCCGCGCTGTCGGCAACCCCGACGTACCAGCCCCGCCCCAGGTGCATCCGGTGCAGATAGGCCAGTGCGGCTCCGACGGCCGGGATCGCACCTGGGTCGAGCTCGCCTCCGGTGGCGTGGTGCAGTACGTCGAGCATCTCCAGCAGCCGGCCGACGCCCTCCCACCAGTACGAGGCGCCCTCATCGACGGCGCCATCGGCCGGCAGCGAGTCCACGAAGTTGTCGGCGTCGGCGATCGTCTGGGCCACGATCCGGGCGCGCAGGTCCGCCTCTTCGGGTCCGTCGAGCAACCGCAGCGCGGCCAGCGCCACGTTGCCGCAGATCCACGGGTTCCAGTTGTTCACCCGGCGCTCGGTGCCGATCCACCACCAGTCGCGCCGCTGCAGGTAGGGGTCCAGTACTCGCAGCCGGGCTTCGCGGCGCAGCCTGGTGCGCAGGCCGGGGAAGTGCTCGTCCAGGGACGCGCCGAGCAGGTGATCGGTCCAGGTGATCTGGGCGACGACCTCACCGGCGCCCAGGTCCAGCACCGGGGCGTCCGGGTCTGGCAGTAGCCAGCCGCGCTTGCTGAAGGACTCCTCATGGGCGGGCCAGCACCAGGTGGTCTGCTCGCACAACTGGATCAGGCCGTCGGCCACGTCATCGAGCCAGTGCGCCTCGCCGGTCACGGCCGCGGCGATGACCGCACGGGACAACCGGCCCTGCCGGGTGAAGACCTGCTCCTCATAACCCACCCGGTTGTCGGCGCGGACGTAGTCGGCCAGCAGCGTGGCCAGGGTGTGCGGCCAAGGGTGCTCGCGGTCGCACTGCGCGTTCTCGATCAGGTCGGTCACGCTGGGGTGGTGCAGCCGCCCGGCCCCGAGGTCCCAGACGGCGCGGTCGGTGGCCGGCGCCACCGGCAGTGCCTGGTCGGGGGCCCGCAGTACGTTCCGCAGCGCCGGCGCCTCGGCCCGGTCCCCCCACAATGCGCGCATCGGAGTGGTGGAGTCCTGCACGCTGCCTCCATCCGAAATGTTCGTTTCTGTCCGGGTTCTTGGTCGCCACGGCCGATTTGCGGATCCTCCACTCTAGGATTGCGACGACCAATTGCCGATCATTGGCGATCGAACTAGACAAAACCGGTCACGAGAACTGAGGTGCCTGTGGGAGCAACGTTGTCCGCGCCCCCCCGAGCCCTGCTGGTGATGAACCCCGAGGCCTTCGCGCTGCAGTTCGGGCAGGACCAACTCGACAGGTTGGACACGCTGGTATCGATGGAGGAGCCGGCGGTGGTGCATGAACTGACCTCTGCAGGGGCCCGTGCGCGGCTGGCCGAGGCGGAGGTGCTCCTCACCTCCTGGGGAGCGCCCGCGCTGACCCCGGAAGTCCTGGCCGCGGCGCCCCGGCTGCGGGCGGTGCTGCACGCCGCCGGCAGCGTGCGACACATGGTCAACGAGGACGTACACGAACGCGGGATCGTGGTCAGTACCGCCGCGGACGTCAACGCGATCCCGGTGGCCGAGTACACCCTGGCCGCGATCATCATGGCCGGCAAGCGGGTTCCGTTCATCGCCCGCACCTCGGTGCAGGGCTGGCAAGCGGGTATGGGCCGTTCGGACCTGACCAACCGGGGCAGAGCGGTGGGCCTCGTCGGTTTCTCCCGGATCGGCCGCCGCGTGATGGAGTTGCTGTCCGTGCTCGAACTGGGTGCGCTGCGGGTCTACGACCCCTACGCCCATCCCGAGCAGGTTGCCGCGCTCGGCGGGGAGTTGACCAGCCTGGACGAGACGATGGCCGCCTCCGAGATCCTCAGCCTGCACGCGCCCGCCCTGCCCGAGACCCGGGGCATGATCGGGGCCAGGGAACTGGCCCTGCTGCCCGACGGGGCCACGGTGATCAACACGGCCCGCGGCGTGGTGATCGACCAGGAGGCGCTGACGCGCGAGTGTGGCACCGGACGCCTGTACGCGATCCTGGACGTGACCGACCCCGAGCCGCTGGCGCCGGACCACCCCCTGCGCGCGATGGATAATGTGCTCATTACACCGCACATCGCCGGTTCCCTGGGCAACGAGGCGCGTCGGATGAGTGATCACGCCATCAACGAACTTCAGCGATGGCTCAGCGGAGCACCGTTGCGCAGCCAGCACCTGCCCGACGCCGCGCCGCTGACCGCCTGAGCCCGAGGATCCCGCCGGAGAAGACGAGGACCATGATCCGCCCCGCACCTGCCCGGACCAGCAGCGCGCACCGCGCCGGCCGGCCGCGCGTCGCCGGACCGTCCCCATCGGGGGGCCGGACCCGCACCGGCCGTGCCGCGGAACGACCGCGCACCGACGTCGTCGGCTCCTTCCCCGGGGCCTGCTGATGCTGGCGCGTGCCCGCCAGGAGTACCTGCTCCGGCAGATCACCCTCTACGGAACCGTGCGGGCCAGCGAGGCCGCCGCCGAACTGGGCGTGACCCAGGTGACGATCCGGCGGGACATCAGTCGGCTGGAGGCCGACGGCCTGGTCTATCGCGTGCATGGCGGCGCGGTGGCCGCACAACGCAAGTCCACCAAACCACGCCCTGCGCGCACCCTGATCGGTGTGGTGGTGCCCTCGGCGACGTTCTACTACCCCGACGTCATCGCGGGGATGGAGTCGGTGGCCGCCGAACTGGGTGTCCGGATCGTGCTGGGTATCTCCGACTACCGGCCCGCAGCCGAACGCGCCCAGGTGGAGCGGCTGCTGGCGCTGGGCGTCAAGGGCCTGGTGCTGACCCCTACCCTGCACGAACAGGTCCCGGCAGACGTCGCGGCCTGGCTGGAGTCGATCCCGGTGCCGGTGGTGGTGCTGGAACGGGACGTGGGAGCCAGCCGCGCGGTCCGGGAACTGGACAGCGTGCGCACCGACCACCGCCACGGGGGTCTGCTCGCGGTGGACCACTTCGCCCGCCTGGGCCACCGCAGCGTGGTGCTCGCGGCGACCGAGGCGACTCCCACCGCGCCGGCGATCCGGGAGGGGTACCACCAAGCGGTGGCCCAGCTCGGGCTGGATCCGGTGCCGGCGGTGACGCTGCCGAGCGATCACGACGACCCGGACGACTTGACCGCGGCGATCGAGGAGTTCATCGACCACCGGCACGACCTCGGCGCCCGGGCCGTGCTCGCGCACTCGGACCGGCACGCGATCCGGATCGTGGAGGTCGCCCAACTGCGCGGCCTGAGAATCCCCGAGGACCTGGCGGTGATCTCCTACGACGACGTGGTGGCCGGGCACGGGGCGGTTCCGTTGACGGCGATCGCACCACCGCGTCGGGAACTGGGCCGGGAGGCCCTGCGGCTGATCGATCGGCGGTTGCGCACCGAGGCCGAGCAGGAGGCGCCCAGGCATTCCCAGTTGCTTCCCCGGCTGACGGTGCGCGAGTCCTGCGGGGCCGTGGTCGAGTACTGACGGGGTAGTGCCACGGGCCAACCCGGGGCGCGGTCCGTCCGGGGTGCCCGAAGCGCCATGGATCATGATCGAATATGTCGCTTTTGTTCTGCTCCGTGCGTGGGCCTTTCTATAGTCACTGGGCAGGTGGAGGTCCCGTACGCACACCCTCAGAGCACACACGGCATCGACACACATGGTTTTTCATCCCGCGCGCAGGTGCCGGGATACGGAGTCAAGGAGGACCCAGGAATGAACGCGAGAACCAGTTCAGCCACATCCGACCCGAGTCTGCTCTCCCGCCGCACCATGCTCTACGCCGGCGGCGGTGCACTCGCGACCGTGTCCCTGGCCGCCTGCGGCGGCGGAGGCACCGCCGACCCGGATACCGACGGCGAGGGCGATGGCGCCGAGGCCGCCCCGGACCCGGACCGGCCGAAGGAGTCCCCGCTGCTGACCGAGCAGGTCGAGGCCGGGGAACTGCCCCCGCTGGAGGAGCGCCTGCCGATCGAGTCCGACCGACTGGTCGTGGAGACCCAGGAGTTCGGCGTCTACGGCGGCACCTACCAGGGCGCTGCGCTGGGCCAGGGCGATGACCCCTGGTTGGAGCGCATCATCGCCTATGAACCGATGATGCGCGCCGACCACTCGCTCGCCGAGGTGGGACTGCCGGGCACCTTCAAGTCCGTCGACATCAATGACGACGCTACCGAGTTCACCATGCATATGCGCGAGGGCATGCGGTGGTCCGATGGTGAGCCGGTGACCGCGGACGACGTGATGTTCGCCATCGAGGACGTGTACTTCAACGAGGAACTGAACGCCAACCCCCCGGGCTTCCTGGCCGTGGACAACGAGCCCGCGCAGGTCGAACGGATCGACGACTACACCGTGCGCCTGACCTACCCGCAGACAAAGGGCGACTTCCTCCAGCAGGCAGCGCAGAATGCCACCTGGTGGGCCACCAACTTCCTGTTCTATCCCAAGCACTACTTGCAGGACTTCCTCCCGCACCTGAACCCCGAGGCCGAGGAGCAGGCCGATGAGGCCGGGTTCGCCGACTGGACGGCGTACTGGGAGGACCGCATCCACTGGTGGAACAACATCGACAAGCCGGTGCTGTACGCCTGGAAGATGACCAGCGCGCTGAACGAGGGCAACGTAGCCACCGCCGAGCGCAACCCGTACTACTGGAAGACCGACAGCGACGGCGCCCAACTCCCCTTCATCGACCGCCTCGAGTTCGAGATCATCCAGGAGGAGGAGGTGATGCTCCTCAAAGCGGTCAACGGGGAACTCGACTTCCACGCCCGGCACTTCAACCAGGACGCGAACCGTCCAGTGCTGGCTGATGCCCGGGAGGAAGGTGACTTCGACTTCGTCACGGTGGAGACCACCTCGATGAACCGGATGATCATCGCGCTGAACCTGAACCACGAGGATCCGGAGTTGCGGGAGATCTTCCAGAACAAGGACTTCCGGATCGGACTCTCCCACGCCATCGACCGCCAGGAGATCATCGATACCGTCTTCCAGCGTCAGGGAGAACCCTGGCAGGCCGCGCCGCACGCCGAGTCGGAGTTTTACGACGAGGAGTTCGCCAAGCAGTACACCGAGTACGACGTTGATCTGGCCAACGAGCATCTGGATGCCGCCGGCCTGACCGAGAGGGACAGTTCCGGGTACCGGTTGCTTCCCAGCGGTGAGCGGTTGCGGTTCGACATCGACCTGACCCCGCTGTTTCCCGAGTGGCCCAACGCCGCCAACATGGTGACCCAGTACTGGGACGAGGTAGGTGTGAACGCCCGGGTGAACACGATCGAACGGACCCTGTTCTACGACCGTAAGAACCCCGATGCGAACCAGTTCGACGCCGGCGTGTGGGCAGGGGACGGTGGCTACCGGGTGGAGATGAACGAAACTCGTTGGTGGTTCCCCACCAGCGATGAATCCCTCTACGGAGTCAAGTGGTCCGCCTACTTCTCCAGCCTGGGCGAGGGCGAGGACGTCGAGGAGCCGCCCGCGGAGACGCTGGAGCAGATGGAACTGTACTGGCAGATCCCGCTGGAGCCGGATCTGGAGGAACAGAAGGTGATGTTCCGGAGGATCCTGGAGATCGCCAAGGAGCAGTTCTACGCCATCGGGATCGCCCTGCCCACCGACGGTTACGGCATCAGGAAGAACAACCTGCGCAACGTCGTGGAGTCCTTCCCGGACAGTTGGCTGTACCTGACGCCGGGCCCGACGGACATCCCCGCCTGGTTCTTCTCCGAGGACTGAGCCCGGGTCCGGTTCATGACGAACTCGTTGTCACCAGATGGGGTGGTGCGCTGATGCTGCAGTACATCATGCGGCGCGTGTTGATCCTGATCCCCACAATCTGGATCATCTCCGTGATCACGTTCGTCATCATCCAGTTGCCCCCGGGGGACTACCTGACCACCCTGCAGGCCCAGTTGGCCGCGCAGGGGGACGGGAGTTTGGGGGCGGCCCAACTGGAGCGGCTCACTCAGCGCTACGGGCTGGACCAGCCCTGGTACGTGCAGTACTGGATGTGGTTCTCCAACATCATCTTCAACGGTGACTTCGGGGAGTCCTTCGACTACGGTCGCACGGTCAGTTCCCTGCTCGGCGAGCGGTTGCCGCTGACGATCCTGCTGTCGGTGCTGACGTTGCTGTTCATCTGGGCGGTGTCCTTCCCGATCGGGGTGTACTCGGCGATCCGGCAGTACTCCGCCGGGGACTATGCCTTCACGTTCCTGGGCTACGTCGGGTTGGCGGTGCCGAACTTCCTGATCGCGCTGGTGTTGATGTGGCTGAGCCTGACCTACTTCGGTCAGAGCGTGGGGGGGTTGTTCTCTCCGGAGTTCCGGGACGCGCCGTGGTCGCTGGCGCGGGTGGGTGATCTGCTGGCGCACTTGTGGATCCCGGTGGTGATCTGGGGCACCGCGGGTACTGCGGCCAATATCCGGATCCTGCGGGCGAACCTGCTCGATGAGTTGCGCAAGCCCTATGTGGTCGCGGCCCGGGCGCGGGGGGTGCCGCGCACGAAGATGCTGATCAAGTACCCCGTGCGGGTGGCGTTGAACCCGTTCTTCTCCACCATCGGGTGGATTCTGCCCGGTCTGATCGCCGCGGACGCGATCACCTCCCAGGTGCTGAACCTCAATACCACCGGTCCGCTGCTGTTGCGGGCCCTGATGGCCCAGGACATGTACCTGGCCGGATCGGTGCTGCTGATCAGCGCTGTGCTGGTGGTGATCGGGACTTTGATCTCCGACCTGGCGCTGGCGTGGCTCGATCCGCGTGTGCGGTTCAGGTACTGACAGGAGGGAGGGCTCACCATGACCGAACCGTTCATGCCGCGCACCGGCACCGAGTTGGAGACCCCGGAGACCGAGGCACCCGAAGCCCAGCGCGAGGGTGGGCGCGATCTCGCGCTGGCCTCGCAGTCCAAGTTGGTGTGGTGGGGCTTCAAGCGGCACAAGGTCGCGCTGGTGTGCGGGGTGATCACGGTGCTGATCTATGGCATCGCGATCTTCGCCCCGTTCCTGGCGCCGTATTCCCAGACCGCGCACAATTCCGAGTACCCCTATGCACCGCCCCAGCAGATCAATCTGTTCCACGAGGGCTCCTTCCACCCCCACGTGAACGGGTACACCTTCGAGCAGGATCCGGACACCCTGGCGTTGACCTTCACCCTGGATGAGGAGGAGATCATCCCGATCGGATTCTTCGTGCGCGGGGAGGAGTACAACCTGTTCGGCTTCATCCCCTGGGACCGCAGCCTGATCGGGCCGGTGGATATCAACGGGCCGCCGATGTATCTCTTCGGGGCCGACGCCAACGGCCGCGACATCCTGTCCCGGATCATCCACGGGACCACCATCTCGATGTCGATCGGTCTGATCGGGGTGCTGCTGTCGTTGTTCCTGGGGGTGATCATCGGCGGCATCTCCGGGTACGTTGGGGGCCGGGTGGACAACCTCATCCAGCGAGCGATCGAACTGATCATGTCCATCCCCACGATCCCGCTGTGGATGGCCCTGTTCGCCGCCGTGCCGTCGTCGTGGTCACCGGTGCAACGGTATCTGGCCCTGACGGTGGTGATCTCCCTGGTCGGCTGGGTGGGGATGGCCCGGGAGGTGCGGGGCAAGTTCTTCGCCGTGCGCAGTGATGAGTACGTCACCGCCGCCGTGGCCGATGGCGCCAGTCAGTCCCGGGTGATGTTCCGGCACATGCTGCCCTCCTTCACCTCCCACATCATCGCCAACCTGTCACTGTCCATCCCGACGATCATCCTGGCCGAGACGGCGTTGTCGTTCATCGGCCTCGGCCTGCAACCACCCACGGTGAGTTGGGGTGTGTTGCTGCAGGAGGCTCAGAACATCCGGGCGGTCTCCACCGCGCCGTGGATCCTGTTGCCCGGTATCCCGGTGGTGATCACCGTGCTGGCGATGAACTTCTTCGGGGACGGGCTGCGCGATGCGGCCGACCCCTACAAGAACTGACCTTTGAAGACGATCTGCTGATCCTATGAAGCGACGAACCGGTGAGGTGACCATGGGCACGGACCACGATGGGGCCACCACGATGGACCCCGAGGCCCGGGGTGAGGCGGTGGCCGCTGATCGGGCCCTGTTGAGCATCGAGGGTCTGCGTACTCACTTCACCACCCCCGACGGTGTGGTCAAGGCGGTGGACGGGGTCGACTTCGCGGTGCGCCCGGGTACCACGATGTGTGTGGTGGGGGAGTCGGGGTGCGGTAAGTCGATGACCGCCCGCTCGGTGCTGCAGTTGATCGAGCCACCCGGGGAGGTCGTCGACGGCAAGGTGCTGTGGAGCCCCGACGGGGGCGAACCGGTGGACCTGGCCGCGTTGGACACCGACGGGGAGGAGATCCGGCAGGTCCGCGGGGGACAGATCGGGATGGTCTTCCAGGAGCCGATGTCGTCGTTGTCCCCGATGTACACCGTGGGCGCGCAACTGATCGAGACGATCCGCCTGCACCGGGAGATCAGCAAGGGCGCAGCGCGGGAGGTGGGTGTGGAGTTGCTGCGCCGGGTGGGGATCCCGCACCCGGAGCGGCGCATGGACGTCTTCCCCTTCCAGCTCTCCGGGGGTATGTGTCAGCGGGTGATGATCGCGATCGCGTTGTCCTGCGACCCGAGACTGCTGATCGCCGATGAGCCCACGACCGCCTTGGACGTGACCACCCAGGCCCGGATCCTGGATCTGCTCAAGGACCTGCAGGCCGAGAACGGGATGGGGATGCTCTTCATCACCCACGACCTCGGTGTGGTGGCCGAGATCGCCGATGAGGTCACCGTGATGTACCTGGGCAAGGTGGCCGAGCGCGGCACGGTGGAGCAGATCTTCTCCGAGCCCAAGCACCCCTACACCCAGGCCCTGCTGCGCTCGATCCCCGATGTGCGCGACGGCGGGGAGCGCCGGCGTCTGCGCACCGTGCGCGGGATGGTGCCGCACCCGCAGAACCGACCCAGTGGTTGCCCGTTCCGTAGCCGGTGTGATTTCGCCATGCCCGGGATCTGCGACCAGGAGATGCCCCCGGCCACCGACTTCGACCAGGACCACCGCACCTTCTGCTATCTCTACAGCCATCCCGATGCCCCCGGCTCGGTGCCCGAGGCCCCCGGAGCAGAGGAGTCCGAGCCGGCAGGTGCGTCCGAGCCGGTCGAGTCCGGTCCCCCGGCTCAGGGTGCCCGTCCTACGGTGGGACCGGTCGTCGTCGAGCCGCGCCGGCCGCAGGAGGCGCCGGACACCTCGGTCGAGCCGTTGCTGCAGGTCAAGGGCCTGACCAAGCACTACCCGATCGGTGGGGGGATGTTCCGCCGCCCCACCGGCAACGTGCGAGCCGTGGACGGGGTGGACCTGAGCATCGCGCCGGGCCAGACGATGGGCCTGGTCGGGGAGTCCGGCTGTGGCAAGACCACGATGGGCCGGGCGATCGCTCGGCTGATCGATGCCACCTCCGGGCAGATCCTGTACCGCGAGGCCGGTGGTGACCAGGTGGACCTGGCCACGCTGAGCGGGCGTGCCCTCGGCAAGTACCGCACCCAGGTGCGGGTGATCTTCCAGGACCCGTTCTCCTCCCTGAACCCGCGCATGACCGTGGAGCAGATCGTCGGCGAACCGCTGCTCGTGAACAAAATGGCCTCGGGCAGCGAACGCCAGGACCGGGTGGCGGAGATGTTGCGCCGGGTGGGTATCCGGCCCGAGTACATGCCCCGCTACCCGCACGCCTTCTCCGGCGGGGAGCGCCAGCGGCTGAACATCGCCCGGGCGCTGATCACCAACCCACGCCTGGTCATCGCCGATGAACCCGTCTCGGCGCTGGATGTGTCGATCCGGGCCCAGATCCTCAACCTGCTGGTGGACGTGCAGGAAGAGTTCGGGCTCACCTACCTGTTCATCTCCCACGACCTGTCCGTGGTCGAGCACGTCAGCGACCGGGTGGCGGTGATGTACCTGGGCAAGATCGCCGAGGAAGCCGAAACCGGCGAACTCTATCGCCGGCCCCGTCACCCCTACACCGAGACGCTGCTGCACTCTGTGCCGATCCCGGACCCCTCTCGCCGGGAGGAACGGCTCAAGCGCGCCGGCACCGACGATCTGCCCGACCCGGCCAACCAACCGGACGGCTGCCTGTTCCACACCCGCTGCCCCCACGCGCAGACCGAGTTGTGTCCCACCGACCGGCCGGCGCTTCGAACCCTGGGTGATGGCCGAGTCGCCTGCCACTACGCCGAGAAGTTGGCCCTGAGCGGCGTGGCTACTCCCACCACCCGCGACCAGGTCTGACGCCACCTCGGCCCGGCACCCGCCGCTGGGCCGCCTGGACCGCGGGTGCGGACCGGGTGGGCCCGGGGTGGTGCACAGCGGCCTGCGATGTCACGGTGGAACATGCCTTCGATGAACTCCGCACCGGGGGTGTGGCCCGCCCCGAACACCCTTGACGGGCAGCGATCCTCGAGCATAGATTCAACTATGCGATATCGGAGTTCCGCATTGTGGAATTGCGCGTGATGGATGCGCTCACCGAATTGCGCCGCGTCCTGCCGGAGTCGATCGTGCAGACCGATCCGGAGGTTCTGCAGGCCCACCGCCGCGACCGCGCGCTGGACCCGGCAGCCGGCACGGCAATCGCCGTCGTCCTCGCCGAGTCCACCGAACACGTTCAGGCGGCGGTGCGCTGGGCCGGGAAGCACCGAGTCCCGATCGTGCCGCGAGGGTTGGGCAGCGGACTGTCCGGAGGGGCCAGCGCACTCGACGGAGGCCTCGTCATCTCCACGATGCGGATGCGCGCCGTCCGGATCGACCCCGGCACCGCTACCGCCGTGGTCCAGCCCGGCGTGATCAACGCCGACCTCAAGGACGCGGCCGCCGAGCACGGCCTGTGGTACCCCCCGGACCCGGCCTCGTTCACCTTCTGCTCCATCGGGGGCAACATCGCCACCAACGCCGGTGGCCTGTGCTGCGTGAAGTACGGCGTCACCGGCGACTACGTGCTCGGTCTGGAAGTGGTGCTGGCCGATGGTTGTGCCATCAGGGTCGGTGGCCCCCGGATCAAGGACGTGGCAGGCCTGGACCTGGTCGGCCTGTTCGTGGGGTCCGAGGGCACGCTGGGCATTATCACCGAGGCGACCCTGCGCCTGCTGCCGCAACCTCCCCGGGCGCGCATCGTCGTCGGCTGGTTCGACGACTCCGGCGCGGCGGCCGCCGCCGTGCATGCCGCCGCGCGAAGCATCCGCCCCTCGATGCTGGAGTACATGGACCAACTGGCGATCAACTGCGTCGAGGACGAACTCGGCCTCGGGCTGGACCGTTCCGCCGCCGCGCTGGTGATCGCCGGCACCGACGACCAGCACCCGGACGGACCCGAGGTGACCGCGCTGCTGACCGCCCTCACCGAGCACGGGGCCACCGACGCGCACGAGGCCGTCGCAGAGATGGCGGAGACCTTCGTGCACGCCCGGCGCATCGCCATCCCCGCAGTGGAGCGCCTGGGCCACCTGCTCCTGGAGGACGTGGGTGTTGCCCTGCCCAGGCTGGGTGAGTTGATCGAGGGCGTGCAGCAGATCGCCCGGGACCGGGACGTGCCGATCGCCTTCATCGCCCACGCCGGCGACGGCAACACCCACCCGTTGGTCGTCGTCGACCCCACTGACCCCGCCCAGCGCGCCCGTGCCGAGACCGCCTACGGCGAGATCATGGATCTGGCCATCGACCTGGGCGGCACCATCACCGGTGAGCACGGCGTGGGGCGCCTCAAGCAGCCCTGGCTGGCCGCCCAGATCGGCGCCGACGTGCTGGAGGTCTCGGCGCGGATCAAGGCCGCGCTGGACCCGGAGCAGATCCTCAACCCCGGCGTCATCCTCGCCGCCGAACCGACCCCGCCGACCCCCACCACCAAGACCCCACCGGCCCCCACCACCAAGGAGACTCCCCGATGACCGACCGGACCCAGCGCGCCGGCCTGCAGGTGCACCCCGAACTGGACGCCTTCACCACCGAAATCCTGGACGGCACCGGGATCGCTGTCGAGGACTTCTGGTCCGGCTTCGCCGCCATCGTGCGGGACCTGGGTCCGCGCAACGCCGCCCTGCTCGCCGAGCGCACCCGGATGCAGAGCGCGATCGACGCCTGGCACCGCGATCACCCCGCACCGGTCGATACCGAGGCCTACCAGCGCTTCCTCACCGAGATCGGCTACCTGGTGCCCGAACCTGGACCGGTGCGTGTGAGCACCACCGACGTCGACCCGGAGATCGCTGAACTCGCCGGCCCGCAGTTGGTGGTCCCGGTGACTAACGCCCGGTACGCCCTGAATGCGGCCAATGCCCGGTGGGGATCCCTCTATGACGCCTTCTACGGCACCGACGCGTTGCCCGGCCTGATCCCCACCGCCGGATACGACACCGCGCGGGGCACCAAGGTCGTGGAGCTGGTGCGCAGCCTGCTCGATGAGTTCGTCCCCCTCGCCCGCGGTTCGCACGCCCGGGCCCGGGCCTACCGCGTCGCCGAGGGGCACCTGCAGGTCACCACCGACGACGGCGCGACTCCCTTGGCCGATCCGGGCGCCTTCGCCGGGTACGGCGGCCCGCCCGACCAGCCCTGGTCGGTGCTGCTGCGCCATCACGGCCTGCACATCGACATCCTCTTCGACCCCGGCACCGAGGTGGGCAGGGCCGACCCCGCCGGCATCGCCGACGTGCAGATCGAATCGGCGCTGACCTCGATCATCGACTTCGAGGACTCCGTGGCCACCGTGGACGCGGCTGACAAGGTCGCGGCCTACCGCAACTGGTGGGGGATCAACCGCGGGGACCTGTCCGCAACCTTCGACAAGGGCGGGCGCAGGATGACCCGCACCCTGGCGGAGGACCGCCAGTACACCGCCCCGGATGGCTCGGACCTGGTGCTCAGCGGACGGGCGGTGCTGTTCGTGCGGAACGTGGGGCACCTGATGACCACCGACGCGGTGCTCGACGCCTCGGGGGCGGAGATCGGTGAGGGGATCATGGACGCGGTGTTCACCACCCTGGCCGCCCTCCCCAGCCTCGATCCGGACAATCCGTGGCGCAACGGACGGCACGGGTCGGTCTACATCGTCAAACCCAAGATGCACGGGCCGCAGGAGGTAGCCCTGGCCGTGGATCTGTTCGCCCGGGTGGAACAGTTGCTGGGCCTGCCCGAACGGACCCTGAAACTGGGGCTGATGGATGAGGAGCGCCGCACCACGGTCAACCTCAGGGCCTGCATCGCCGAGGCCAGCGACCGGCTGGTCTTCATCAACACCGGGTTCCTGGACCGCTCCGGCGATGAGATCCACACGTCCTCCGCCGCCGGACCGATGGTGCGCAAGGCGGACATGAAGACCCAACCCTGGATCCTCGCCTACGAGGACCACAACGTCGACGTGGGCCTGCAGGTGGGCCTGCCCGGTCACGGTCAGATCGGCAAGGGCATGTGGGCGATGCCGGACCTGATGGCGGACATGCTCGACCAGAAGATCGGTCACCCCGAGGCCGGGGCGAGCACCGCGTGGGTGCCCTCACCCACCGCCGCCACCCTGCACGCACTGCACTACCATCGGGTGGATGTGGCCGCCCGGCAGCGCGACCTGGCCGGCCGGGAGCCCGCCACGCTGACGGACCTGCTCACCATCCCGCTGGGCGAGGGGCAGTGGACCGAGGATGAGCGCGCCGAGGAGGTGGACCTGAACGTGCAGTCGCTGCTGGGTTACGTGGTGCGCTGGGTGGACCAGGGCGTGGGCGTCTCCAAGGTGCCCGACATCCACGACGTGGCCCTGATGGAGGACCGCGCCACCCTGCGCATCTCGAGCCAGCTGCTGGCCAACTGGCTCGGCCACGGCGTGGTCAGCCCCGAGCAGGTGCGGGACAGCTTGCGGCGGATGGCGAAGGTGGTCGATGCCCAGAACGACGGCGATCCGCACTACCGGCCGATGGCCCCGGATTTCAGCGGGGTGGCCTTCGCGAGCGCGGAGGAACTGATCTTCGCCGGCGCCACCCAGCCCAGTGGTTACACCGAACCGATCCTGCACCGGCGCCGCCGCGAGGCCAAGGCCGCCGCCCGCTGACCGCCCCCCACAACCGCCCCCCAGCCCCCCCAGCCGCCCCCCAGCCCCCCCACAGCCACCGAGGGCGACCCTGAGCGCCGAGGACGAGTGTTGGACCGCTCGCCCTCGGCCGTAACCCTCGCTCTCGGCGCTGGAACCAGTCCGCCCGGCCCTACCGCCCCGGCGCCCCCCGGCCCGGCTCCCAGCGCGCCAGCGCCAGCCCGCCCCACCCCACAGCCACCGAGGGCGACCCTGAGCGCCGAGGACGAGTGTTGGACCGCTCGCCCTCGGCCGTAACCGTCGCCCTCGGCCTCGGGTGGGGTGGCGTTGGTGGTCTGCGGTGCCGGGTGGGGTGGCGGTCAGGGGCCCTCGGTGGCGTACAACTCGGCGAGCACGCCCGCGGTGCGGCGTAGCGCGGGCAGCAGTGCCTCCAGGCCGGCCAGGTCGAGCCGGGCGGCCGGGCCCGAGACCGAGACCGCGGTGGGGGTGGGCGCCTCGGGCACAGCCATGGCCACGCACCGCACCCCCACCTCCTGCTCTCCGTCGTCGATGGCAAAGCCACGGCTGCGGATGGTGCCCAGTTCGGTCAGGAACTCCTCGGGCCCGGTGATGGTGTGCTCGGTGGCCGGGGGCATCCCGGCACGCTCGAGGAGCCGCAGCACCGCGGCGTCGGGTAGTTCGGCCAACACGGCCTTGCCGACCCCGGTGGAATGAGCGTGCACCCGCCGGCCCACCTCGGTGAACATCCGCATCGAGTGCCGTGAGGCGGCCTGGGCCACGTAGACCACCATGTCCTGGTCCAGCATCGCCAGGTTCACGGTCTCCCCGGCCTGCGCCGCCAGATCGTCCAGGTGTGGACGCGCCGCGGCACCGAGGTGCAGGCCGGCCTGCTCACCGAGGCGGATCAGCGCCGGACCGAGCCCGTAGCGGCGCGAGGGGAGTTGCCGGACGTAGCCATGGGCGAGCAGGGTGCGCATCAGCCGGTGCGTGGTCGCTGCGGCCATCCCGGTGCCCTCGGCCAGTTCGGACAGCGACACGTCCGTGCCGGCACCGGCCATCAGGTCCAGCAGTTCCAATGCCCGGCTCACCGACTGCACCCCGCCGGTTGCGCCGGGCGGTCGTGCGTGCACGTCACCGGCGTCGTCGTGCGTCGCCATGTGCACCACCTCCTGCTCGCGTCCGTCCGGACCCCAGCGGGGCGCCGAACGTGTCGGTGCCCCCGGCACCGAACGTACCAAGGGGCGTGCCGGGCCCGTGGACGTGAGGCGTTATCGGCCCGCGAACCCTGGGACGTGCCCGGCCCGCGAACCCGGGATGAGCCCGACGGCCGGCTGTGCCACGATGCCACCATGCTGAACAGCGCCGAGAAGATCCAGACCAGTCACGCCGGTTCCCTGCCGCGCACCCCCGAACTCATCGAGGCCAACGCCGCCCGGGTCCGCGGCGAGGAGGTAGCGGGTTTCGACGACTTCCTGGGCGAGCAGGTCCGCGACCTGGTGCAGCGTCAGGTGAACACCGGCATCACGGTGGTGGGCGACGGCGAGTACGGCAAGGCGATGACCTCGCCGATGGACTTCGGGGCGTGGTGGTCCTACATCTTCCAGCGCACCGCAGGTCTGGAACTGGATGAGTCCGCCAAGTGGGTCACCGAGCGGCACATCTCCGAACCGGGCAACACCACACTCACCGGCTTCGCCTTCCGGCGCGATCAACAGGCCTTCCGGGAGGCCTACACCGACCCCACCTCCGGGGTGATGGTGGGGGAGGCGCCGGCATTCCCCAAAGTCACCGGCCCGCTGTCTTACACCGGGGCAGAGGCGATCGCCGCCGACGCCGCGCACCTGAAGGCGGCCGCGGACGCCGCCGGAGTGACCGATGCCTTCATCACCTCCCTCGCCCCGGGCTCGGCCTCACGGATCGCGAACGAGTACTACGGAAGCGACGACGAACTCCTGGAGGCGTGGGCCGAGGTGTTGCGGCCGGAATACCAGGCGATCATCGACGCCGGCCTGATCCTGCAGATCGATGACCCCTCCATCGCGGAGAACTTCGACCAGATCGAGCCCGAGCCCGCACTGGAGGACTACCTGGCTTTCACTCGGGTTCGGGTGGAGGCACTCAACCATGCCCTGCGCGGGCTGCCCACCGACAGGATCCGCTACCACCTGTGCTGGGGGTCCTGGCACGGTCCGCACACCACCGACCTGCCGATGCGCGACATCATCGACACCGTCCTGGGCGTCACCGCCGGCGCCTACACGTTCGAGGCCGGCAACGTGCGGCACGAGCACGAGTACACCGTGTGGGACGACGTGAAGCTACCCGAGGGCAAACTGATCCTGCCCGGTGTGGTCTCCCACGCCACGAACGTGGTGGAGCATCCCGAACTGGTCGCCCAGCGCATCGAACGGTTCGCCACCCGGGTCGGCCGGGAGAACGTGATCGCCTCCACCGACTGCGGGCTCGGTGGGCGGGTGCACGCCCAGATCGCCTGGGCCAAGCTCGACACCCTGGCCAAGGGCGCCGAGCTGGCCACCCGTCGCCTGTGGCGCTGAGGCGGCCGCGCCGGTCAGTCGGCATCACTACGGTGGCAAGCCCGCGCCATCGCTAGGGGGTTTCCGCCGCCCGGTTCGCCGAGCACCAGAACTGGAGCCGGGCGCCGTCGTCGTAGGTGGTGAGCAGGCCGGTGAAACCGTGCCCACCGGCGAACTCGGTGTGCAGCGTCTGCGCGGCGGTACCGGCCTGGTACCGGTACTCGCTGAGCGGCTCTCCGGCATCGCCGCTGACCACCACGCGCACCCCGTTCCCGTCCGGCTGCCCCACGGTGTAGGTGACCTGCAGGGCCATCGCGTCGAACTCGGCCCCGGCGCTCTCGCCCTGCTCGACGAGGAGTCTGTCCTGGGTGGCGCCGGCGTCCCGGTCGGCGTCGGGCCGGAACTGGTAGGTGCACTCGATCTGCGCGGGTAGCGGCTCGGGCGGCTGTGCACAACCGCCGACGACGACGACGGCAGCCCCCGCCCAGGTCAGCACCCTGCGTAGGTGGGCGCCCCGTGCGCGCCGGAGTTCGCCGTCGTCCATGGACGAACAGGCTTGTCTACCGGGACGGTGCGGTCAAGCGAGGAGGCCGGATGGTCGCGGCGGTGAAACCGTCCTCGGGGGCGGCGCAGGCAGCGTGGAGGGCGGTGGGGCAGGCCTGCGTGAGAGGCGTGGGGCGCCGGCGGGGTGCCCCGAAGCGTCCTGCAATGCCGGTGCCGGCCCGGCGTGTGGTGGTCATCACCAGGCCCGGAACGAGATCCCCCTCGGCAACCGGGCCCGGGGTGTTCTACGGTGCTAAGCGTGAACGATTCCGGCTCGGCAGACCAGGGCGACCGGCGCGGCCCGGGGCGCCGCCTCCCCGGCGCGCCGGTCGGTCGCCGTGCCGTCGCTCCCGGTTCCGGTGCGGAACCGGCGGGAGCCGCACCCTCCGACGCGACGTCGCCCCCGCCCACCTTCACGCCCTCGGCCAACACCCCGGTGATGCCCACCCCGCCATCCACCAGCCCGCCACCCACGTTCCTGCCATCGGCCGGTGAGTCCCCGGCCGCACCGGCTCCGCTGCGCCGCCCGCTGCGGCACCGGGCCCGGGCTGCCATGGCCGCGACCTCCCCGCCCACCGAGCAGTTCAGTGCCCCCCGCCGTACCTCCAGCCTGCCGTTGACGGTGGAGCGTGACGTGCTGGACCTGGTGGTACGCATGGGCGAGGCGCTGATCGGCACCGGAGCCGCTGTTGCCGACACCACCGTGGATCTGCTGCGGATGGCCGCCGGGTTCGGGGTGACGAACTGCCACATCGACATCACGTTCATCTCCATCACCGCCACCATCGACCGCAGCGACGACCCGCTCACCAAAGTGCGGATCATCTCGGTACGCACTGCTGACTACTCGCGCCTGACCGACCTGCACCGGATGATCGACGATGTCTCCGCCGGCAAACTCACCCTGCTCGATGCCCAGTCCCGGTTCGACCAGATCGTCACCTCCCCGCACTCCTACCGGCGCTGGATCGTCACTGTGGCACTGGGTGTGATGGGTGCATCGATCGCAGGCCTGCTCGGCGGGGGGATCCTGGTGGCACTTGTGGCCGGGCTGACCTCCGCCGCGATCGACCGGGTGCTGCGGTTTTTCCGACGACGGAACCTGCCCTACCTGTTCCAGCAGGTGATCGGCGCGGGAATGGCCACCCTGGTGGCGATGCTGTTGATGGTGGGCCGGGAGATGCTGGGCTGGCCGGCGCACCTGCTCCCGCCCTCGGTGGTGGTCGGTGCGGGCATGGTGGTGCTGCTGGCCGGGTTGTCCCTCGTGGGTGCGGCCGGGGATGCGATCCAGGGGTATCCGCTGACCGCTGCGGCCCGAAGTTTCGAGGTGGTGCTCAACACCATCGGGCTCGTGGCCGGCATCGGCGTGATGCTCAACCTCGCCCGGGCGATCGGGATCCCGCTGGTACTGAACGAGCCGATGGCGGCGCAGACGTCGGTCTGGGTCCAGGCCGCGTGCGGCGGGGTGGCTGCGGCCGCCTGGGGGGTGGCCTCGTACGGGCGCTTGCGCACGGTGATGTTGATGCTGGCCATCGGTGCTGGCTCCACCGCGGTGCGCTGGGGGGCGATCGACCTGGGCATGGGCTTCGAGGCCTCGGCCTTCGTCGCCGCGATGGTCGTGGGGCTGGCCGCCGTGGCGGTGGGGGAGCGCACCCGCACCCCCTCACTCGTGTTGTCCATCGCGGGTTTGACACCGCTGCTGCCCGGGCTGGCGATCTATCGGGGCATGTTCGCGCTGGTGGAGGGTGACCACGTGCTGGCGGGCAGTTCCGAACTGATCGGGGCGTTCATGATCGGGTTGGCGCTGGCCGCCGGAGTGACCCTCGGTGGCTACCTGGCGACACCGCTGCGGCGCCGGATCGACCGGTTCAACGAGATGGTCGGCGTGCGTGCCCGCGGCGCTCGCAACTGAGCCTGCGGGGGGCCCCGCGTCCGGGGCCGCACGGGGGCAGGTGATGCTCATCACCTGCCCCCGCCGAACCCCCCGCGCGGTGGGACCAGACCGTTAGGATGAGACTTCCATCCGTGATCAGTGAAAGGCGAGCTCATGGCCGAGCGCACCGTCACGGTCAAGTCCGCCGTGGGCTTGCATGCGCGACCTGCGGCGATCTTTACCCGTGCGGCTGAGGATTCCGGGATCCCGGTGCGGATCACCAAGAGTGGAGCGGCCCCGCAGGACGCGTCCTCGATCCTGGGTGTGATGACACTGGGGGTCAAGGGCGGCGACACCGTCACCCTGTACGCCGACGGGCCGCGCGCGGACGAGGTCCTGGACGACTTGGCCGACCTGCTCAGCAGGGACCTCGAGGCGACCGCCGAGTAGCGAGGGGACGACGGTGGTCTTCGATGTCGACAGGTTCACTCGCTCATCCGATCGAGTGCGGTGGCAGGACCTGGACTTCGACTCCTTCGTCGGCGAGCCGCTCGGCGAGGAGTCGCTGCGAACCCTGCGGTACATGTGCGAGGTGGAGTACCACACCGTCTGCTACCTGCGGGATCAGTTGGTCACACCCTCCCGGCGATCGGCCGACGTGGGTGCATTCATGACCATGTGGAACCGCGAGGAGTTCTGGCACGGGGAGGCGCTTGCGCACGTGCTGGGGCTCCATGGCGTGAACATCACGTATGACTACCTCAAGGCCAAGCGGCTCAAACTCGGCTGGCGCGAGCGCCTGGTGCCGGTGAAGCAGTCGATGCTGGGCAATGTGCTCGGCCGGGACTTCATCGCGGTGCACATGATCTGGGGCGCGGTCAACGAGTGGTCCGCGGGCGCCGCCTACAAACGTCTCGCGGCGATGGAACCCCACCCGGGCCTGGCGGTGCTGCTCAAGCGGATCGCGGCCCAGGAGGCACGTCACGTCGCCTTCTACGCCACGCAGGCGCGGACCCGCCTGACCGGCTCCGAGCGTGCCCGCACCTTCGCCCGGCTCGCGCTGCGCAAGGCCTGGGAGCCGGTGGGTTCCTCGATCATGGACGATGCCGAGGTGCAGCACGTGATGTCGCACCTGTTCTCCGGACCCGACGGGCGCAGGGAGATCGACGCGATCGACACCCACATCGCGAAACTGCCCGGCATGGAGGGTCTGACCATCGTGGGTGATGCGATGGACGCCCGGGGTATCACCGGATGAGGCCGCGTCCCCACGCGAGCCGGGTTCTCGCCGTCGTCGGTCCGGCCGGTGACTTCGATATGGCCGACTTCATCAACAACCCGCGCCCGATCACCCTGGCCGCCGGTGGGCAGTCCGCGCTCGCGCAGGCCGACCTGCCCGCGGGCGTGCTGCAGGCACTGGAACTCATCCGCGACGTCGAGCAGGCGGCCCTGGACTGGTTGCGGGACCTGTTGATCACCCCCACCCACGCCGACGCCGAGGTGACCGCGTTCCTGACCACTTGGGCATATGAGAAGTATTGGCTCGCCGACGTGCTGGGCAGGGTCCTCACCGACCACCCGGGCCCGGATGCACCCGGGCCCGGCGTGCGGGCGCGGCTCGCCGAGCAGGCACACGAACGGCTCTTCCCGACTCTGGCCGCGATCGGGACGAACCTCCTGGGGCCACGGGTGATCGCGGGCCACCTGGCCACCGGGCTGGCGGACACGTTCGCGCTGCGGGTGATGATGATCCGGCTGGCGGAACTGGCGCCGGCCTCGGGTGAGCTCACCCGCGCCGTGCTGCACAGCACCGAGCGGCACGTGGCCTTCTACACCGAACAGATCCACCGGCGAGCCGGCACGAACGCCCCCGCGCGCCGGTCGCTGCACCGGGCCCTGCGCGGCTGGCGCTGGCCCGGTTCGCGGTACGCCGAACCCCGCAAGATCACGGCGATCCTGCGGTACGTGCTCGGCCACCCGACGGCACGTCCGCTTCTGGCACAGGCCGATACCGCCCTGTCCGCGCTGCCCGGCGCCCCCCGGCGCGCGGTGTTGCGCACAGAGTTCGCCAGATTCGTTGTACATGGAACCAACGGCTGGCAACTGCGCGTACAGTAGCCGAGGTGTCCGTCTCTGAACCTTCACGTGCTGCCGCCCGGCCCCTCGAGGGTGCCCATGTGCTGCTGACCGGTGCCACCGGCTTCGTCGGTCAGGCGGTCCTGGAGAAACTGCTCAGCGCCTATCCCTCCACCCGCATCACCGTGCTGGTGCGCCCACGGGGCACCCTCACCGGGCGGACGCGCGTCAACAAACTGCTCCGCAAGGCGGTGTTCAAGCCGTGGCGTGCGCAGATCGGGGCCGAGCAGGCCGACGCCGAGGCACAGCGCCGGGTCACCGTCCTGGAGGGTGACCTGGATTCGGTGCCGGAGTTGCCCGGAGATCTGGACGTCGTGATCCACTCGGCGTCCTCGGTCTCCTTCGATCTGCCCATCGATGAGGCCTTCGCCGCCAACGTCGGCGGTCCGGAGGCTCTGTACACCGCCCTGACCGCCTCCGGCTCGAACCCGCACGTGGTGCACGTCTCCACCTGTTACGTGGCCGGTCTGCGCAAGGGCGTGGCCGAAGAACGGAGCCTGGAGCACAACATCGACCGCGCCACCGAGACGCGGATGGCCCTGGCGTTCCGGGAGAAGGCCGAGTCGGCCTCGCGGGCACCGGCTGTGCTCGGCTCGCTGACCAAGCAGGCCCGGAGCGAGCACCGCCGCGCCGGAGCGCAGGCGGTGGCCGAGGCCGCCGAGGCAGCCCGGCTGGAGTGGGTCAACGACCAGTTGGTGCGCGCTGCCCGCACGCGCGCGCAGTCGCTGGGCTGGCCCGATGTGTACACCCTCACCAAGGCGCTGGGGGAGCGGGCGGCCGAGGACCTGTGGGGCGCGCGCCGGTTGTCGGTGGTGCGGCCCACGATCATCGAGTCCTCCCTGAAGCACCCCTACCCGGGCTGGATCGACGGGTTCAAGGTGGCCGATCCCCTCATCGCGGCCTACGGGCGGGGCCTGCTTCCGGAGTTCCCGGCCCTGGCCGACGCCATCCTGGACGTCATCCCGGTGGATCACGTCGTCAACGCCACCCTGGCCGCTGCCGCCGCGCCGCCCCCGGAAGGGGAGCCGCAGTACTTCCAGGTTTCCTCCGGGATCCGCAACCCGGTGCGCTTCGGGCAGATTTTGCGCCTGATCCGGGAGTACTTCCGGGCCAACCCGCTGCTGGACGAGGAGGGTTCGGTGGTGCATGTGCCGAACTGGTCCTTCCCCAACGCCCCGGTGGTGGAGCGCGGGCTGCGGCGCCGGGAGTGGGCGGTGCGCACCGCGGACAACGCGGTGGGCCGGCTGCCCGGCAACGACACCACCCGCAAGTGGATCTCCACCCTGTACAAGGCCAAGCGGGATCTCGGCACGCTGCGCAAGTTCACCGACCTGTACCAGCCCTACACCCAGACCGAGGTGATCTTCGACGACGCCAACACCCGTGCACTGCACGAGGCGTTGCCGCCGGAGCGCCGCGCCGAGCACGGCTTCGACGTCACCGAGATCGACTGGGCCCACTACCTGCAGGAAGTGCACATCCCCACCGTCCCGGGTCTGATGCGTTCCCGGGACAAGCGCGGGCCTGCGCGGTCGGCCTCGGGTGCCACCCTGCCCGAGCGCACCGATGTGCTGGCCGTGTTCGACCTGCACGGCACCGTGGCCGCGGCGAACCTGCTGGAGCACTACATCTGGGTGGAGCTGGCCGCCAAGGGGGCGCGCAAGTCGCTGCAGCACCTGGGCGGGATGGTGGCCACCTCCCCGTCCTACCTGCAGGCCGAACGGCGCGATCGTGGTGACTTCATCCGTTCCTTCATGCGCCGCTACGCCGGCGTGCACGAGGAGAAACTGCGCAAGGTGATCGCCGAACGCGTGGCCACCTCGTTGCGCTCGCGGCTGCACGCCGAGGCCGTGGAGCGCATCGCCGAACACCGTGCCGCCGGGCACCGCACCGTGCTGGTGACCGGGCAGATCGATGTGTTCGTGGAGCCGCTGGCGGATATGTTCGATGAGATCGTGGCCGGGAAGATGGAGACCGACCCGGCGGGGCGTTGGACCGGGCACCTGCTCACCTCCCCGCTGGTGGATGAGGCCCGCGCCACCTGGCTGCTGCGCTACGCCCGCGAACAGAACCTGAACCTGGAGGAGTCCTACGCCTACGGCGACACCTACGCCGACCGGCCCTGGCTGGATGTGGTGGGCAACCCCAGCGCGGTGAACC
Source organism: Pseudactinotalea sp. Z1748 (assembly GCF_049725185.1). Taxonomy (NCBI): domain Bacteria; kingdom Bacillati; phylum Actinomycetota; class Actinomycetes; order Micrococcales; family Cellulomonadaceae; genus Pseudactinotalea; species Pseudactinotalea sp. Z1748. The sequence continues at coordinate 21,873 of NZ_JBMPQB010000012.1, read as the reverse complement.
CCGACGCGGCCCTGTACCGGTACGCGCGCGCCAAACGCTGGCCCGTACGTGCCTGGACGACGACGGCGGAGGGACGGTTCTCCCCGGTGTTGCGCTCGATCCGGGCTGGAGGCCGGTAATGGTGGACATCCAGACCTCACCGATCGGTGGGATCGCGCTGGTCACCGGGGGAACCTCCGGAATCGGGCTGTCCTTCGCCCGCGCCCTGGCCGGGCGCGGCTGCGACCTGATCCTGGTGGCCCGCAACGCCGAGCGACTGACCGCCACCGCACAGGAACTGCACCGCGACTACGGCGTGGCCGTGGACACCATCACCGCCGACCTGGCCACCGAGGCCGGCATGGAAGAGGTGGCCGAGCGGCTGGAGGACGATGAGAATCCCGTGCAGGTGCTCATCTCCAACGCCGGGCACGGCATCCACACCCCGCTGACCACCGCGGAGATCGGCGAGCACACCTCTGCCGTGGAACTCATGGTCAACTCGGTGCTGGTGCTCGGGGGCCGGGCCGGGCGGGCGATGCGGCGGCGCGCCTCGGGCGTGATCGTCAACGTCGGCTCGGTGGCCGGGTTGATCCCGCTGGGGGGCTATTCGGCGATCAAGGCCTGGGTGAACACCTATTCCGAGGCCCTCGCGCTGGAACTGACCGGCACCGGCGTGCAGGTGACCACGTTGGTGCCCGGGTGGGTGCGCACCGAGTTCCACGACCGGGCCGGCATCGGCACCGGATCGATCCCGAACGCGTTGTGGCTGGATTCGACCCGGCTGGTCAACGACTGCCTGGCCGACGTGGACAAGGGCAAGGTCGAGTCCATCCCCTCCAAGCGGTTCTGGCTGATCTGCTTCTTCCTGCGCCGCCTGCCCCGCCCGCTGGTGCGCGCGATCGCCGGCAAACTGATGTCGAAACGTGGTCGTGGATGAGGGCTGCGCGCCGCACCGACCGCTACCACTGGGCCTGGCACCGATGGGCCCGGTATGTGGCACAGCGTCTCATCCTGCGCCCGATCGTGTTCTCCACCACCCGGGTCACCGTGACCGGTGAGGGCAACCTGGAGGGCCTGCGTCCCCCGTTCGTGGTGGTGGCCAACCACTCCTCCCACCTGGACGCCCCGCTCGTCATCACCGCCCTGCCGTGGCGCGTCACCCGTCACCTGGCCACCGCGGTGGCGGCCGACTATTTCTACCGGCAGGCCTGGCGCCGTACCCTCACCTCGTTCTTCTTCAACTCCTATCCGGTGGAACGCGGCCGCGGCAAGAAGCGTGAGGCCGGCCTGTCGGTGACGCTGTTGCGCGAGAACATCCCGCTGGCGATCTTCCCCGAGGGCACCCGCTCCCGCACCGGCGAGATGGCCCCGTTCACCCCCGGCGCGGCGGCGCTGGCGCGGGCGCTGCGGGTTCCGCTGGTGCCGCTGGCCCTGGTCGGTGCCCACGACGCGATGCCCCCGGGTGCCAGTTGGCCCAAGCCGGGCCGGCTGCCGGTGAAGGTGATCATCGGCAAACCGATCGAGGCCCGCCGCGGGGAGAACCTGCCGGACCTGAACGAGCGCCTCACCACCCAGGTGCGGCACATGCTCACCAACCAGACCCCGTACGTGGTGGTGCCCGAGAGCGCTCCCAGCGCCAGCAGCGGTCATGGCGAGGACCAGGCCGACGACGACGCAGCACGGGGCGGCGACAAGCCCACCGAGGGCGCGGGGGACCCGGGCGGCACGGCCGACGACGACGCGGCCCGGTCCGGCAGCATGACGGGGGAGGTACGCGGGGATCATCCGGCGCAGGCGTCCGGGACCGACGAGGACGGCACCAAGGACGCCTCCGGCGGCCGCTGGCGTCGTTGGCGCCGGAGGGGCCGAACCAGGGATCACACGACTTCCGAGGCGGCCACTGGCGGCCCCGACGACGGCGGAGAAGAAGCAGGAGGACACCGATGAACGAAGTGCAGCACCAGAAGTGGTGGGGCTGGGGCGTGGAAGGAATCGCCTTCAACCACACGGACAAGCCCGGTTTCGCCCCGTTCGTCAAGGACAAGATCGGTTTGGATCTGTCCGAACCTGCAGCGGAGGTGCCCAAGTTCGAGGACCTGGACGTCCCCGCCAGCAGGTTGCCGGAGGACGTGGGTCAGGCCCTGCGCGACATCCTCGGAGATCACCATGTCAACACCACCGACTACGACAGGGTGGTGCACACCTACGGCAAGGGCCTGCGCGACCTGGTGATGATCCGGGCCGGGATCCTGCCCCGCGTGCCCGACGTCGTCGTCTATCCGGCGAACGAGGTCGAGGTGCAAGCCGTCGTCGACCTCGCCGTGACCGCGGACGCCGTGCTCATCCCGTTCGGCGGCGGTTCGAACATCTCCGGCAGCCTGACCCCGCAGGCCCAGGAGGGCCGCCCGATCATCTCCCTGGACCTGGGCAGGCTGAACCGGGTGCTGGAGATCGACGAGCAGGCCGGACTCGCACGGGTGCAGGCCGGCGCGCTCGGTCCGGATCTGGAGGAACAACTCGGCCGGACCGGCTGGACCATGGGCCACCAGCCGGACTCCTTCCGGCACTCCACCCTGGGTGGGTGGATCGCCACCCGCTCCTCGGGGATGCAGTCGGACAAGTACGGTGACATCGCCGACATCACCCGCGGGCTGCGGATGGTCCAGCCGGGCAAGGTGGTGGTGGTGCGTCCCCTCCCCTCGACATCCACCGGACCGAGCGTGCGGGAGATGATCCTGGGCTCGGAGGGACGCCTGGGTGTGATCACCGAGGCCTGGGTGCACGTGCACCGGCTCCCGGAGAACCGGGACGTGATCGCCTACCTGTTCCCGAACTTCTCCGCCGGCCTGGCCGCCATGGAGGAGATCGCGAACTCCGACGCCGAACCCACGATCACCCGGGTCTCCGATGCCCCGGAGACGGCGTTCTCGTTGCAGACCCGCAAGGCCTCGACCTCACTGTCGTCCAAGATCGGCGAGGGGCTGTTCGAGGTGCTGCGCCGGCGCGGCTGGGACCTGGACAAGGTCTGCATCAGTTACATCGGGTATGAGGGCACCACTGCTCACATGCGCTACACCAAGGGCATCGTCGGGAAGATCGTCGGCAAGCACGGTGCGATCAAACTGGGCAAGGGCCCGGGCGCGATGTATGACGCCAAGAAGTTCGACACCCCGTACCTGCGGGACTTCCTGCTTGACCGGGGCGCCCTCGGGGACGTCTCCGACACGGCGGCACCGTGGTCGAAGTTGGGGGAGTTGTACGTCAACACGATGCGCAACGCCTACACCGCGTACGAGGAGTTGGGTGTGAAGGGGTACGTCATGTGCCACCTGTCGCACTCCTACCACTCCGGGGCATGCCTGTACTTCACGTTCGCGTTCCGGCCGAAGGAGGGCCTGGACCCGCTCATCCAGTACGACCTGGTCAAGTCGGCGATCCAGCAGTCCTTCGTGGACTACCACGGCACCTTGTCCCACCACCACGGCGTGGGTATCGACCACCAGCCGTGGCTGGAGCAGGATATCGGGGAGGCCGGCACCGACATGCTGGTTGGCCTGCTGCGCGCCAACGACCCCAGCCGCAACCTCAACCCGGGCACCCTGATCCCGCCGGAACGCGAGTGGTGACGCCCGGCCTTTGAGCCTCCAGCCCGGCCTGCGTAGCCGGGCACCGCACCCGGGCATTGACCCCGGCGTCCGGCCCGGGGACCGGGCCGGGCCGTGGGAGGCTGGGGGGATGGTGGGGACGCTGATGCTGGTCCGGCACGGGGAGTCGGTGGCCAACGCACGGTCGCTGTTCACCGGTGTGTTGGATGTGGGCCTGACCCCCTCGGGCATCCGCGACTGCGGCCTGGCCGGTTCCCGGTTGCGCCACCTGGGTTTCCGCCCGGACGCGCTCATCACCTCCGAACTGGTGCGCGGGTGGCGTACCGCCGAGTTGATCTGCGAGGAGATCGGCTTCCCCGGCACGATCGAGCGGGACTGGCACCTGAACGAACGCAACTACGGGGCACTGTCCGGCCTGAGCAAGGCGCAGGTGCGGATCGAGCACGGTGCCGAACGCTTCCGCTTCTGGCGCCGCTCCTATGCCGGACGGCCACCGCCCCTCCCCGAGCGCACCCTGACGCTGTGGCGCACCCTCTCCCCGTTCGACCGGTTGCCGGCGGATGCGCTCACCGCGACTGAGTCGCTGCAGGACGTGGTTGAGCGCATTCGTCCTTGGTGGTACCAAATGCTGACTCCCCGCCTGGCCGATGGAGAGGACATGCTGGTCGTAGCGCACGGAAACTCCCTGCGTGCACTGTGCGCGGTGATCGACGACCTGGACGACGAGGAACTGTCCGCGCTGAATCTGCCCAATGCGCGCCCGCTGCGCTACCGGTTCGCCGTCGGCGCTGACGCAGACCGGCCCGGTTCCCTCCTAATAGCGCAAACACGCGGCGGAGAGTATCTCGACCCGGAAGCGGCGCGGCGGGAAGCCGCACTTATCGCCGCCCAGGGCGGGACCTGACCGGACGCTGCTTCCGGGCCGCGCCCGGCGTCCTCGGACGGGGACATTGCACGATCGCCATCAATAGTGTTATCAATACGTGAGCCCAGAGCGGCGGGGTCCCGATCGGGCCGACCGGATAGTTGCGTCAGCCAGATCGGACCGCGCCACCGCTTCCCCAACACTGCCTCATGAAGGTATGTCAGCAACGGAGGTCACATGCCGATCCAGACCGTGGAGACCTTCCTGGTCGCCCCACGCTGGTTGTTCGTCCGCCTGGAGACGACCGATGGTGTCGTCGGTTGGGGTGAGTCGAGCCTGGAGGGGCACGGGGAGACTGCACAGGCCGCCGTGCACACGTTCGACGACATTCTGATCGGCGCCGACCACACTCGGATCGAACAGCTCTGGGGCACCATGACCCGGTCCGGTTTCTATCGCGGTGGGCCGGTGTTCTCCTCGGCGGTGTCCGGTGTGGACCAGGCTCTGTGGGACATCCGCGGCAAGGAACTCGGCGTACCGGTCCACGACCTGCTCGGCGGGGCGGTCCGGGACAAGATCCGGGTTTACGGCTGGGTCGGAGGGGACAACCCCAGCGGTGTGCGCGAAGCCGTGCAGGCGGTCCGGGAAGCGGGCCTGACCGCGGTGAAGATGAACGCCACCGGCCCGGTGGACCACCTCGGCACACTGGCTGACACCCGCGGCGTGATCGAACGTGCCGGCGCTGCACGGGAAGCCCTGGGCGACGACGGCGACTTCGCCCTGGACTTCCACGGCCGGGTCTCCCTGCCGTACGCCCGCCGGCTGCTCGCCGCGCTGGAGGACCTGCACCCGCTGTTCGTGGAGGAGCCGGTGCTGCCCGAGCACACCTCCGCCCTGGGCACCCTGGTGGCCGGTACCTCGATCCCGATCGCCACCGGGGAGCGGCTGTACTCCCGCGGCGAGATGCGCACCGCCCTGGAGGCCGGCGTCGGTGTGGTCCAGCCCGACCTGGCCCACGCCGGTGGGATCTCGGAGGTCCGGCGCATCGCCGCCCAGGCCGAGACCTATGACGCCGCACTGGCCCCACACTGCCCGCTCGGCCCGCTCGCACTGGCCGCCAGCCTGCAGGTGGACTTCGCGAGCCCGAACGCGATGATCCAGGAGCAGTCCATCGGCATCCACTACAACACCGGCAGCAACGAACTGCTCGACTACGTGCTCGACACCTCCGTGTTCGACTTCTCCGACGGCTACATCCACCGCCCCACCGGGCCCGGCCTGGGCGTGCAGATCGATGAGAACGTCGTCCGCGAACTCGGCCGGCGCCCGCACCGCTGGCGCACCCCTCGCTGGCACCGCGAGGACGGCAGCATCGCCGAGTGGTGACCGGAGAACCCGACGTGACCGGAATGCCCACGCTGCCGCCGAACAGCACGTCCGGGGTGCGTCACCGAATGAGTACCAGCGCCAGGACCGCCACGTCATCGACGTCCGACGTAGCCCAGTGCATCGTCTCCGGCCGCACGGCCGGAGCCACGAAGGGGTGAGCCGTGCCGGCCGACCGTCCGAACACGTTGTCCCGGCAGGTGCTGGATCAACTCGGCCAGGCCATCGTCTCCGGTGTTCATCCTCCGGGAACCACGCTGCGGATCGAGGATCTCCAGGCCGATTTCGGGGTCTCCCGCACCGTGATCCGGGACGTGCTCCGGTATCTGGAATCACTGCACCTGACCCGATCCCGCCCGCGGGTCGGGGTCCGGGTGACGCCGAGGTCGCACTGGAACGTGTTCGCCCCGGACGTGGTGCACTGGCGCCTCGCCGGGCAGGACGCACCGGCACAGTTGGTGTCGCTGACCCAGTTGCGCACCGCGGTGGAACCTCAGGCGGCCGAACTGGCCGCGATGAACGCGCCGGAGCATGTGGGCGCTGAACTCGTGGCACTGGCCGAGACGATGGCGGCCCTGGCCGCTGCGGGCGACCTGGACGCGTTCCTGGCGGCGGACCTGACGTTCCATTCCCTCCTGTTGCAGCACTGTGGCAACGAGATGTTCGCGGCGCTGGATGCTCCGATCGGTGAGGCGCTCAAAGCCCGCCACGCCCGGCACCTGGTGCCCGACCACCCCCGGGATATCGCCGTGCTGCTGCACCAACTTGTCGCCACCGGGATCCGGGATCGGGACGGGCCCACCGCCGCCACCGCGATGCGCCAACTCGTCACCGAGGCCGGGACCGTGGTGTCCGCGGCACGTGCGGGCACCGCCGAGCCCGCCTGAACGGGTATCGGTCCACACCCAGGGACCAAAGCCCCAGCGCGTCCCGATCCGCGACCCTAACCTGGGCACTGTGAGCACCGTGGTGGCTCTGCGCGAGCCGGATCCGGAAACCAGGGTGGCCCTTGTTCCCGAGGTGGTCGCCCAGTTGGTTCGCCACGGCCTGTCGGTGACGATCCAGTCCGGGGCCGGGACGCTCGCCCTGCACAGCGATGACGACTTCGCTGCCGCCGGCGCCACCGTCGCCACCGGAGGTGATCTGGCCCGCGCCCTGGCGACTGCGCAGGTCCTGGTGCACGTGCGGCCCCTGGATCCCGAGCGGATCGCGGCCCTGCCGCCGGGGATGATCACCCTGGGCCTGACCGGAGGGGTGGATCCGGTGATCGTCGAGGCCCTGAACGCCGGATCCATCACCGCGTTGTCCTTCGAACGACTGCCCCGTACGTCCCGGGCGCAGGTGATGGACGTGCTGTCCTCCCAGGCCTTCGTCGCCGGCTACCGGGCGGTGCTGGAGGCCGCGATTCGCCTGCCCCGGTTCTTCCCGCTGGCCATGACCGCCGCCGGGACCGTGCCGCCGGCGAAGGTGATCGTGCTGGGCGTGGGGGTGGCCGGGCTCCAGGCGATTGCCACCGCGCGGCGCCTGGGCGCCAAGGTCGCGGCCAACGACATCCGGCCCGACTCCGCCGAGGAAGTGCGCTCGGTCGGTGCGGAGTTCATCGACGTCGGCATCGCCCCGCAGGCCGGGGCTGGCGGGTACGCCCGCGACCTGGATGCCGGCGCCGCGCACGCCCAACAGGACGTCCTGGCCAACCACATCATGGACGCCGACGTCCTGATCACCACCGCGTCGGTGCCCGGCCGCCCCGCCCCCCGACTGGTCGCAGCCGCCACGGTGTCCGCGATGCGCCCGGGTTCGGTCGTCGTTGATCTGGCCGCCTCGGCCGGTGGGAACGTGGAGGGGTCCCTGCCCGGGGTGGAGGCGCGCATCCCCTCGGACCGTGGGGGCGGTGAGGTGACGTTGCTCGGGCTGGCCGCAGCGGCCGCGGACCTCCCGGTGGACGCCTCTGGGCTGTTCGCCCGGAACGTGGCCCAGGTGCTCCGTGCGATGGTCGCCGAGGACGGCACCCTCACCCTGAACCTCAACGATGAGTTGATCCACGGGATGTGTTACACCCACGAGGGCAGGAGCCGGTGATGGACGCGGTACTGACGCTCACGCTGCTGGTGCTGGCGGCATTCGTGGGGTTCGAGGTGGTCTCCAAGGTCTCGACCATCCTGCACACCCCGTTGATGTCCGGGGCGAATGCCATCCACGGCATCATCCTGGTGGGCGCGATCATCGTGACGGCCCACTCCCAGCACTGGGCGGTCACCGCCGTCGGGGCCCTCGCAGTGGTCCTGGCCACGGTGAACCTGGTGGGCGGATTCTGGGTCACCGCGCGGATGCTGCGGATGTTCTCCGCCGGACGCCGGCCGGACCGGGCGCAGGGCTGAGCCGTGGATCTGCTGCCTCCCACGGTCACGGCACTGGGGTACCTGATCGCCGCCGTGCTGTTCATCCTGGCGCTGAAGTCGATGGCTGCCCCGCGCACCGCCCGGAACGGGAACCTGATGGGCGTGGCCGGCGCCGTGATCGCCGTGGTCGTGGTGATGCTGTCCACCGAGTTCGAGGCGATGAATTTGCATGTGGTGCTTGCCGCGATGCTGATCGGATCGGCGATCGCGATCCCCGCGGCTGCGCGCGTGCAGATGACCCAGATGCCCCAGTTGGTGGCGATGTTCAACGGTGTCGGTGGTGGCGCCGCGGCCCTGGTGGGCATTATCGAACTGACCGAACTCTCCGCCGCCGGTACAGCCCTCGGGGACCTGGCGGGCAGCGGCGGCGTGGCCGGCCCGGCCACCGCCTTCGGGATCGTGGCCGGATCGGTGTCGTTGTCCGGCTCGATGGTCACCTTCGCCAAACTCCAAGGCCTGATGACCTCACGGCCGGTGGTGCTGCCCGGCGCCCCGGTGCTGATGGTGGTGGCGGTGCTGGCGGGCCTGACCGGTGCGGTGATGGTCGGGGTGACGGCCGGCGTCGGCGCCGGGATCGCGACCGCGTTGATCTCCGTGGTCGTCGGGGTGCTGCTGGTGCTGCCGGTGGGCGGAGCGGACGTGCCGATCGTGATCTCCCTGCTGAACGCCCTGACCGGTCTGGCCGTGGCGGCCTCCGGCTGGGCGATGGGTAACACCCTGCTGCTGATCTCCGGAACCTTGGTCGGCGCCGCCGGTTCGATTCTCACCCACGCCATGGCCAGGGCCATGGGCCGGTCGGTCATAGGCATCCTCTTCGGGGCTCTGCGGGGTTCGACGGCGGGATCCACCGAGACCTCCGATCGTCCGGTTCGTAGGGCTGATGCGGAGGACGTGGCCATCACCCTGGCCTATGCGCGCCGGGTGGTGGTGGTGCCCGGGTACGGGCTGGCTGTCGCCCAGGCCCAGCACACCGTCGCCGAGTTGGTGACCGGGTTGCGCGAGCGTGGGGTGGACGTCGTCTACGGCATCCACCCGGTGGCGGGACGGATGCCCGGGCATATGAACGTGCTGCTCGCGGAGGCGAATGTGTCCTATGACCTGCTGGTCGAGGCCGGCGACGTGAACCCCTCGATGCCCAACACCGATGTCGTGGTCGTGGTGGGCGCCAACGACGTGGTCAATCCCGCAGCCCGCACCGATCCCGGTGCCCCGATCTACGGGATGCCGATCATCGACGCCGACCGGGCCAGGCAGGTGATCTTCCTGAAACGCTCGATGCGCCCGGGGTTCGCCGGTATCCAGAACGAACTGCTGTTCGCCGAGCGCACCCAGGTCCTGTTCGGCGACGCCAAAGAGTCCCTGGCCGCGATCGTGGGGGCGCTGACGACGGTGTGACTGCGATGGGCCGAGAAGACGACGTCGAGGCCCCGGTGGTGACGACGCCAGAACCGCCCCGACCGATAGTTCGGATCAGGTCTGCTCAGTTGGCGCGGCCTCCGGTGCCGGGACCCCGAAGTCCTGCCGTGCGACCGCGCCGTTGCTGTCGCGTCGGTATTGACCGGGCGACTTCCCCGTCGCCTTCTTGAACGCCACTCCCATGTACTCGGCGTGCTTGAAATCCAGGCGCTCGGCTATCTGCGGCAACGTCCAGTCGGTCGAGGTCAGCAACTCGGCCACATGGCCCATGCGGACCCGCAGGATCTCTGCGTGGACCGTCCGTCCCACGGTGTTGTGGACCCGGTGGTCCAAGGCGCGACGGGACAGACCGACATGGCGCAGCACCTGCTCCACCGAGATGGTCGCGTGCCCGCGGTCCCTGATGAAGCGCAGTGCCTTGGCCACGAGCGGGTCGTCGACGGCGAGGATGTCCGAGGATTGCCGGGCTACGGTGCGCACGGGGGCGATCAGTCGTAGTCCTGGCTCGAGTCGGTGCCCGTCCATGAGTTGATCGAGGAGCGAGGCCGCCAGGTAACCGGTCCGGGTGGTGTCGGGTTCGATACTGGACAGCGGCGGTGCGGTGAGGTTGACCATGAGTTCGTCGTTGTCCACCCCCAGCACGGCCACGCTGTCCGGTACCGGCAGGCCCGCGATCTTGCAGGCTTCGAGTACCTCCTGGCCGGCAATGTCGTAACAGGCCAGAATGCCCACGGGTTTGGGAAGGCGGAGCAGCCAGGTGGCGAGCCGGTCCCGATCTGTGGCGCGCATGCCGGAAGGCTGGATCTCGAAGGAGTGAGCCTGGCTCCCGCGGGCGAGTACGTGTGCGCCGAACCAGTGTCCGCGTTTGGTCGACCATCGGAACCGGGCATCCCCGCAGAAGGCGAAGTTGGTCAGGCCACGATCAGCGAAGTGCTGGACCGCGGAGCGGGCAATGGCACGGTCATCGGTTTCCACACCGGGCAGTTCGGGCACCAATTGGGCAGCACTCAGATCGACCGTCGGCAGCCCGAGCCGCCCGATGAAGTCCGCTGTCTCCGTGTTCTCGATGCGGGCAAGGACCCCGTCACCCTGCCACCCCTCCAACCAGGAGAAATCGGTCTCGTGACGCGAGTGCTCGGCAAGGTAGATGGACCACCCGGGCCGGTCGGTCACGTACTTGCGGATCCCGGCGAGGAGACCGCGAGCGTAGGCGTTCGAGGTCTCGACGAGCAGTGCCACGTGCCGGGATGCCGTCATGGCGTCCATGTAAGAAATCTAATGTTCAATGCTGGATCACGCATGGAGTTCGCGCCAGTCGGCTTCCTAATCTGAGAGCAAGGAGGTCAACGATGACAGAAAAGGTACGGGTAGCCATTGCTGGTCTCGGCTTCGGCGCCGAGTTCATACCCATCTACCAGGCGCACCCCGATGCCGAGTTGGTCGCGGTGTGTCAACGTAGCGAGAGTGCCCTGAAGGAGACGGCTGACCGGTACGGGGTCCCGGGCCGCTACACCGACTATGACGAGATGATCCAGGACCCAGACATCGACGCGGTTCACATCAACACCCCGATTCCCGACCACGCCGGGCAAACCATCGCCGCGCTCCGGGCGGGCAAGCACGTGGCGTGCACCGTACCGATGGCAACGACCCTGGAGGAGTGCCAAGCCATCGTGACCGCGGCGGGAGAAGCCGAGCGCAACTACATGATGATGGAAACGGTGGTGTACTCCCGGGAGTTCCTGCACGTGCAGGAACTCGTCCACAACGGCACCATCGGCAGGATCCAGTTCCTCCGCGGCGCGCACTACCAGGAAATGGCCGGCTGGCCGGGCTACTGGGAGGGTCTGCCGCCGATGCACTACGCCACCCACGCTGTCGGACCGGTGCTCGCCTTGGCCGGCACTCTTGCGGAGAGCGTCGTCTGCCTCGGCTCCGGCCGTATCTCACCGGAACTGGCCGCCAAGTACGGGTCCCCGTTCGCCGTCGAGAGTGCGCTGTTGACCCTGAAGGACTCGGTGGTCGGCGCCGAGGTGGCACGGTCCCTGTTCGAGACGGCCCACCAGTACGTCGAGAGTTTCACGGTCTTCGGGGACCGCGCATCCTTCGAATGGGAGCAGATCGAGGGCGGTGGTCACATCCTGCACGTCGGGGAGGACCCCGAACCGATCCAGATCCCCGACTTCTCCGGCCGGCTACCGGCGCAGATCGCCGGGTTCACCACGCAGGGCGTCTACGACGACGACAACGAGCACCTCTCCTTCATCCAGGGTGGGGGGCACGGCGGATCGCATCCGCACCTGGCGCACGAGTTCGTGCGCAGCATCGTGGAGGAACGCCCCTCCGCCATCGACGCCGTCACAGCGGCGAACTGGACCTCGGTGGGCATCTGCGCCCATCAGTCGGCGATGGCCGATGGCGAGCGTGTGCACATTCCTGACTTCTCGGCAGGTGCACGATGAGCACCGCGACCGTCAGCATCGCCACGATCTGCTTCGACGGTTTCGGTGATGAGGACTTTCACCGGACTTTCACCCACGCCAAGCAGGTCGGTGTCCGGCAGATCGAGTTCAATGCCTGGTACGCCCGCAACCTCACACCCGCCGGTCTGGACAGCGTCGTGTCGCGATGCCATGCGCATGACCTCACGCCGGCCAGTTTGCAGATCTCTCCGTTCGCCCCCGGTCCGGATGCACCGGACCTGGCCCGGGAGGCGGCTCGATGGATGTGGCTGCTGGAAGCCGCCGAGCGTCTGGGCGTGCGCGTGATCAAGGCGACCGGATCGCGACGCGGGCAACGCGGCGGACTGGAGCGGTTGATCGACCTCCTGGCGTTGATCGGTCCGATAGCGGAACAGCGGAACCTGACCATCTCCGTGGAGAACCACTTCAACAACGTCATCGAGCACCCGCAGGACTACCGGGACCTGTTCGATGCGGTGCAGACACCGGCGGTGGGGATGTGCCTGGACACCGGGCACTTCCTTGCCTCAGGCCATGATCTGGTCGCCATCGTGGAGGAGTTCGCCGGACGGATCGTCCAGGTGGACCTCAAGGACTGCGCAGCACCCGGAGCGGCCACCTTCGTCCGCTTCGGTGCCGGCGCTGTCGACTTTGATGCAGTTCTGTCACGAATCCTGGCAACCGGATTCGACGGATACGTGGTCATCGAGCTCCCCCTGATCGAGGAGGACACCATGCTCGCCGACCTTCGCGCAGGTGCTGAGATCGCTGCGCGCTATCTGCCCCTATCAGATTCTGATCTCGAGAGATAAGGATGATCATGAAGCACAATGGCAACGAGGCCATGGCACCGATCCATGGCCGTAGACGAGTCGTACCGGTGGCGGCGGGACTCGCCTGCGTCGCGCTCATCGCAGCATGTGGCTCGGACAGTGGTGCCACCGGCGGCGACCTGCCCAACGAGGGCCCGGTAACGATCAGCTGGTACGGATCCGATGAACGTAACGCCGCGGTTCAGGAAGTGGTCGACCTGTTCTCGGAAGAGAACCCCGACGTGACGATCGAGACCCAACCGACCACCTTCGATGGCCACTGGGACCGACTTTCGGTGCAGTCAGCGGCGAACAACCTGCCGTGTATCCCCGCCATGCAGTCCCGGTACCAGGCGCGGTACGAGGACCGCGGCTCCCTCCTCCCACTGGATGATCTGATCGAGGACGGCACCATCGACGTCTCCGGGATCCCGGAGGAGATCCTGGAGAGCCAGCGGGCGCCGGACGGGAACCTCTACTCGATACCGAAGGGCATCTGGTACGAGGGTGCGCTTCTGAATGTTCCCCTGATCGAGGAGGAAGGGGCCACGCCACCGGATCCGGGTGGGACCTGGGAGGACTACGTGGACTGGGCCATCGATACGCAGCCGAGCATCTCCGATGATCGGTTCGCCATCAGCGCCAGCGGAGGCTCGGTCACCCAGTTCCAGGTCTTCGCCATCGGACGGGGGGAGAGCCTCTTCGACGACGGTGAGGCAGGGTTCAGCGAACAGACGCTGGTGGACTGGTTCGACCTGTGGATGCGCGCCGTCGAGGAGGGCGCTGCGCCCTCCGGGGAGGTCACCGCTGAGTACCAGGGCGTGCCCACCGCGCAGAGCATGATGGCGACGGGCCGGAACCTGGTCAGTTTCACCGGTGACAACAACATGCCCGACTTCCAACGGACGCTGGATCAACTCGATCTCGGGCAGGTTTCGCTGGCCCCCGCACCGACCGGAGGGCCCGCCCAGGTTGTCGGTGCGAACTCGTGGGCGATCTCGGACAACTGCACCAACGTGGTGGACTCGGCCGCGCTGATCGACTTCTTCATCAACTCCTCCGAAGGCGCGTTCATCCTCGAGACGCAGACCGGCCTGCCGCCGGTGAGCGCGATCCTGGAGGAGATGCTGGCGAGCCCGGATGTTGATGAGTCGATCAAGGACCGGATCACGCTTTATGACGACCTGCGCGAGTCCGGTGCGGTGATCGACGTGTGGCCGGACGGTACCCAACCGCTGATCACCCAACTGTCCACGGCGTGGGAAGAGGTGGTGTTCGGTCAGTCGACGTCAGAGGACGCCGCGGCCGCCTTCATGGCCCAGGTCGAGACCGCGCTGTCCGGACTCTGAGCGGCAACATCGGGGTGGGCGCGCACCAAGCGCCCACCCCGGAAAGGCGTCTGACATGATCGACATCGAACCGCGCAACTCGGCACCGCCGCCGTCAGCCGCATCGAACTCGCGAGCGCACCGACCAAGGCGCGCATGGAGTGAGTCGGCTCGGACGACCGCAGCCGGCTATGCCTTCCTCACCCCCTGGTTGGTCGGATTCTTCGGGATCACGGTCCTGCCGATGCTCGCCTCTCTGGCGTTGTCCTTCACCAACTACTCCGGGTCCTTCCAGACGATGCGCTGGGTGGGTCTGGACAACTACCGGCTGATGTTCACCGTGGACCCCGCGTACTGGGGCTCGGTCAAGGTGACCTTCCTGTACGTGGGCATCTCGGTACCGGTGATGCTGGCGTTCGCCCTGACCGTGGCCACGCTGCTGAACAAGGGGATCGGGGCACTGGGGCTGTACCGCACCATCTTCTACGTCCCTTCCCTGCTGGGAGGTTCCGTGGCGATCGCGGTGCTGTGGCGATTCGTCTGGGGTGAGGCGGGCCTCATCAACGCCGTGCTGTCGGTGGTCGGTATCGACGGACGTAGTTGGATCGGCCACCCCGACACCGCGCTCATCACGATCATGGTGCTGAACGTGTGGACCTTCGGCGCCCCGATGATCATTTTCCTCGCCGGACTGCGGCAGGTGCCGGCGGACCTCTATGAGGCCGCGGCGTTGGACGGCGCGAGCCGGTTCCGAAGTTTCCGGCACATTACGTTGCCCTCGATCTCCCCGATCGTCCTGTTCAACGGGGTCCTGGCCGTCATCGGCGGGTTCCAGGCCTTCACCCAGGTGTATGTCATCAGCGGGGGCAGTGGCGGCCCGGCCGGCTCCACCTTGTTCTACACGCTGCTGCTGTACCAGCGGGCCTTCACCGAGTCCCGCTTCGGTTACGCCTCGGCGATGGCTTGGGTGCTGCTCGTCGTGATCGCTCTGGCGACCGCAGCGGTCTTCGCCAGCGGGAGGTATTGGGTCTTCTACGGGGATGGTGAGTCATGAGTGCGGCGACCTCGGTGATGGCGCGACGACGATTGGGCACGGTCCCGTTCTATACGCAGCGCACACTGATCCATGTCGGTCTGGTGGCTGCCGCGTTCGTGATGGTCTACCCGCTGTTGTGGATGGCGTCCTCGGCCTTCCGACCCTCGGAGCAGGTGCTGGTCGAGGACAGTCTGTGGGTCGCCAGTCCCACCCTGGAGAACTTCGCCCAGGGCTGGAACGCCGTCGCACAGACCAGTTTCGGAACGTTCTTCCTCAACTCCCTCATCATTGCCGGGCTGACGGTGACCGGGAACATCCTGTCCTGTTCGTTGGCGGCCTATGCGTTCGCGCGGCTTCCGTTCCGGGGGCGCAAGATCTGGTTCGCGCTGATGATCAGCACAATCATGCTGCCCTTCCACGTGTTGTTGATCCCGCAGTATCTGCTCTTCAACTCCCTGGGCTGGGTGGACACGTTCCTGCCGTTGATCGTGCCGAAGTTCTTGGCGACCGAGGCGTTCTTCGTCTTCCTGCTCGTCCAGTTCTTCCGGCTCATCCCCAAGGAACTGATGGAAGCGGCGCGGATCGACGGATGCGGGCACCCCCGGATCTTCCTGAAGATCATGCTGCCGCTGTCGGTGCCGGCGTTGGCCACGACGGGAGCGTTCTCCTTCATCTGGGCGTGGAACGACTTCCTCGGCCCGCTGATCTACCTCACCAGCCAGGGCAACTACACGGTGCCCATCGGTCTGGCATTGTTCGTGGATGCGTCCGGCACCTCGAACTACGGAGGGCTCTTCGCGATGTCCCTGCTGTCGCTGCTTCCGGTGCTGGGGTTCTTCCTGGCATTCCAGAAACTTCTCCTCGACGGCATCTCGACCACCGGAATCAAATGATGAACGCACATCCGCAGCGATTCGCCGGTCGTGCCATCGCGGTGACCGGCGCGGCCTCCGGGATCGGACGGGCCACCGCGAACCGCCTCGCGGCCGAGGGTGCCGAGGTGATCCTGCTCGACCGGGACCTGCCCGGTGCCGCCACCACCGAGGAGTCGGTCCGCAGTGCAGGGGGGAGTGCCGTCGTCATCGGCTGCGACCTCGCCGACCCGGCGTCGATCGCCGAAGCGGTCACCCAGCTCGCGCACCAGTACCCACAACTGGGCGGTCTGATCGGTTGCGCCGGGGCGGTACATGTTGACGGTGTCCAGGAAAACCCGTTCCTGAGCAAGGGGCTCGCCGGCTGGGACCACCTCTTCGCCGTGAACGTACGCGGGATGGCCGACCTGGTCCACCAACTGGTCCCGGCTCTCGTGGCGGCCCGAGGTGTGGTGGTGACCGTCTCCTCCGAGGCGGCCTACCGCTCCCGCGCGGGACGATGGATCTACGACGCCACGAAGGCGGCGCTGGTTTCGGTCACCCGATCCATGGCCGCGGCCCTGGCACCGCAGGGTGTGCGCGTGCTGGGTGTGGCTCCCGGGGGCACGATCACCGAAATGCACATCAACGACCATGCCGACCCGCAAGCCGCGCGTGAGCAAATGCGCCGTGCAGCGGGCGGAAATCTGTTGGGTCGGCTGGCCGAACCCGAGGAGATCGCGGCAGCGATCGCCTTCCTTGCCAGCGATGACGCGAGTTTCATGACGGGGACAACCGTCGCCGTCGACGGAGGAGGAGCAGCAAGCCGATGACGATCGAGGACAGAACCGACACCTATGGCCTTATCGGCCTCGGGAATGTCGGAGCAGATCTGGTGGCCGCAGCGATCAAGGCGGGCCTGGCCGTGCACTGCTACGACCTGGATCCGAGCGCCCGGGAGCGGGCCCGCAGCGCCGGGGCAACGGTGCACGAGTCGGCACGCGATGTTGCTGCCGTGGCCGACGTGTTCGTGCTGTCGCTGCCGAACTCCCAGATCGTGGATCAGGTGCTCTTCGACGAGGGTGCGATCGAGGTGTTGCGCCGCGGGTCGTACCTGGTCGACATGAGTACCAATCACCCGGCACGCTCCCAGGCCCTCGCCGCCGAAGGAACTGCCCGCGGTGTGCATGTGCTCGACATCCCGGTCAGTTACGGTCCCGAGGGTCTGGTCGGGTTCGCCGGCGGGCCGGGCGAGGCGGTTGCGGCCGTGCGGCCGTGGGTCGATGCAGTCACGGTGCACACCGAGCACGTCGGCCCGAACGGTCATGGGCAATACGTCAAACTCGTGCAGAACGTGCTCAGCGGCGTCGGCATGGGGGTCATCGGTGAGGTGATCGGCTTCGCCGAACGCGCCGGGGTGGACCTGGAGGTCCTGCCGGAGGCGCTTCGCCGGACCGGCGCGAACTCGCGGATGCTGGAGCGCACACTGCCGGCCATGGTGCAGCGCCGCTACGGCACCAGCGGCACAATGGCCCTGCACTCCAAGGACATGGGATATGCCCTCACCGCCGCGGAGAGCATCGGAGCGCGGATGCCGTTCACCGCGGCGTTGCGGCGGGTGTTCGAGGATGTGTTGGCCGCCGGCGACTCCCGGTGGACCCAGACGGCGTTGGTCGAGTGGTACCGGCCATCCGCCGCCGAGACGAGCGCGACGAACCACGACGAATGAGTGGTGAGCGCATCGGCGTCGGCCTGATCGGCTTGGGCAACAGCGGTTGGCACTACCACGCCGAGGGCACTTTGGCCGGATCGGCCGACTTCGACCTGGTGGCGGTGACCAGCGCCCGTGCCGAGCGCCGGGAAGCGGCGGCGGCCCGCTTCGATGCCGTCGCCCACCAGGACTGGCACGGGCTGATCGCGGACGACCGGGTCGAGGTGGTCGTGGTTGCGACGCCGCACCATCTGCGTGAGTCGGTCGCGGTGGCCGCCCTGGCCGCTGGAAAGCATGTCGTCGTGGAGAAGCCGATGGCTGTCACGACAGCACAGGCCGGTGCGATGCTCGATGCGGCCCAGGCCCATGGCCGAATTCTGACCGTTTTCCAGAACCGCCGATGGGAACCTTCGTTCCGGTTGATCAGGCGGCTGGTCGGCGAGGGCGAAGTCGGGCCCGTGTGGCGCGTCGAGGAACGTCGGATGCATGGCGGCAAGTACGTCGTCGCGGGTACGGACCGGCCGCACGCGGGGTCGGACCTGGCCACCTGGGCCCATCGAGGAGGTGGTGGCGGGGTCTCCTATTTGATCGCGCCGCATCTGATCGATCACCAAGTCGTCCTCCACGGTGGGCCACCGGAGACGGTCTCGGCAGTGATGCACACCTACGCCGACGACGAGGTCGAGCACTATCTGGATCTGCGGCTCGGCTTCGGGGGTGGGGTGCTGTCCCGGATCGAGATCTTCCGGGAGAACGTGCTCGATCTGCCCAAGTGGGCCGTCTTCGGAGAGCAGGGCGCGATTATTTGTGACGACTTCACCTCGCTGCGCCTGGAGCGGGCGGACGGGACAACTCAGCATTACGGTGACTTGGCGCCGTTGCAGTCCTGTGATGAGTTCTACCACCAACTGGCCGCGGCAATACGTGGGCACGGTCCGGTGCCGGTGGATCCGAGGGAAGCGGCTCACACCGTCGCCGTCCTGGAAGCGGCCCATGCCTCCGCCCGCGCAGGCGGAGACCTCGTTCGCCTCGTGACTGTTGATGGCGCGCAGTAGGGTGCCTGCGTGAACACAGCAACGGGAAGGACGACGACGGTCCCGCGAACCATGCGTGCCGCGGTGTTGCACCGGGTGCGGGAACTGCATCTGGAGGAGTGGCCGGTTCCGGGCCCGGGTCCGCACGAGGTCCTCATCCGCGTCCATACGGTGGGTTTGTGCGGCTCCGACGTGCACTTCTACGAGCACGGCCGGGTCGGTGATCTGGAGGTGCTCGAGCCGCTGGTGCTCGGCCACGAGGCCGCGGGCACGATCGTTGCCGCCGGTGAGCAGGTGGGCGGGCCCGACTCACTGATCGGGCGCCGGGTGGCGATCGAGCCGCAGCGGCCGTGCCGGTACTGCTGGCACTGCCGAACCGGCCAGTACAACCTGTGCCCGCAGATGCAGTTCCTCTCCGCACCACCGGTGCACGGGTGTTTCGCCGAGTACGTCACCGTGCCGGCGGACCTCGCACATCCGGTGCCGGAGCAATACTCCGACGACGCGGTGGCGTTGCTGGAGCCGCTGTCGGTGGGGATTGCCGCAGCGCGGAAGGCCGCTGTGGTCCCGGGATCGCGCGTTCTCGTGGCAGGCGCGGGACCGATCGGGGTGCTGTGTGCAGCCGCGGCCCGGGGCTTCGGGGCCACGGACGTCGTGGTGGCCGACCCGGTGCAGCCTCGCCGCGAGATCGCGCAGGACATGGGCGCCACCGAGGTCTTCGACCCGCTCACCCAGACGGCTCCCGATGGAGCCTTCGACGCCTTCATCGACGCCTCTGGTGCGCCGGGCGTGCTCGCGGCGGGGTTGCGTGCCCTGCGCGGCGGTGGGCGTGCGGTCCTGGTGGGGATGGCGGCCGAGGAGGTGGCGCTGAACGTGTTCCTGGTGCAGAGCCGGGAGCTGAAGATCGAGGGGCTGTTCCGCTACACCGACACGTGGCCGGCCGCTATCGCTCTGGCAGCCGATCTCGATCTGGACCGGTTGGTCTCGGCCCGGTTCCCCCTGGAGTCGCTGGGGGAGGCGATCCACCGTAACGGTGAGGCCGAGGTGATGAAGGTCCTCGTCGACGTCGCCCCGGACCCGTCCTGACCGGCCGCTTCCGGTCCCTACGCGCTCACCCCGGGGTCGATCAGGCGATGTCGACGACCAGATGGTTGTCGCCCACTTCGGTGCAGGTGGCGCTGTAGCCACCGACCTCCACGGTCTCGCCCTCGGTGCACGTCGCCGCCTGCCCGTTGATGGAGAAGTCGGCGCTCTGACCGTCCGAGCCCTGCAGTTCCACGGTGTACCCGGCCGGTTCGGTGCTGGCACCCGAACCGCTCAGGGTGATGGTGCAGGCACTGTTCTGGCAGTTGTACTGGGTGGTGGTGCAGGCGCCGGCGAGAGTTCCGGCGCCGAGTGCGACGAGCAGGGCGGCGATGATCCGTGGTGTCTTCATGGACACCACTGTGCTGCCACCTGGACGGTTGCGGAATGGGTAGAGGAACCCATCGAAGGTCCAGTCCGCGGACCCGAGCCGCCGACATCCACGGCCGATGATGCTCCTATGGGCTGTCAAGCGGTGAGGAGCCATTCGCGGTAGCGGTTGGCGAGGTCGTCGTCGCGGCGTTTGCCGCGTTCGATGGTGGAGATGTGAGCGGGCCAGACGTTGAAGTGGTCCGCGATGGTCTGCAGGGTCATTCCCTTGGCGTGGCGCAGCGGGCGTAGGTCATCGACCTGCGGCACGGGTTGGGGGTGGACGATGTGGTGGTAGACCTCGCGGGCGACGGCGCGCTTGAGGTAGCGCATTACCTCCTTGTCGCTCTTTCCCTGAGCGGTGCGTTTGGCGATGTAGGACCGGGTGCGGGGGTCGCACGTCATGCGGACCAGGATGATCTGGTGCAGGGCGGCGTTGGCCTGGCGGTCACCGCCGGGGTTGAGGCGGTAGCGGGTGGTCTTACCCGAGGACGCAGGAATCGGGGCGGCGCCGCACAGGGCGGCGAAGGAGGCCTCGCTGGTGAGTCGGTCGGGGTTGTCGCCGGCGGCGATGAGCAGCGGGGCGGCGGTCACCGGCCCGATGCCGTGGGCGGCGCGCAGAGCGGGGGCAACGCGGGTGACCAGGGTGTCGAGGTCGGTCTCCAGTTCGGTGATCTCGGTGGTCAGGGCGCGGTGGCGGCGGGCGAGGTGGCGCATTGCCGTCAGGGTTGCCGGTTGGATGCCCTCGGTGGCCGGCCCGGGGCGCACGGCGGCGAGCTGGGCGTGTAGGTCGGCGTCGTTCAGGCCCCGGAAGCGAGCACGTAGGGCCTCGGGGGCGGTGACGAGCAGGCTCTTGATCTGCACGGCCGCCGCGGTGCGGGCCTTGAGGGCCGAGCGGCGCGCGATGGTCAGCACGCGGATGGCCTCGGCATCGCCATCGGCGTTCTTCGGGGTGGGCAGGTCATGCCCGGCGAGCACCGTGTGGGCGGCGGCGTAGGCGTCGATCGGGTCGCTCTTGCCACGCAGACGACGGACCTGACGGGTCGGGCGGATCGCCTCCACCACGACTACTCCGCCCTGGCGCAGGAACCGGGCCAGTTCGGCGCCGTAGGAGTTGGTCCCTTCCACCCCGATGGTGGTGATGCGGCCCAGGCTGGTGATGAAGGAGAGCAGGTCGCGCTACCCCTGGCTCGTGGTCGGGAACTGTGCATCGCCCAGTCGTGCACCGGTCGTGGCGATCACCGCCACGTGATGGGTCTCGGCGTGGGTGTCCACGCCGGCGATGACATCGATCAGTTCACTGGTCATGATGGTGGTGCCTTCCTCTAGCGGGACAGGCACACCGGCCAGGTGGGCAGACAAGACGTTGATGGGACTTTTGGTCGAGCTCCTATTAGGTCATGTCCACCTGGCCGGCATGCGCTTTACATGCCCCGGCGCAGGCCGACGGATCATGTCAAGGACCACCCCAGAGGGGGCGTCAGTCAGTGCCTGGGTCAGACCTCGCCGAAGCCCTTCCATCATCAACGTCAGT
>NZ_JBMPQB010000011.1:0-106588 GCF_049725185.1 Pseudactinotalea sp. Z1748 | reverse complement strand
AGGAGAGGGTGGACCAGTCCAGGACGACTTTGCCGCTGGTGCCGTTGGCGGCGATCTCGAAGCCGCGCTCCCACTGGGTGGCGGGTAGGACGTCGGTGATCACCGAGGAGATGGTGTGGTGCAGCCAGGTGGACGAACTCAGCATCGCGGCCATCGCGTTCCAGGTCTCGAACATCTCCCGCCCGTAGATCCCCTGCAACGTGAGCATGTGCGTCACCACCACCGACCAGTCGATATCGATGGAGGCAGTAGGCAGCCCCAGCAGCGCGATACGACCCCCGTGGTTCATATCCCGGATCATCTCCGGCAGCGCATCGGGGTGCCCGGACATCTCCAGGCCCACATCGAACCCCTCCTTCAACCCCAACTCCCCGAAAGCCCACTCGATGCTGGTCTTGGACACATCCACACTCAGGTCCACCCCCATCCGCTCGGCCAGAGCCAACCGGGGCGCGGACACATCGGTGATCGCGATGTACCGGGCACCCACATGACGCACCACCGCCGCGGCCATCAACCCGATCGGCCCGGCGCCGGTGATCAGCACATCCTCACCCACCACCGAGAACTTCAACGCGGTATGCACCGCATTACCGAACGGGTCAAAGATCGCACCCAGTTCGGCAGTGATGGGCTGCTGCCCCTCCCGGAAGGTGTGCACCCACACATTCTCCGCCGGAATCACCACGAACTCAGCGAAAGCCCCGTCGCGCTGCACCCCCACCGAGATGGTGCGGATACACAACTGGCGTTGCCCGGCGCGACAGTTGCGGCAGGTCCCGCACACGATATGACCCTCACCAGAGACCCTGTCCCCGACCTTGACGTCCTGCACCAGATCCCCCACGGCCACCACCTCGCCATAGAACTCATGCCCGGGAATATAGGGAGCAGTCACCATCGAGGCCGCCCAGGAGTCCCAATTACGGATATGCAGATCCGTCCCGCAAATCCCCGTAGTCAACACCCGGATCTTCACCTCCGCCCGACCAGGCTCAGGCTCAGGACGTTCGACAAGTTCCAGACCAGCACGCGGGCCGGGCTTATAAAGGGCACGCAACGGATGCCTCCAGATCGGCGTTCAGTATCAGGCTTTGGTCAGGTGGGCTGGCCGGCGTTGAAATACTCCTCCACCTCACGAGGCAAACGAGGCACGTCCAGGGCCGAACCGTCCGAGCGCAGCGACTGGGTGGCTAACACACCGGTCACTACCGACTGCCAGGCGGCCACCGGTGAGGTTTCGGTATCTCCACCTTCGCGCGCGAAGCGTAGGAACTCCCCGATCAGGACGGGATCGGCGCCCCCGTGGCCACCGGCGCCGGCCTCGATCGGGATGGTCGCATCGGGCGCCGCCCATCCGGGGTGGCGTCGGTCCCAGATCTCGATTCGCCCGCCGGCGCCGTCGCCCTGGTTCTCCAGGCGTCCCTGTGTGCCGATCACGGTGTAGTTACGCCAGTAGTCCGGTGTGTAGTGGCACTGTTGGTAGGAGGCGAGGACCCCGCCGTCCAAGTCCATGTGCACCATGGAAAGATCTTCAACATCCACCACGGGGTTCAGGCCGGTCTGGCTCAGCGGCGGCCAGTTGTCCACGGAGGACCAGTCACCCATCCGCTCACCGGTGCGGTCGCGCCGGTCGGTGATCCGGCCGTAGACCTGCAGCGCGCCCATGGCCGAGACCCTTCGGGTGTAGCCGCCGGCGAGCCAGTGGATCACGTCAATGTCATGCGCGGCCTTCTGCAGCAGAAGGGACGTGGTGTTGCGCCGGTCTGCGTGCCAGTCCTTGAAGTAGAAGTCACCGCCGTGACCCACGAAGTGGCGGCACCAGATCGCGGTGACCTCCCCGATACGACCGCTTCGGATCAACTCGCGCATCTGCGTCACCACCGGCATGTGGCGCATGTTGTGGCCCACGTACAACCGGGTCCGGTTGTCATAGGCGATCTGCAGCAACTCGGTGGCGTCGGAAACCGTGACCGCCAGGGGCTTCTCACAGAACGTGGCGATCCCGGCTGCCAGGGTCAGGCGGACGATCGCGTGATGCGTGTGGTCCGGGGTCAGCACCAGGACTGCGTCGATTCCCGAGTCCAACAACTCGGTCAGATCAGCGGTGATGGTGGCCTCCGGGAATGCCTCGGCGGCATCGGCGCGTCCCCGCTCGCTGGTGTCACACACGATGGTGACGGTGGAGCCATCCTCGGGTCGGTGGGCGTGCTTGGCCAAACCGCCGCGCAAGCCGTAGCCGACGATGCCGATCTTCTGTGTCACGGGTTCTCCTTGTTCTCCGATAGCGGGCGCAGGGCAACTGCGAAGGTGTAGGAACCGGGCCAGAGCTGGTACCGCGGCAGGGCGCCCGGGCCGCAGGCTCCGCTGCCGATTCCGTACTGGCCGGCGTCCAGGTAGAGGTGGACATGATCGCTCACCGGCAACTCGTGGGGATGGTCCGCGGCGGCGAGCTCTTGGGCGGTGTGCCGGGTGGCCGTGAAGCCGGGCCGGTCGGTATGAACCTGCGCTCCGGCGCCACCGTGGCCGCCATGAACTGATCGCACCAGCAGGCCAGCGCCCTGTGGCGTGGTGAGCCTGACCCAGCGCAGCCCGGGCCGATGACCGGTCTCCTGCGGTTTGGCGTACTCGACCGCCAGGTCGTCGATCGCCCGGCGGTAGTGGCCGACCAGAGCGGCGGTGTCGGTGTCCGGGTAAGCTTCCTCAGGCCCCTGACCGAACCAGGTGGCGTTCTCCAGGTCGCCGGGAAGCCGTAGCCGAACGCCCACGCGTGGCCACGAAGTCGTCCATCGTCCCACCGGAGCGATGTGCACACGCATGAACAGTTCGTCGTCGGCCATGAGGTAGGTGAGCGTGGTGTCTACGCCGTGCACGCCGGCGGCGGGCGCGTAGCGCGCCCGGACGGTGAACCGGTCCGCGTCCTGGTGCACACCCAGGACGCGGCGATGCAATCGGTCCAGCCCGGCCGCGGCCCAGCGCTGGGCCAGCGGGGGACCGAATGTTTCGGGTCGTTGCTCACCCGGCCGGAGGTCCTCGTAGAAGCCGGAACCGGCGCCGAGGTCGTTGTCGGTGGGAGCGCGCCACAACTCGGTGGTGGGTCCAGAGACGGTGAGTCCGCCGAGGCTGAGCAGATCCCCGGTGGCGGCATCGAAGCACGCCGGGCCCAGGGTGGTCACCGCGTCGCCCGGCGACGGCGTCGCTGTGCCGGCCCTGGGCAAGCGCTCGGGACGGTAGGGGTAGCCACCGGTGAGGGGCGAGCAGCTCAAATCGCTCTGCCGTGACGCCAGCACGTGACCGGCCGGCGCCCACCCGGTTGCCTCGGCCAGCTCCACGGTGAGGCGCAGGAAGATCTCTGTCGAGGCTCCTGCCTGCTCACCTGCTGCGGCTAGGGACTCGGTGAGCGGGTCTGGAAGCGGGAGGTCGGCTTCGCTACCAGCGGCCACCGGCGCGACGTCGAGGTTGCCGTGGGCGGTGATGGTGCCATCGACTTCCACGTGCCACCGCACGATCAGGTCGGCGGTGTCAGCGGTGTGGCGCTCGTTGGTGATGCGAACGACTGCCCGCCCGGCGATCTCGGTTAGCACCGCACGGACCGGGGCGACGACGGCGGCGAACTCGCCGAGGCCGGGGGAAGGGGTCCCGTCGGAGAGGACGAGTCCGTCGGTGACGAAGTTTCCGTCGTGGATCTCCTCGCCGAAGTCACCGCCGTAAGCGTAGAAGGACGTCCCGTCCTCGGTGGTGGTGAGCAGCCCGTGATCGCGCCACTCCCACACGAACCCGCCGTGCATGCGCGGGTACCGGACGAACCGCTCCTGGTAATCGGACAGCCCGCCGGGCCCGTTCCCCATCGCATGGGCGTACTCGCACATGAGGAAGGGTTTGCCGCGATGTCGCTCGGCCTCGCCAGGGCTGACGTAGGTCAACTCACCGGAGGAGCCGCCGATGGCGTCCAGGCCCGTGAGCGAGGTGTACATCCGTGAGTAGACATCGGTATAGCGGCCCCAGTAGTCACCTTCGTAATGCACCGGCCGCTCCGGGTCGCGCTGATGCACCCAGTCGGCCATCGCCTGCAGGTTCTGTCCGGTCCCGGACTCATTGCCCAGCGACCACATGATGATCGAGGGGTGGTTCTTGTCCCGCTCCACGGTGCGCCTGATCCGGTCCATATGGGCCTGGTGCCAGCGCGGATCATCGGCCGGGGCGTTCGGCGGGGTGCTCGCCCAGCCACCCCCGTGGATGTAGAAGCCGTGGGTCTCCAGGTCGCATTCATCCATCACCCAGAAGCCCATCTCATCGGCCAGGTCGAGCACACCGGGGTGTGGTGGGTAGTGACTTGTGCGGATGGCGTTGATGTTGTGCCGCTTCATCAGCGCCAGGTCCGCGCGGGCGTGGGCCGCGTCGAAAACCCGCCCCCGGGTGGCCTCGATCTCGTGCCGGTTCACCCCGCGCAGCATGACCTTGTGCCCATTGACCTGGATTTGATCCCCGACGATGGCCACGGTACGGAAGCCGGCGTGCAGGCGCACCCGTTCCCCCGATGAGGTCAGCAGCAGTTCGTAACGGTGCGGGGTCTCAGCGGTCCAAGGCTGTACCGGCCCCGCCTCCAGTGCGCCCACGTCCGCCGGCGTGTTCCAGGTGTGGTCGATGTCCAGGTCCGGGATCTGCAATCGCACGGGGAAGGCGTCGGTATCGGCCTTGATCTCCGGGTCCAGCCGGCCCTCGCCGGTGGTGTGGTCGTAGCCAGTGCGCACCCAGGCGTCCTCGATACCACCGGCCGGGCGTGCCAGCAGCGTCACGTCGCGAAAGATCCCGGGCAACCACCACTGGTCCTGGTCCTCGAGGTAGGTGCCGTCCGACCACTGATGCACCCGAACCGCCAGGGTGTTCTCCCCAGCGCGCAGGGCGTCGGTGATGTCGAACTCGTGCACCAGCCGGCTGCCCTTGCCCACTCCGATCTCGGTGCCGTTCACCCAGACCTTGTAGGCCGACTCTACGCCGTCGAAGCGTAGGTAGTACCCCTCCGCATCCGTCCAGGCGGGCTCGTCCGGCAGGGCGAAGGTGCGCCGGTGGTCACCGGTGGGGTTGGCATCGGGGATGTGCGGGGGATCCACCGGGAAGGGATAGGTCTGGTTGGTGTAGATGGGACGGCCATAACGCCCCTGCCCCGCCAGAACCCAGTGGCAGGGCAGGACCAGGTCCTCCCAGGGTGCCTCATCGTCGTCCTCCCATGCCGTGACCGCCGGGTCGGCGGCCCGGTGTAGGCGGAAGTCCCAAGTGCCGGTCAGGTCCAGAGTCGGCGCGTCAGTCTCGAGGCGGGATCTGGGGCTCAGCGCACCGTGGCCCGGGCTGTAGTCAGTCAGGTAGGCAGGGGTGGGCACGGTCTTCTCCTGGAGTTCGGGTCGACGGACTGGGTCGAGAAACGTCCCGGGCCCAACTGGTGGGCAACCGGTTGGGCCCGGGACTGGAGGGCCTCAGCCCTCTCGTGGGTGCAGGTTCAGCACCGTGAGGATGGGGTCGGCCAGCAGCGTGTTGTTGGGGACGTAGTCGGTTTCGCCCGGTGTGGGCCAGCCGTCCCACTTGCCGGTGTAAAGGGTGGCCTTCCATCCGGCCGTGGCAACGTGGATGGCCGGGGCTTCCTCGGTCAGGATCATCTGACCCGCACGTGCGAGTTCCTGCAGTCGCTGCTCCTCCTCACCGGGTGGGATGGCTGCGATCTCCCGGGTGACCTCGTCCATGTCCTCGTTCTGCCAGAACGCGTCGTTACCGGATTGGTTGTCGCCCGGTTCTCCCACCAGGGAGGAGTCGAAGTAGCGGAAGTAGTTGTACATCGTGGTGTTCCCCGGCATGGAGACGCCACTGACGATGCCGAACCGGCCCTCGTCGATCACTTCGCTGTACTGGTTCTCGCCGAGCTGGTTGACGTCGACATCGAGACCGAGCGCGTCGCCCCACTGGTCGGCCATGATCTGCGCGGTCAGGACCCACTCGGTGTAGGGCTGGTAGACGTCGATGACGACCGAGTAGGCCTCACCATCGGAGTCGAGGAGTTGGCCGTTCTCGACGGACCACCCGGCGTTCTCGAGTTCTGCCAGGGCGGCCTCAGCGTCCTGGTTCTGCTCCCAGTCGGAGGGGTCCTCGGGTAGGAAGTCCTCCATCACCACAGGGTCGAACCCTGCCTTGGTGGGAACGTCGTATCCCACCCGGACCAGGTCGGCCGCGGTCTGCAGATCCAGGGAGTCGCGCAGCGCCCGGCGCACCGCCGGGTCGTCGTAGGGGGCCTCGAGCGTGTTGAAGAAGTACCCGTCGGAGCCTCCCACCGGGTAGAAGTTGTACACGTTCGTCTCGGGATCGACGGCGACGAATTCTTCCTCTGCGTTCTCCCAGCCCATGGTGGTGTAGTCGAGTTCGCCCTTGAGCAAGGCGTCCCGGCCCGCTTCCGGGCTCATGGCGCGGAAGCGCACGGTCTGCACGCCGTTGGAGTCCGGGCCCCAGTAGTCGTCACGCAACGAGAGTTGCACCTGCTGGGGCGAGAAACTGTCCAGCTCGAACGGGCCGGTTCCGACTGGTTCCGGGTTGGTCCAGGAGGCCACGTCCTCCTCCTGCCAGATGTGCTCAGGGATGATCGGCCGGCTCCCGAAGGCCACCAGGTCGGTGAAGTTGGTGTCGCCGTAGTCGACGGTGATCGTGTGCTCGTCCACCACCTCGTAGTCATCGAAGGGATAGACGACGGCGGTTTCATCGGACAGGGCCAGATCCCAGCTGTAGGCGACATCCGCCGAGGTGAGGGGCTCCCCGTCTGACCATGTGACGTCCTGGCGCAGGTGGAACGTCAGTTCGCTGCCCTCGTCGTTGAACTCCCAGTCCTCAGCCAGGTAGGGCAGCACTTCACCACCGCTGACGCGGTCCACCCGCACCAGCGGCTCATAGAAGAAAGAAGTGCCGGGAGTAACGGCGGAAGCGGTGGGGGACCAGGTGTTGAAGTTCTGGTTCCACGTAGTTCCGCCCCAGCCCATGATCTCCAGAATGCCGTCATTGGCGGCTTCGCCTTCGTTGGCGCCGACGCCCGCTCCGCCATCGCTATCACCACGGTCGGTGCTACAACCGGCCAGGGCCACGAGCGCGGCTGCGCCCGCCACGGCGATTGATCGCCTGAGTGTCTTCTTCATTCTGATTCCTTCTCTTGGGGTTTCCGGGCGTTGTCGCCGGACCCGATCCTGGGATCGGGCCTGGTGCGGGCGGTGGTTCGTGGTCAGGTACGCCGCTTCTTCTTCCGTCTGCTCGGGTCGGGTGCGGCACCGATCAGGGTTCGGGTGTACTCATGTCGTGGTTCGGAGATCACCTGTTCGGTGGCGCCCACCTCGACCAGCCGGCCTTTGTACATCACCGCCATCCGATCGGCGAGGTACCGGGCCGAGGCGATGTCGTGGGTGATGTACAGGATCGAGACGCCCTGCTTGTCGCGTAGTTCGCTGAGCAGGTTGAGTACGCCGAGCCGGATGGAAACATCAAGCATGGACGTCGGCTCATCGGCAAGGATGACCTTGGGCTCGACGGCCAGGGCACGGGCGATCGCGATGCGTTGCATCTGCCCACCTGACAGGGCGGTGGGATAGCGGTCGATGTACTCCTTCGCCGGAGACAGGTGCACCCGCTCCAGGACTTCCAGTGTCCTCTCGCGCACCTCGGCGCGGGTGCCGGCCAGGCCATGCAGTTTCAGTGCCCGGCCGATGATGTGGCTGACCGGCTTCAGGCCGTTGAGAGAGCCGAAGGGGTCCTGGAAGATCATCTGGACGTCCTTGTAGTACTGCAGGGGTTTGACCTTCCCCCTCCCTCGGGTCACCACCGGCTGCCCGTCGAGCCGGATTTCACCGGAGTCGACCTGCTGCAGCAGGTTCATCGCCCGGGCCAGGGTGGACTTGCCCGATCCGGACTCTCCGACCAGGGAGACGATTTCCCCGCGGTTGAGTTGCAGGTTGACGTCGTCGCACGCCACAACTTCGTTGCGGGCAGCACCGATCCCGGTGCGGAACACCACGCGCACGTCCCGCGATTCCATCATCGGGGTGGCGCCTGCGTCCGCCTCGTGGGGCCTCGCGTTCTGCACCGTGGTCATCGGGTGATCCTCCGGGCCACGTCAGAGCCCACCCGGACGTGGCACGCCACGCGCCGACCTGGAGTATCTGGGTCCAGTCCCGGCCGGTCGGTCTCACAGCGGTCGATCTTCAGGGGACAGCGAGGATGGAAGGAGCACCCGCTGGGCAAGTCAAGCAGGTTCGGAGGTGAGCCGGGGATTCCATGCAACTCGCGCAGTGGCTCGGTGAGGGAGGGGAAGGCATTGCGCAGACCCTCGGTGTAGGGGTGCCGTGGCGCATCCGCGATATCCTCCCCATCTGCGATCTCCACGATCCGGCCGGCATACATGATCGCAATGCGGTCAGCCATCTCAAGGAGCAGGGAGAGGTCATGGGTGACGAAGATGATCGCGAAGCCGTGGTCAGCCTGTAACTCCAGGATCTGCTCCAGGATCTCGCGCTGCATGACGACGTCGACCGCGGTAGTGGGCTCATCCATCACGATGAGTTCCGGGTCACAGGCCATGGCGAGGGCGATGAGCGAGCGCTGGCGCATCCCACCGGACATCTCGTGCGGGAACTTGCGCAATACGTCTCGGGAAATGCCGACCATCTCCAACAGGTCGCCGGCCCGCTGTTCCTGCGCCTTGACGCTCATCTCCGGATAGTGCATCCGAAGGACGTCATAGAACTGCTTACCGAGCCGGGTGACCGGGTTGAGCGCGGCCATGGCGCTCTGCATCACGATGGAGAGATCCACCCACCGCAACGGGCGGATCTTCGACTCGGGCGCCGAAGCGAGATCAATCGTGGTGCCGTCGGCGCGGTGGTACAGGACGGTACCGTCGGCAATGACCGCCGGTGGCCGCTGCAGCCTCATGATCGCCGTCAGCAGGGTCGTCTTGCCGGATGCGGACTCACCGGCCACACCCAGGATCTCGCCACGGTTGAGGGTGAAACTGATCTCGTTGCACGCTCGCGCCGGCCGGCGCCCGCCGAGGTAGTCGACAGTCAGGTTGTCGACGGTCAGCAGGGGCGTATCGGTGAGGGCTTCGCGAGCCGTGTCGGTCATCGTGTTGCCTTCTTCCGTTTGTCGGCCTCGAACTTGCGCGTGAGCGCGGCCAGGCGTGCGTTCAAGCGGGGATTGGTGACTTCGTCGAGCCCGAAGTTGACCATCGCGGTGGCGAAGCCGATCAGCGCGATCATGAGGCCAGGCGGAAGGAACCACCACCACATACCGCGCAGGATCGCGCCTTGGGTCTGGGCGTGGCTGATGATCATGCCCCACGACACCCCGTCGACATTGCCGATCCCGAGGAACGCCAGCGAGGCCTCGGCGAAGATGCCTGCCACCATGGCGCTGAGGAACATCGCGGAGACGACCCCCATCAGGTGCGGCAGGATCTCGACGATGACGATCCGCCAGCGCTTCTCGCCGATGGCCCGCAAAGCGGCGGTGAAGTCCCGGTTTCGCAATGACAGGGTCTGCGCGCGGATCACACGGGCGCCGCCGGGCCAGCTGAGCAGCCCGATGACGATGGCGATCAGGATCATTCCGGTCTCGCGGATGTAACCGGCGATGATGAACATGACGGCCAGTCCGGGCATGGTCATCAGCACGTTGATCAGAGCGACGGTGAAACGGTCCAGGGCGCCGCCCACGTAACCGGACCACGTGCCTACCACGACGGCGATGACCACGGAGATGGTGCCGGCCAGGAGCCCCACGAACACCGAACCCCGAGCGCCGTAGAGCATCTGGGCGAAGACGTCGTGACCACCGAGCGTGGTACCGAACCAGTGGTTCAGGCTCGGTGGGGCGCCGATGGCGTCGTAGTTGATCCTCCGAGGGCTCAGATCCAGCCAGCCGGAGATCATCGGCCCGAAGACCGCGATCAGGATGGAGAAGGCGATGATGATCAGGCCGCTGCGGACCTTCCAGCTGCGCAGGACTTCGAGCCTCATGACGTCTCCCTCGTGCGTGGGTCCAGAAGGACGTAGATCGAGTCCACGATGAAGTTGGCCACCAGCGCGGTGAAGACCAGCATGAGGAAGATCATCTGCATCACCGGGAAGTCCTGGGTGTTCACCGCCTGGAGCAGCAGCTGACCCATCCCGGGGTAGGTAAACACGATCTCGGTGAGCACGGTGCCCCCGATAATTCCGCCGATCGCCATGGCCAGGCTGGTGATGTTGGGCAGCAGGGCGTTGCGCGCGGCGTAGCCGAACAGCACTCGTCTCCCGCTCAGCCCCTTGGCCTTGGCCAGCACGACGTAGTCCTCGGAGATGGTGGAGACGGTCATGTTCCGCATGCCGAAGAGCCAACTCGCAAACCCGACCAGGACCAGGGTCAGCGCGGGGAGGGCTCCGTAGTGCAGCACGCTGAGCAGGAACCAGACGTTGTTGATTTCGAACGGCACGTTCGGGTCATAACCCCCCGCACGCGGGAACCACCCAAGGTTGAACGCAAACAACCAGAGCGCCAACATCGCTACCCAGAAGGCGGGGAAGGCGCTGAAGAACTGTGAACCCGGAGTGAGGATGGTGTCCAGCCGGGATCCGGGCTTGAACCCTACCCAGCAGCCCAGGGCGGTGCCGATCAGCCAGGCCAGCAGCGTGGTGATCCCCACGAGGCCCACGGTCCACGGCAGGGCGTTCCCGACTACCTCGGTCACCGGTGTGGGGTAGTTCAAAATCGAAATCCCCAGGTCACCCTGCAGCAGACCGCTCATATAGTTGAAGAACTGGCTGAAGATGTTTTCATCCGGGCGGCCGTACAGCATGTACAGCGCCTGCAACGTTTCCTCGGTCAGTGGCGCTCCGGTTTGCCGCTGAATCTGCCGTGCCAGGTTGATGACCGGGTCGCCGGGCATCAGGCGCGGGATCATGAAGTTGAGCACAACGGCAACGAAGGCCGTGACCGAGTAGAAGCCGAGGCGCCGGAGGAGGAATCTGCCCCCGCCCCCGCGCTTGTACCTGGATCGGGTGCGGGCCTGGCGTTCGGCCTCAACCTCCCGGGTGCTGCCGGGCGCTTCCTCGAGCGTCACCTGACCGGCCTTCCGCTCCGGAAGGACAACGCGTGACCTGAGCACGGTTCGGGCTGACGTGAGGTGGTCAGAGAACCGATCCTGGTTTGCATCTTTGCCTCCTCATACGTGACAGGCCCGAACTGCCATTCACACAAGTGATCGATCATGACTGCTTTGATCAAGTATGCATCATAACTGCGCATGCCTTGCACGTGGTCGATCACCCCACCCCGGGTACGCGCGCGTACGCAAACGATCGCTCGGGAGGCGTGCGCGAGAGAGAAGGGAGGCGAGAGAGAGGAGGGTGACCGAGGTCTCCGCTTGGAGACCGAAGGTCATCAGAGCCGCGGCAGGCTTGCCCTTTGAGGGTCGAACACGGCCTTCCGCTCACGCGATCGCTGGTACGCCGGTGCGAGGTGGTGAAGGCCGCTTCCCGATCCGTATCCGCCGATCCGGACGCTGCGCTCTCACGACTGTCCGCGCCAGCAGTCAGGAAGTAGCGTGGGAGCCCTTCGGCGGGCTGACCAGGACTTCGACACCCGCTCGGGCGAGGGCATCACCAAGTTCGGGTTCTGGTTGTGCGTCCGTAACGAGGGTCGTGACCTCGCCGAGCGTGCATATCCGAGCAAAGGTCGAGTGACCGAGTTTCGAACGGTCGGCCACGACCATGACCTTGCGTGCGGCCTTGACCAGTTCGCGATTCACAGTTGCTTCACCGTCGTCAACAGTCGTCACGCCGTAGCGGGCATCAAGGCCGTCCGCGCCGACAATCGCCCAGTCCAGTACGAGACCAGCAATAGCGTCGCCGACCATGGGTCCAACCAGTTCGAAGGTCAGTGGCCGAGCAACGCCACCGGTGACGACGAGTTTGATATGCCGTCGGATAGCCAGTTCGTAAGCGATGTTGAGGGCGTTCGTGACGACTGTGAGCGAGGGGTCGCGATCGCTGCACAGCCGAGGGTCGGCGCCAAGTACCCGTGCGACTTCTGTGGTGGTGGTCCCTCCGGTCAGACCCACGGTTTCACCGGGTGAGAGCAGTTCCACGGCAGTGGCGGCGATCGCAAGTTTCGATTCGGCGTTGCGCGCAATTTTGTACTGCAACGGCAACTCGTACGCATTGCCCATCGAGACGGCTCCGCCGTGGGTGCGGGTGGCCAGACGTTGCCGGGACAGGATGCCGAGGTCCCGTCGCGCGGTCGCAGCCGAGATTCCGAACTGGTCGACAATCTCATCGATCGTGAGGTGACCATCCGTGCTCAGCGCGTCCAGGATCTGGTTGAGCCGCTGTTGTTGTCGCATCATTGGCTTTCTGAATCGTCCCCGACTCCGGTAAGCCAGGGGTTCCTGCCTCGCTCACACCGTAGTGCTCCGGCCGCTCGCCGGTCAGCGACACTGGACCCATGCCCCCCACCACCGAACGCCTCCCGAAGGTTCGCGCCAGCGAACTCACTGGCCGCGGCTGGCTGAACACCGGCGGCGCCGACCTGTCCCTGCAGGGCCTGCGCGGCAAGATCGTGCTGCTGGACTTCTGGACCTTCTGCTGCATCAACTGCCTGCACGTGATCGATGAGCTGCGTGAGCTCGAGGAGGACTTCGCCGACGTCCTGGTCACCATCGGGGTGCACTCCCCCAAGTTCGTCCACGAGGCCGACCCCGACGCCCTGGCCGCCGCGATCGAGCGGTACGACGTGGCCCACCCGGTGCTCGATGACCCGGAACTGGGCACCTGGAAGGCCTACACCGCGCGCGCCTGGCCCACCCTGGTGCTGATCGACCCCGAGGGTTACATCGTGGCCCACATGGCCGGGGAGGGGCACGCCCCGAACCTGCGCGCCCTGATCGAGGGCCTGATCAGCGAGCACGCAGCCGCCGGCACCCTGCACCGCGGGGATGGCCCCTACGTGCCACCGGCGCCCAGCACCGAGCTGCTGAAGTTCCCCGCCAAGGCGATCCGCCTGCCCAGCGGCAACCTGCTCATCGCCGACGCCGGACACCACCGCCTGGTCGAAACCGGGGCCGACGGCGAAACCTTGGTTGGCGTCATCGGGTCCGGCGAGCGCGGATACACCGACGGCGACGGTACCGTCGCGCAGTTCAGCGAACCCAACGGGCTGTGCCTGCTCCCGCCCCATGTCGCGACGCAGGTGGGCTACGACGTCGTCGTCGCCGATACGGTCAACCACTTGCTGCGCGGGGTGCACCTGGACTCCGGCACCGTCACCACGATCGCCGGCACCGGGAACCAGTTCATGCTCGGCGCCCCGGACAACGTGCTGCTCGACCCTGATGACCCCACCCCCGCCACCGCCGACTACGGCCCGGCACGGCGCATCAAACTCTCCTCCCCCTGGGATGTGGCCTGGTCCGACGCTGCCGGCGCGGTGGTGATCGCGATGGCCGGGCACCACACCGTGTGGACGTTCGAACCCGGCGACGGGTACCTGACCCGCCTGGGCGGCACCATGAACGAGGGCCTGGTGGACGGGCCGCTCCGTCAGGCCTGGTTCGCCCAGCCCTCCGGGCTCGCCACCGACGCCGGCGGGAGCATCTGGCTGGCCGACGCCGAGACGTCCGCGCTGCGCCGGCTCGATGTGGGCACCGGGGAGGTGCACACCGCGATCGGGCAGGGCCTGTTCGAGTTCGGCCACCGCGACGGGCCGGCCGCGCAGTCGCTGCTCCAGCACCCCCTGGGCGTGGCCGTGCTGGCCGATGGGCGGGTGGTGATCGCCGACACCTACAACGGGGCGGTGCGCGTGTTCGACCCGGAGACCGAGCAGGTAGGCACCCTGGCCACCGGCCTGGCCGAACCGTCCGGGCTGGTACCGACCGACGACGGCGCCGCCGTGATCGTGGTGGAGTCGGCCGCGCATCGCCTCACCCGGGTCGATCCCGGGCAGCCAGCAGGGCACGCTGGCCAGCACGAGGGCGCGGCCTACCGCACGCAACGCGAGGTCACCGAGGTGGGGCCGCAGGTGCGCCTGCAGGTGCGGTTCACCGCCCCGCCGGGTCGCAAGTTGGACGATCGGTTCGGCCCCTCCACCCAGTTGGAGGTCTCGGCCAGTTCCGGAGCGCTGCTAAATGGTGCCGGTACCGGCACCTCGTTGCACCGGGACCTGACCCTGGCCGAGGGCGCCGACGGTGCGGTGTTGTCGGTGACGGCCAAGGCCGCATCCTGTGATGACGACCCCGCCGTGCCCGCACCCGCCTGCCACCTGGCCGCCCAGGACTGGGGAATCCCGGTGCGGGTGGTGCCGGACGGCCCGTCGGAACTGGTGCTGCACCTGGCCGGCTGACGGCTGCTGCCGCCAGCGGACCAGGTGCCCGTGCGCGCCCCCGACGCGCACCCCCCGGGTCTTAGGGCACGATCACCGCGCGTCCGCGCAAGGTGCCGGCCTCGAGTTTCTCGTACGCCCGGGGCGCATCGTCCAGGGAGAACGCCTCGGTCTCCACCGAGATCGCCCCAACCCGAGCCAGATCCAGGACCTCGAAGAGTTCGCTGCGGTAGCCCCAGTACGGGGCGCGCACGGAGGACTCATATGGTCGGTCCAGCAACCCCACGGGCAGCGTGCCGTTGCCCACACCGACCAGCACCTGGTCGCCCTCCATGGCGATCATCTTCGCCCCCAGGTCCATGGTGGGTTGCGCACCGACGAAATCGAACACCGCCGTCGCTCCGCGGCCCCCGGTGAGGGTACGCACCTGCTCCACGGCCTCATCATTGGACAGGAAGGCGTGGTGCGCCCCGACGTCGCGGGCCAACTGGAGTTTGTCCTCGCTGATGTCCAGGGCTACCACGGTGGCGGAGGTGATGGCGCGCAGGATCTGGATGCCCACGTGACCCAGCCCGCCGATACCGATCGCCACGGCGGTGGACCCGGGGGTGAGTTTGCCCAGGGACTCCTTGATGGCGTGATACGGC
The DNA here is from genome assembly GCF_049725185.1 of Pseudactinotalea sp. Z1748. Classification (NCBI taxonomy): domain Bacteria; kingdom Bacillati; phylum Actinomycetota; class Actinomycetes; order Micrococcales; family Cellulomonadaceae; genus Pseudactinotalea; species Pseudactinotalea sp. Z1748. The sequence goes on along the minus strand of NZ_JBMPQB010000011.1, from coordinate 91,568 downwards.
GTCAGCCCGGCATCGGTCAGGGACACGTTCTCCACCGGATCCAACTCACCCAGCGGCACCAGGTGACGGGCGTTGTTGACGATCATGTACTCGGCCATCGCACCAGGCGCGCCCAGCCCCGGCGGGGTGATCCCCAGTTCGAGGGCCCGTTGGCAGTAGTTCTCCTTGCCCTGGGCGCAGGTGTAGCAGTGCCCGCACCCCCACGGCCCGTACACGGCCATCGAAGCCCCGAGTTCCACACCGGTGACACCGTCACCGAGCTTGTCCACGATCCCGGCGCCCTCGTGACCCAGGGTCAACGGCAGGCCGTAGATGTAGGCCTCCTCGGGCAGGCTCATCACGAACGCATCGGAGTGGCATACGCCCGCGGCGGTGACCTTCAGGCGCACCTGCCCGGGCCCCGGTTCCGGCGTCGCGATCTCCACGACTTCCGGGGCGGACCCGATCGTGCGGTACTGCAGCGCCTTCATCTTGACGTCCTCTCGTCCCAGCCGGCGGCCCTCACCGGCTCCAACTCCAGGGTGGCAGGAAGGCGTGCTGCCCGCGCGGGCCATAGGTCCCGCTTCGATGCCGCGCGACCAGTGCGCCTAACGGTCCTCGAGGCGCTCCAGCACGAACACCGGGATCTCCCGGTCGGTCTTGTCCTGGTACTCCGCGTACGGGGGGAAGGTGGCCACGGCACGCTCCCACCACTGGTGCTTCTCCGCGCCGGTGAGTTCACGGGCGTGCATATCCCACGTGCGCGCCCCGTCCTGCAGTTGCACGTGCGGGTGGGCCTTGAGGTTGTAGTACCAGAGCGGGTGGGTGGGAGCCCCGCCCATCGAGGCCACCACCGCGTAGGCGCCCTCATGCTCCACCCGCATCAGGGGGATCTTGCGCACCTTGCCGGACTTGGCGCCGCGGCTGGTCAGGATGATCACCGGCACCCCGCCCAGGGTGCCGCCCTCGGCGCCGCCGGTGCGCTCATACAACTCGACGTGCTCTCGCACGCGTTGGCGGGGGCTGGGGACGTATTCTCCGTCAAGAGGCATGGGTTCTGTCTACACCACATCGCCCCTACCGCCCAGCTCGGCGCAGGCCCAGGCACACGTGGCCGAGGCCCCACCAACGTGTGATTTCGTACCAGGCGATACAATGGGCATATCCACGCGCACCGGTGGTCTGGGAATCTGGCCCCGTCGCTGCGCGATCTTCTCGGTCAACCGCGGTCCACGCGCCCCTACCGAGCACATTGCGCCCATGGTTCGAGCGCGCCGAAAGGCCGCCGCTCACCGCAGGCGCACAACGAGAAAGGTGGCTGTGATGCCAGCACGCACCAGAGCACTGGCGGGCTTCGAACCGACCGTCGTGGTCGAGGACGACGGCGGCTCCCGGGTCCGTGAGGTCAAGTACACCGTCGATGGCCTCGGCAACGAACTGCTGCTGTACACCGACACAGTCAGCCCCGATCGCCTGAGCCGGCACCGTCTCGCCGCGCTGCGCAGCCGGCTCGCCACCGCCCTGCCCAAGCCGCTGCGCACCGCGTTCGCCCGCCGGTCACAGAGACTGTCGCGGAGCCTGGCCAAGCGTCCCCGCCGACGCGACGTGGCACCCGGGCCGAACGCCGGCGACGCCGCGCCCGCCCCGAGCACCAGCACGCGGATCGCCACCAGGAACCGGGGGCCGGCGTCCCTGGCTACGGCCGACGGGCGGGAGTTCGCCCACGCCGCCCGGACGGCGGAGTACAGCCACGCCGCGGAACAGCAGGTGCGCCGTTCCCACATCCTGCAAGTGCTGCGGATCGCCGGAGTACCCACCACGGTGGTACCTGCCGGGGAGGGGGCCGTCGTCGTCGTCCGAAGCAGTGACCTGACACCGGCATGCGCCGCCCTCGCCCTGGGCCTGGACAGCACGTGGCGTGTGGTCGACCTGGAGGCGGAGCCGCTCGAGTCACGCGGCCGCCGGGTCACCTCGGCCCGACTCACCCGAGCCGCGCGCCGACACGATGGGTTCCGGTTGTACCGTGACCTGCCCGGCGCGGCGGGGGCCCTGGTGGGCGCGCAGGTGGGTGTGGACGTGCAGGTATGGACGCACGTGCAGCCCGGTGACGTCGGTCCGGCCCCGGCGGAGAGCGAGGCCGCCGTGGTGTCCCCGCGCCGGCAGCATTGGACTTCCCGGTTGAGCCCGGAGCAGTGGCAGCAGGCCGTTCAGCGTGGGTCGTTGGAGGTGGGCCAGGACCCGCACGTGTTCGAGGTGGCGCGGCCCATCGATGTGGTCTACACCTGGGTGGACGGCGCCGACCCGCAGTGGAACACCGAGCGGATGGCCGCGCTCGGGCTGCCGGTGGCCGAGCAGGCGCAGGAGGCAGCCACGCACGCGGCCCGGTTCCGTTCCCATGATGAGTTGCGCTACTCGTTGCGCTCCCTGGAGATGTTCGCCCCGTGGGTGCGCCGGGTGCACATCGTCACCGCCGGGCACGCACCGGCCTGGCTCGACACCGACCACCCGAGGATTCACGTGGTGGACCACCGGGAGGTCTTCACCGACCCCGACGTGCTGCCGGTGTTCAACTCCCACGCGATCGAGTCGCAACTGCACCACATCTCCGGCCTGGCCGAGCAGTACCTGTACCTGAACGACGACGTGTTCTTCGGCCGCCCGGTGGGCCCGGACGCGTTCTTCCACGCCAACGGGCTGGCGAAGTTCTTCATGGCCTCCGCGCTCATCGACGCCCAGGAGCACCAAGCCGATGACGTGCCGGTGATGAGCGCGGCGAAGAACAACCGGGCGTTGATCGCCGAGGTGTTCGGGCGCCGGGTGACCCACCTGTTCCAGCACACCCCGCACCCCCAACTGCGCTCCGTGCTGGAGTTGATGGAGGCCGAGCACCCGGAGATGTTCGCCCAGGTGGCCGCCTCCAAGTTCCGCCACCCCGATGACCTGTCGATCTCCTCATCGCTGCACCACTACTACGCCCACGCCCTGGGCAAGGCGGTCCCCGGGCGGTTGGCCTACCTGTATCTGGACCTGGCGCACCCGCGGGCTGCCCGCCGGTTCCGCGCGCTGTTGCGCGAGCGGCAGTTCGATGTGTTCTGCCTGAACGATTCCCCCGGCGTGGGCGAGGAAGGGAGCGGGCCGTTGCTGCGCGAGTTCCTCCAGCAGTACTACCCGCTACCCAGTTCCTTCGAGTTGCCCGCGGCGCACCCCGGCCACCACGCACACACGGCGTCGGCGGCGCGCTACGCCGCGGAGCACACCGACCAATCCGGCCGGCTCACTTCCTCGCCCTGAGGTCGGCGGGGTGCTGACGTCGGCGGGGTGCTGAAGTCGGCGACTGAGCGCTGCCCCCGGCCCCTACCCGCCGAGGTGGACGAGAAGTTTGCCGGTATTGGCACCGCGGAACAGACTCAGGAACGCCGCCGGAGCGTTCGCCAGCCCCTCCACCACGGTGTTCTCGGCGCGCAGGGAACCGTCGGCCAACCACCCCGTGGCTCGTTCGACGTATTCGCTGGTGCGGTCCGCGTGATCGCTGACGATCATCCCGCGCAGGCTCAACCGCCGCGGAAGGGTGCGGTAGAAGTTGGCCGGGCCGTGGGCGGGACCGGTGGCGTTGTACCCGCTGATCGCACCCACGATCGCGACGCGTCCGTTCCGGCGCAGGGCGCCGAGCGCCGCCTCGAGGTGCTCACCACCAACGAGGTCGATGTAGACGTCGATGCCCTCGGGTGCCAGGGCGGCGAGTTGGCCGGTCACGTCCCCGGCGGTGTAGTCGATCGCGGCGTCGAAGCCGAAGTCCGCAACCGCCCGGGCGACCTTGGCAGCCCCGCCGGCGGAGCCGATCACCCTCGAGGCACCCAGGAGGCGGGCCAGTTGGCCCGCGACGCTGCCCACCGCACCGGCCGCCGCGGAGATGAAGACCACATCGCCCTCCTCAACCGGCGCGGTGTCGGTGAGCGCAACATAGGCGGTCAGGCCGGTCATGCCGAGGACACCCAGGTAGTGCTCGGGCGGAGCGATCGAGGTGTCCACAGGGGTGACGGCAACCGCGTCCAGCACGGCGTGGGAGCGCCATCCGGCACGGTGGGACACGGTCGACCCCACCGGCACATCGACGGCGTTCGAGGCCACTACCTGCCCGATCGCGCCACCCTCCAAGGGAGCACCCAGCGCGAACGGGGCGATGTAGGACTCGGTGTCATCCATCCGGCCCCGCATGTACGGGTCCACCGACATCCAGGTGTTGCGCACCAGGACCTGCCCGGGGGCGGGCGAGGGGATCTCGACGTCGACGAGTTCGAAGTTGTCCGCAGTCGGCTCCCCGGCGGGACGCGAGCGCAGGCGCACCTCCTGTCCGAGGCGCACCTCCGGGCCGGATGTGGCGTGGGTAGGCATCGAGCGTTCTCCTTCACCTGAGCGGAAGTTACTTGTGGTAAGTTACCATAGGTAAGTTGTCGGAGCGATCGAGGAGGGGCGATGACCGACCCCGCTGGGGCGAACCCGCGTCGTCGGCTCTCGAAGTCGGAGCGGCGCGCCCAACTGCTGGACGTGGCGCGTGAGTTCATCCGGGAGGCCGGCACCGATGAACTGACCCTCGGTCGCCTCGCCGAGCGGGCCGGGGTGACCAAGCCGTTGGTGTATGACCACTTCGGTGACCGGGCCGGGGTGCTCGCGGAGTTGTATCGGGAGTTCGAGGCCCGCCAGCGCCGGGTACTCGCGGCGGCGCTCGATGATGCCGAGCCCGAACTGGCGGCGGTGGCGGGCCTGGTGGCGGGCGCCTACATCGATTGCTGCCTGGCGGAGGGGCGCGAACTGGTCGACGTCGTCGCCGCCCTTGCCGGCTCGGCCCGCCTGAGTGAACTGCGCCAGGAGGCCGAGGAGGACTACCTCGCGATGTGCCGTGAGGCCCTGGAGCCGTTCACCGGTCCGTTGGACGCCGCGGTCCTGCGAAGCATCATCGGTGCCGGTGACTCCCTGGTCCGCGGCGCGCTCGAGGACAAGATCAGCCCGGCGCGCGCCCGCAGCGTCCTCACCCGGGTCATCCTCGCCGTCACCGACCACGAGCCGGCAACGACAGTCCGATGACCGCCGTCGATGAGCAGGGCCGCCCCGAACCGCCGATGAACACCGATTGAGACGGGCACGCTGGACGCCGACCCGGACTGGGACTGGCACTCCGCGGCCCGGGACAGCCCGTAGGAACTGCACAGGCTGTGGCGGGAGGCGGTTCAGCGGTCCCGGGACCTGGTCACCGAACTGATAGCCGACGACGGCGACCTCGCCCAGGTCGCGAAGCGTCCTTTTGTCGATGGTGGCGCCGTGAGCCTGCGGTGGGTCCTGGTGGTGCACATGGTGGAGGAGTACGCCCGCCACAGCGGCCATGCCGACCTGCTCCGCGAGGCCGTGGACGGACTCACCGGCGAGTAACGATCGGGACAGCCCCGGCCCATCCCCTCCCGCGTCCGCCCCTCGCGGTACTACTATCGCGCTCACCGGAAGGCGGACGATGATGACCGAGAACTATCCGATCCTGACGCTCATCCCCCCGTTGCTGGCCATCGGCCTGGCGATCGCCACCAGGAAGGTGCTGATCAGTTTGGGCCTGGGCGTGCTCGCCGCCGCGATCCTGATCGCCGAATTCGACCCGCTCGCCACGTTGCGCGAGGTCTGGGCGTCATTCGCGGTGATCTTCTGGGACGAGGGCGCGGTCAACACCTGGTACGTCTACATCCTCATCTTCCTGTTGCTGCTCGGGGCGATCGCCGCGTTCATCATGATGTCCGGCGGCACCCGCGCGCTGGCCGACTGGGCGATCACCCGGGTCACGAGCCGGCGCGGAGCCCAAGGGGTGCCGGCGGTGCTCGGGCTGATCATCTTCATCGACGACTACTTCAATGCCCTGGCGGTGGGCCAGGTCAGCCGCCCGGTGACGGACAAGCACCGGGTCTCCCGGGCCAAACTCGCCTACATCGTGGACTCCACCTCCGCGCCGGTGGCGGTTCTGGCGCCGTTCTCCAGTTGGGGCGCCTACATCATGGGCCTGATCGCCCCGCTGCTGGCCGCCTCCGCTCTGACCATGGGCAGCCTGGAGGCGTTCCTGCGCGCCGCGGTCGCGAACTACTACGCGATCGCCGCCGTCGTGCTGGTCTGGGTGATCGTTCTGCTCCGCCTGGACGTGGGGCCGATGCGCAAGGAGGAACGCCGCGCGCTGACCGAGGGGAAGGTCTACGCCGATGGCGCCACGATCCCCGGTGAACTGGCCGAGGACCTGCCGGTGCACTACCCCGGCGTGCGGCGGGCGCTGGTCGTTCCGTTCCTGGCCCTGGTCCTCGGAGTGCTCGCCGGGCTGACCCTCACCGGCTACCGGGCCGCCGGGACCTGGGACTGGGTGGCGATCCTGGCCGACACCGACGCCTCGGCCGCGCTGGTGCTCGGCGGACTCATCGGACTGGTCTTCGCGCTCTACTACTACTTCCGCAACACCTCGAAGAACCCGGACTTCTCCGCGGCCGAGTTCGGCCGCGGGTGGCTCGAGGGCGTGAAGTCGATGCTGCCGGCCATCGCGATCCTGCTCCTGGCGTGGACACTCGGTGACCTGATCGGGACGCTGGGCACCGGTGAGTATCTCGGCGACCTGGTCGAGCGAGCCAACATGCCCCCGGCTTGGCTGATCCCGGTGATGTTCGTCGTCGCCTCCCTGATCGCGTTCGCGACGGGCACGTCCTGGGGTTCGTTCGGCCTGCTGCTGCCGATCGCCGGGGCGATCATGACCTCCGTGGACCAGCCGGAGCTGTTGCTGCCGGCCTTCGGCGCGGTGCTGGCCGGGGCGGTGCTGGGCGATCACGTCTCCCCGATCTCGGACACCACGATCCTGTCCTCGACCGGGGCCGGCGCCAACGTCATCACCCACGTGGTGACCCAGGTGCCCTATGCGATCGCCGCAGGGGCCGCGGCCCTGGCCGGTTACGCGGTGCTGGCGTTGACCGGCAACGTCCTGGCCGGGCTCGCCGCCACGTTCGCGGCCATCGCCGCCTTCGTCCTCATCGGGCGCGCCCGCTCCACACCGCTGGACGAGCAGGTGAGCACCGATCGCACCATCGCCCGCGGGTGAGGGGCCCGGGCACCGCACGCCGCCGTGCACTGACTTCTGAGCACCGACGACGGCGACCGGCACCTGCCGGCAGTCCGCGACCCGGTCAGGGGTGCCCGGGCGCCCCGGCGAAGGGGTCCTCCGCGCGCGAGCGCACCGGGACGATCCGCTGACCCAGCGGCAAGAACGCCAACGGCACCATCTTCCAGCACGCGATCCCGAACGGGATGCCCACGATGGTCAGGCACAGCAGCAATCCGGCGATCAGGTGACCGATCGCCAGCTCCCAGCCCAGCAGCACGATCCAGAGGATGTTGCCGATCACGGCCAGGACCCCGAAATCGGCCCGGAACTCGGTGCGGCGCCCGAACGGCCACAGCACGTAACTCGCCAGCCGGAAGGAGGCGATGCCGAAGGGGATGGTGATGATCAGGATGCACGCGATCACCCCCGCGATCACGTACGCCAGCGCGAGCCACCAGCCGGCCAGGATGAACCACAGCACGTTCCCGAGCGTTCGCATGGCCTAACGGTAACGCCGCCACGGCACTCCCGCGGGAGCGTCAGCGGCTCGCGGTCGTGATGCCGACGCGCTGCCCCGGGCCGCGATCGAGCAGGGCGGCGACCAGGGCGCCGATCAGGCTGAGCACGCCCATCAGATAGAACGCCGCGGCGTAGGTTCCGAGCAGATCGGCCAGCACCGTCCCGGCCCAGGGGGCGAGCGCCACGGTCACCGTGATGGGCGCGGAGAGCACGCCCGTCAGCCGGCCGTAGTGGGCCGCGCCCCACCGGTCGCTGACAGCGGTGGCGTGAACGAGGGTGAACAGTCCTCTGGCCACCCCGGCACCGACGGCCGCAAGGATCAGCACCGGGGGCGAACGGAACACACCGAGTGCCGTGATGCTCAGCGCGACGGCGAGGAGGATCACCACCGTTCGTGCGCGCACGCCGACGCGGGCGGACAGCGCGGGATAGGCAAGGCGCCCGACCACCTGCCCGGCGCCGCCCAGACCCAGCGCCAGGGCAGCGGAACGAGCGTCCATCCCACGCTCGAGCAGCAACGGCACCAGGTTGATCAGGGCTGCGAACGCCGCGAACCCGGCAAGGGCCAGGGCGGTGACGACGGCGACGAAGCGCGGGCTACCCACGACGCGGCCGGGAGAGTCCGTCCCCGCAGCGCCGACACTGCCCCGGCCCGGCGGGGCATCCGGCGCCGGCCACGGGGCGCGCAGACCCCACCAGTGGGCCGGCACGGTCACCACCAGCAGGATCGCCGCCAGGGTGAGGTAGACGCCCCGCCAGGTCAGGTGGTCCTGCAGCGCGGCGGTCAATGGCGCGAAGACCGTGCTGGCCAGCCCGCCCGCCAAGGTCAGGACGGTCAGGGCGCGGACACGGTCCGGCCCGTACCAGCGGGCGATCGCGGTGAAGGCCGGGGGGTAAAGCACCCCGGCCATCGCGACTCCGGCGACCAACCAGCCGACGGTGAAGGCGATCTGGCTCGGGGCGAGCGCGATCAGCACCAGCGCGGTGGCGCCCAGCACCGAACCACCTGCCATGATCCGCCGCGGCCCGGCGACGTCCAGCCGGCGACCCACCGGGATGCCCACTCCGGCCGACACCAGGAGGCCGGCGGAGAAGGCGCCGGTGATCGCCGTCGTCGACCACCCCGCCCGGGCGGCGATATCGGGTGCGAGCACGGGGAAGGCGTAGTACAGCACCCCCCAACTGACGATCTGGGTGCCGCACAGCACACTCAGCACACGCCGTCGTCGGTGCGCCACCGCGGTGGACACCGCAGGGCCGGCACCGGAGCCTGCCGCCCTCACACCGCGGACATGCTCGGCCGCACCTGATGCGCCGCGGTCGCGCTCCAGGATCCACGGGTGTACGCGGCCAGCGGCGCCAGCACATGCTCGGCGTCGCGGTGCACCCCGCGCAGGGTGTTGGAGGAGAAGGAGCGCTGGAACTCCAGGCCCAGGTAGGCCAGCCCCAGGTGGGTCATGGACAACCCGCCCGCGTGCAGCGGGGCGCCGGTCTGGTCCAGCGCGCCCAGGGGCCGCAGGTACTCCAGCGCAGGGCGGTAGCCGGTGGCGAACAGCACCGCGTCCACCTGCTCACGGCTGCCGTCGGACCACTCGATGCCGTCCTCAGTGAACCGGGTGAACATCGGCCGCCGGTCCAGGAGCCCGGTGGCGAAGGCCTGCTGGTAACCGCCGGTGTCGATCACCAGGGTGCCGGTGACCAGTTGCGCCAACCAGTACGGCGGCAGCAGATCGAACCCGGTCTCGACCAGTGCGTGGTGCAGGTCCAGGCCGTTGATCCGCTGCTCCCAGAACTGCAAGGGCTGACGGGAGGCGAGGGTCACCGCGGCCGTGCGCGCCAACTCGACGGCGACCTGGACCGCAGAGTTACCGCCCCCGACCACGATCACCCGCTTCCCCCGGTACTCGCTGGGATCGCGATAGTCGGCCACATGCTTGATGGTGCCGGCGAAGGTCTCCGAGCCGGGCACCGCCGGCAGGTGCGGGTTGGCGAACGAGCCGGTGGCGGCGACCAGGGCGGGAGCGGTGAGGACATCCCCGCCCGTGGTGTGCACGGTGAAACCATCGCCGTCGGACTCGACCGCGCGCACCCTGGTGCTGGTGCGGATCTCCACGTCCAGGCTCTCGGCGTAGTTCTCCAGGTGGGTGACCACCTCATCGCGAGTGGGGTAGTGATCGCCATCGCCGGGGAAGGCGAAGCCGGGGAAGCCGCTGAACTGTGCCGGCGAGAACAGGGCGAGGCTGTTGTAGTAGTGGGGCCAGGAACCGACGGCTCGCTCCCCTGCCTCCAGTACGATCGGGCGAAGGTGGTGATCCCGTGCCGCACGCGCCGCGGCGAGGCCGGACTGCCCGCCGCCGATGATCAGGACTGTCTGCTGTGGTGTGCTCATGTGCCCAACATATCGCCATATTCCGAAACGTCAATACGTTCTCGGGTACAATCTCGAGCAGGAGGATTGAGCAGATGGCACAGGCAGCGGTTGCGACCGGCGCGGACGCCGAGGCGATGCCCGCGGAACTCCAGCCCGGCACGCACGACTTCCTCAAGGCGCTCGCCAGCCCCACCAGGCAGCGCATCATGTTGCTGTTCTTCGACGGCGCGGAGTTGTCCGTCGGCGAGGTTGCCGAGCGGGCCGGCGTGAGCCAATCCACGGCTTCGGAACACCTGGCCCTGATGCGCCGCGGCGGTGTGGTCACCTCCGTTCGTGAGGGGAAGATCATCCGTTACCGCGGTGACCGCGACGGGATCAGGGCCGCCCTGGCCGATCTGCAGGCCTACCTGGAAGTCTGCTGCTGACCTGCGCTCCACGTCCTGATGCTTCCGCGGAAGCACCCGATGTCGAATCCGGCAACCCGGTTCCGTCTATCAGGTGAGGGCGGCACAATGGCCGCCACCGACACACAAGGGACGACCATGGCCAAGTATCTGTTGCTCAAGCACTACCGGGGCGGACCGGAGCGCACCGAACCCGCGGTGCCGATGGAGGACTGGACCGAACAGGAGATCACCGACCACGTGGCGTTCATGGACCACGTGGCTCAAGTGCTCACCGAACGCGGGGAGTTCGTCGATTCCCAGGCGCTGTCCCCTCAGGGCACCTTCGTGCGCTTCGACGCCCAGGGCAAGGCCCCGGTGACCGATGGCCCGTTCGCGGAGACCAAGGACCTCATCGCCGGGTGGATGATCATCGACGTGGACTCCCAGGAGCGTGCCCACGAAGCGGCGGCGTTCCTGTCCTCCGCGCCCGGTCCGGGTGGCAGGCCGCTGCAGGAGTGGATCGAGGTGCGCCCGTTCCTGGCCCAGCAGGCCAGCGACGTGGAGACCTGGATGTCCGCGGCGCAGTAGCGCGACGGCAGTAGCGCGATGATCGACGACGACGGTGCACGCCTGCGCGAGTTGGGTCCCCAGGTGCTGGGGGTGCTGGTGCGCCGCGGCGCCGACTTCGCCTCCGCCGAGGACGCCGTCCAGGAAGCACTGCTCGAGGCGGTGCGACGGTGGCCGGCCGAGCCCCCGGACAACCCCCGGGCCTGGCTGGTCACCGTCGCCTGGCGCAAGTACACCGACGCCGTCCGCTCCGAGGCCGCCCGCGCCCGCCGGGAGGAACGTGAGTACGCCGCCCCCGCCCCGGGCCCGGCGCAGCAGGCCGATGACACATTGCTGCTGTTGTTCCTGGCCGCCCACCCGGCGCTCACCCCGGCCTCGGCGGTGGCGCTGACGTTGCGGGCGGTGGCGGGGTTGACCACCGCGCAGATCGCCCGGGCCTACCTGGTGCCGGAGGCCACGATGGCCCAGCGGATCAGCCGTGCCAAGGCCACCCTGCGGGGGAAGCGACTCAACGAGCCCGGTGACCTGGGCACCGTGTTGAAGGTGCTGTACCTGATCTTCAACGAAGGCTATGACGGCCAGGTGGACCTGGCTGCCGAGGCCATCCGTCTGACGCGACAGGCGGCCGCCGCGAGCGAGGAGCCGGAGGTCGCCGGCCTGCTGGCACTGATGCTGATCCACCACGCCCGCCGGGCTACCCGTCATACCGATAGCGGTGACCTCATCCCGTTGGCACAGCAGGACCGCTCAGCCTGGGACACCACCCTCATCGCCGAAGGCGTGCAGGTCCTGCAGCACGCCTTGGCCCGGGACCGGCTCGGCGAGTACCAGGCGCAGGCCGCGATCGCCGCGCTGCACGCCGACGCCCGATCGGCCGAGGAGACCGACTGGCCCCAGATCCTGCAGTGGTACGACGAACTCTCCGCGCTCACCGACAGCCCCGTCGTGGCGCTGAACCGGGCGGTCGCCGTCGGGCAGGTCGATGGCCCCTTGGCCGGGTTGCGCGCCGCCGAGGCTGTCCCGCCGGATGTGCCCCGCCATGCCGCCGTGCGCGCCTATCTGCACGAACGAGCCGGCAATACCGGCCAGGCCCGAGCCCTGTACGCCGAAGCCGCCGACGTTGCCACCAGCATCCCCGAACGCGACCACCTCACCCGCCAAGGCGCCCGTATGCAGCCGTAAGTGGGCCCTCGTCACCGGGCGCCGATCGGCCACGGTGCGATAATCAAGGCGGGGCACCAAATTCGGCACGAACGGCCACGGCGCCGGGCACCGGCAGGGAGGCAGTGCCGCCGGCGGTCCTGGACCGGTTCGGGAGCCGCGAATTGATGGAGGTCGCCGTGGGAGTCAAGGCTCAGCCGGTGGTCGATTCGTACCTGCGCGCCCAGGTGGAAACGATCACCGGCGGTCAGGAGGATCTGCGGGCCGACGCTGCCGACGCGGCGCACCAGGTGCGGGTGGCCACTCGCCGGGTGCGCACCACGCTACGGGTGTTCCACCGGCTGGTGCGGCGGGAACTGACCGAGCCGGTGCGGGGCGAACTGCGCTGGTTCGCCGGGGAGCTGGGGCCGGTGCGGGATGCCGAGGTGCTCCGGGAGCGGTTGCTCACCGCGCTGGCGGACCTGCCCGGTGAGCACCGCCACGGGCCGGTGGAGCAGCGGCTGCGGACCGAGTTGGACCGCGAGCACCAGGCGGCGCGGCAGAACCTGCTCGCCGCCATGGACTCCCCCCGGTGCAGCGCCATGCTGGCGCTGCTCGATGGACAGGTGCCCTGGCGCGGCCGAGCCCGGAAGAAGGCCAAGAAGGTGCTGCCGCCGCTGGTGGAGGCCTCGATCGTGCGGGTGGAACGAACGTGGGCCGGCGCGCTGGCGGCGGAGCAGGAAGCCGAGCGGGATGCGTTGTTCCACCGGACCCGCAAGAAGGCCAAGGCGGCCCGCTACGCCTGCGACGCGCTCGCCCCGGTGTTCGGGAAGCGCGCTACCCGCGCGGCCGCGGCATGGGAGGAGGTCACCGAAGCGCTCGGGGAGTTCCAGGACGCCCGCACCGCGACGGCCCGGCTGCTGCAGATCGCGCGCATCGCTGAGGAGCAGGGCGAACCGGCACTGACCTACGGGATCCTGATCGGTCGGATCTCCGAGCAGGGTGATCAGGCTCGGGCCCGCGGCCACCGGGCCCTGGAGCGCGCCACCCGGGCCGGGTCTCGGCGACTGGTCGGCTGAGTCGACCGACTATGCCGGCCACCTGCGGGCCAGTCGGGTCAACTTCACCGAAAGGGGTAGCGCGGCAGGGTCCGCAGGCGGATACTTTCCACCATCCGCCCGATCGCGCGAGGGATCGCCGATGACGTTCGAGATGCGTGATAGTGCCGCCGACAGCAACAGGTCGCTCAAGCGTGGCACCTGGTCCGAGGCACGCGCCCGGTTGGAGCAGGCGCTCACTCAGGCGGACACCACGGAGACGCGAGAGGAGTTGACTCCGGCCCGCATCGCACTCGAGGTGGAGCAGACGTGGGCGGCGGCCGCGCTGGTCGATCGCTTCGTCCGCACCGTGCCCCGGGCGAACGGTCCTCACCGGGCCGCGGCCCAGGAGTGGCAGGTCCGCATCGCGAGCCTGGCCGGCAGCGACCTCGAGTGGGCACGGAGGTGCCTGGAGGAGGCCGCCGATCTGTTCGAGTGCGGACGCATCCTCAGCAAGGCCGCCCGGGCCCGGTTGGAACCGACCGGGGTGCTGACCGGACTCGGCAGCGTTGACCCCGCACCCGGGAACAGTTCGGCGCTCACCGCTCGCCAGGCCGAAATCCTGCGCCTCGTCGCCGAGGGCCACGGGGACCGCCAGATCGCGGCAGGACTCGGACTGTCCGAGCACACCGTGCATCGCCACGTCGCCAACATCCTGACCCGCCTTGATGTTCCCACTCGCGCGGCAGCCACCGCCCTTGCCACCGCACGCGGCTGGATCTGACACCTACTCCCCTCCGGCGCCCCGCTGCACCGCCACGCGCGGCAGGATCTGACGCTCACCCCCTCGCCATGGCCCGTATCGGCCATGGCCCGGTCGCCAAGATGGCCGGAACGTGCGAAGCGAGGAGCGCTCGCAGCCGAATACCGTTCCAGCAGGCCGAGGCCGGGTCGGACCGTCCAGAACAGGGACGCGACGACCACCGCACGGCTCGGCGTCGACCAAGCCGTTCACGGGAGCAGGAGGTCCACCATGCAGCACGTGACCCACCCCCACGCCGTCACGGCGGAGGCGGTCGAGGAACTGCGGACTGCCCTCGACGGCACGGTAATCACACCGGGCGATACTGCCTATGAGCAGGCCCGCGCCGTCTGGAACGGCGTGATCGACCGCCGGCCAGGTGTGATCGCTCGCTGCAGCGGTGTTGCCGATGTTGTCACCGCCGTGGAGGTGGCTCGTCGTCATGCCATCGAGGTCGCGATCCGCGGTGGCGGTCACCAGGTAGCCGGCAGCGCCGTCTGCGAGGACGGGCTGGTCATCGACCTGTCGGAGATGAACGCCGTAGACGTCGATCCCGACGCTCGCACGGCCCGCGTCCAGGGCGGCGCCCTCTGGCGCGACGTGGACCGGGCGACGCAGCACTTCGGTTTGGCGACGACCGGTGGTGAGGTCTCCGCGACTGGAGTGGGCGGACTGACCCTTGGCGGTGGCATGGGCCTGCTGCAGCGCTCCTTCGGCCTGGCCTGTGACAATGTCCGCGCGATCGAGATCGTGACCGGCGACGGGGTGGTCCGCACGGCCGACGCCACCCAGCACCCCGAGTTGTTGTGGGCCGCCCGCGGGGGCGGGCGCGGGCTGGGTGTGGTCACCTCGTTCGAGTTCACCCTCCGCCCCCTCGGCCCCCAGGTCGCCGCCGCGTGGGTGCTGTTCGACCTCCCCGAGGCTGCATCGGTGGCCCGCCGGTGGCGCGAGGCTGCGCTGGCAGCGCCCGAGACCGTCACGCCCCAACTGCTGCTGTGGAGCGTGCCTGCTGACCCGAGCGTTCCCGAGGAGTTGCACGGCAGGCCGGTGGTGATGTCGCTGGGCCTGTTCGCCGGCGATCCCGCCGAGGCGACCCCGGTGCTCGACCCCCTGACGGACCTCGGCGAACCACTGGCCGACCTCGGTGGCGTCCTGCCCTACGTCGACATCCAGGCCTCCGTCGACCCCATGGCACCCGACGGCGACCGGTACTTCTTCAAGTCTCACTTCCTCGATGAGATCTCGGACGAGGCGATCGCCACGATGGTCGACTTATACGACCAGCGTCCCAGCGACCGGATCCTGGTCGCGATCCGCACCCTGGGCGGTGCGATCGACCGGGTCCCGGCCGATCAGAGTGCCTACCCGCACCGCGGACGGCGGTTCAACCTCAGCATCGACGCCGCGTGGTCCGACCCGGCCGACGACGAGCGCACGATCGGATGGGCGCGAGCGATGTGGACGGCGATGCGGCCCTACGCCACCGGAGGGGTCTACGTGAACTTCTCCGGGTTCGACGACGAGCCAGACGTCACCCTCCCCGAGACCCTCGGCAACCAGGCTCGGCTCGCCGAGATCCGCGCCGCCTACGACCCGGACGGCGTCTTCGCTACCGCCGCGCAGCGGCGCTGACCGGTCACCCAACTGTCAGTAGGACGACCGAGGGCACGGTGGGCATGCGCGCGCATTCCTCGCGGGCGCCCCACCTATTGAACAGCCACCTCCCGCGCTACCGCCCCCTCGGGGTGCAGGAACAGCAGCACGCAGCGCACGGTGCGGCCGGTGGCCTGGGACAGGCACGTGGCGTAGGCCTGCATCTGGGGTTGGTAGTAGGCGATGCGGGTGTCGATCGCGGCGGCGGGGACGGCGTCGGTCTTGTAGTCCACGATGACCAGGTCGCCGTTGTCGTCGTCGTAGATCAGGTCCACGTAGCCTTCCAGGATGGTGCCGTCCTCATGGGTGGTGCCTACGTAGGTCTCGCGCCAGTGCCGGCGCGCGGCCGCCTCACCCACCACCTCGGACTGCAGCGCTGACCGCACGAGGGCAGTGACCAGTTCCCGGTGGTCGGTCACTCCTTCGGCCACGCATTGGGCATCGACCGCCGCGTTCGGAACCTGCCCTGCGCCCAGGTCCACGCTTTGCAGCACCCCGTGCACGGCCCGCCCGATCGCGGAGCCGTACCGTCCCTTGGACCACGGCGGCAGCACCAGGTCCCGCTGGGCCTTGTGGGACCCGGGGTCGGCATCGGTCAGCACCACCGACGGTTCAGAGCCCTCCAACCCGGAGGCCACCATGGCCGCATCACGGTCCGCGCTGACCCGCGCCCGGTCCCGCAGCGCCACCCAGTCCTGCCATGGCGGCGCGGGCACGACGTCGGACTCTGGGCGGCCCAACGCCAGCGAGCGCGGAACGGACAGGTCCTCCAACCGCACCGCTTTCGACGCAGCGCCCGCGTCAGCCATGACCTTGGCCGCGGTCTGCGTCCTGGAGCCACCGTCACGGTGCAAGGACACCACCAGGTGGTCGCGGGCCCGCGTGGCCCCGACGTACAGTAACCGCATCCGCTCGGCGGCATCCATCTGCTCATCGACGGGCAGCGCTTCGGTGAAGTCGGAGGTTTGCAGGCGCGAACTGATCCGCACCGCATACCCGCCCTCGGGCGGCCAGAGCAGTTGCAAGCCCGGGCGGCGTTGGGGCTGCGACGTCATCCCGGACATGATGACCACCGGGTACTCCAAGCCCTTGGCGGCGTGGATAGTGGAGATGTGCACCGCGTCGACGTCGGTTTCGGGCAGCACCGATTCACTCACCCGGGAGGATTCATCGCCCTGGTGGGCCGCCCACGCCAGGTAGGCCCGCAGCCCCCCGCGGGTGACCTGCGACCAGGCCCGGGCCTGGTCCACCACGAACCGCAGCCGGCGCCATACATCCCGGCGGTCCTGGCCGGTGGCGGCCACCTCGAACATGCGGCGTTCGGTGACGATCGCCTCCAGCACCTGGCTCGGGGTGGACCATCGGACCTGCCGCGCCAGCGAACGCAGCGCATCCAACGCGGTGGCCACCGGGCCGGTGCGCACCTGCTCCGGCATCTGCTCATCGGGTTGCCGGCGCAGGGTGAACCGGCCACCGTGCCGGCGCCAGTCCCACAAGTCGTCATCCCCACAGCCGAACAGGGTCGAGCGCAACGCGGTGAGCAGGGACAACTCGTCGCTGAAGTCCGCGAGCGCCCGGGCACAGGCCATCAGAGCCCGGATCTCCGCGGCCTGGTACACCAGCGAACTGGCTTCGGCCCGGTAGGGCACCCCGGCGGAGGTCAGGGCGGCCTCCAGGTAGGACAGTGACGTGCGGGCCGGCACCAGAATGGCGATGTCGGCCGGGCGCACCGCCCGCCACTGATCGCCCTGCTGGACCTGCCACCCCTCGGTGAGCATGACGCCGATGGCTGCTGCGACGTCGTCGGCCTCCAGGATGCGCAACCGCTCGGCGGTCATCTTCCCTTCCGGTTGCGCGGTGCCGTCGTGACCTTGAGAGCCCAGCACGGTCACCGCCGGGCCGGCGGGTGGGGCGTAGGTGCGATGGGAGTCCAGGGGTTCATACGCGGGTTGGCGGCCCGGGTCGGGGGTGATCAGGTGGGAGAACACGTGGTTGACCCAGTCCAGGATCGGGTCGACGGTGCGGAAGTTCGTGGTCAGCGACACCGCGGTGCCCAGGTGTTCCTGGGCGCCCAAGTACATGTTGATGTCGGCGCGGCGGAACCGGTAGATCGACTGTTTGGCGTCCCCGACCACGAACAGCCGGCCCGGCGGCACGGGCACGTCCTGCCAGTCCGGGGCGTCGGCCTGCGGCCCGCCGGCGATGCGCACGGCCAGTTCGATCTGGATGGGGTCGGTGTCCTGGAACTCATCGAGCAGCAGCCGCTGGTAGGTGTGGTGCAGCGCGGTGCGTACTTCGGCGTTATGCCGCAGTAAGTCGCGGGTGAGCACGAGCAGGTCGTGGAACTCCAGACGGCCGTCGCGCCGGCGTTCCAGGGCGGCGGCGCGCACCCGCTGCGCCGTCCAGTAGGTCACCGCCCGCAGGGACCGGTCCAGCACGTGGCCGATCACCCGCTGGGCCTCCTCGGCGAGGGCGGTCCCGGCGGCGCGCACGTCGTTGATGTCGCAGGACCAGTTGCGGCTGTTGCCGGTGCGGGGACCGAACTTCAGGCCGGCGAGTTGCTGCAGCGCGCTCACCTGGGCGCCGTCGTCGCGGGCGGTGCGCAGGGCGTGGGTGGCGGAGGTGAGCACCGGGAACCGTTTGAACAAGTTGTCGTCGGGCTCGGTGCAATGCTGGGCGAGGTCGAGCACCTCGGTGGCTTGGCGGCGCACGCCGGAGATATCGGGCAGCACCGCCGGGGCCGGTGGGTGGGGCAGGATGCGGTCGGCGATGAGGTCCCAGTCATTACCCAGCGCCCGGGCCAGGGACGGGACGTGCCTGTCGATTTTCAGCCCGGCGGCCATGCCCAGCAGCAGCGCGGGCTCCATCGATTCATCGTCGAGGAGTTCGGTGAGGATCTGGGACCACCGGTCCTCAAACGCCACCGAGGAGCCCACCTCATCCATCACCTCCACCCGCGGCGGCAACCCGGCGGCCACGGCATGTTCGGTGAGGATCCGCTGGGCGAAGGAATGCAGGGTGCCCACGGCGGCGCGGTCCAGTTCGTCGAGCGCCTTGGAGGCGCGGTCGTGAAGGAGCCGGGTGTCGTCGTCGGACACCTCGGCGCGCCAGGCGCGTTGGAAGCGCGAGCGCAACCTGTCCCGTAGTTCCGCGCCGGCTTTCTCGGTGAAGGTGACGGCGGCGATGTGGGCCATCGGGACGCCGTCGTGCAGCACCAGGGTGGCGATGCGGTCCACCAGGGCGCGAGTTTTGCCCGAGCCGGCGCCGGCGTTGACGAACAGGGTGGCGGCGGTGTCGGCGGTGATCCGGTCCCGCACGCCCTGGTCCCGGAGCGCCAGGGCCTGGTCGGTGCTCATTCGTCCTCCAGTGCCTCGGGTTCCAGCAGTGCGACCAGGTGGGCAAGGTCCGGGTCGTGGCGTTGGCGTTCCCAGCGTTCGCGGGCGGTGGCGTGCCCGATGCCGTCGGGGTTGCAGTAGGGGCACTGCACCCACATGAAGTCCGGTGTCTGCGGCGGTCGTGGTGGGAACAGTCCGGCACTGATGGACTCGGTGAGCAGTTCCACGGTGGCGGCCAGCGCGTCGATCACCGGTGCGTCCACGTCGATGCCGACGTACCCGGGGTCCTTGCGCACGAACCAGTACTCCGCCCGCACCGGCGTCTCCGGCGCTCCGAACCGGTCCCGCGCGGCGAGCCCATACACGGGCAACTGCAACCGGGTGCCCCCCCGCGAGCGGGTTCTCCGGCTTGATCGCCTCGAAGGATTTCCGCGACCCGGTTTTGATGTCGGTGACGTACACGGTGCCGTCCTCGCCCAGGTCCACTTTGTCCGCGCTGCCGAGCAGCAGCACGTTGCCGGTGGGTACTTGCAGGGTGACCGGGTCGTGCCCGCCCAGCCCGAAGGGCATTTCGCTGGCGGCCACGCAGGCGTGGCGTTCGGCGCGGCGGGCGGCATCGGCGTCCAACATGGCGGCCAGGTCCACTTCGAGCTGGTCGCGTTCGCGGCGCCACAGGCGTGGGTGGCCGGTGAGCCCGTCGGCTTCCATGGCGGCGGCTTGGTCGTGCAGGATCTGGATCAGCCGGGTGCGGTGTTGGGTCGACCAGGGCTGGCCGTAACCGGGCAGGTCGTCAGCGAATTCGTGCACGAGCGCGTCGAAGCTGCGGTGCACCAGGTTGCCGATCTCCATCGGGGAGATGGTGATGAGGTCTTCGGGTTGTTCGATCGGGCGCACCCCGAGCACTCGGTCGACGAAGAACGCGTGCGGGCAGGACACGTACCGCTCCAGCGCGGTGGGTGAGATGGGGCGGTTGCCGTCGCGGTAGTCGGGCAGGTCGGTGCTGGTGGTGAGGTTGCCGTCGTAGCGGGTGAAGGTGGCACCGGCGCGGGCGCGCAGGGTGTCCTGGGCGGCGCGGACGACGGCGTCGCTGAGCTGCTCGGTGGCCGCGGCCCGGGTGCGCCATTCCTGGTCGCTGCCAAGGTGGGGCCCGCGCAGGAGTTCAGCGGAGAAGGAACTGGAGGTGGCCAGCGCCCCGCCCAGGTCTCCGACGGTGTCCCAGTCGGTGGCGGCCAGGGTGGTGTCCCCGGCGAGTTCGCGCAGGGTGCCCAGCAACCACCGGGAGGGCAGGCGGCGGGCGGAACTGCGCAGGTCCCCGCGCGGGAAGGAGGCCACGACGCGCGGTGCGGCGGCGAAGGCGGCCAGCAGGTGCCGGTAGGCGGTGCCGTGCCGGTCCCGCAGGGTGGTGAGGGGGCCGACGGCGGCGCGCACCGGGTCCGGCAGCAGCGAATCCCCGCTGGGCCGGCCGGGGTAGAGGTCCTCACTCAGCCCGAGCACGTACACCACATCGGCTTCCAGGCCGACGGCGTGGGACAGCGGGGCGACGAGCACACCGTCGCCGAAGCGGCCCAGGCGGGGGATAGCCTCGCTGAGGTCGGCGTCCAGGGCTTGGCGCAGGGCGGTCAGGGAAGCGGTGGAGTCGATGTCATCGAGGACGCTCAAGGCGCCCAGGGTGGTGCGGATCGCCGCGGCGGCGTACTGCTCCTGCGGTGGCAGCGTGGTCAGGTCCCCCGGTTCGCCGAAGCAGGTGGTGATCAGGTCCTGGCACCAGGTGGCCAGGTCCGCCCAGGTGCTCATCTGGGTGGCGCGGCCGAGTTCACCGGTGAGGTGGTGCACGAACTGTTGCAGGTCGGCGGCGGCTTCGGCCTGGGCGGTGGCGTAGCGCACCCCGCCCTCGTGGTCGGCCTCGCGGGCGCGGTCGGCGCGCAGGTGTTGTTGCTGGATATAGCGGTCCAGGCGGGTGCACCAGTCGGAGCCGGCGACCACCCCGGCTTCCCGGGAGATGCGTTCCCAGCGGGCCACCGGCACCCGGGCTCCGGTGACGGTGCGAAACGGTGCGTCGGCCAGGGTGCGGAACAACCCGGCCCGGGGCATGTCATCGGCGGCCAGGTCGAGCAGCCCGAGGACGGCGCGGGACAGCGCCCGGTCGATGATCGGGCGTGACCCGGTGCCGTTGATCCGCACCCCGGCGGCCCCCAGGTGGTCATGCAGCAGGGCGGCGTAGGAGTCCGCGGCGGTATAGAGCACGGCGACTCGGTGCGCCTCGGTGCGATTGAGGTCGGCCAGGACGCGGCGCACCACGGTGCGTACTTCGTCGTCGGAGTCGGAGGTGTTCAGGATCCCGGTGGCGGTGGGCACGCGCGTGTGTGGCCGCGGGGGCGGGTCGCTGCCGATGAGTTTGTGCGGCCCGACGTCGGCGCGTTCCACCCCGGTGCTACCGAGGAGCACGGTGACCTCGTTGCGGCCGGCGAGGACGCGCAGGAAGGACTGCTCGGCCACGGTGAGGTCTTGCGGGAGGTAGACGAGCACGGTGGCGGCGAGTGGTTGCTGCGGGACGTGTTCTGCAGCGGTGGTGAGGATGTCGGTGCGGTCATACCACTGCGGTGCCAGCGCGGTGACGACGTGGCGGTGCAACCGGACCAGGTCACCGCTGACCGTGCCCGCTGCGGCCACCTGGTCGAGTTCGGCCGCGGACAGGTCGCGCAGTTCGGTGTGCGCTTGCATCAGTGCCTGCACGGTGGCGGGGTGGTCAGCGGTCTCGGTGAAGATCCCGGGGTCGGTGCCCAGGGTGCGGCGCCATCCTGCGGCGAGCACTTGGCGCGTCAAGGGGCGGCGCGGGGCCAGGATCGGGGCAGCGAGTTGCTCGGCTAGGCGGGCGGCGACGGTGATGTCGATCCCGGCGATCCCCGGGCCGTGGGATGAGCCGGTGCGGGCCAGATGACGGCGGACCACCGTGCCGGCGACATTGCTCGGCGCGAGCACCAGGACCGGTGCCATCGGGTCCTC
Organism: Pseudactinotalea sp. Z1748; assembly: GCF_049725185.1. NCBI lineage: Bacteria > Bacillati > Actinomycetota > Actinomycetes > Micrococcales > Cellulomonadaceae > Pseudactinotalea > Pseudactinotalea sp. Z1748. The sequence goes on along the minus strand of NZ_JBMPQB010000011.1, from coordinate 69,665 downwards.
GGCCTTGGCTTGGCTGACGAGTTCGTGGAGCCGGTCCAACGCAGGACGCCCATAGGCCGTGGTGATGTGCTGCAGCATTGCCTACCCCCGCGCCGGATCTCAGTTCATTTCATTAGAACAGGAGGCTGTGACATCCGGCGGACTTTGGGAAGGGCGACCTCGTCGGCGACCGAGCAGTTGACTGACTGGATGCGCAAGACCACCATCCTCGACGTCGTTCCCACCGCTTGAGGTAGTTCGGCTGTCCGGACTTTCGTGCCGGTTTCAGGTTTGTCACGCAGGTGCTCGTAGAGCCGTCACGGGCCTAACCTCATCGGCGGTCACGCGCAGGGCCCTTCAGAGTCCGTGACCTTCGGGGTGTGCGTTGCTCCAGTCCCGGAGGAAAGCAAGGGGCTGCGAAGTTATGTGTTTCTCGAGTTCAGACTGCAGAAGAATCCGTGATCCGCTCCTAACCGCCTCGAGCAGGATCTCGTGCTCCTTCGCCACAGCGTTAAGGCTTTCGTGCATTGGGGTCAGCATATTGAAGAGCATTCGGACCCTGGGCATGACGAGCCTCCACAGCCGGATGGCCTGGGAGGATCCCGAGCATTCAGTCATCACCATCTCGTGGAAGGATTGGTCGGCTTCGTTCACGTCGCTCACGCTGCCTCGGTCGGCTGCCTCCCGGATCGCTTCGATGCGGCCTTCCAACTTGCCGAGTACCTGCAGGTCCTTATGTTTCTGGAGCCTCAGGAAGGCCACCTCCTCCAGAACCAGCCGCACCGGCAGGATGAACTCGAGTTCATCCAAGGACACCTGAGCTACCAGGTAGCCCTTGCGCGCTACTGATGCGACAATCCCTTCACTTTCTAAGGTGCGTAATGACTCCCGGACCGGACCAACGCTTACCCCGAAGTGCTGCATCAACTCCTCTTGCTTGAGCCGGTCCCCTGGCCGCAATCTGTCTGCGACGATGGCATTACGCAAAGCATCTGCAACGGCAGTGCTCGCTGGACCTCGTTGAAGGACGCCTGGACCCAGGCGTTCTTCTAGGACGCTACCGCCTTGTTCAACCTGCACCACGACATTCTCCCTTACTCGGAACGGTGCGCCGCCGCACCCTTCCAGGGAGGACACCACATACCGCGGGTTGCTCTAGTAGCCATCGTCAAGGGATACCTCTCCTACCAGGGGCTGACCGAGTCGATCCCGCTCGACGTTCTCTGCCGCACGTGAGATGAACAGCGGCGTGATCATCTCTAACGTATCTGCTGTGTGCGGGGTGATCAGGACATTGTCAAGGGTCCACAGCACATGGTCGCTGGGGAGGGGTTCCGGGTCGGTGACGTCCAACGCTGCACGGCGGATAGTGCCATCTTGCAGTGCGGCCACCAGCGCGTCGGTCTGCACTACGGCGCCCCGGCCAACATTGATGAGGTAACTACCGGGGCGAATTGAAGCAAACGCGTCAGGACCGATTAGGCCCCTTGTCTGGGGAGTCAGGGGGCAGGCCAGAACTACCAGGTTCGCGGCCGGCAGCAGCGACAGTAACTCATCAACCACACGCACCTGTTGCGGCTCCCCGGCGACCTCGACCGACCGGGTCCGTGTACCTACTAGTGTCGGCGACGCTCCAAAAGCTCGTAGTAGCCGGGCCACCTCGGAGCCGACGCCGCCCGCACCGACGATAAGTGCCTTCTTGCCCCGCAGCAGGTCCCCGCCCTGAACTCCCCACTTCCGCGCCCGAGCCCGCTCCGGAATCCCGCGGAGGGCTGACAGAGCGAGAGCGAGTGCGTGTTCGGCGACGGGCACCGCGAACGCACCACGACAGGTTGCGTATTGGACATCGCGACGTTCCAATGCACCGCCCTCTATGAAGTCGTCGATGCCGGCAGCGGGCAACTGGACCAACCGGACGCTCGCCGTCCTCGCGAGAATTTCACGCAGGTCTGCAACGCCGGCGTGCTCCGTCCAGACGATGACCTCAGGCTCCTCATTTAGGCCGACCAACTGCGCGCCGTGATCACTCAGAGTGGTCGCAAGTCCGGGAATGTCGACGGGCCCGAGCCAAGTCCTAACCATCGGCACGTAAGTCACTCCCCACCCAGCGCGCGTCGTGGATTGTGAACGATCAGGTCCTCGTAGACACTTTGCAGACCCAGGGCTTCCATTCTTTGCTGCAGTGCGGTGAGGATTACCGTGAATCCGCCCCCACCATTGCTTCGCAAGTGGGTTGTCTCGCATACGTCATGGGACAGCAGAATCTGCTCGCCAAATCCTTGCCGTATTAGGTTCTGGATGAATCCCACCCGGCGTTCGAAATGTGGACCGGCTGACATTCGGAACGTGTCGAACTGTACGTAGGCACCGCGGCGGGCGAGTTCAAGGTGATACTCAGGGATGTTCACCGAGTCGCAATGTCCGATGATCACCGCCTCCGGCGGAACGCCGAGTTCGCCGAGCAACTCGAGTTGAAGAAGGCCATTGGGCCAGCGGGCGGCATGGGTAGAGATCGGAAGGGAGGTTCGACGATGTGCCATTGCGGCGGCGCGTAGTGACCGTTCCTCGAGCGCCGAGATAAACCAACGTTCAGCGCCAACCTCACCGATGATGCCGGCCCGGACCTCGGTCCCGCTGAAGCCTTCTTCAATGTCACGGACCATATGGTCCGCGACTTGTGCCGGGTCGGCGGTCTCAACCGCGGTGCCAGCGAGGTAGGGATCGCGGTAGTGACCGGTGCCAAGGATGATTCTCACTCCGGTCCGAGTCGAAAGGTCCCGTAAAGCCTTGACGTTGCCGGCGCTTCGACTGAGAGGGGTGAGGTCTGGGATCGAGCGATCGAGGCTGCGCCAGTCCCCCGGGTCGGGCGCGGCCCCCACGGACAACTCGACAGGTGTCAGATCGAGGATCGTCCCACCGCCAAGTTTCGCAAATGCAATGAGTTCAGCCTCCGCCTCCTGCTCGTCGTTCAGCAAACCGGTGCCGCGGAACTCGCGCATGAGATTGACGTAGATGTGCTCGTGCATGAGGGTCGGGCCAAGTTCGGCGACGGACACGGGCCCGGTAGCTGACATGACATTCACGGTCGGAACACGCTCCTAGAGGTTTGGGATCCAGAGACTAATGGTGGGCAAATAGGTCACGAGGAGAAGACCGATCGCGAGCGGTACGAGGACGGGTGGGACCGCGCGGAATACGTCGGAAATCGGGATGTCCGTAGTGCCGCTTAAGACGTAGATCAACAAACCGAGGGGTGGCGTGAGGAGACCAAGTAGGAGGGCGAGGATGACGATGGCTCCGAAGTGCAGCGGATCGATCCCGTACGTGGTAGCCATCGGCAGCAAGATTGGCACGAGCAGGAGGATCGCTGCCCCCGCCTCCAACACCATCCCTATAAGCAGGAGCGTGACGTTGACAATCAGAAGGAAGATCAGTGGACTCTCGGTAAGGGAGAGCATGTACTCCGAGAGCGCCTGCGCGCCACCTTCGAGGGTCACGATCCTGCCGAACACGAAGGCGGCCGCAACGATGAGCATGATCGACCCGACGGCCTTCGCGGTCTCAGCCAGGGCCGCGCCCAGCGTCCGAAGTCTGAGTGACCGCTCGATGAGGCCAAGCAGTATTAGATAGAGGACTGCGACAGCCGAGGCCTCGGTCGGCGTGAAGACCCCACCCAAGATGCCGCCGACAACGATGAGCGGGGCCCCAAGGACCGGGAGCACGTCGCGCACGGCCTTCAGGCGCCCAGATCGCACCCGGTCGCCACTTTGGATCGGAGCCTTAGTCAATCGAGACCACACCCACGTGTACGCGCACAGGAGAGCGATCAGGACGAGAGCGGGGCCGATTCCCGCCAGGAGCATCCCACCAAGCGATACACCGCTGACCACGGCATACAGGACCGCCGCGATGCTGGGGGGCATGATGGGTGAGACCAACGAGGACGCCGCGGTGATTCCGAGACTGTAACCGCGCGGGTAGCCGCGCTTGATCATGGTGGGAACGAGCATCCTGCTCAGGGCTGCGGCATCAGAGATTGCGGAGCCGCTCATCCACGAGAATCCCACGCTGGTGGCGATGTTGACGTAGCCAAGGCTTCCGCGCAGGTTCCCCAGGTTCTTCTCGGCAGCGACGAAGAGTTTCTCCGTGGCCGAGGTACGACTCGCGATCGAACCCAATAACAGGAACATCGGCACCGCGACCAGAGGAAAACTGTCGATGCCCGAAACCACCGTTGGAGCCACGCTCGCCAATGACGAAGTAGGGCTGAGCAGGAAGTAGAGCAAACTGGGAATGAGGATTGCGAAAGCGATCGGTGTGCCCAGCAGCAGCAGGCCGACAAACCCCGCAAGGACGAGTACCAGGGTCATATGAGGCCCTCGGGGTCGGTCTCGCTTTGCGCTGTGCCCTCGGCTGGGTTGATTACCTGATGGACTGCAACCAAGAGGAAACCAACGAGCGGCGCTAGGTATAGCCAGCGCATCGAGACTCCTAGCGATGCCGAGGTCTGGGAGCCTGTCAGTTGCACCGTCCGATAGGTCGCGTACGCGACCACCGCGGCAGCGACGAGGACGAGTGTGCGGTGCACCACTTGGTAGATCGGGAGCGCGCTGGGCGGAATCCTGGTCTTCAGCATGTCGGTGGATATGTGGCCGACCTGGGTGGCGGCCACGGCTCCGGCCCCGACGAAGGTCGCCCAAACGAATAGGAACCGTGCGAACTCGTCGGTCCCATCAATCGGACTACCAACTACATACCGAGAGAACACCTGAGCGAGGACGACTAGGAAGATCCCTGCCGTTAAGGCCGCGGAGGCCGCCAACGACACGGTTCCCAAGGCCGTGCTCAGACGTCCCAGAGCCCGCTTCATGGGAGTTTCAGTTCGTCGCGACGTCGTCGTAGAGATCTCCGCCGAACTCCTCGTAACTGGGGTCGCTGTAAATCTCCCGTGCGTGAGCCTGGAAGGCTTCCAAGTCGATCTCCTCGGACGGGACGACCTCGATGACTCCACGCTCTTCCCAGTCCGCGAGCAGTTCGGCGTCGACGTCGGCGATACACTCGCCGGCTGCCTCCTGTGCCGTCACAGCCGCGCTCTCGAGTGCTTCGCGCTGCTCGTCAGACAGGTCCCCGAAGGTGCTCTCTGAAATCACGAAAGCGTGGGCATTCTGAACATGCCCGGTGAGGGAGAGATAGTCCTGGACTTCTTCGAACGCGCCGAATGCGATCTGGTTCAGAGGATTCTCCTGGGCGTCGACGACGCCTTGCGAGAGGGCTAGATACAACTCGGTGAAGTTGATCGGTGTCGCGGAGGCACCCAGGGCCTCCACAGTCGCCCGGCTGCTGGGAGTATCCTGTGATCGCATTTGCAGGCCACTCAGATCCTCTGGCGAAGTCACCGGCACGTTCGCAGTTACGTGCCGGGTGCCGAGCGGCCACAACGGTCCGAGCACTCGCACGTTGGCGGACTCCCGCAGCGGTTCGAGAATCTCTGTGCCGATTTCCCCGTCGACGACCGCCTGTACGTCGTCCAACGATTCGTAGGCGAAGGCTAGTTCGAGAACACCGACCCGAGGCTCAAAAACACTGAGGCTTCCAACTCCTGGGAGGGCCGCGTCAAGTTCACCGCCCTGGATGGCCGTGAGGTTGTCCTCGTTCGAGCCGAGTTGGGCGTTGGGAAAGGCCTCGAGCGTGAGGCCGACATCGGCGCTCTCCAACTCCTCCTGCATGACGTCGATACCGCAGGCGTGGTGTGGATGGGAGTCGCCTTGAGTGTGGGCTAGACGAATGGTCCGAGGCTCCGCGTCGGCCTCGCCCGCTTCGTCGTCGCCACCACTCGTGGCTCCGCAGGCTGCAACCACTGCAAGGCTGAGAGAGGCCGCGGCGACCCCAACCAGTCGCCGCTTGGTCGGTCCCCTACGGCGGCCCCGCCCAGAGATGACACAGCGATCCGTCGTGTTCATGATGCCTCCTTGCATTGATGTGGCCACGGTGACGTGCAACACAGTGATGTGCAGAAGAGTCTGGTTCACTGAGTATTGATTGTCAATAGTTTCTGGAGTCGATGGTCAGAGGACTTCGCGCTATCGCGCCCAAGACGTGACAGCAGTAGGCGATTGGGCTACTGTGATTGTTAATAATCCGACGATGGAGACACGATGAAAATCACCGAAGTACGGTCGACGGGGCTGCGCGGCGGCACCCCTGAGGGGGGTTGGTCAAACGAACTTCAACCCGACGACGTGGTCCACACCCTGATCGCGATCGAGACGGACACAGGCCATATAGGCGTTGGGAGTTGTTTCACGAGCGACACTCTCGTCCACGGAGCCCTCGAGTTTCTGAAGCCCTTCCTGGTCGGCGAGGACCCTCGTGAGACGGAGCGCGTCACCGAGAAGTTGCACCGAAACTCATTCTGGCTAGGACGTGGCGGGGCTATTACGCACACCATCAGCGGTATCGACACTGCGCTGTGGGACCTCCTCGGCCAGTTCGCCGGTCTGCCCACCGGTGTTCTCCTCGGCGGGCGCTATAGGGAGAGCGTCCTACCGTACGCATCGGTGTTGATGCAGCGCCCCGAACTCCTTGCTTCCGAACTCAAGGAGTTGGCAGCGGCAGGCTTCCGTGCGTTCAAGATCGGTTGGGGAGACTTCGGGCGAGTTGACAGCAAAACCGACGAGACGATTGTCGCCGCCGCGCGCGAGGCAGTTGGCGAGGACGCTCTACTTGCAGTCGATGCAGGCGGTTCCGATGCCGACTTCCCGGGTAGGTTGAAGTGGGCGATCCGGACCTCCAAGATGCTCGCTGACTATTCGGTAGCCTGGTTCGAGGAGGCGCTACCTCCAGATCTGGTGACGGACTTCGCTGAACTGCGGCGCCAATCGCCGGTGCCAATTGCGGGTGGCGAGGTCCTTACGCGACGTCAGGCCTTCCTGCCGTTCCTCTCAGGAGGAGCATTCGATATCGTGCAACCAGACGTCACTAAGGGCGGCGGACTCAGCGACTCCCGCAGGATCGGCTGGATGGCCAGTGAACTCGGCGTCAAACTGATTCCGCATGGGTGGAACACCGCCATCGGATTGGCTGCCGACTTGCAACTCGCCTCCGCCCTGCCCGAGACCGACCTTGTGGAGTACAAGACGGGCTCGGCCTACATCGACGACATCTCTGAGAACTCATGGGAACTGGATGCCAGGGGCCGTCTAGCGATCCCGACTGTTCCCGGACTCGGTTACCGCTTGAGCCCGGAAGGACTTGAGAAATACGCCACCGACCCAAACTTCGCTCAACTCAGGGGCACGTAATCGGTTAGTGGCCTCGGCTCGGCAACTCTGCACGGTTCGATCCATGAGCTTCCTGGTCGCACGAGGATCAATCTCATCCGCTCAGAGAGCAGCCCTACTATTCGCGCTTCCCAGCTTGCGTCCCGAATGCGGCGTCGTGACGAGCCACTCGCGGTGATGGTGCGGCCAGGCAAGGGGTTAGGACACGTCTGTGCCTTGCGATGCGTATTCCATCTCAACCCGCGGCCCTTCAGGGTGTTGCGACTCCCTCGCTCCGGGCGGAAGGCGGATCAGTGGTCTCGCTTGAAGACGACAACTATTGGCGCTTGCTGGCCGCGCCTGAAGTTGGGGTGACGACCACGGCTGCGCTCCGGGACTGCGCTGATGATCCCGCGATTAAGCGGGCATGGGTTTCCGTCCACGGTCTTGGGCCACAGTCGTGGGCGTACCTCTTGATGAACGCCGGTGTCGAAACCGAGACCAAGCCGGATGTCATGTTGCAGCGATACGTCGCCCGTGCAGTCGGTAGTGATTCACTCTCTCCACAAGCCACGAGAGAACTCATCCTGGCTGCTGCGGATGAACTCGGCGTCGCGCCTAGGAGTCTTGACCGGGCCATCTGGTGGCACGAAAGCCCTTTCGGAGGTTGAGGACCGTTACGAACTCATAGGACCTTCCCGCGTGCACAGGCACCTACGATGCGGGGATGACCGACTTTGAGACCCTGGTGGCCGCCGTCCGCAAGTTCGCCGAGGAACGAGACTGGGAGCAGTTCCACACACCGAAGAACCTTGCGATGGCGATCGCCGGGGAGGCCGGCGAACTCGTGGCAGAACTCCAGTGGTCCGATGGGGCGCGCAGCACGGAGTTGGTGCATGAGGACGCCGAACTGCGCACTCGTATCGCCTACGAGATGGCCGACCTCTTGATCTACCTTGCCCGGTTAGCGGATGTGACCGGCATCGACGCGATGCAGGCGGCAGCCGAGAAACTCTCGATCAACGAGAGCCGCTTCCTGAAGCCTGAGGTCTCGGAGCCGCCGGCTCAGCAGGGATGACCGATTCGAGCATTGCCTGTGTCTCCGCGTCAGTGGAGAATAGGATTGTGCCTTTCATTCCCCGCGTCAGCAGCACCTTGTAGACGTTGCGCACGAGCCGGTCGAAATCCTCGTCCGTCACCGCTGTTCGGGACCGGAACGCCGGGTCCTTACTAAAGTCGCGTTGGGCGACCCACCGGTCCTGCCGCCACACCAGGTCTTCGCCAAGAATCACGCCGTTCCAGTCGTACTCGAAACCCTGCGCGGTGTAGATGCACCCCACCTGATCAATACCGCCCGGTTCTGTAGCCCATAGATGCGACGGCGGTGCTTCCCCCACGCGGCGATCGGATTTCACGTTCCACGGACGGGCCCAATCACCGATCCGAACGTCAGCCACCAACCTGCCGTCCTTGGTGGGATCACTCCATGGCCAGCAGAACCCTGCTGTCATGCGCGCGGTGTCACCGCCGGCATTCAGCGTCCGGATACGGGACTCCAGGTCCTGCGGCGAACTCACAATCTCCAACGCGTACCGATCGTCACCGCTCCAACGTGCCACCTCACCGGGTCCTGGCTCATCTGAACGCTCGGAGAGACCAAGGAGACGCAGCACCCAGTCCACATAGGCTTGGCTGCCACCGGCACGGAACTGATCGTTCAGGTTGACGTGACGGATCTGGATACCGTGGGCTTGTACGCGCCCGGTGATGAGTTCCACGTCTCCCGCCTCGCCGGGGCGTACCACCTGATGCTCATCCAGCAGGAAGACCGGAACACGTGCGGCGTCGATCAGTTCATCGACTTGAAGGCGAGCGCGGTCGCGGACTTGCTTCGGGGTGTACCGATTGACCGAGGTTTCCCGGATCCGGTGCGCTTCATCCAGGATGAGCACGTCAAGACCGTTTTTCTCGGCCTCCATGAACGAGTTGAAGTACTTGAAAAGCGCTTGGGTGGAGCGGGAGCGAAACCCCGCGACTTTGCGGAGGGTCTGCGTGAAACTCTTCGAACCGGTGGCGTGCAAAACGGATCGTCCCTGCCGCGCAAGCTCACCCAGTAGTGACAACGCGATGACGCTCTTTCCCGAACCCGGGCCCCCGGAGATCACCACTGCTGTCTTGGTGTTCTCGGTCCGTGCACGTTCCACCTCGCGCAGCACCAGTTCATAACTGAGCCGTTGTTCATCGAGGAGAACGAACTGTTCGCGCTCGCGGATCTCTTCAGCAGCCACTGTGAGGAGCTTCTTCGAAGGTGCGATCTTGGACCTCAACCACATATCCGCGGCCTCGGCGCCGGGTTGGTCGCTGAACCTACTGTGCAGGTGTTCCAGGAAGCCCCCTCGCCGCTCGGCAGTGAACATCGGGGCTTCTTGGATCGCCTCGGGATGCCACAGATCGGAGACGCCGTCGTCGGTGGCGTTATGCAAGTAGGCCACCCCGTCCAGATGGGTGCTCGGATCCCCAAGGAGGCCCATGAAGTCGCGAAGGTAATCCCGGTAGCCGCCGACTTGCACGCTGGGATGCAGCGACGGTCGGTAGGGCGCACCGTGCACATCCACCAGGGCGGCTTCACCGTCCCAACTGCGGGCGCGGGACCATTGCTTCAGTTCCACGATGAGGAAGGAGGGCTCGCCGGTTCGCGGGTGCACCCCGGCCAGGATCGCGTCGGTGCGTTTGCTGGTCAGCGGAAGGCGGTGCTCGATGAGGACCTCGACTCGCTCTAGACCGGCATCGCGGAGGTCTTGAGCCAGGACCGGCAGGGAGTTGCGCCAGGAGGCGCGTTCAGCGGGCCCGACCCCCACGCCTGCGTAAGCGAGATAGTGGGCCAGTGCCTGCTCCACGCGTGAGGGTTCAGGATGGGTCTGGTCGAGCAATGAGCGCGCGGACAGCCGGTATGCCGACACGTGTGACGTCCCCTCGGGCAGCACGAGATTTCCGTGCGGTGGGGGACGTGTCGGATCGCCGAAGTCCGTCGGTACCGCTCACTCCCACGTTAGTGCAGTAGCGGCGCCTGGATTGGCAGCATGCTGCAGTCACACGCCTGCTATTGCGTGGGGAACAAGTCGATCCTTGAGGGGGTCAGCCATTCACATCGCTGGTTGTGCTGCTCCAGCACCTCGTTGCCCGGCCGGTCGCGAGGCGCGACGGGCAGGGCTGCGAGTGGTTGGTGGTCCAGTGCCCGATAGAGGTCTTCGTCAAGGTCGGGGCTCACCCGTACGCGATAGGCATCGCCCTCTTTGACGACTGTCAACTGGTGCAGGTCGAACAGCGTGTGGATGTCGGAACGCAAGAGCAGGCCGTTCGGAACGACGTTGGTGTGCTCACCTCGGTACGGCTGAATGTGCGCTGCCTCGAGGACAAGTTTCGTCGTCGAGCCGGTGACTGCGCAGCGTTGTGCGTACGCCCGCAGGAGTGCGCTTCGGAAGGCAGGTTGCCCCCGGCGCTCCCTCATGGGTCGTAATAGGCGCTTTCTGGTGTCGGGCCCGCGCACCCCGGCTATCCCCACATCCTCGCTCCCGAATGTGGCCTCGATCTCATCGACGGGCTCGAACAGGCTTGCGAGCCATTCCTCAGCCCGTGGGTCAGCAGTATGGGGGATCGTATTCAGCCCCTGTGTGATGCCTGTTTGCTCTTGCACCTCCTTCCACCGGACCTCTCCCACCACAGCATCAGCGGCCCAGGAGAAGTGGATTCGCGTCCGGTACCGGCGCTCGCCGTCGTCGTGCCATGGAAGTTTCTCGTCACCGCTCAGCCGGGCCGCAGGCCGTGCGACCTCGGCGGGGCCCAGGAATTGATTGTGTCCCGCTAGCCAGAAGTAGACTACGTCGTCCTGCTCGATCTGCCGGTGATTGGTCATATCCCACAGCAGCTCTTCCTTGGCGATGTCCCAGTGTTGTGGATAGTCGGAGGCGATAGTGAGCACCCAACTCGTCATGCATGTCCCTCATCCGCTTTGAGGCGGGGGAGGCATGTCCGTGAATTGGAAGCCTGTCGTTCCGCTGTTCCGTCATTACCGAGTCGGCCTCAGCCGACCGACCGACGACGGCGTCGTTACGAAGGTTCTCGACGTGTCAGTGAACGCGCGTCATCGCGCGGAGGGGACGTGTCTGGAGAGCAGAAGTCCGTCGAACCGCAGTGGTGGGGAGTCTAGTGCGATATCGGATTCAGGGACTCGCCGAAAGGGACCGGGTCGAGAGCAAGTTCACCACCTCAAGAATGCGCCGGCGCTGGGCGTGGTCGGTATCCAACCAGGATGAGATCGGGCTTCGGCACTGTCCGTGACACTCTTTCCGATGCGCTTTTCCCGGGCACCAGCACACCATCCCCGGCGTCTGAAGTCAGGTGATGCACCTAAGAATGAGTACGGGCTGGGTTTGTGACTACAGCGGCAAGTAGGTGACGCGTCCCTCCCAGTCGGCGTTGACACTGGCCTGCGCGACGACCACGAGGTCAGCGATGACCGTCCCGACGGGCATCGTCGCCGGGGCAATGAAAACTCCGGCCATCGCCTCACGTGCCCATCCGGGCTAGGAGCTTCGCTCGCAACCCGTCGGTCGGGTACTCGGCCTCGATCCGTGCTCGGATCTTGGAGTCATGCCGCTCCCGCTCGGAGAGATACGCTTCGACCTCCGCCCGGTGGTGCAGGTAATACGCAAGCACGGCGTAGACGTCGGCCAGTGGCACCGTGTCATACGACTCGTGGATAGCCTCCGGCGACTGCCCCGGCTTGAAGGCGGCAATCAACGTCTCTAGCGGCACGCGGGTGCCGACAACCATCAACCGTCCGACCGCGGTAGCGACCGAAGTCGCAGTTTCCAGACGTTCCGCGATGTCCCCGACGACGTTCATGCCGCGTTGCAACGCAAAGCGGCGCAACGCGGCGCAACGCGGCCAATCCTTGCAGCAGTATCTCGCTGCGGAGTTGCGTCATCCGGCGGAACGGCGCTCGATCGATGAGGTCCTAGGCCTGAAGCACATCCGGGAGTTCCTCCCGAACCAATCTCCCTACCGGGCCTGGTCCAACTTCGAGTTCCGGGACGGCCGCGGCCGCTCGCACGAGGTCGACCTGCTGGTCCTGGCCAAGGACCAACTGCACCTGATCGAACTCAAGTACTACTCCGGCATCCTGCGCAGCGATGACCACGCTAACTACGCCGTGGGAAACCCGCCGAGGACTCCCCCGGCCCTCACCGCATCGGCTACGACTGCTCGCCGGATTCGGGTGTGCCTTCGGTGAAGCGGGCGTTGAGTCGCTCCAGCGCGGAGGCGACTTGAGACTCATGCTTCTGCTGGGCTACAGCAGCGGCATCCTGTTGTGCGCGTTGTCGCCGGGCGGTCTCCTCATATTGCTGGTTCGTCCTACCGATGGCGTGCTCCAAGGTCTCCAGGTGGTGCTGCTCGACCTCTTCCAGCGTCGTCCCGTCGAGGACGAACGTCCTTCCCGACACCGAACCGATCCCCGGTCTGTGCATGCTGGTGTGCCGGGGCGGGCGGTCCCAATTCTGTTCCATCAGTTCAGCCCACTCCTGATCCGGCTGTTGGGATAGAAGAATCGGAACTCGGTACAGGGCCGAGCCGGGCGTGCCGTCATTCCGCGGGGAGGTGATGCCCTGGGCGTCGACTCCGACGATCCGGATAGGCCCGTCCTCCACGGGCGATGGCCCAGCAGATTTGGATCGCACTCGTCGTGGCGGGAGGGTCCGTCCGGGGCGCAGATGGGCATGCATGTCGGTGGCGAGGCGATCCTTGATTTCGTCAGATCCCAGCCCCGTAGCATCAAGGTACTTCTTATCTTTCAATGAGGATGGCATCGTGACGTTATCGACCCTGACGGGCAGGACCTTCACGCCCCTGTCCGCAAGTTCGCCGGTCATCGCGAGCGATATTTCCTTCCGGCACCATTCGCTGCCCACGCTGGCCGCCGAGATGAAAGCCATGACAAAGTCGACCGCGTGGATGGCCGCCGAGATCCGCTCCACCAAAGAATCGCCGGTGCGCACATCCCATTCGTCCAGCCACACGTGAATGTCGTCCGCCTGGAGTGCTTCGGCCACCGAGTAAACCATGTCCCTGTCCTGGTGGGAGTAACTGATGAAGGCAGAAGCGATTGGTATGGACATTTCAGTAGTCGCTCGCGATGTCAGACTCGTACAGACTCTTAGCACTGTGAGCCTCTCCGATGGCGGCGCGCACGTGGGGCTTAGTGAAGTCCAGGACGCGCAGCGCGCCACCGGTCTCGGCGACGGATTCGATGCGGCGAAAGTTGTCTGCGAACTTCTCGGCGAACTCTGCCAGTCCGCGCAACTTCGGTAGTGCATCGGCCAGGTGGTGGCCGTGGGGGTCAACTAGGTCGGCGGCGACCGTGCCGTCGTGGCGGGTGGCGAAGAAGATGAAGTCCGGGCGTAATGCCTTCCAGGTGCCGGTCCCATCTTGGTAGGCGATCGCCAGGGACTCCTTGGTCGCTCGTTCTGGGTTGCGGTACCAGCCTTTGAACCCGGGCTGGTTCATCTCAGAGTCCAGCACGCGCCGTTCCCACTCATTCAGGTCCACCGGCACGGTGCCGTCCTCGGCTGCCATCAGGTGCAGTGTGCGGGTGGGTAGTTCGCGCTCGCTGCCGTCGGGCAGACGTTCCTTGGTGTCGGCCTGAGCGGCTTTAGGGCGGGTGAGGCTGATGCGTTCGGGTTGGCTGGACTGGGCCTCTAAACCGTCGTACTCGGCCTGGCGCTCATCGCTGAGCCCCTTACGGGCCACGCGGGTGTGGTTCAGCCACTGCCGGGCCAGCTGGTCGGCTTCGACTTCCACCGCCTCAGCGATCTCCGGCACGCGCCCGAGGGCGGCGACGACGATGTTGGCTTCCAGCAGGTCCTCCTCGTCATCACCGGGGCCCACGAGGTGGTCGACGTAGGAGGAGCACAACGCGGGGGAGAGCGCGCGGGTGGCGGCGCGGTAGGCGTCCTCGATCGCCCGCGGGTCGGCTGATTCCTGGAATGACTGATACGTCACGCCGCCGCCGATGCGGCCTCGGACCTCCTCACCGCTCATGGTCAGCACGTCCTGGCGGGATTTGGCGACCTGCTCCTGGTACTGCACCCGGCGCCCATCGAGCGCCCTGTGCAGGTGACGGTGGGCTTTGTCCACCGCGTCGTCGATGAGTCCGTCCTTGGACATCGCCATCGCCAGCGCAGTGAGCCGGCGGATCGGTTTGGACTCACGCCGCGGGATGGTGACCGTGGGTAACTCATCGAAGGCGGCCCACACCGCGTCCTCGATGTCGGGGTTGGGGGGCAACTCCACCGGGTCGAACAGCACCCGGCGGCCCTCCCCGCCTCCGGTGTCGGTGTCCTCATCATCGGTCGACGTCGCGCCCTTCATCAGCATCCGGGCCACTGAGGTGGCGGTGTTGCGTTCGAAGTACGGCAGCAGGCAGTCCACCGAGTTCAACAGTTCATTTCCCGGGATGCGCCGGGCCAGCGGGGTGCGGATCATCCGCCCCAGCAGTTGGGTGATGTGGGTGGCATCCCGGGCCGGGCGGAAGGAGACCAGCACCTCGGCCCTGGGGCAGTCCCACCCGGTGGAGATCGCCGACTTGGCCAACAGCACCCGAATGTGGGATTGGTCTTGGACCCGTTGCGGCTCGATGTAGGGGACCACCTGCTGAGCGACCGTGAGGTTCTGCCGTTCGCCGAACACGTTCGCCACCGCGTCGAAGCCCAGTGCCGGCCACTCCTCATAGATGGTATCCAGCGTGCGCACCAGCACCTCCTCGGTGGGCTTATCACCCACTTGGACCACCAGCAGCGGGCGCACCGGGTCAGGCTCTTCCTGCTCGACGGCGTAATCGGCCCAGGCACGGCTGGCCGCCTTGATCTTCTCCACCGCTCGGCGTAGCAGCACCGTGTCGAACTCCCCGTCCTCAGCCGGGATGGACAGCACGATGTCATCCTTCAACAGACCACTGGCCTGTACCAAGGCCGAGTCCACCAGCACCGGTGGGAGCGCGGTGCGGGCGGTGGCGTCTTTCATCGCCTCCTGGAACCGCTCCACCGTCGCAGAGATACCGAACACGATCGGCATCGGCGGCACGCTGCCCTGACCGTTGATCAACCGCTGCACGATTGTGCGCCGGTCCTTGGTCGAGGTCCCCATCCCGCGGTGGGCCTCATCGAGCACGAAGTACAACGTGGTGTCCTCATCGGCCACCGTGTTGGTGATGACGTCATAGATGTTCTGCTGCACCAGATCCGGGCGGGGGGCGTCGAAAAGCGGATCCTGCCCCGGTGCAGCCTCGGGTGTCCCGCGCACCAGCCGGGAGTTCTTCGACAGTTTCTGGGTGTTGAGGAAGTACACGTTGCCCGGGCGCAGCCGGTCCTCGGCAAAGGTTGTCTCGATCACCCGCAGCCGCGAATCCAACTCACTGGCCGCGGCCTGGATCCGTGCCCGGCTCTGCTCGTTCAGGTCCGGCGAATCAGAGAACCACAACACCGTGGCCGTGGGGTCAGCGGGGAAGTCGAACTCATCGGAACCGAAGAACAACGCCTCGATCACCGCCGAGGCCATCACCGTCTTGCCCGCACCAGTGGTGGCGGTCAGGGAGAACTGCGAAACCGACCCGTGACGGTCATACATATCCCGAGCCTGCGCCAAGTTCCGCAGCACATCAGCCACGGCATCCGCCTGGTAGTCCTTCAGCGTGTAACGCATCAGCGGTCCCTTCCGGAATTGATCTGGAAGTTCTGCAGATAGGACTCATACAACCGGATCGGACGCACACCGGCGGGCAGGTCCCGGCACACCATCTGAAACGCGCTGTCATCATCGGTGACGATGAACGCGGTCTCCACGCCATCCACTTCGACTAACCGGGCCAGGAAATCCGCGGACTGATCCACGTTCTCCAACACCGCGTAGGAATCGGCCACATCCCAACCGTCCTCGCCCAGGTCGGTGATCACCCGACCCCAGGCACCCGCACGCAACCACAACATCGGCGCGATTCGCTCGAACGCCCGATGATGCTTCACCGACAACGGGGATTCGTACGTGAGGGTGAAGAACGCCGCGTTCTCCGCAAACCCCTGCGCCATGGGGAACTCATCGGTGAACCGGTATTCACCCTTGATCGGCTCGCTCTCAGGGGTCTTGCCGGTGATGGCCGCGGTGACGCGCGGCTTGGTGATGTAGTCACAGATACCCAGCGCTTCCCACTCCGGGTCACCAGGGCGCAGTCCCTGCTTACGGAGCCGGTGCTGTTCTTCTGCGGAGACTTCGTTGTTGGTGACCGAAATGCACTTACGACGGCCACCATCCTGCTTGTTGAGCCGCATGACCGCGTGTGCGGTGGTACCCGAGCCAGCGAAGAAGTCAAGAACTAAGGCGTCAGGCTTATCTTTGACGAAGAATCGAAGCGCGTCCTCGACAGCGTAGAGGGATTTCGGGAAGGGAAACCGTCGATTCGGAATGAATCTACGAACCAGACTTGAACCATGTCGGGAGGAGTCGTGCGAAGGTATCCGCCATGCAGTACCGGGCAGGAATTCTTGGAGCGAAGCGTCGGTGACAACTGACCCATCATCTCTTCTAGAAACAATCGGAAACGTTCCGTTCTCGATTTTAGCCCGCTCGCCAGCCTTCAAGTAGGATATCGTTGTGTCTTCCCCCCTAGGGCGTCCCACTCGCACATACCCTTTTGCAAGGGCCTTACGTAACGCCGCTGGGGATATCTGCCAATTTCCTTCGGATCCATTTCGACGGATCGGCCATACGGCGACTCGGTCAGAATCGGGCTCGGCTGAGAACCTCGCACTATCGAGCGGTATAGCTTCCCCAACTTCGACGATTTTCGTACCTGATTCGTCAAGGAATATCGGGTAAAACAGGTTTGGGCGATCCGTTCGCCGGGCATTTGTACCTGTTCGATTGAGCATCGACCAATGCAGTTTTGTAGTACGCTTGTCCTTTGGATTCACTCGCCATTCATCGCCGAGTTTAACCCGTTGAGCCTGCGCTGCACCGATCCTTGCAATGAAGATATACTCATCAAGGCGGCCGAACGCTCCTCCTCGACTGACTCCTGCTGGATTAATTACCGTGCTAATCATTTGGATTCGTGCGTCTGGGAAGGTCTGTTCAAGAAGTAGTCCCAACCGATGTACTTCCTTCTCGTCAATGGTGACGATGAGCACCGAGTCGTCGGGGTTGAGTAAGTCGCGGGCGATTTTTAGTCGCCGCTCCATGAAGGCGAGCCACTTGGAGTGGCGATAGTCGTCGTCGCCCTCCACATAGTTGTTGTTGTATTTCCAGTCCCGGGCACCGGTGTTATAGGGAGGATCGATATATATCGCGTCGACCTTGCCGCGATGCGTGTAGGTGAGCATCTCCAGGGCGTGGTAGTTCTCGGCGTTGATCACCGTGTGGAACGGCTTGTCGGCCCCACCGCGTTCAACCCTGCCGGTCTCCACCAACCCTGGATAGAGCCGATCGCGGAAGGCGGCGACGAACACCAGGTCCTGCACGCCGGCCACCTGGGTCTCCGGCTCGTCGGCGTCCAATTCCACCAGGTGCGCCACCCAGCCCTCGTCGGTGCGTTCGATACGGGCCACGCGCCACAGCCGCTGATCACCCGCCTTGACCTCCCCGCGCGATGGCAGTACCCGCACCTTGTCGCCACGACGAACCTGACGGCCCGGCAACTCCACCGCCTCGGGCTGGTGCCGCTCGAAGACCAGGCCGAAGGTGCGTCGCTTGGTCAACGCCCCGATCTCTGCTTCGAGGTCAGCGCCCAGTTGCGGATCCGCTTTACGTGCCTGACGCAGCAATTCTGTCAGCCTCGACAACGGCTGCCTCCCCGTGGGCTGTAGGTAGACCAGCGGTAGCAGTGTGGTCCCTGCAGCCGGGTCATATCGCTTCTGCCATTACTCTATCGAGCAGTGAGGACACTCGGGTGACGCCATCACACCGGTTGCGGACTCACCCCGCGAAGGGGCTCTCGTGCCACCAGATGACACGGTCCAGCCTCCTGGGTGCGACGCCAAGTCTCGTCCGCGGCTGCCATGATGAGTGTTCTGGTCGCTTGGGGAGAGAGTGGATGGTCACTGTCGACTGCGAGAGCGACATAGTGCTGCAACATCACATCAGGCTTGGTCTCGGTTTCGACACCGGCGTTCTTTAACAGATACGCCCAAGCCAGTGGTTCGAGGGGCGTGCAGCGTGCCATGCCTGCTCCAGTCGAGAGGAGCACTGGTGCGCACGGCTGCGGACTGAGGCAACATCGGCGACGGTTCTGAATCGCTGATCTGCGGGAACGCGTTGTGTGGTGTTCGGGGGTAACTCAACACACGTGCCCGGGCGACCGGGTGGAACGCATCCTTGCCAACACAAAACGGGTGCTGTTTGACTCAGCGGGCTCATCGCGCTGCTCCTCCTCGGCCCGCCTGGCCCGTTCGCGCAACGTGGCCACCAGGGCTCGGCGCTGGCCGAGGAACGCCCCCAACAGCATCGGCAACCCTATCAAGAGCGCCAACTCGGCGGCCAACTCCAGCCACGGCTCGACCAGGGCCGGCACCGACTCCTCGAACGTCAGTCCGGCCCCCATGATGGCCGGCAGGGTCCGCACCTGGAAGCTGATCACCACCAGCGCCACAGCCAGCGCCGCCACCAGGGGGACTCCCATTCAGGGCGCTCGGCCGACTGAGGATGAGCATGCTCTGTGGTCCGCCACACGATGGACTTTGCCGGAGTGAGGCTTCCGCAGGACGGCCCGTTGGGCGCTAGACCTGCGCATGCTTCGCCGCTCGCTCAGGTGGAGACGCCGCAGTTCGTGGCGGCCGCCACATACGGCTCGAGTTTGCTTGTGTAATCAGTCGCGACCTTACCCAGAACCACCGCACCAAGGAGCACAGCCGCAGCGCCCGCGTCGGCCAACAGGCTGAGGTCGGAAGCCTGCAGATGGTGCTGAGTCGGCACGACGACAGGGACGTTGACAGCCGAAGCGACTGCCCGCAGCCGGGCGAGAGTCGCCAAGGACAGGTCGGTGCCGTACCGCTCTGGCTCGAGCGTGGAAAGTTCGAGGGCTCCGATACCAAGGCCCACCAGTGCCCGCGCCTGCTCCGGGCCGTCCCCCGGGCCTAGCGCAACCATCGGGGCGACCGATCCGCACGCCTGCACATAGTCGCTCGGCGCATCCGTGGCGTAGGTGTCGAAATAGTCAAAGCCCATGTCCGCGGCGGCAGCCATCTGGTCGGAGGAGACCTGTCCGGCGCCAACGACCAGACCGGTGGGTAGCCCGACATCAAGGATGGCTCGCAACTGCGCCTGCTCTTCCTCGACGGATCCGAACACTGTGCCGGATGCTCGGTGGGAAACGTTCACGTGTACCTTGAGCCCGTCAGCGCCACCGTCGCGGGCGGCTTCGGCCAACGCGACATCGTTCGCGGGCAGGCTGACAAGTACGCCGAATCGGGAACCTGGCAGTTTCATCGGACCTCGCTTCGTGGGTGATCAGTAGTAGGAGATGGTCGGCCAGGCGAGTTCGACCCCGGCGCTTTCCAATCGCGTTTGGATCTGGCCCACCAGCGCATCAGAACCGGCGACCGCATGCGGCTCGGTGCCCTCGTCCAGACAGAACGCGGCCAGGTGCCCGGCCGACTCACCGATGTTCCATTCCACTGGGTGCAGCCGGTAGCAGCCATTGGTGATGTGTGTGGTGGAGATGTTCTTGCCTGCGGCCAGGACATTCCGCATCCGCTGCGGCACCAGGGCGCGCAGCGGAATCTGAAAGGGCCAGGACGGCACGTCGATGTAGTTGTCTCCACCGGTCGAGGGGTGCAGGTCAATGCGGTACGAACCGATGCCGACGCTGTCGCGGTAGCGCCTTGCGCCGTCGGGGCGTTCGGAGACGGCGACGTCATGTTCGGTGATCCGGTACTGGCCCAGAATGCGGCGTGATTCCCGGATGTAGGGCCGCATAGCGAACCCATCGTTCGTGCCGGCCACATCCGGACGAAGCCGCAACCCCGGCCAGCCCGCTCCGCCGTCGGGACGCGGCGCCTCGGTCTGGAGCCAGTACAGGAAACTCCGGCTCTGCGCGCGGGCCGCGGCGAGGTGAGCAGCATCCGCTTCTGCGTCCCCGCCGAAAACCGGCCCGCCGAGGTAGTCGATCATCGGCCAGTTCACGATGGTGATGTCGCTGTCCGCGAAGCCGGACCGCAGGTGGTTCCGCGCCAGGATCCGGCGGAACGTCCATAACTCGTCCGACCCTGGATCCTTGCTCTGATCGGCAAGCACACCGACAGGATCGTCGTCGGGATTGGGATCGAAGGCGTAGGTACGGGGCGCCAGAGTATGCGGATGTGGCGCCACCCATCCGAACTGGGGTCCGTGCCACCACTCCGGTGCGATAGAGCGCCAATGGGCGTAGTCGGCCGGCCGGGCAATGCTGTGGTCCTCACCGGCATGGTGGGAGAGCGCAAAACATACCGAGACTGCTTGCATATTCATCGGGTCGGCTACCTCGGGCGCGTTCGGCTCGCCGGTGTCCGCTCTGGATTCCGCCCCGGTGACGAACTCAGTGCCGGTGATCGGTAGCAGGTCGCCGGTCTCGGTGGCATCGAGGAAGTACTCGGCTTCCACGGTGACATGCCCGCCTCGAGCATCCTTGAAGGTAACGGCACGCACCCTGTCTGCTTCGACGTCGGCCCGGATGGGCACGTGCTCGCGCAGCACCGTGATCCGCTCGGCGGCCACCCAGGGCGCTAGTTGTGCCTCGATGACCGAGAGCGCCACCCGCGGTTCGTGGCACAGCGGTCCCACGCCGCCCGCGCCTGGATTCAGGGCGACCACGTCCCGAGACGCTGAACGCAACGGATAGTGCCTGCGGTAGTAGTCGCGGATTCCCTCACGCAGACGCCGGTAGGTGCGGGTGGCGCCGAACTGCTCGATCCACGGATGCTCGTCCGGAGGTACGAGTTGGGTGGTCAACTGCCCACCCAACCACTCCGACTCCTCCGTCATCGCCACCCGGGCGCCACCCTCGGCGGCGGCGAGTGCTGCCGCTATCCCTCCGAGCCCCCCACCGACGACAAGCACATCCACGCGCATCTGAGTCACGTACTCCCTTTCTGTTTAACTGTTCCGCTGGTGTTACCCGCGTCAAAGGTGCACGGGAGCGTGACCACCACCGGCTCAACTGGTTCGGTCGCGACGATCTGGTCGATCAGGAGCCGCACGGACTCCGCGCCCATCTGGCGTCGTGGGATCCGGAAGCAGGTCAGCGCCGGGCCATCACCGGTGTCGTGTTGTTCGGGTGGGTCGTTCAGTGCTGCGACGGAGATGTCGCCGGGCACATCCAGGCCGCGGTTCGTGAGCATCTCCAGAACCCTCACCGCCACGACGCCCTCATGAACGACGAAGCATGTTGCCCCGGCATCCAGGAGCCGGTCCAACTGCTGCGGCGTGGGCCCGGCATGCTTGTCGACGCCGAGCACGAGGTCCTGGGAATCGAGCGCGGCCGCATCGTGTGCCGCCCAGAAGCCGGCGTCCCGGTCGGCGGTGGGTTCGGTCGGCGGGTCTGTCGGCAGGTAGGCGATCCGGGTGTGCCCGAGGCCGGCGAGATGGTGCACCACCTGGCGTGTGGCGTCACCGTAGTCGGCCGTAACGTAGGTGACGCCCTCACCGGGGATGTCTCGCCGTCCGACCATCACGAACGGATAGCCGTTATCGCGCAGTCGCACGATGGCGTCGCGATCCATGTTCTGACCGAGCAGTACGCAGCCATCGGCCAGTTGCAGCCGGTTCACGCCACCTCGGTAGATGGATCGCGTGCCGTCCTCGCTCGTGGCGCTGGTGAACATGAGCAGGTCGTGGCCGAAGCCCTCGGCCGCGCTCTCAATGCCCACCAGGAAGGGGTGGTAGAAGTCGTGGTGGTCGATCGGGAACACTGCTTCGAACGTGTACAGACCGATCAGTCCGCTTCGCCCGTTGGCAAGGCTGCGCGCCAATGGGTTGGCGACATAGCCAAGTGTGCGTGCGACTTCCTCGACCTGACGGCGGGTGGCATCCGGGATGCGCACGCCACTGGGGTCCTTCTTGCTCAACACCAGCGAGACCGTGGCTTGAGAGACGCCGGCGATCTTGGCGATATCGGCTTGGCGGGGTCGCCTGGTTCTACGTGGTGGAGGACTCACTGTGGCAACGCCTTCGCGTTCGGCTGGACAAGGTCAAATGCGATCTCGAAGGAACGGTCCCACGGGAAACGGGTGGAGCCGGGCCGGATCACCGGATAATCGGCGGGCAACCCGAGTTCAGCATGGGCGGCCATGAGTCTGTTCTCGGTCTCCCCCGCGTCCAGGCTCGCACCCTGAAGGAGCGGGCGCCGCGCGATCGTCTGGTATGCCCAATCATCCAGCAGGCGGCGCGTGAGTGAGCGCCGCTGCGGTTCCCGGAATCGTCCACCGCCAACGAGGTGGGCCAGGCCTTGGGCAAGTGCACTGCCGATCGAGTTGCCGGCCGTGTTCCACCCCGCATAGCCAGCAAGATCCTCCAGCACCTGACCTTCCCGCAGCGCGCGGATCAGGCTTGGATCCGCGCCGTTCGCGTGCGCCGCGTCTGCCACCGCGACCGGACGGCCTTGACGCCGATGCTCGTCGATGCGCGCGATGAGCGGTTCGACTTCGCTTTGATCGTCCGAGTCCTCCGACCAGCACCAATCCCGCGCAGGCTCGGCAGGTGGATGAAGGGCGAGGACGAGATCGGCTTCGCCTGCCTCGGCAACGAGTTCAGCGCCTGCCATCGCGATCTGCTGCTCGACCGTGTCCCTGACCGGGACGTCCTCATAGAGCGCGATCCGGTCCAGTCCGTCGGTAGCGGCGCACTCCAGCAACACCTTGGGTCGGCGACCGTGCAGGCCCAGGATCGAGCGTATGAGTAGGGAACCGCCTGCCTCGTCGGCGCCGGGCAAGCAGGTCACCCGGTCGGCAAGGCCCAACCGGTCGATCCAAGCAGTGATCCATTCCCGCTCACTGGTCGAGACGCTCTGCACTGTGCTGTCCTCAACGAGGATCCAGAAGGTGTCGAGGGTGCGATCGAGTGCAAGGTCCAAGCACGCCAGATGCACGGTGTGCAGGCGCATCCTGCGGGTCATAAAGTCGGTGACGTACTCCTCGGGGACAGCACCACGGCGCCGCTCGACCTCGTCGGGCTGGTTGTGTTCCCGTAGATACAGTTCGCGGGACAGAGCAAAGATGTCGGCTCCGTGGTGCTCGCAGTAGTGGGGTTCGGCTCCGGACCCGTTGCGTTGGCGGGTGCGCATGAGCGTCATGAACCCGTGGATCGGGAGTTCCGGGTATTCGGCCCGGACGGATCGAAGGAGTCCCAACCGCTCCAGAATCGGCATGGTCGCCTCGGTGGTACGGCGGGAGGCGACGTAGCCGCCGTAGGCGAGTTGATTGATGCTCACCACGACCGCGTCCGACTCTGCCGCAGACTCGCGCAACCACCGCCCAAGCCCGTCGCGGTCGGATGGTTCACCCTGAGGTGGCAGCAACTCAGTCGGCGGCAGCCGCAGGTCGACACCGCTGATGTCCGCCAGCGCAGCAACGTCAGTGGTGTTGACCGGCCGATCATCGATCGGAAGGAGGGTCACGACCAGCGAGGTAGGCATTGTCATCCCTTCACACCTCCGGCAGAGAGCCCTTGGGCGAGGTGGCGTTGTCCGAGGGCGAAGACGATCAGCACGGGGATGATCGCGATCAGGGTGGAGGCCATTAACGGACCGTACTGGGGTGCCCCACTTCCAGCGAAGGAACTGAGCGCCAGGGGCAGCGTCTGCATGCTGGGTGAGGAGATGATCACCAGCGGCCACAGGAAGTCCTCCCAGGCTCCGGTGAAGGAAAGGATGGCGATCGTCGCAATGATCGGCTTGGCCAGTGGCATATAGATGCGGGTGAAGATGCGCAGTTCGCCCGCTCCATCAACCCGGGCCGCATCCCCGAACTCACCCGAGAGACTCAGGAAGTACTGACGAGCCAGATAGATATTCAAGGGCTGGACCAACAACGGCAGGACGAGCCCGGTGCGGGTGTTGAGCAAGCCTGTCCCACCTTCGCCGAAGATGTCGTTACCGCCCGTCAGCGGTACGCCTTGGGTCAACAGGAAGAGCGGAATGAGTTGGACGACGGCGGGCACCATGGCCGTACCCAGAATCGTGAAGAACAGAAGGCTCGAGCCGCGAAACTTGATATGAGCAAGTGCGTACCCGGCGGCAGCGGCGGCCATGCAGTTTCCGATCACGGCGATGGTCGTCACGACGAGGCTGTTCACCATCGCGATCGGGATGTTCGTGAAGTTCCAGACGTATCGGAAGTTCTCCCACGTCGGTTCCGACGGCAACAATTGGGGCGGGTAACTGAAGACTTCTGTGGTCGGCTTGAAGGAGAGCGAAAGCATCCAGATGAACGGCATGGCCACGATCACTGCCACGGCCGCCGTCACCAGGATGCGGACGAGCCCGCGCCTTCTGATCACGCGGCCGACATAAGTACTCATCATCGATCACCTCGGGTCAAGACCCTGATGTTGACGTAGGCCAGGGCGAAGATCAGCGCGAAGAGGACGAACGCCATGGCACTGGCATGTCCGAGCCGGTAATGTTCGAACGCCTCGTTGTAGACCAGCATGTTGACCACCGTGGTGGACCTGAGCGGTCCGCCCTGGGTCAGGATGTAGATCTCCGCGAATGACTGCGCAAGATAGATCAGGTCCACCACGATCACGTAGGTCGTGATTGGGACCAGGAGCGGCAACGTGACGTGCTGGAATTTCCGGAAGCGGCCGCATCCATCCACATCCGCAGCCTCGAGCAACTCCTGAGGAATGCCCTGCAGCCCGGCGAGGAAGATGATCATGCCGCCGCCGAGGGCTTTCCAGGCTCTCATCACGATGAGGGACATCAGCGCAGTGTCCTGGTCCGTCAGGAATGCGACAGGCGGGAGACCGACGATGTCGAGAAGGTAGTTGAACAGTCCGTCATGGGAGTACAGCCACAGCCAGATCATGCTGACTGCGACGAGTGGCACTACTCGCGGCAGGTAGAAGATGGCTCGGAAGAAGCCCACGCCTGCGAAGGTGCGGTTCACCAGCATTGCCAGGCCCAGCGCCCCGGGCACGGCGATGAGCAGAGTGCCCACGGCGTACTTCACCGTCACCCACACCGCGTTCCAGAACGTGCCGGAGCCGAGGATCTGGATGTACCCGTCCAGTCCGTGGAACTGCGGCCCGCCACGCTGAACAGGATTGTAGGAGGTGAGGCTCAAGTAGAAGCCGTAGGCGATCGGGACGAGTGTCACCAGCACCAACGCGACAACGGCAGGTAGCACCAGGATCCAAGCAGCCCGGCGCTGCGTCCGCTGCAGCGGATTCCGAGAGCCGCGTCGTGAGGTAGAGGCGTCCACCGTCGGCCTCAGGTCAACTGCCATGTTGGCGAATCAGCCCGCTCAGTTGTCCACGAGCAGGGCGTTTGCCTCAGCAGCCGCCGCATTCAACGCCTCCGCCGGCGGGGTGACACCATGCAGCGCGGCCTCGACTTCATTACCGAGAACGTCCCGAATCTGGGTCCAGAGTTCAACGTTGGGGTTTCCCTGGAACTCCTCGGCGGCGGCCATGTACGGCGCGATATAGGGCACCTCGGTGAGTTCGGGATCATCGGCCAAGGAGGCCCGTGCCGGAATCCCGCCGACCGTCTCCACGTACGCCTTGGCGTTCTCCGGCTCGAGGAGGAACTGGATGAACTCCCAGGCTTCATCTTGCATGGATGAGTCGGCGCTGATGAAGAGGCCGTTTCCGGCGCCCCCGAAAGCGGCGGACTGCGCCTCGGCGATCGGAGCGGCAACGACGATGTCCTCGGCTACCTCGGGGGCCTGTTCGTGAATCGTCTTCAGGGTTGCCTCATCGAGAACCGCCATGGCGGCCCGTCCGGTGACCAGCGGATGCTGCGCTCCGGCGTTGGTGGTGGCTTCCCCGAGCCCGCTCGCCACGGCGTCCTCGCCGACGTACAGATCCACGAGGAATTCAAGGGCCGCCACGCCTTCCTCGGAGTCCCAGGTCACTGTGGCGTTGTCTTCGGCGAGGAATGCGCCACCGGCCTGGAAGAGGAAGTTCCCGTAGGCCTGGGTCATGCTGGTGGTGTCTTGTGTGGACATGACTATCCCTGCGCGTGTGATGGTCTGCCCATCACGTTCGGTGAGCGCCTCGGCTGCGGAGCGCAACTCGGCCCAGTCCCCGGGAGCGGCAGCGGGGTCGAGCCCGGCTTCTTCGAACAGATCCGCGCGGTAGGCGAGTAGGTGGCCGAAGCCCCGCAGCGGCATGATGATGTGCTCGTCGTCAACCACTCCCTGGTCGAGGAAGGTGAAGTCGGCGACCTCTTCCTCGGGGAGTTGCTCCAGGTAGCCATCCAGGGCGATCACTCGGTCTTCTGCTGCATACCCCGCCGCAGCCGCGTTGCCGTGGCCGAATACGTCCGGTGTGGTGCCTCCGGCAAACCCGGTCGAGAGCCGAGCGGCAAGGTCGCCCCAGTCGATGAACTCGACTTCGACGTTGAGGTCGTGTTCCTCCTCGAAGATGGGCACCAGTTCGTCGTTGATCAGGGCCATCTCTTCGGCATGGTTTCCCGGGAACCATACGCGGAGGGTGTCGGTGGAACCACCTTCCCCGGTCCCTCCGCTTCCGCAGGCGCTGATCGCGAGGCCAAAGGCGAGCAGGCCGGCGATCGACCCGGTGAGCCGTCGTGCATTCATGGTGGTGCTCCTCTCGGACGGAGTGAGCGCTCGGGCGAGCGTCGTTGCGTCATCCAGTTGTTGATGCGCATTACCATGCAGGTAATACGCATTAGTAGTCAAGTCCCTCGGCCAACTCCGCTCCGAGCCCACAGCCCTTGACACCCACAGGCCGGCGTCGGTAGTTTCGCTCTGGTCCGCGCTAATGCGTATTAGCATCCGATGACTCGATGAGGAGATCATGATCAACGACGAATCAGGGCCCAAGGGCCGCCTCAGGAAGATCCCCCGGTTGGTCGCTGCGACTACGGCGACATCGGCGATGCTCCTGTCGATGGTGGCAGCCACCGCCGCGCCACCCGACCACACCAATAGCGACGGCCTTCCCAATCACGCCGGAGGGCCCTCGGGAATCAGCAATATGGTCGGTTCACCGATCCCTCCGCATGCCATACCGGAGAACAACCCTGATTTCGAGCCTCAGTTCCACATCGAACTTCACAACGTGGAGGACGGCGAGGTCGAGCACGTCAGGCTCGACGGCGAACGCACCCACCTGGGCAACGTCCAGCGGCCGGCCACCACAACGGCGCCGGCCTCCGACGGGTTCTGGGCATCGAAATACTCCGCCGCAATCGACGGGACGGCGGGCCACCTACTGGCGACGTCGGTTTACGTGATGCGTAGCAAGGTCGGTCCCGAGGAGTCTTACGACCCCGCCTACTACGAAGGATTCGATCCGGAGACCGACGAGCGGGACTGGACAACGCGGTTACTCAACATCCGGCCGGACCGGTACATCGGTGCTCACCATGGCGCGTGGCTGGATCAGACGATCTACACCGACATCCCAGGCGGGTCGGCAATCTTCGGCGGCGATAGTTCCTTGCCCACCGGATCGCCACTGACCTACTGGCACGAGGACGACGAGGAGTGGCGGCCCATCGCCGAGCACTTCCGCAATGATGCGGATCTCGCGCCCCCTGAGCGACTACGGTGGACCGCCCACAAGCCGATCGTTCGCGGCGACGCACCGATGTATATGGAGTTCGAGAACTGGGCTGCAGGCGACACCGTGGCCGGCGAGACCATGAGTTCCAACGGTGGCATCTACGTCGGTTACGAGCAGGGCGCAGCGAGGCAGGTTGCGGACGTTGTCCAGCGGGTGGAGGGTATCGGCCGGTTCCACGGCACTGAGTTCGCGCACGTCGGACAGATGGACACTAACCATCCGGGTGCACTGACGTTCTCAACCTCACCATACGTTGGCTTCACCTGGGATCTCGAAGAGATGGGTGGCTTCCAGATCGTTCCCGCAAACCACGTGAAGTTCCTCAGTAACGACCTCGGCCAAGACTCCTTCATCGACCGGCCACAGTGGCTCATCGTCGGCCCTCGCGACTCCGACCCCGAGGTACTCCGCGACGATCGATACATCATCGACGGTGAGCCGTCCTTCTCTCCAGGCTGGGAGGCGATCGCGCCGGTGTTTGGGATGTACGCCAGGGCGACGTACGACCCTGATGACCTCGCAAACTCGACCTACTTCGACGTCTCCTACGACTTCGGCGAGACGTGGTCGCCGGCCCCGGAGTTCGTCGGCGTGCATGATCCGAGCAATTGCTCGGATTCCACCTGCGCACAAAACTGGACGAACATCCGAATCCACCTGACCTACCAGGACGGGCCCTGATCTCGGCGACTTACCGGCCGTGAAGTCTGAGTCAGCGGAGGTGCCCTGAGAGTCAGGGCACCTCCGCCTGTTTACCCACCCTGTCTCGCCCGCACAGGGCCCCAGAATCATCCGCTCCTCCTCCGGAGTCAACCTGATGGCACGGCAGCAGGTCTAGACCCCTTTCGGATGTCGACCTCCGTCACGGAGCACTAGGAAAGCCGTACAGACAGATGTAGATGAAAGTTTCCCTTGACAGGGAGGCGGGGATCTCTAGTGTTGGTCTAGACCAGCAATGCACCGTAGCCCCCATGGAGAACGACGATGTCCTCAGCCGAGACCACCTCGACCACAGCCTCACTCAAGTCCCTCACCGCATCGGTGAGCCGGCGCGCCGTCCTACTGGGCGGCGGAGCCGGTGCGCTGGGCCTGGCCCTGGGTGGCGGGCGGGTACATGCGGTACCGGGCGGTGAACCGGGCAGTTTCGCGATGCTCATGGACTTGCACATCGATGACGAACGTCCCGACCGCACCGCCGACTTCGAGCGAATCATGGCCCACATCGCAGTGCGCAACCCGGCCTTCGTGCTCAACTGCGGTGACATCACCGAACTTGGCCTGGCCCGTGAGTACGAGGCCTACCTGGCCGCCATCCCGGAGAGCCTGCAGGACGCCATGCGGGAGGTGCCTGGCAACCACGAACAACAGTGGAGCGTCAACTACGACCTCTACGAGCAGTACCTGGGTGAGGGCACCTACAGTTTCGACTCCGGCGGAGTGCACTTCATCGGCCTGGACCCCCAGGTGATGATGGAGTGGGGCTGGTACTACGACGATGACGTGCTGGACTGGTTGGAACGGGACCTGCGCACGGTCCGCGAGGGAACACCGATCATCCTGTTCCAGCACTACGCGATGGGCGCGGACTGGAACTATGTGCAGAACGACGACGAGGTGCTGCGCATCATCGAGCGCTACCCGGTCCGGGCCATCTTCGCGGGCCACTCCCACCTCACCCAGGTCTCCCGGTACAACGGTGCCACCCAGGTGATCGGTAACTCCCTGAAGAACGGGCCGTCCTACTACTGGGTGGAGCACATCGACACCGACTCCGGGCCGGCCCTGGAGATCACCGAGGTCACCGTGCACGCCGATGAGCAGGCGCAGGAGGAATCGCTGGCGATCGTGCCCCTGGCCGACCCAGGGCCCGGAGGTGACCTGGGTCCGTTCCAGATGCGAGCCAACCCCGAGGGCGCACAGGTGGGGATGCGCGTGGACCTGCATCCGCGCGCGGACGCGGACGAGGTCCAGGCCCGCGTGCACCCCTACTCCTACGGGCGGGACCTGGACCGGTGGGTGAACCTGTCCGGGCAAGCCGGCGGACGCCGCTGGACCGGGCAGGTCGACACCTCCGACCTGTGGCCCGGGCCGCACCGGATGGAAGTACGCGCGGTGGGTGCCGACGGAGCCGTCTATGACGACGTGGTGCCCTTCGAACTACCGGCCGTCACGGCCCGAGTGGGCTGGACCACCGAACTGCAGGGCCGCATCCAGGGCGCCCTCGCGCAGCGCGACGGCGTCGTGGTGGCCGGCACCACCAAAGGTCGCCTCGAGGCCTACGCCCCCACCCACCGGTCGAACCGACCGGTGTGGCGCACCGGCACCGGACCGGTGTATCGCCAACCGGTGTTCACCCCCGACGGCTCACAGATCCTGGTCCCCTCCTCCGACCACCACCTGTACGCCCACGATGCCGGCAGCGGCGCTGAGGTCTGGGCCACCGACCTCGGCTCACCGCTGGCCGGGGACCTCACGCTCAGCGAGGTGGACGGGCAGGTCCGGGTGTTCGTGGCGGTGGGGACCACCCTGTTCAGCCTGGACCTGGGCGGTGCGGTGCTCTGGTCGGCCGAACTGAACGGCATCTGCGCCGGCCGCCCGGAATCCGATGGCGACCAGGTCTACATCGGCAGCGGGGACGGCAACGCCTACGCCTTCGACGCCCGCACCGGTGAGCAGGTCTGGCGGGAGACCCTGGTGGACCGGGGCAGCACCTACGGCAACGTGCTGTACGGCCCGTGGGCCTGCTACGTGCGCATCCTTACCGGTGGTGCGGTGCTGTTCACCACCTTCACCAACGCCATCGCCCTCGAGGCCGCCACCGGTCAGGTGCGCTGGGAGGGCCAGGGCGACGAATTGGGGATGCTCCAGTTGCTCTACACCCCACCCACGGTGACCGAGTACGGGATCCTGCTCGTGGACGGCTTCAACGGCACGGTGCACCTGGTGGATGAGGCCACCGGGCGCCAGACGTGGCAGGCCGAGGCCCTGCCGCGCAACTTCGGCGCGGCCCCGGTACCCAGCCCCGAGGATGACTCGGTGTACTGGCTGGTGGGCCAGAGCGGCCTGCTGGTCCGGATCGACCTGGCGAACGAGTCGGTGGATCAGGTGCTGCAGGTGCTGTCGAACTACACCCAGTCCACCGCCGCGCTGGTGGGTTCGGGCACTGAGCAGGTGCTGGTGGCCGGTGGTCAGGACGGGGTGCTGCACGGCGTCGTTGGCCTGCACCAGGTGTAGCCGCCGCAACCATCAGGGGCGGGCCACCACGAAGGAGAAGTCATACAGGTCCCCCCGGCACAGCGACTGGCCACTCTCCACGATCCGGCCACGCTCATCCCGGCTGATCCGCTTCACGTGCAGGGCCGCGGTGTTCGGTTCCACATCCAGCAACTCCGCGCTGCGCTCACCGAGGTTGACCGCCCGCACGTGCTGGTGGGCGCGCTGCAACCGCACGCCGTAGCGCTGCTCCAGCAGGCGGTAGAGGGACCGGGTGAGGTCGGCCTCCAGCAGGCCGGGGAACCGGGCCGCGTGCAGGCACACCTCCTCGTGGCACATCGGGCTGCCATCGCCCAAACGCAAGCGTTCGATGCGGTAGATCATGGTGCCCGGTGAGATGCCCAGCTCCACGGCGATGTGGGTGGCGGCGGGGATCTCCTCGGCCGCGATCAGTTCGGTGCGGGGGTCATAGCCGCGCGCGGCCAGGTCCTCGGAGAAGGAGGTCAGCGAGGGTCCCTTCGATACCCGGGGCTGGGCCACGAAGGTGCCGACACCGCGCACCGAGCGCAGGATCCCGTCATCCCGGAGCCCCTTCAGCGCCTGGCGCACGGTCATCCGGCTGACGCCGAACCGCTCGGCCAGCCGGCGCTCGGTGGGCAGCATGTCGTCCGGGGCCATCGTGGCCTTCACCTCGGCGAGAATGCGCTCCCGCAGTTCCTCGTGCTTGGTCTGATGCGCCATCGGTGCCTCCTGCGTCCAGGCTAGGTCACCGCAGCGCACCGGTCGGCCCGCTCCAACGCCTTCCGGGCCGGCCCTGGGTGGGGCGGGTCAGTCCGGGAAGACCTGCAGGTAGGGCGGGTGCGGGCGCAGGTCGCCCGCGGCCGCCCGGGCGGCCAGCAGCACCGCACCGTCCAGGGCGCTGCCCTGCGGGGGAAGGACCTGCGCGCCCGGGCGGTGCCGGTGCACCCCGGCGTGGAACGCCTCGGTGAGCAGGTCCCCGGCGTCGAAGAGCCCCCCACCCCAACTGATCCGGGCCGGAAGATCACCGACCGCGGCCGCCGCGGCGCCGGCGAGCCGATGCCCCGCCCCGACCCAGATCTGCCGCGCGAGCGCGTCCCCCTCGCGCGCGGCCTGGGCCACCGCCGGGGCGAAGGAGGCCAGCAGCGCAGCGGGCGCCTCGGCCCCGTGGATCGCGGCCACCAGCGCCAGCGGCTCCCCGAACCGCTCCCGCATCCGGTCGGCCAGCACCGCCGAGCCCTCCGGCCGCCCGTCGACGGAACGCAGGGCCGCCCGCAGTCCGCGCCGCCCGATCCAGGCCCCGCCCCCCTCATCGCCCACGAACAGCCCCCAGCCATCGACCTGGTGCCACACGTCTCGGTGGTTGGTGCCCAGGGCGATCACCCCGGTGCCGGCGGCCACCACCGCTCCGGGCTGCCCGGCCAGGGCGCCGACGTGGGTGGTGAGGGCATCCCCGGCGATCACCACCGCGCCCACCCGCACCTGGGCACGCAGGGTGCGGGCGATCCGCCCCGGGTCCGGGACCAGCCCGGGCAGGCCGGTGATCCCCACCGCCAGGGCGATGGCGCGCTCGGCCCCGAGCCGGGCCATCAGGGGCTGGACCTGCCCCAGCACGTTCGCGCAGAGTTGCGGCACGTCCACCTGGCCGCGGGTTCGCGGGATGGGCACATCAGAGCGCCCCTCCACGTCCGTCCCAGGGTGCGCCTGGCCGGCCCGGACCCGCACGCGCACACCACTGCCACCGACGTCCACCCCCACCAGGGCGCCCGGCGCCCCGGGCCGTTGCCGGCTCATCGGCAGTCACCGGCCAGCAGGTCCAGCGCCGTGCGGACGCTGCCGGCCCGGGCCAGTGCCCCCTCGGCCTCGAGCACGCTCGCACCGGTCAGCAACCGGACCAGCGCCACCGGAACCCGTCCCGAACTCTCCAGCAGGGTGGTGCGGCACTGCGCGGCCGGGCTCCCGGTAGCCTCACGAAGAATCGCCACCGAGCGCTCCCGCAACTTCTCGTTACTGGCCACCAGGCCCACCATCAGGTTGGAGTAGGTGCGCCCCAGCCCGATCATCACGGCGGTGGAGAAGGCGTTCAGCAGCACCTTGGCCGCGGTGGCCGCCTTCAACCGGGTGGAGCCGGTCAGGGCCTCGGCGCCGGTGTCCGGGGCGATCAGGATCTGGGCGTGCGCACCCAGTGGGGCGCGCGGGTTGCTGGTGATCAGCGCGGTCAGGGCCCCGGCCCGTCCGGCGCTCTCCAGCGCGCCGCGCACGTAGGCGGTACTTCCCGAGGCGCTGACCCCGATCACCACATCACCGGCGCCCACGCCGGTCAGGGCCGCCCGGCCCTGGTCCGCGGCGTCCTCGAGGTCGATGGTGGAGTCGGTCAGGGCCGCCGCCCCGCCGGGGAAGTGGGCTCGGATGAGACCGGGGTCGACGCCGAAGGTGGGGGTGGACTCGGTGGCGTCCAGGACCGCGAGTCGTCCGGAGGCGCCGGCGCCGGCGTAGTGGATCCGGCCCCCGGCACGGACGCGGTCCACGGCGGCCTGCACCAGGTCCGCGAGCGCCGGGATCACCTCCTGGGCGGCCGCAACCGCGACGGCGTCCTGCGCCAGGATCATCCGCAGCCGCTGCGCGGGCGGTACCACGTCGATGTCGCGGGTGGCCGGGTTGCGCGCTTCGGTGCTCGGCGACGGCTCGGTCATCGGGGTGCTCCGTCGTCGGCGGGCATGTCCTGCTCGCGCAGCGCGCGGGCGGCGTTGATGAACAACGGCCCGTAGGTGTCGAGCAACCGGCGGGAGACCACGGTGACCGAATCGTGGGCAGGCGGCGCAGTGGGGCCATCGCGCAGGAAGCCGGCCTCCAGGTCCTGGAGCCGGGCCTGCCACTCCTCGGCGTTCCCGATCGGGTGCCACCGGGCCCATTCGCGCCAGCGGCGGCCGTAGTAGCCCACCAGCCCGGACCAGTACCGGGCCGCGTAGTCATCGAGGTACCCGTCCCCCACCTGCCCCCAGACGGTCACCAGGCGGCGGGCGTTGTCGGTGAGCACGCGCGCGTCCTCGTCGCTGGTCGCCCATCGCAGGGCCTGGGCCTCCCAGTGGTCGTACCGGTACTCGGGTCGGGTGGCCAGCAGCGCCTCGAGGTCATCGAACACGGTGAGGAAGCGCTCGGCGGCCTCGTCATCGCACACGCCGGCGGGATCGAACGCGGTGAGGAAGGTGAGTTCGCCGCACCGGGCCAGCACGCCCACTGCGGTCTCGACCAGGTCCGCGCCCAGCGGCCCGGCAGCGAGGTCGGGGTGTTCCTCGGCCAGTTCCACCAGGGTGGCCCACGCCTGGATCAGCGCGCCCGGTTCGTACCGGAGCAGGGCGCGGACCTCGGCGGCGAGCGGCCCGGGGCCCTCGGGGATGCTGGGTGAGGCTTGGGTGCCACTGGTCCCGGGGGCGTCGTGAGTGGCAGGGTTCGCCTGCGAGGGGCGCGCCACCGTGGTCTCGAACGGGTTCACCGGCGGGCGCATCGTGAGCAGCCCGGTGAAGGCCTCGGGGAAGATCCGGTAGCCCCCAGCGCCCAGTACGGTGCGGGCCAACCCGTCCCAGGCAGCGCCGGCACGCTCGGCGGCCTCGCCCGGGGGCAGCCGGTAGCGCCGGGCGGCCCAATCGCCCAGCCACTCCGACAGCGGGGCGGGCGGGTTCCAGGTGGCATCCAGTACGCGTTCGAAGAACACCGGCACCGACCCGGTGGCCTCCATCGACAACCCGGCACCCATCGGCGGGTGGGTGGCGGCCAGGGCGGCCTCGAGTTCCTCGGTGACCCCGGGCAGGTCTGCCAACGGTTCGTTGCGGCCTCCGAAGTTCAGCAGCGCGCACCACATCCAGTCCCGCCCGCCGAAGCCGTCGAACCGGCGCCACTGCGGCTGCGCCTCTGCCCACAGGTCCAGCAGCACCAGGCGGCCGGGGTCGATGTCACCCAGGAAGGCGCGCACCCGCTCGGCGGTCCAGAAGTGCTCCTGGTAGGAGAACGGCCAGGTCTGCAGGAACCAGGTGGCGTGCGGGTCGGCGTCGGTGAGCCCGGCGAGCAGCGCCTCGGCCACCCGGCCGGGGTAGCCGGGATCCTCCTGCACCGGGATCATCTCGATGAAGGGGTCCGCGGCATAGCGGTGGTCGGTGCCCCAGAACTCCTGCTGGGTACGCACCGTCGCAGCCGCCAGGCGGCGGAAGGTGGGATCCTCCGGCCCGACGACGTGGGTGCGGTGACCCTGCCAGTCCCGGGCGCCGGCGGGGGTGGCGAGTTCAGCGGGCACGTGCCCGGTGAAAGCCGGCAGCACCGGGCGCATCCCCAGTTTACGCTGACGGGTCAGGATCTTGCCGGCCAGGTCCCGGTGGGCGGCGATCCAGCCCTGCGGCAGCGGACCGGCGTGACCCTCCAGCGCGCCCATGGCGAACCAGGGCAGGTAGGCCGGGCCGGCGAGGAAGTCCCGCACCGTCTCGGCGGGCACGCCCTCATCGAGCAGCACCTGCTGCACCACGGCTTCGTGGCCCACCATCATCAGCGGGGCGGTGATCCCCCGCAGGGCCATCCAGTCGATCTCGCGTTCCCACTGCTCCCAGTCCCACCACGGGCTGGTGTAGCCGAAGGTGCAGAAGTTCAGGTAGTAGGTCTGCGCCACCCGGGCGGCGCCCTCGGTGCGCGGCGCCTCCGGAAGGTGGCCGGGGGGCGGGGGGCGCAGGTCGTCCCAGCTGACGGCGATCCGGCACTGCTCGCGCAGGTACTGGTGCAGCCCCACCGCGGCGCTGGTGGCGTCGGTGGCCTCGACCCGCAGCCGGTTCCCCCGGGCGCCGTAGGCGTACCGGCGTCCCTGGCCGGGCAGGGCACCGAAGGTGACGCGGGTGCCGAGAGACCCCAGAACCCGCTCAGCCAGAGCGTTCAGGGCCGGGGCCCAGCCGGGAGAGGGTAGTGACGTGGCGTTGTTCATCCCTTGATCGCTCCCTGGGTGATTCCGGAGATAAAACTGCGCTGGAAGGCCAGGTAGACCACCACGATCGGGGCGATGGTGATGATGGTGGCGGCGGACAGCAACGGGATGTTCGTGGAGTACTGGCCCACGAAGAAGCCCAGCCCGCCCGGTGCGGTGCGCATCGCCGGGTTCTGCATCAGCACGATCACCAGCAGGAACTGGTTCCAGGACCACATGAACACCAGCACCGCCAGCGTGGTCAGCGCGGGCCAGGAGATCGGCAGCAGCACCCGGCCCAGCACGGTCAGGTCCCGGGCGCCGTCGATCCGCCCCGCCTCCACCAGTTCGGGGGGCACCGAGGAGAAGTGGGACTGCATCCAGTACACCCCGAACGGCAGGAACAGGGCCACCTCGGCCAGGATGACGCCGGTGTAGCTGTTCGTCAGGCCCACGCTCTGCAGGTTGTAGTACAGCGCGATCACGATCAGTTCCACCGGCAGCGTCAGCCCGAGCACGAACAGGATCGAGATCGGCCGGGCGCCCCAGGCCTTGAGGATTGCCAGGGCGTAGCCGGCCAGGGTGGCGCACGCCGCCACCAACGGCACCACGCCGCCGGAGATGATGAAACTGGAGCGCATCAGGTTGGAATACCCGCCCGCCTCCCAGGCCAGGGCGAAGTTCTCCCAGTGCCAGGCCTCCGGCAGCCGCAGTCCGGACACGGTTGAGCCCGAGGGGTGCAGGGACGCCAGCACGATGGAGACGAACGGCAACAGCACCATCAACGTCAGGGCGATCAGCACCAGGTAACGCATGCTGAGCCCGAAGGTGGTGGTCCTCATGACTCCTCCCGCGCCACCCGGCGGATCAGGGTGACGAACACGATCACCAGCGCGGTCAGGGTGATCGCCAGCGCACTGGCGGTGCCGATGTCGCCCTCGTTGAACGCCAGCCGGTAGACCAGCAGGGCCGGAACCGTGGTCTGGTTGGCCGGTCCGCCGTTGGTGGTGACGAACACCAGGTCGAAACTGGCCAGCGCGGCGATCGTGGTGATCACCGCGGCGATGGTGATCTCCTTGCGTACCCCGGGGATGGTCACCGACACGAACTGCCGGAACGCGCCCGCGCCGTCCAGGGTGGCCGCCTCGTACAGGGCGCCGTCGATCTTCTGGGCGCCGCTGAGGAAGAGCATCATGCACAACCCGCTCATGGTCCAGGTGCCGATGAAGCCCAGCGCGTGCAGGGCCAGGTTGTAATCCCCCAGCCAGGCGCGGGTGATCGATCCCAGGCCGATGGCCTCCAGGAACTGGTTCAGCAGCCCGTTCTGGTTGTACAGCCACCGCCAGGTGATGCCCACCGCCACCAGGGGGAGCACCTGCGGCAGGAAGTAGACGGTGCGGAAGAACGTCATGCCGCGGCGCACCCGGCCCAGCAGCAGGCCCGTCATCAACAGCCCCATGCCCACCGGGATCAGGGAGAAGAAGATGATCAGCACCAGGGCGTGCAGGATCGAGTTGTACAACGCTGCGTCCCGCAGGATCGAGGCGTAGTTACTCAGCCCCACGTACGAGGGTTGCTGCACCCCGTCCCAGTCCAGGAAGGACAGGTAGAAGGTGTTCAGCGCCGGCCAGATCGCGAAGCCGAGGTAGATCACCGCCGCGGGCGCCAGGTACACCCACGCCTTCAGCGCCCGCCGGCTGGGGCGCCGGGCCGCACCGGCGCCCCCGCTCGCGCCACCGCTGGTGCGCGGCGGCGCGAGCGAATCCAGTGCCGCATCAGCCATGGTGGCCGGCCCACACCTCCTGCAGCGAGGCCAGGTAGTCCTCCGAGGAGGTCTGCCCGGCGATCACGCCCTGCAGACCGCCGGTGAGGGCGTCGATCATGCCCGGGGCGGCGAAGTCGGGGAAGGGCACGATGTTGCTCTCCTGCGCCACCGGGGCGAAGCTGTCGGCGATGTCGCCCAGCAGACCCTCGGTGGCCACGTCCGCGCCGGTGTCCACCGGCATGAACCCGGTGTCGATCTGGATGGCGGCCGCCTCGGGGGAGTTCAGGTAGTCCAGGAACGCCGCGGCCACGTCCGGGTGCTCGCTGGCAGCGGAGATCGAGTACGCCACCGAGGAGCCCGAGGCCACCGGGGGGGCACCGGCCTCGGCGCCGGGCAGGACGAAGAAGCCGGCGTTGTCCATCTCGGCGTCCACCGCCGCGGCGGCCCAGTTCCCGGTGACCAGGAAGGCGGCCTCCCCGGAGGTGAAGTCGGCCAGGGCGTCGGCATCGGAGGTGGCGCTGGCGGCCTCGGTGATGTAGCCGGCCTCGACCCACTCGGCGATGATGTCGGTGGCACGTGCGGCCGCGTCGGTCTCGATGGTGGCATCCGGTGCCCCGTAGACCCAGTCCAGGTAGTCCTGGCTGGGGCCCACGCTGTTCAGCACCGCGTTCCACAGGTGCAGGGCCCCGACCTCCAGGGCGCCCAGGCTGAGCGGGCGGTCCCCGTTGCCGGACACCGCGGCCATCGCCTCGGTGAACTCATCCAGGGTGGCCGGGGGCTCGGTGATCCCGGCGTCGGTGAGGAGGTCCTCGTTGTAGTAGACCCCGAGCACCGACAGCGCCCCGGGCACCGCGTACAGGCCGCCGGTGCCGAACTGCTGGGCCTCGTCGTCGGACATCAGTTGCTCAAGGCTTGCCGGTGGGAACGCGCCCTCCCAGCCGTACAACTGCGAGTACTCACCCAGTTCCAGCACGTGCCCGGCCGGAACCAGAGAACGCATCGCGCCGGGGTTGTACTGCGCGATGTCCGGGGCGGTGTCGGAGGCCATCGACCGGGTGATCGAGGTGATGTAGTTGCCGAAGTCGGTCTGCTCGGTCTCGATGGTCACGTTCGGGAACTGCTCGGTGAAACCCTCCACGAGTGCTTCCGTGGGCGGGTTGTCGGTGTAGGCCAGGCGCAGGGTGACCTCCTCCTCGGTGACGTCGGACGAGACGCCCTGAGCCTCGCCGTCGTCGCCGTTCTGATCCTGGCCGTTGCCGCTGCCTGCGGTCACGCAGCCGGTCAGGACGAGCAGGGACGCGGCGAACAAGCCGAGGCTGCTGGTGGTGCGGGATGGAGCCTTCATAGAAACCTTCTCCTTCGAATGATTCGGTCCGGGTGGGGTGGCCGGGTCGGCCGCGTCAAGGTCGGGCTCCTCTCTCGCGGGGGAGGTACCGGTTCTGTTCCAGTTCGTCGAGGCAGTGCCGGATCCCGCCCTGCACGACGGCGTCGGCGCCCAGGGTGGAGACCTGCAGTTCGGGTAACTCCAGCGGGTAGTCCGCCAGCGCGGTGCGCAGCGCTTCCAGGAGTGGTTCCCCGACACGGGCCAGCGGGCCGCTGAAGACCACCAGGTGGGGGTCCAGCAACGTGCGGATCGCGGCCAGGCCGATCGCGAAACGTTCGGCCACCCGGGCCAGGGCGGCGCCGGCGTCACGATCGCCGGCCTGGATGGCGGCCAGGACCATCTCCAGGGCGTCGTCGCCGGCGTCGAGGAC
Source organism: Pseudactinotalea sp. Z1748 (assembly GCF_049725185.1). Classification (NCBI taxonomy): domain Bacteria; kingdom Bacillati; phylum Actinomycetota; class Actinomycetes; order Micrococcales; family Cellulomonadaceae; genus Pseudactinotalea; species Pseudactinotalea sp. Z1748. Next base: position 29,906 of record NZ_JBMPQB010000011.1, on the reverse strand, counting down.
CTGTTGGGCCCGGCCGGTGTCGCCGGACCGGGTCAACTCCTCCACGGCGAGGGCGATCAGCGCGGACGCCCCGGCCCAGGCCTCGAAGCGTCCCAGGCCGGACTCGGTGGGGCCGTGCTCACCCTCGGCGATCACGTCCAGGAAACCCAGGTCACCGGCGTCGTTCGTGGCGCCCCGGTACAGGGTGCCGTTCAGCACGATCCCGGCGCCGATGCGCTCGCCCCAGTGCACCACCACCAGCGACTCGTCGTCGCGGCGCACCCCGTGCCACTGCTCACCCCGGGTGGCGAGTTTGACGTCGTTGTCCAGATAGACCGCGCAGTCCAGGTACTCCCCCAGGGCCCGGACCACGCCGTCGCCGCTGAGGCCGGACATCGACGGCACCAACCGGATCACGCCCTCGGAGGGGTCCACGATGCCCGGGGCCCCGATCGCGGCCGAGTACACCTGCTCCGGTGCGGTCCCGGCCTGCGCGAGCAGTTCCTGCACCTCCTGCACCATCAGAGCAATCGCTGCCTCGCCGTCGGCCCCGTGCTCGAGCACGGCCTGCCGGGAGGTGACCATCTGTCCGCGCAGGTCGGCCAGGCCGAGGCGGATCTGGTGCGGGTCGATGAAGGCGCCGACGACGTAGCCCGCCCGGGCGCGGAAGCGCACCAACTGGGCCGGTCGCCCCGAGCGCTTGGCGTCGCGCTGCGGGGGCAGGTACTCCACCAACCCGGCGTCCTGTAATTCGGCCAGGGACCGGGTGACGGCCTGGCGGGAGAGTCCGCTGGCCTTGGCGAGTTCGGCCACGCTCATCCGGTCCTGGCGGCGCAGCCGCTCCAGGACGGCGGTCGCGTTGACCTCGCGCATGAAGCGCAGATCCGCCGCCACCGGCATGTCCGCCATCGGGCCTCCTCGGCACTCGCGCCCGGGTCCCGGGGCGCCGGCCCACGGCGGGTCCGCGGGCGCTGCGTCGCACTATACTTACGTGCTGTACGAAATTAAAGAGCCACGTTCGATCGTGGGCGTAGTTTCGGTTGCTCCGTCCGTTCCGCCGGCACGCTGCCCTTGTGGATAACCTCCGCGCGAAACCACCCGGAGCGACATCCTTGAGCCATGCGCAGTGCTGACAGATCCAGCGAGAGGGAGCATCATGACTGGTATGACGCTGATGCCGCGCACGGGCGAGGAGTGGACGGTCGATGATCTCGACCTGCTACCCGACGACGGCTTGCAGTACGAACTGCTCGACGGGCTGTTGCTCGTGAGTCCGGCCCCGGCGCCACTGCACCAACGCGTGATCACCCGCCTACTCGTCCTCCTGCACGCGGCATGCCCACCGGGGTACGAGGTCTTGCCCGCCCCACTGGACTGGCGCCCGGATACGCGCACCTCGCTGCAACCCGACCTGCTCATTGCCCGCAACGAGGACGTCGGGGAGCATCACGTGACCGCTCCGTTGGCCCTCGCCGTCGAGGTCCTCTCCCCCGCCACCCGTCGCAAGGATCAGGTGCTCAAGCGCTCCAAGTACGAGGACGCCGGCGTCCGGTCCTACTGGATCGTCGACCCAGCCGAACCCTCCCTGCTTGCGCTGGACCTGACCGACGGTTCGTACAGCACCACCGCGCACGTCAGCGGCACCGAACGCGCAGTGCTCGAGGGCCCCTTCCCCGTCGAGGTGGTCCCGGCGGACTTGGTCCGACCCGCGCCCTAGGTGGGCCGGCTCAGGCGTGACGGCCCGGTGTTCCCCGGTCTCACTGCCCCAGCGGGGCGCGGGAGAATTGGATCGGTGTGAACTTCTCCGGGCGGTGGTTGTCATCGCTGCCCACCGGCGTCCATGCCCAGCCCACGTTCTGGCCGAGTTCGGCCAACCGCTCGTAGCGGGCGAACTGGAACATCCAGACCTCACCCTCACCCGGTGGGAGAGGCCGCTTCCCGGCGAATCCGTGCAGCGACTCCCACGGGATGCTGATCAGCGCCTCCCACCCCGCATCCACATCGGAGTCATCGTTCAGCGTTCCGTCCAGTGCCACCTGGGTCTGCAGGCCGGGCATGTCCCAGTCGGTGAAGGCCCACCGCAGGCCGCGCGGGTGCGTGCCGGTCCAGAACGTCTCCGGGTTCCGGTCGTGGTTACCGCCGAACGTCACCGCGCCGTGTTCGATCGGGTGCAACTCACGCACCAACGTGTTCGTGGGGTTCGCCATGGCGTCCTGCCAGAGGAACAGCACCTCGTAGACAGTGTTGCGGGCATTGACCTCGAGTTCGTAGTAGACGTCCCCGCCGTCGATGAACAACTCGACGTTGTTCTCGGTGAACAGCAGCGAATCGCGCTCCTCGAGGGTCGCGTTCAGGAAGGGCTCCTGCACCCAGTACTTCACATACAGGTGGCTGCGGCTCCAGACGACCGCTGCATGGGTACCAAGGGTCGCCGGCTTACCGTTGACAATGTTCACGAAGCGCTGGGACCTCTCCGCCAGGTCCCAGAACTCCGACCGGACTCCGACATCTGCGGACTGCACATCGGTCAAGCGTTGTGCCACGTACGACACGATCAACCTCCTACCGGCGATCCGCCGGGTGCTAGGAACTGGGTGTGAGTGAGTGACGCCCCGACCTGCGGGGCGCTCAGCCGAACGCCGCCGCAGGGATGCCCGCCACCGTCGACGCAGCGGTGATGACGCGGCCGTCGTGCTCGCCTGTCTCATCGAGCCCGATCGTTGCCGAGGTCACCACCGCCCGGTAGGGCGCCTCGGTGCTCAGCGCCACACTGGTGGGCTGGCGCACCGGAACCGGGATGCGCTCCACCAGCTCCCCTTGTGGTGAGTACCGATGCAGGCACGAGGCGCCCCAGATCGCCGACCAGAGACACCCCTGCGCATCCACGGTCATGCCATCCGGGCCGCCCTCGCTGACATGGACGAAGTCCTCAGCCGCGCCGAGTTCGCCGGTCGCCGGATCCACCCGGTACCGGCGGATCCACCCCGTGGGCGTATCGGCCAGATACATCGTGGTGCCATCGGCGCTGAACGCCGGGCCGTTGGGGATCGACAGGCTCTCCAGCACCACCTGCACGCCGCCATCGGGATCCGCCCGGGCCAAGAATCCCTGCCCGCGCGCGCCGTCATAGGCCATCGCACCAGCCCAGAAACGGCCCTGGGGGTCGGCCACCGCATCGTTCATCCGCAGCGCCGCACCACGCCCGGCAGCCGGGGTAGCCAGGACCTCGGTCACGGCAAGGCGGCCGCCGTCGCTGCGCAACCGCGCGAACCCCTCTCCGACCGCACCGATCCACGCCTGCTCGTCGCCGCGCACCTGGGCGAGCGCACCCAGCGGCTGGTCCAGGTCGGCGCGCTGGGTGAGCCCGCCGTCGGGCGCTCCGGTAGTGCTCCACAACTGACCGCGGAGCAGATCCACACACACGAAGCCGGCGCCGGGATCCCCGCCGTCGCCGAAGGTCACCGAGGGCAGGAACCGGGCGCCCTCACCGAGTTCGAAGCGGCGCTCATCGACGGCCTGCCACTGCCCGGTGATCACCGAACCTGCAGATCCTGGGGCCACGTTGTTCATCCCATCCTTCCTCTCACCACTCCGCGAATGACCCATCGGGGTGCTCCCAGATCGGGTTGCGCCAGGTGTGGCTGCGGGCGTCGGCGGCGCGCACGGCCTGCTCATCCACCTGCACCCCCAGCCCCGCGCCCTGCCAACGCTCGATGTACCCGTCGCGGAACTCGAACGGTGCGGTGTCCACCACGTAATCGAGCAACTGCGCCCCACCGGTGTTGTAGTGCATGCCGATGGACTGCTCCTGGATCAAGAAGTTCGGGGTGGTGAAGTCCACCTGCAAACAGGCGGCGAGCGCGATCGGGCCCAGCGGGCAGTGCGGTGCGAACAATGCTCCGTACATCTCGGCCAGGGCAGCGATGCGGCGCGACTCCGAGATACCCCCGGCATGGGACAGGTCCGGCTGCACGACGGCGACGCCCGCCTCGAGCGGGGCCTGGAAACTCAGCCGCTCGTACAGCCGCTCCCCGGTGGCCAGCGGGATCGTGGTGCCGGCCACCAGGGCCTGCAACTGCGCGCCGAACTCGGGCAGCACCGGTTCCTCCACGAATAAGGGCGCCACGGGCTCGAGGGCGCGCAGCAGCCGTCTGGCATCGGCAGGGCCCACCCGGCCGTGGAAATCCAGACCGAGCCCGAAGTCCGCACCGGTGGCCACCCGGACCGCCTCGGCACGGGCCACGGCGGCATCGACGCCGGAGGCCGGCGCGAACGGGTCCCACCGGCCGGTGGCGTTCATCTTCACCGCCGTCAGCCCGGACTCCGCCTGCGCCAGCGCCGCGTCGGCGACCTGGGCCGGATCGTCTCCGCCGATCCACCCGTACACCCGCACCCGATCGCGCACCGCACCACCGAGCAGCACGTGCACCGGCACGTCGAGGGACTTGCCGAGGATGTCCCACAGCGCCTGGTCCAGGCCCGCGACCGCGCTGGAGAGCACCGGCCCGCCACGGTAGAAGCCTCCCTTGGTCATCCGTTGCCAGTGGCGCTCGATCTGCCGGGGGTCCTCGCCGATCAGCAGTTCGGACAGCGCCTCGACCGCCCCGCGCACCGCCTCGGTGCGCCCCTCGACCACCGGTTCACCCCACCCGATGAGGCCGTCGTCAGTTTCCACCCGGCAGAACAGCCATCGCGGGGGGACGGCGAAGGTCTCGATCCGCGTGATCTTCATGGCGTCTCCTGCCGTTCGGCACTCATCACGCGTTCGACGTCGGCGATGCTCTGCGCCACCAGCGCCTCCGCTGCCGCGGCGGCTTGCTCCGGGTCCTGGGCCACGATCGCCTCGACCACGCGCTGGTGCGTGGGCACCGGGTCGCTGGTGGAGTGATCGTGCACCAGGTGGTCCCGGGCCAGCAGCGCGGGTTCGACGAACACCGCCATCTGGGCGAAGAGCTCATTGCCGGTGGCGCGCAACAGGTCCTGGTGGAAGGCCAGGTCGGCCCGGGCCGCCTCCTCCGAGGTGCCACCCCGGGCCCGTTTCATCCCCTCCAGGGCGTCCTGCAGCGCCGTCAGATCCTCCTCGGTGCGGCGCTGCGCGGCCAGCGCCGCGGCTCGCGGTTCGATCGCCGAGCGCACTTCGGCCAGATCGCGGAAGAGGGCTCGGGAGTCACCGTTGGTCTGCCGCCAGCGCAGCACGTCGCCGTCGAGGGAGTTCCACTCGGCACGTGGGCGCACGAAGGTGCCCTTCTTCTGCCGGGCATCCAGCAGGCCCTTGGCCATCAGGACCTTGATGGCCTCACGCAGCGACGTCAGGGAAAGCCCGAGTTCGTGGCCCACAGCGGTCAGGTCCAGCACCTCCCCGGGGGCGAACGTTCCGTTGACGATGCGCGTGCCGAGCAGTTCCACCGTCTGCCCGTGCACGCCGCGGCCCTTGTATCGGCTATTCACTCTTCCTCCGTAGTCGTCGCACGCCCTCAGGCGGAGTCCTTGGTGATGCTCCACCCACCGTCGACGGGAATGGTCGCCCCAGTGATGTAGGAGGCGCGGTCGCTGAGGAGGAACGCGATCACCTCGGCCACCTCCTCGGGTTCACCCATCCGGCCCAGCGCCGTCTGCCGGCCACTGCGCTGCCGCTCCGCCTCGGAGATCCGGTCCCACAGCGCGGTGCGGATCGGGCCGGGGGCCACGCAGTTGATCCGCAGGCGCGGGCCGTATTGCGCAGCAACCTGGCGGACCAGCCCGGTCTGGCCCGCTTTCGTCGCGGCGTAGCCGGGCACGTCGAGCAACCCGAAGTGGGCGTGCACCGATGAGACGATCACCGCACGGCCTTGACCGTCGCTGAGCAGATCGGGCAGACAGGCGCGCAGGCCGTGGAAGGCCCCGGTCAGGTTGACGTCGAGCTGGCGCTGCCAGGCCTCCTCGCTCATCGCGTGCAGGGGGTTGGCGTCGGTGGCCAGGGCATTGAGCACCAGGGCGCCCACTGGGCCGAGGCGCTCGTTGACCTCGGCGACCACGCGCTGCCAGTCCTCGGCCGAGGCCGCATCGGCCACGATCCCGCAGGCTCCCTGACCCAGTTCGGCGGCGCGCTCGCTCACGTGTGGATCGACGTCGGTCATCGCCACCCGCCATCCGGCGCCATGCAGTGTCTGCGCCGTCGCCCGACCGATCCCGCGCGCTGCGCCGGTCACGACTGCTACAGGCATCCTCTGTTCCCTTCTGATCTTGTGTTCCGTGCTCTACGCGGCCCTGCGCAGCACGATGACGTCACAGTCGCCGTGCCTCCAGCGCACCGGCACGCCCGCGGCCGACAACTCCGCCCCGCTGAACACGTTGTCCCCATCCTCGCAGGCGAACCTCGCCTCAGACGTGAACCCGCCCAGCGGTATCCGCGCTTCGGCAGGCGCCCCGGGGCGTTTCCACGCCAGCACCACGGTGGCGTCCTCCACCGTGTACTGCAGGGCGTAGACGTCATCGGCCGGGTCACCGTGGCGGCGCACCACACCATCGAAGATGATCCGGCGCACCGATCGGTACCGCTCGATGAGTTCCCGGGCCCTCTCCCGCGTCGCGCCGTCCCAGGCGAGCAGGTCGGCGCCGACGCCGAGCACCCCGGCCATGGCCACCACGAAACGGAAGTCCAGGCTCGCCGGATCGGTATCGATCAGGTCCGGCTTATCGGTGACCCAGGAACTCATCGTCCAACTGGGGAAGGCACTGAGGAATCCGTGCTGGATGCCCAGCCGGTCCCGCGGTCCGGTCTCGTCACTGGGCCACACCACATCGGTGCGGGCCAGCACCTCCAGGTCGATCCGGCCACCGCCACCGGCGCACCCTTCCACGGTGACACGGGGGAACTCCGCGCGGATCATGTCCAGGACGCGGTAGTAGGCGTTGGTGTGGCGCCAGGACCAGTCGTCCCCACCCGTACGCGACTGGCCACCGTCCTCGATGGAGCGGTTCATGTCCCACTTCAGGTAGGTGATCTCATGCGCGGAGAGCAGACTGCGCAGCACCTCGATCACCCACGCCTCCACCTCCGGGCGGCCCAGGTCCAGTACGTACTGGTTGCGCAGGGTGCGTAGCGGGCGGCCCCGGGCGTGGTGGACCCAGTCGGGGTGGGCGCGGTACAGGTCACTGTTCGCGTTCACCGCCTCCGGTTCCACCCACAGCCCGAACCGCATCCCGCGCTCGAGCACACCTCGCACCAACGGGCCCAGCCCGTGGGGGAACTTGTCCGGATCGGGATCCCAGTCCCCCAGGCCGGCGCGATCGGAGGTGCGCCCGCGGAACCACCCGTCGTCGACGACGAAGGCTTCCGCCCCGAGATCGGCCGCCACCTGCGCCAATGCCAGTTGGTGGTCCACGGTGACGTCGAACGTGGTGGCGTACCAGGAGTTGTACACCACCGGCCGGTGGTAGGTGTCGGTGGGGCGGGTCAGGGTGCGTTGGTAGGGATCGGCGGACCGCGCCAGGGTGCGCTGGTAGTCATGCCAGGCCCGGGCGACCCGGTCGGCATCCCCGCGGATCTGCAGGCCCGCGACCACGGGCGTGCTGAGTTCTTCCCCGGGGCCCAGGGTGAGGATCCCGCTCTCGTCGTCGGGACCTCCCGCCACCCGCACGCGCCCGGTGAACGGCACCGCATCGGCGCTCATCCGCCACGACCCGCTCCACGCCAGCGCGACCGAATGGGCCAGTTCCGGGTCCTGGTCGCCGCGCACCGTCAGCACCGGGGCGTAGGTGTGGGAGGTGATCCCTTGCCGGCTGCCGATGCTCAGTTCGCCCGCACCCAGGCCGACCCGGGCCGGGGTGAACTCCCGGGACCAGTGCCCGTGCAGGACCTCGACCGTGGCGCGGTCGGCATGGACCTCGAACGCACCACCCCAGGCGCGCAGCAGTTCGGTGGCGACGTCGGACACGTTGCGCAGCGTGGCCCATTTCTCCACCACCTCGTGCGCGGTGCTGGTGCGGATGTGCAGGTCCACCTCCAGGCCCGCGTCCTCATCGGCCAGGGGGCAGGTCAGGTGCGTGGTATCCCCGTGATGCACGACGATGTCGCTGCGCAGGCGCAGGCGCGCCCCCCGCAGGCCATCGGCGCGGCGGGCGACGATCTCCGCCGACTGCACCGAGCGGGTGCCCAGGGCGGTGGTCTCCAGGGGCAGCAGCTCCCGTTCGCTCTCGAAGGAGGTGGTTCTGCGGGGCAGTGTGATCGGGGGGATCTGCTGCCCGGCCTCGCCCCAGTGGCGCAGCATCAGGCCGGTGCCATCGGGGGTCAGGCCCACCACGTACTCACCGGACTTGGTGGGTAGGCGCCAGATCTGGTGCTCGGGGTTCACTTGTCACTCCCCACGAGCAGGCCGGAGACGAACTGCTTCTGGAAGATGAAGAACACGATCGCGGTGGGCACGGCCGCGACCAGGGCCCCGGCGGCCACCACGTTCCACTGGCTGCCGAAGCCACCCATCAGGTTGAGCAGTTGCGCGGTGATCGGGAACTTGGCTTCGGAGCGCAGCACCGTCATCGCCCAGATCAGGTCGTTGAAGATCCAGGTGGTGGCCAGCACCCCGAGCGCCGCCAGCGAGGGGCGGGACAGCGGCAGCACGATCGCCACGAAGATCCGTCCCGCGCCGGCCCCGTCGATACGGGCCGCTTCGAAGACCTCATGGGGGAGGTTACGCATGAAGCCGTAGAGGACGAAGGTGTAGAAACCGATGCCGAAGCCCACCTGCACCACCGTCAGGGCGAACAGGGTGTCATAGATCCCCAGGGCCCCGGTGATCGCCGAGATCGGGACCAGCAGGATCTGTGGGGGCAGCAGGTTCCCGGCCAGCATCGTCAACAAGATCGTCTTGCGCAGCGGGATCTGGAACCGACTGAGCGCATACGCGGCGATCGAGGCCAACGCCAAAGACATGATGACCCCGGCGGCAGTGACCACGATGCTGTTGCCCAGCGCCCGCCACAGCCCGCCACTACCGAACGCGGTGGCGAAGCCTTCGAAGGAGACCGACCTGGGCAGGGCCCCGATCCCCCGGGTGATGATGTCCTCATAGGACCGCAGTGAGACCAGGACCGCGAAGATGATCGGGCTGAGCCACAGTAAGGACAGCGGGGCCATCACCACGTGCAGCCACGGCGAACGGGAGGTGCGGGGACGACGACGGCGCTTGGCCGGCCGCGCCGGTACCGCGGCCGTGGCGGAGGTGGTCGCCGGCATTTCGGCGCTCATGCTTCCTCCTCGTTCTTGGCTTGGCGGGCGAGGTAGATGATGATGAAGCCGATCGCGAGCGCGAAGATCACCACCGAGATCGCCGAGGCATAGCCCAGGTTCCCGGCGGTGAAGGCCTGCTGGAACATGTAGGTGCTCAGCAACTGGGTCTGGTTGTACGGCCCGCCCCGCGTCATCGCCCAGACGATGTCGAAGGTGCGCAGCGCGTCGATGACCGTCACCGCGAACACCACCGTGTGCACCCCTTTGAGTTGGGGCATCACGATGCGCCAGAACCGGGTCCAGGCGTTCGCGCCGTCAACGGCGGCGGCTTCCTCCAGCGATTCGTTCGTCGCCTTCAGACCCGCCAGGTACAACACCATGATGTAACCGACCTGGCGCCAGACCGCGGCGACCAGCACCGCATACAGCGCCAGGTCCGGATCGGCCAACCATTGTCGTTGCAGCGTCTCCAGGCCGAGCAGCCCGAACATGCCGTTGATCGGCCCTTCGGGGGCGTACATCACCCGCCACACCAGACCGGTCACGACCAGGGAGACCACCATCGGCAGGAAGATCGCGCTGCGGTAGACCCCCACCATCGGGGCCGGTTTGTTCAGGGCAACCGCCAGGGACAACCCGATCACCACCGACAGCACCCCGAAACCGAACAGCCAGATCACGTTGTTGGTCAGTGCGGTCCGGAAGATCGGGTCCTGCCACAGATCGGCGAAGTTCTGCAGGCCGACCGGTTCAGCGGGTGTGATCCCGTTCCACCGCGTGAGCGAGAGCGACAGCGAGTTCAGGGCCGGCCAGAAGACCCAGAAGATCTCGAAGGCCACGGGCAGCAGCAGGAACAGCCACACCAGTGCCGGCACCCGTTTGAGCCGTGCCCAGACGCGCGCTCGAACGTCCTGTCGCTTCGCCGGCGGCGCCGTCGTCGTTCGAGGGCTCCCGGTCCGGGCCGGTGCCTGACCCGCCATCAGTCGAAGGTGGCTTCCGCTGCCCGCTGCCACTCATCGAGGATGTCGCCCACCGAGTCCGGGTCGTCCAGGAACCGGGTGAGGGCGGCATCGGCGGTGGCTTGCAACGCATCGGATCCGTCCCGGTTGAAGAATTGGGTGATCTCCTCGGTGTTCTCCAGCAGTTCGATGCCCTTCTGCACGATGGGACTGAAGGCCGAGGTGTCGACGTCGGGAGACGTGGGCAGGTTCGAGGTGCCGGAGATCTCGATGAAGGCCTCCTGGCTTTCTCGCGAGGCCATGTAGTCGAGGAAGGCCAGCGCTCCCTCCGGGTTGTTGCTCCCTGAGGCAGCGAAGAACCCGTCGGTGGGGGCTTCTTCGGCTGTCGGCACCGAATCGTTGATCACGGGCACGGAGAAGAAGTCGACGTCGTCGTGCTGGTCCTCGGGGAAGAACTGGGTGACGAACGCCCCGACCAGATACATGGCGGCCTCGTTCTGCACCATCGGCGTGACGGCCTCCTGCTCGTCGAAGGAGGCCATGTTCGGGTGGAAGTAGGGGATGAGCCGCTCGTACTCGGCCATCACGTCGAAGACCTCCGGGTCATTGAAGGCCCGTTCCCCGGCGAGCAGTTCCCGGTGGTACTCCGGACCGTTGATCCGCAGGTTGAGGTAGTCGAACCATCCGGAGGCCATCCACGGGGTCGGGCCGATCCCGTTGGTCAGCGGGATGATGCCCTGCCCGTCGAGGTTCTCACAGAGCGCATGGAACTCATCCCACGTGGTCGGCGGCTCCACACCCCACTCCTCGAAGGCCGACTTCTTGTAGAACACCGACCACCAGTAGTAGTGGGTGGGAACGAAGATCTGTTGCCCGTCGTCGTCGCTGGACAGACTGCGCAGCGCATCGGAGAAGTTCGCGCACGCGCCGTCACCCTCCCAGAGGGGGGAGACGTCCAGCAGCAGCCCTTCGCGTGCGTAGTTCCGGGCCACCGAACCGGCGTACCAGCTCAACACGTCCGGTGGATCGTTGGACCGCAGGTAGTTCGTCAACTGGGCACGGAACTGTTCGGTGGCGACCGAGTTCATGGTGACGTCGCCGTCGTCGTACTCCTCGACCAGGTGCTCCAGCGCTTCCAAGGGCCCGGGGTTCTGCTGCGAGTTCTGGAAGACGATGGGGCCACCTGCGTCGCCCTCGCCGTTCTGCCCGTTGCCACCACCGTTGCCGTCCGGGGCGCTGCCGCCACCGCCCACGCAACTGGCGAGCACGCCGCCGAGGCCCAGCGCACCACCGCCTAGCAGCAGGTTCCGGCGCGAGATCTGTGTTCGCGAGTGATTCATCACTCCTCCTTTTGACGTCATCGTCAGCGGGGGCCGGGGCGCCGCCCGCGTCATGCTCACACGAGTCTGGCCCCGACCACCGGCGGATGTCAACCTATTATAGGGTTTAATCCGCGTTCTGGTCGGAGCGTGGCGGGGCATCGTGCAGCGCCTCGGCGAGCGCCTGCCCGTCGATGCTGGACTCCGGGGCGAAGTCCGCACCGGCCATGTAGGTCAGCAGGCTGCGCCGGAACTGCCGGGCGGCCAACCGGTCCTCGCCCGGGTCCAGGTTCAGCGAGGTCACCACCAGGCGGCCGGCACCGACGTTCGCCTCGAACAGCACGCCCAGCCGTCGGGCCTCGAACCAGGTGTCGATCGCCTGCACGGTGGGTCGCAGGGACTGGGGGAGGCGGTCCATCACGATCGCTTTCGCGCCGTGGAGCAGGTCCCACCATTGCCAGTTGGTTGCCCCGTCGCTCGGGAAGGAGGCGAACAACGGGTGGCCCGGATCGTGCAGCAGGCCGAGGGTGTGGGGAGCCTGGCCGCCGGTCCAGGCGGTGTTCCAGAACACCGGGGTGAACCCCAGGGCGATGTCGTTGTGCACGTCCTGGGGCTGCAGTTCCAGCAGCACCCGCTCCCCGGCCGTGGCCAGTTCGATCGCTTCGGCGATCTGCGTGGTGGCGCGCACTGCGGGCTCCTCGGGGGCCTCCTCCGGCGCGAAGATCCACAGGTCCCAGTCGTTCTCATACCGGGCGCCGTCCGAGCCCTGCACGGTGAGCACCAGTTTCACCTGCGCCGGCCCGGCGCTCACGCCGCTGGGCACGGTGACCGGGCCGCAGTGGGTGCCGTTGCCCAGGGGCACGGGCAGGTCCTGGGCGATCGTGACACTGGCCAGTTCCGCACCGGCACGATCGCGCAGGCTCCAGGTGAGGAGTGCGTGCAGCGGTTCGGGACCGAAGTGGGCGATCTGGGCATCGAAGGCGATCGCCTCGTCGTTTCGCCAGACCCGGCGGGGCAGGCGCGCCAGGGGCACTGTGGGGCCGCTGAACCTGGCGAATTCCTCCGGTGTGACATAGCCCTTGGACTCCCAGAACGCGTTCACCACACCGACCAGCGCGGTGCCCTGCCCGGGGAAGTCGGTCAGGCCGAGCAGGTGGAACCCGGCGAAGCCCTCGGTGCGCAGCGCGGCTTCGATGTCCTCCTTGTAGCACAGCGCCTGCAGCCGCCCGGAACTGTGCAGGAAGCCCTCGGCCTGGTCACCCATGCCGGAGGCCTGGAGGAAGTCGGCGAAGATCCCGAAGTTCCGCGGCTGCATCAGGCCGGTGTACTTGGAAACTTCGCTGAGGTCCGGGTAGGCGCACCACTGCCCGATCTCGTGGCTGATGATGGGCCGGGGTGCGGCCTCCACCCACTGGCGGTAGTCGGAGACGGTTTCCGGTGGGGTCGCGTTCAGTCGTGATTGCAGGCCCTCGCCCCAGCGGTGGGCGCGGGGGTGGGGAATGTTGTCGAAGTCGTTCGCCGGCACCGCGGGCCACCCGGCTCCGGTGGTGTACAGCCGCCGCGGGTCCTGGGTGCGCCAGGCGTTCACCCACGCGGAGAGGAACTCGGAGTCCCGGCCGCCGGGTTCGTTCCCGTGCGCCATCATGATGAAGGAGGGGTGGTTGCCGTACTCGCGCAGGATCCGCTGGGTCTCCTCGATGAGGAAGATATCCACGTCCCGTCCCTCGCCGATCGCGGCGCCCTGGTTCGCCCACACCGGTCCTTCCACCTGCAGGTAGACCCCTGCCTCATCGGCCGCCGTGAAAGCGGCCTTGGGCGGGCACCAGGAGTGGAACCGGAGCAGGTTCAGGCCGTGGCTGCGCAGCACCTGCATGATGTGACGCCAGGAGCCGACGTCGGTCGGGGGGTAGCCGGTGAGGGGGAAGACGCAGGATTCCAGCGTGCCGCGGATGAAGGTGCGCTTGCCGTTGATGGTGACCTGGGTGCCCTCGACGCCGATCTCGCGCAGCCCGACGACGGTGGTGACCTCATCATGGTGGGCCCGTCCGGAGGCCTCGGCCTGCAGATGCACGGTGACGTCGTACAGCGCCGGGTCGAACTCATCCCAGGTTCGCGCCTGGGCGCCGAGGGGGAGCTCGATATCGAGGTGGGTGCCGCCGGCGGTCAGTCCGCGCTCGGCCAGGTCCCGCCCGTGATCGACCTCGAAAGGTGCGGTGACCGGCCCGATCACCTCCTCACCCGCGGCGTTCCGCCGTCGTGCCGTGACGCGGATCTGTCCGTTCTTCACCACCGCGGTACCGGTAAGGATGTCCACCTTGACCAGGGCGGACTTGCGCTGCACGTCCGGGAACACCCGGACCTGATTGATCTGCACGTCGGGTTGGGCGGTGAGGCTGATCTCGCCGATGATTCCGTTCCAGTTGCCCTGGGTGTGGTCGGAGACGCTGTGCGCGTTCGGTCCGACGTTGACCACGGCACGGTTGTCGACGCGGATGGTCAGGCGGTGCCGCCCGGGTTCCAGACGGCCCAGATCGTGGCGATGGGCGGTGCTCAGGCTCGCGTCGGCTCCGACGCGGCGATCATCGATCCACACGGTGGACTCCCAGTGCACCCGCTCCAGGGTGAGCAGGACGCTTCGGTCCGCCCAGTCCTGGGGGATGTCGATCTCGCGTTGGAACCAGGCCGCGCCCTGGTAGTAGACCCGGGGCTGCAACCAGAACGGCACGCTGATGTTTCCGGGCTCGCGGTAGGGGGCGTAGCGCTCGTCGGTGAAGAAGGAGCGGTCCACGATCCCGCCGGTCCAGGGTGTGTCCAGGGCGATCTCCGCACCGATGCCCTGGTGCTGCAGGGATCCGGGCAGGGAGACCTGCGGGCCGTCCGGCGGCAGCGGTCCTCGGAACCACTGGTCCAGTTCGCCGACCGAATCGGGGTCCAGCCGGCACTGCCAGGTACCGGCGATGTCGAGGTGGGCGGGGGCTGAGGTCGTGATAGTCACGTGCGAGGTCCTTACCGGGTTCGGGGGCATCATGGATGTAACGATGGCTGCTTCGAATCCTCGCCCCTTAGCGAGATTGGATGAAGGGACGACTACACGCACCTGCATGGAGAATCTGCTGACTCTGGCTAGTATTCGGCCATGAGCCTCGAAGCGGGCTTCCCCGGCGAGCGGGCCTGGATCCTCTCCCCCGACACGGCACGCGAGGCGGCGGCCTCGCCCATCACCAGCGATCTACTCGTGACGCACTGCGGGTGGTACCCGCGCGCACGGCACCACGGCCGCACCCGGCCCCGGGGCACCGACGCCGTGGTGCTCATGGTCTGCGTGGCCGCACGCGGGTGGTACGCCGATACCCGCGGCCGCCATGCCGTGGCGGCAGGCCAGGCTCTGATCCTGCCCTCGGGCGTGCCGCACAGTTACGGCGCGGCCACTACCGACCCCTGGACGATCGCGTGGATGCACGCCTCCGGCCCGCACGTGCGCGCGTTCGAGCGGGCACTGCCCGATGCCGGCCGGCGCGGCGTGGTGGTCGACATGCACGATCCGGTCAAGGTGCAGGGGTTGATGGGCGCCCTGATGGAAACGGTGGAGGTCGATGATCGCCTGCCCACCGTGATGCGGGCCAGCGGTACCGCTGCCAACGTGCTGGCACACCTGCTCGCCGATCTGCGCGCCGGCCCGCCGACACGGCAAGAACCGGTACTTCGGGTGCTGTCGCATTTGCGGGTGCACTTCGACAAGCCCGCCCGGCTCGGCGAGCTGGCTGCGATGGCAGGCTTCTCCACCTCCCATTTCTCCGCACTCTTCCGCGAAGCCACCGGAGTCAGCGTCGGCACCTACATCAAACGACTGCGCACCGCCCGGGCCTGCGAACTGCTGGTCACCACCGCACTGCCGGTGCGTGTGATCGCGCAGATGGTGGGCTATGAGGACCCGCTGTACTTCTCCCGCCAGTTCCGCAACGTCCGCGGCTGCAGCCCCAGCGCGTTCCGGCTCCGTAACGGGCCCACCGTCGCCGCCGGCGCCGAGGGCTAGTGCAACTCCCGGCTCGCCGATGACAGACCCGCTGGACTGGCGCCCGGGCAGGCGCACGTCGTTGCAACCCGAATTACTAGAGGCGGCGCCACCATGCATGTAAACTGCATGCATGGTGGCGCTACAGATTCGGGACGTTCCAGACGACGTGCGGCGAGCACTGTCCGATCGAGCCGCTGCACGCGGACAGTCACTGCAGTCCTACCTCTTGGCTCTGGTGACGGCGGAGGCACGGCGCTCAACCAATCTGGCTGCACTGGAACGCTTCGCCGACCGCCAGGATGGTTCGCAGTTGTCCAGGGCCGAGGCAATCGAAGCGGCCGACCACGCCCGCGTTGAACGTGAGGCCCAACGTGACGAGGCCGCGAACGCCCCGTGATCGTGGTCGATGCCTCGGTGCTCGCCAACGCTTTCACAGACAATGGGCCCGTTGGCAGATCTGCGCGTGCTGAACTCGCCCGGGACGTCCACTGGGCCGGCCCTGATCATCTCGTCGTTGAGACGTTTTCCGCGATCCGTGGTCGATGGCTGGGGCAGAAGATCAGCGAGCAGCGCGCGCGGGATGCCCTGGCCTCGATTGCGACCACCACGATCGAACTTGTCGCCGTCGAACCACATCTGGAGCGCATGTGGGAGTTGCGCAACAACGTGAGCGGGTACGACGCCGCCTACTTCGCCGTGGCCGAGACATTCCAATGCGCTCTGGTGACGGCTGATGCTCGCCTTGGACACGTTCGGGACGTCCAATGCGATGTTCGAGTTGCCCTGCCCTCCAGATGAAGGCATAGGCATGCTGGCGCGCGCCGCCAGTTGGGATGGAGCGAGACCCGGCTGAGATGTTCCACTCCCGTGACAGCCGGGGCAAGGAGGCGGTGGACTACCTGCTCGGCATACCGCAGATGGGGCTGAGCAACCTGACCATGGTCGATTCCCACGGCGAGGACGCCGTGCTGGAGTGCGGGTACACCCGCAGTGCGGTGGTGCGCCAGATCGACACCGGCCACCCACGTCTGGGCCGGCGGTGCCCGGTCGGCGCCGGGCGAGGAGGAACCCGCCCCTGGTTCGCTGTGCAAGCACGGGGCGAGCAGCCGCTCCGAAACCGTCTCCACAGCGGTGTTCGACCCGGTGGGGCGCACCGTGGACCTGTGCCTGGGACGGCCCTGCACCACCCCGTTCTTCCGGATCGGCTTCGGCGGCGCCCCGATCGCCGTGCGCGGGGATTAACCGCCCCTCCCGGTAGGCCGAGGGCGGCACCCCGATCACCTGGGTGAAGGCCCGGGTGAAGTGGGCATGATCGGCGAACCCCAGAGTGGTTGCGAGCGCCGGCAGGTCCTGGCCCTCCCCCGCCGCCATGCGTCTGAGATGTTTCATCTGCTGCTAATAGACTGATTCACCTCGACACCTTGCGCTTGGATTCCCGGGCCATCCGGGAACCCGTGGCAGCGGATCCAGAACTCGTCCGACGGCAAGAGACACCGTTGCTGATCGATGAGTGGCAGAAAGTCCCCGAAGTGTGGGACGTCGTCCGCCGGGTCATTGACGAAAGTCCGATTGGCGGCCAGTTCCTGCTCGCTGGCAGCGCCAGCCCGGCGCCCGATGCCACGGCGCACTCCGGGGCAGGGCGGATCGGCAGACTGCGAATGCGCCCCATGACTCTCGCCGAACGGGGTGTGACAGAGCCGACGGTCAGCATCCGGGCGCTGCTCTCCGGGACTCGCGAGCCATTGACCGGATCATCCAGCCTTGGGCTGAGTGATTACATCGAGGAGGTCGTGGCCTCCGGCTTTCCGGCGATTCGCCCGTTGTCGCCTCGCGCACGCCGGTTCCAACTCGGCCGGTTCCAACTCGACTCCTACCTGCGCAACGCCGTGGATCGCGACGTGCCGGAGCAGGGCCTGGCCGTGCGCAAGCCGGAATCCATGCTCGCGTGGCTCCGTGCTTACGCCGCCGCAACATCGACCACCGCCAGTTACTCACGGATCCTGAATGCGGCTACCCCGGGGCAGGGCGACAAGCCAGCCGCGTCCACCGGCTTCGCCTACCGTGACGTGCTGACCTCACTGTGGCTCATTGATCCGGTTCCTGTCGCGTACCCGCCCAGGCTGCTGAGGCACGCGTGGGGCACCTACGCACACGCAACGGCGATCGCGAGGTCGACCTCGTTGTCGTGCGAGAGGATGGCCGCGCGTTAGCGATCGAGATCAAGTTGGCAACCACCGTCACCGATCAAGATACGAAACATCTACACTGGCTCGCCGAGCGGTTAGGCGATCGCTTGCTGGATGCCATCACTATCAATACCGGTCCGCAGGCATACCGACGCTCGGATGGAATCGGCGTGGTCCCCCTTGGTTTGCTCACGCTGTAAGGACCTCGGAAGGTTGACGATGAATCCTCCGAACTCCACCTCGATCTCCTGCGTACTGGCACCCGCATCGTACTCCCGCAAACCCTCGCCGGCCCGGTAGGCCGAGGGCGGCACCCCGATCACCTGAGTGAAAGCCCGCGTGAAGTGGGCGTGATCGGCGAATCCCAGCGACGCTGCGGGCGCCGCCAAGTCCTGCCCCTCCCCCGCTTCCAGGGCGGCCACCGCGTCCTGGAGCCGGTGGCGGCGCAGCACCCACAACGGCGAAGCCCCCACATACCGGGTGACAGCGATGAGGTGTCCTCCTCTCTGGCGGTCTACGTGCCCGACGTCGATGCCACCTTGGCCCTGGCCCGCGAACGTGGCGCGCGGGTGCGGGAGGAGTCTTATGACTTCACCGTCACCGGGGACCGGTTCGCCTCCATCCAGGACCGGTTCGGGGTGCGGTGGACCATCATGACCCGAGTGGAACCCCGCACCGATGCGCAGGTGCAACAAGGCCTGGACGAGTAGCGCGCCTCGATGGGCTGAGTCCGGTTAGCGCGAGTGGCGAGTAACCAGGCCGCAGGTGAGTGCGCCACGCTGCCCGGCCACAGGGTGAGTGCACCGCGCGCCTACTGGTGCGCGGCTTCAACCAGCCACGGCACCGCTCGTGCGGCAAAGTCCTCGTGGTCAGCGGCCACCGTGTAGGCATGTGTGGACAGCCGGCAATAGCCCCGGCCATCGAAACTGGTGAACGCCGCCTCGATCCCCAGGGCCTGCAGGATCTCATCGCGCAACCGGTCCGCATCCTCGCGAGTGTGCCCGAGCCCGCGGGGCAGTGCGATCAGCCGGTAGGGGCCCACCGGATGGCGCAACGACACATGTGCGTCCTGCCCGGTGGCCTCGCTCATCGCCGCAGAGACCACCGCCTGCCCGTAGTCGGCGAGCTCGCCGGTATAGGTGCGTATGGCCGTCCACCCCAGGACCTGGTCCAGGTAGTCATACGCAAAGGGTGCGGCCAGATAGCTGGTGAGGTCATCGGTGCCGCCGAAGTTGAATCGCTCCGGGAAGGCCAGGGTGCCGCCCCAGGAGTCCACCAGCGGGAACAGATCCTGGCGCACCTCCTCGCGTGCCACCAGCACCGCGCTGCCCCTCGGGGCGCAGGCGAACTTGTGCAGGTTACCCACCCACACATCGGCCTCCGGCGTCCACGGCTGGGCCAGCACCCCGGGGCTGTGGGCGCCGTCTACCACCGTCAGCACGCCCAGTTCTCGGGCCCGGCGGCAGATCCGCTGCACCGGGAACAAGGTGGCGGTCGCGGAGGTGATGTGGTCCAGCACCAGCATGGCCGTGCGGGAACCGATCGCTGCCAGGATTGCGGTTTCGGCGTCGTCGTCACTGGCGCCCAGGGGGACATCGACGACGGTGACCGTCCCGCCCGCCCGGGCCGCCGCACGGCGAGCACCCTGGACCACCGCGCCGTAACCATGGTTGGTGACGACCACGTCCGCCCCGCGCGGCAGCGCCAGGCTGGCGTAGGCCACGCTCATCCCCGCACTGGCGTTGGGCACGAACACGGTGCCGCCGGCCGGCAGGTGCAGCAAATCGGCCATCTGCGCCCGGGCCGCGTTCACCCGATCGGGCAACTGGCCGAACCAGCCGATCGGTGAAGCCTCCATCGAGTCGCGCAGATCCGCCTGGTACTCCAGGACCCGGTTGGGCACCGCGCCGAAGGAGCCGTGGTTGAGGTGGCGCTGGTCAGGATCCAGGGGCCACAGGGTCTCCGCTGGTGCGCCGTCGACCAGTAGCGGCTCGGGTGCGGGGGCCGTAGTTGGCTCGGTGGGCCCGGTTGTCGGCTCGGTGGATGCGGCCCGCTCGGTCATCCCTTCACTGCCCCGGCGGTCAGGCCCTGGATGATCCACCGCGAAGCCAGGGCGAACATCGCCATCGTCGGCAGGATGGTCAGCACCGCCGCGGCGGCCAACGGACCCCACTCGACGTTGAAACCGGAGATGAAGCCGTTCAGCGCCGCGGGGATGGTGACCTTGTCACTGGAGTGGATCAACGTGACGGACAGGAACAACTCGTTCCAGGAGTTCACGAAGTTGAAGATGAAGGTGGCGATGATGCCGGGGGTGAGCACCGGCACGATCACCCGGAACAGCGCCTGCAGACGTGAGCAACCGTCGATCATCGCCGCCTCTTCCAACGCATCCGGGACATTGGCGAAGAAGCCGCGCAACATGATGGTGGAGAAGGGGATGCACACTGCCATGTAGACCAGGGACAGCCCGAACCGGGAGTTGGTCAGCCCGAAACTGGTCATCATCAAATACAGCGGTCCCAGCGCGATGAAAGCCGGGATCATCTGGGTGATCAGGAACGCGATCATCACCGCGCCCTTGGACCGGAAGGTGAACCGGGCCAGGACGTAACCGGACAGCAGCGCGATGAACGTGGCCACCGTCGCCGCGGACAGTGCCACCATCACACTGTTCAGGATGTTCTGGAAGAACCCGGACTGTTCCAGCAGGCGCTGGAAGTTCTCCAGCGTGGGCGTGCGCGGCCAATAGGTCAGCGGGAATGAGGCGATCTCGCCGGCGGGCTTCAGCGCGGTGTTGAGGATCCAGTAGAGCGGGAAGATCGTGATGATCAGCCAGATGCCCAGAATGGCGAACTTGATCCGCCGCCCCGCGGTGGTCTCGCGGTTCACGATTCCTTCTCCCTACTGGCCAGAAGATAAAACACCGAGAAGATCAGCAGGATCGTCACGCAGATCAAGCCCAGGGCCGAGGCGACGCCGTAGTTGCCCTGCTGGGTGAACTCGATCATCCAGGTGGTCACGATGTGGGTGTGCCCGGCCGGGCCGCCACCGGTCATCGCCCAGATGATGTCGGGGAAGTTGAAGATCCAGATCACCCGCAACAGGATCGTCAGCAGCAAGGTCTGCCGAATGGCCGGGATCATGATGGAGAACAACGTCCGGGCCTTGCCCGCGCCGTCAATCTCCGCGGCTTCCAGCATCGACTCATCCACCGACTGCAACGCTGCCAGGATCATGATCGCGAAGAACGTCACGCCGTACCAGATGTTGGCCACCAGCACAGCGATCAGGGCCAGATCCGCATCAGCCAGCCACGCGATGTTGGTCTCGGTCAGACCGGTCTTGCGCAGCATGTCGTTGATCACGCCGAACTCGGCGTTGAACATCCAGCGGAACAGGATCCCGATGAGGAACCCCGAGACCGCCCACGGGTAGAACACCAGTGCCTGATAGATGCCGCGGCCCCGGAACCACTTGCGCATCAGCAGCGCCAGGCCGAATCCGATCACCAACTGCGGGATGATCGACCCGACCACCCAGATGACGCTGTTGCCAGCGACGGTCCAGAAGATCGGGTTGGACAGGATCGCGTGGAAGTTGTCCAGGCCCACCCAGGGCGTCTCGGTGAGGTCCCACAGGTTCCATTCCTGGAACGCCATCCGGCTTCCGCTCAGGATGGGGAAGTAGGTGAAGACCCCGATGAAGATGGCCGCGGGGGCCAGGAACAGCAGGATCGTCAAGCCCTTGCGCGTCGAGAACGGGCGACGCCGAGACCCCGGCGAAGCGCCCGCGGTGGGCGGACGCTTCGCCGGGATGATGGGGGGAGCGGTCATTCCCTACTCATCCGCCAACTTCTCGGTCCAGTACTCGTCCCAACTCTGCAGCAGTTCCTCGGTGGTCATCTCCCCGAGCAGCAAGCTCTGCAGTTCGTTGTCCGCCTTCTGGTTCCACTCGGTCCACCACTGCACCCCGCGAGGTTCGTGCACGTTCAGATAGGTGTCGGGGTCCTGGGTCATGGTCATGTAGGCCTCCCAGGGTCCGGAGGAGTAGAACGGGTCCTCGTTCGCCTCGGTGCGGATCGGCACCATGGAGTTCTCCTTGGCGAAGGTGGTCGAGGCCTCCCCGGAGAGGAACTGCACCAGGGCCACGGCAGCCTCAGTGTGGTCGCTGGAGGAGGCCACGCCCCACCCTGCGGTTGCCACGGGCTGGGCGGCGTGTCCGCTGGCTCCCACCGGGAGCGGGGTGACGTCCCACTGGTCCTCCTCCAGCGAGGACTCCGACACCGTGGCGATGACCTCGGGGTCCTGCAGCAGGAAGGCGGTGGAGCCGTTGGTGAAGCCCTCCACCATCTCCGGGTAACCCCAGGCGACCGACGACGGCGGGGAACCCTCCTCGAACAAGGTCAGGTACATATCGGCCGCTTCCTGCGCCTGCGGGGTGGAGAAGATCGTCTCGCCGCTCGTGGTCAGGTAGGAGTTCTCGGGGTCCAGATCGGTGCCGACGTAGGCCTCGATCGCAGCAGCCAGCTGGAAGGTGCCGTTCTGCCCGCCGCGGAAGGCGTATCCGTACCGGTTCTCAGCGGGGTTCTGGATGGCATTGGCCTGTTCGACGAGTTCGTCCCAACTGTGCGGGGGCGCGTCGAATCCGGCATCGGCGATGAGGTCGGCGCGGTAGAACAGGCTCAGCCCGTAGAACCCGTAGGGAATGTAGAAGGTTTCCCCGTTCGCGCCCTGGGTGGAGTTCTCGACGGCGTTGTCCGTCATCGCCTCCCAACCGTCCCATCCGTCCAGTTCGTCCGTCATGTCGTGCAGCCAGCCGTTGTTGCCGAAGGGGCCCACGGTGATGTCGCGGACTTCGAGCACATCGACTCCCGATCCGGACTGGAGCATCTGCTGCAGGGTCTGGTCGGCCTGTTCGGTAGGGGGTGAGATGAGTTCCACGCTCACCCCGGGGTTCTCGTCTTCGAATTCATCGAGCAGGCCCCGAAGGAGTTGGGTCCGGGCCGGGTTGGTCAGGCTCTCCACCATCTTCAAGTCGGCCTCGAGGCTGCCATCGCCCCCGGAGGTCCCGGTGTCGCCACCGCCTCCACCGTCGTTGCCTCCACCGCATGCGGTGAGGAACATTGCCGCAGCAATCGCAGCTGTTGCTGCCCGCGCCGTTGCGCTTCTCATGAGCCCTCGTCTCCTTTGAGGTTCGGCTCTAGTGTGAGACCGGGCTCACGACGGGTTAGCCGTCAACCCAGCACCAGAGATCCGATGTTTACCCGGTGCCGAGCTGACACCCAGGTCAAAATAGGACCCTTCTTCGCGCCATGTCAATTCAGTGATCCTACGTTTGGCAGCGCTCAGGTGCCCACTCGGGCCGCCGTCACGACACGTTCGGATCCACGAGCTGGCCGATGCGGTACTTGACCATCTCCCGCATCACCAGGCCGGTGCTGGTGCGCTTGACGCCGTCGACGTCCAGGATACGCCCGGCGATCCGGTACAGATCATCGGCGTCGCGGGCCACCACATGGATCAGCAGGTCGGTGATGCCCGAGAGCCCATGCACTTCAACGACTTCGTCGATGGTGGCCAGGGTGGCGGCGACGCTGTCCAACTTCCGTTGGGTGACCTTCGTCACGATATAGGCGCTCAGCGGGTACCCCAGGAACCGCGGATCGATCCGCCGCTCGAAGGAACGCAAGGTGCCGTCCTGGGCGTAGCGATCCCGCCGCGAACGCACGGTATTGCGCGCTAGGCGAGTGGTGTGGGACAGCGCACTGATGGTGGCGTCCGGGTCGTCGATGAGGGCTCGCAGGAGCATCGCATCGATCCGGTCATAGGTCCTGGAACTCTCCAAAGTGATCATCCTTATCGGCCTCGAAATAGCGGCGCGTGAGCATTCTGCTCATCCTCGCATCCGTCGGTTGCACCAGCCGGACCCGACTGTTCGAATACGAAGCGTTCTGCTCACGGTGCGCTTGCTGGCTTGCCAGGTCACAAACCGGCCCGCCGACGCCCGGGGCCCAGTGGATCCTGACCCGGGCGCACCGTGAGTGTCTGTCCTGGACGAGGGCCGTCCACGAATCGAAGGGCCATGTGATGTCCGCTGCCTCCTCCTCGCCGCCTCTGCCGGCAGAGCCACAGGTGCCCGCAGGGCAACAGGTGCCGCTTGAGGTGATGGCCTCCATCGATGAGCGCGTGCTGTGGCTGTCCACCTCGATGGTCCACCACGCCAACCGGGTCCGCGCTTCCGAATCAGGCCTGAAAGTCGGGGGTCACCAAGCCTCCAGCGCCTCGATGGTCAGCATCATGACCTCCCTGTGGTTCGACCAGCTGCGCCCACAGGATCGGGTCTCGGTCAAACCGCACGCGGCCCCGGTGCTGCACAGCATCAACTACCTGCTCGGCACCGTGTCGCAGGAGCAGATGACCAGCCTGCGCCAGTTCGGGGGGCTGCAGAGTTACCCCAGCCGGCGCAAGGACCCCGGTCAGATCGACTACTCCACCGGGTCGGTGGGCATCGGCGCCACCGCGCCGATCTGGGGGGCGATGTCACGCCGGTACGTCGATGGCCTCTCCGGCAGGGCTACCGGCGGGCGCCAGTACTCCTTGGTGGGCGATGCCGAACTCGACGAGGGTGCGGTGTGGGAGGCGTTGCTGGACTCTCACGTGCAGGACCTGGGCGAGATCGTGTGGATCGTGGACCTGAACCGCCAGTCCCTGGACCGGGTGGTGCCCAATATCGCCGCCCGCCGGCTGGCGCGCATGTTCGAGGCCGTGGGCTGGCAGGTCATCACGGTCACGTTCGGCGCCCTGCTGGAGGACCTGTTCGCCCGCCCTGGGGGCACGGCCTTGCGGGACCGGATCCTGCAGATGCCCAACCCCGAGTACCAGCGCCTGCTGCGCTGCCCGATCGAGGAACTCCGCCAGCGCCTGCCCGGCACCGGCTCCGGTGTCGGCGAGATCGCGGACCTGATCGGCGCCGTCGACGATGACACCTTGCTCCGGGCGATCCGCAACCTCGGTGGCCATGACCACGGGGCGCTGCGCCAGGCCTACGCCCAGATCGACGACACCCGGCCCACCGTGATCATCGCCTACACCATCAAAGGCAACGGCCTGCCCACGGCGGGGCACCCGCAGAACCACTCCGCGATCCTGACCGATGAGCAGTATCAGGACTTCGCAGCCGGCCTCGGAATGGACCCGCAGGCGCCCTGGGCCCGGGTTGACCCGGACAGCGCGGCCGGGCAGGTGTGCGCCCGGACGGCACAGACCCTGACCCGCAAGCCGCACGTGGCCTCCGCCCCGCCGCCGGTGCCGACCGACTTCGGGCGCACCCGCACCGGCACCTCCACCACCCAGGCCGCCTTCGGCCGGGTGCTGCTGGACCTGACCCGCACCGCCCCCGAGGCGGCTGCCCGGGTGGTCACCGCCAGCCCCGATGTGAGTTCGACGACCAACATCGCCGGGTGGTTGAACAAGGTGGGCGTGTGGTCCACCGAGGGCCGGCCAAACTGGTTCAACGATGACCCCGAGACGATCATGCACTGGCGTGAGGCGCCGAGCGGGCAACACATCGAATTGGGGATCGCCGAGGTGAACCTGGTTAGCCTGATCGGGGAACTGGGCACCACCTGGGAGCGTTGGGGTGAGCCGCTGTTCCCGATCGGGGTGGTCTATGACCCTTTCGTGGAACGCGCCCTGGAGCCGTGGTCCTACGGGATGTACGCCGGGGGTCAGTCCATCCTGATCGGCACGCCCTCCGGGGTGTCGCTGGCCCCCGAGGGCGGGGCGCACCAGTCCATCAAGACCCCCTCCATCGGCTTGGAGCAGCCCGAACTGATCAGTTTCGAGCCGGCCTTCGTCCAAGAGGTGGAGTGGATGCTGCTGGCGGCGATGGGCCAGATGGCCCGGCCCGGTGGGAAGTCGGCGTACCTGCGGCTGTCCACCAAACCGGTGGATCAGAAACTGGCCGACATCCCCACCGACCCGGCCGC
This sequence comes from Pseudactinotalea sp. Z1748, assembly GCF_049725185.1. Classification (NCBI taxonomy): domain Bacteria; kingdom Bacillati; phylum Actinomycetota; class Actinomycetes; order Micrococcales; family Cellulomonadaceae; genus Pseudactinotalea; species Pseudactinotalea sp. Z1748. The sequence continues at coordinate 4,250 of NZ_JBMPQB010000011.1, read as the reverse complement.
GCGGGAGCGCCGTCGTCGCCAGGTGATTGCCGGTGGATACCTGCGGCGGGCCGCGGACCCCGCGAGCAGCCCAAGCACCGCGAGCGCGGCACGCACCCCGGACGCCACGATCGTGGCGATGGGGGCGATGGTCCCCGAGACGATCGCGGCGGTGCAGCGGCTGGCAGACCTGGGGTACGCCGCCGATCTGGTCAGCGTGACCAGCCCGAGCCGGTTGTTCGAGGCCCTACAGGGCCGCAACGGGCAAAGTGATGAGCCCAGTTGGATCCTGGACCAGATCCTGCCGTCGGAGCGTTCGGCACCGATGGTGACCGTCCTGGACGGGCACCCGCACACCCTGGCCTTCCTCGCCGGCGTCAACGGGGTGCGGGCCCGCCACCTCGGGGTGAGCAACTTCGGCCAGTCCGGGGACCTGCAAGACGTCTACCGCCACCACGGCATCGACACCGACAGCATCGTGGGGGCCGTGTTGGACCTGCTGCAGTAGGACGTGCTGCCGTAGACGACGTGCTGCAGTAGACGACGTGCCGCCACAGGACACCTGCTGCCGCACACCGCCCGAACTCGTGCACATCCACAGTGGCTGCGGTTTACGACCGGACCCCCGGCAGCGTTAATCTCGTGCAGTGAGCAACCCCGGGGCGCCACCGCACCACCGGGGAGGAGATCGGAGGAGCACATGGTCAACCGCGCGTTCGTGATCGCCGGATCCGAGGCCACTGGTGGTGCCGGGATCCAGGCGGACCTGAAGACCTTCCAGCAACTCGGCGTCTACGGCACCGGCGCCATCACCTGCATCGTGTCCTTCGACCCAGGTAACGACTGGGCGCACCGGTTCGTGCCGATCGAGCCGCAGGTCATCGCCGATCAGATCGAGGCCGCTACCGCCACCCATGACCTGGACGTCGTCAAGATCGGGATGTTGGGCACCCCCGCCACCATCGAGGTCGTCGCCCAGGCGCTCGCGCAACGCTCCTTCACCCATGTGGTGCTGGACCCGGTGCTGATCTGCAAGGGGCAGGAGCCCGGCGCCGCGCTGGACACCGACAACGCCCTGCGCGAGCACATCCTCCCCCACGCCACCGTGGTCACCCCCAACGTGTTCGAGTCCACGACCCTGGCCGGAATGGACAGCATCGAGACCGTCGATGACCTGGCCGAGGCAGCCCGCCGCATCCACGCCCAGGGCCCGGACTATGTGCTGGCCAAGGGCGGGGTGGAACTGCCCGGTCCGGACGCCGTGGACGTGCTCTTCGACGGCACCGATATCCACGTGTACTCAGCACCGAAGATAGGTCAGGAGCGGGTCTCCGGCGCCGGATGCACCCTGGCGGCGGCCATCACCGCCGAACTTGCCAAGGGAGCCGAGGTGCGCGATGCGGTGCAGACCGCCAAGGACATGGTCACTGAAGGAATCCGAGGTCGGCTCAACGCCAACACCCCCTTCGACGTGCTCTGGCAGGGCGCCGCAGGTACCCGCTAGCGTCTCCTGACTCACGCCACGACCGTGCCGGTGGCACTGGCGGTCCCGGTCTCCGAGAAGCACCCCCTTGGCCGTTCCAGGCACCCACCGGTCCTCGACGCCACGGGTTTGCGGCGCAGCTGGGTCGCTCGCCCTGCCCTGCGACGACCCGTCGGTCCTTGACGCCACGGGTGCGACCCTGGCCGGCGAACCCTCCACACCGACACTCTCGTGCACTCGATGCGGAGAACCCCGGTCGTCGGTGCATGGACGTTCGGGCACTGCCGAGCCGGCCATGGGACCGGAGGCGTACGTACGAGGAGCGCCTGGACGAGACTCAGACACCTAGAACCGTGCAATGTGACACGAATTAGCATGAACCATTGACTCGAACGTCTGTATCAACTAGGGTGAGTTCATGGCAGTGCACCCGCTCCCGCACATCTCCCCGACCCAGGAGGTGCACGCCGCGCTGGATGGGTTGGTGAGGTTGGACCCGTGCGGGCTGAGCGCGGTCGGACAGGGGCAGTTACTGGGGGACCTGAAACGAATCGAATCGCGGGTGCGGGCGTACAAACTCAAAGTCCTCGCCGCGGCCGAGAAGGCCAACACTGCCCAGAAGTCCGGGCATGCCGATACCGCCTCCTGGGCGGCCAAGCACACCAACGACGACGGCAGAGACACCAGCCGGGAGACGAAGCTGGCCACCCGGCTGCGTGATCGCAGCCGGACCCAACAGGCCCTGGATGAAGGAGACATCTCTGCCGACCACGCCGAGATCATCGTTGGCGCCGGAGACAGACTCCCAGAAGACCTCACCACTGCGGAGCGGGGCCGGGTCGAAGAAGGCCTGGTGGAGCAGGCCAAGAGGTTACCCCCCTCAGTGTTACGTCAACGGGCCCGGCGCCAACTGGAAGCGCTGGAGAAGGACCGCGAGGCCGTCGACGCCCACGAAGAGGCCCAAGTCGCCGGCGAGGAAGAACGCGCGCGGGCACAAACCCGGTTGACGCTGCGAGACAACCACGATGGCACGGTCACCGGACACTTCACCTTGCCGGTCTTCCACGGCCACCTCCTGCGCAAAGTCATCCACACCATGACCGCACCCCGCCGCACCAACGGCCCCGCAGGCAACGCCACTGGCACCCGCAGGACACGTGCGGGGGACCACCTCCACGCCACCACCACAGGGGGCACGGGCGCCGCCTTTGGCAACGCGGGCTCGGGTGAGGGCGCGCTCTTCGGTACCGAGGCCGCCACCGGCAAGGCCCCTGACTCCGGCGATGACACCCCAGGTTCCAGTGCGGGTCCGGGCATGGACCCGGCCCACAGGCCGGGCACCGGACCGGATGCCAAGGCACACCACCACACAGGCACGAGCGATAGCGCGATGGAGGACCTGTCCGGGCTTCCCGATCCGGCCCGGGTCGCCCAGGGCCGGCGCACCGACTGGGCCAACGCCCACGGCCTGGCCCTGGCAGAACTGATCGAACACCTACCCACCGACCACCTCAGCCCCAAAACCGCCGCCACCATCGTGATCACCCTCGACGAAGAGATTCTGCGTGGGCGCCTGGCAGCCGCCGGGTTGGATACCGGGGAGAAGATCTCCGCCGCCCACGCCCGCCAACTCGCCTGCAACTCCGGCCTGGTACCCCTCGTCCTCGGCGGTCAATCCCAGCCACTGGACCTCGGGCGCGGCAACCGACTCTTCACCGAAACCCAACGCACCGCCCTAGCTGTACTTCCTCGACACGTTGTGATCGGTCCGTGAGTTAGAAGGAGACCTCCGATATCGATGGGTGTACCAACCATTTCATCGAACGTTCGGAGGTCTCCGTGACTCACCGTAATGCACCCCTGACACCTGAAGGTAGAGCCCGGATGGTTGCCCTGGTCGTTGAGGCCGGCTGGTCCCAGCGCCGGGTTGGCGAACGGTTCCAGGTCTCACCGGCTACCGTGTCCCGGTGGGTGGCCCGCCACCGAAGAGGGGCCGGATTCGAAGACCGATCCAGCCGCCCGCATCGGTGCCCGTCCCGGCTGCCGCTGCGCGCCGAGCGGCGCATCATCTCCCTGCGATTCAACAAGCGGTGGGGCCCGCACCGCATCGGCTACCACCTGGGGATTGCCCGCTCGACTGTGGGTCGGGTGCTGGCCCGGTACCGAATGCCCAGGCTGGAGTGCATCGATCAAGCTACCGGCCTGCCGGTGCGCCGGCCCCAGCCTCACCGGTACGAAGTTGATCGGCCCGGCCAGTTGGTCCACGTCGACGTCAAGAAACTGGGCCGGATTCCCGACGGCGGCGGCTGGCGGGCTCACGGCCGCGGTTCATCACAGGATCGGCGCGCCGGTTCAACACGCGACAAGGCAGCCAGAGCTGGCGCGTCGCCCTCACGCGGGTACCGGTACCTGCACCACGCCGTCGATGACCACTCCCGCCTGGTCTACTCCGAAATCCTCGATGACGAGAAGAAACACACCGCCGCCGCGTTCTGGAACCGCGCCAACGCCTTCTTCGACGGGATCGGCGTGACCGTGGCGGCAGTGATGACCGACAACGGTTCCTGCTACCGGTCCGGGGACTTCAAGCACGCGCTGGGCCCGCAGGTCAAGCACAAGCGCACCAAACCCCGCCGCCCGCAGACGAACGGGAAAGCCGAGAGGTTCAATCGGACCCTGATAGTCGAGTGGGCCTACGCCAGGCCCTACTCCAGTGAGACCGAACGTGAAGCCTCCTACGAGGCATTCCTCCACGACTACAATCATCATCGAGCCCACACCGCTATCG
>NZ_JBMPQB010000010.1:0-120109 GCF_049725185.1 Pseudactinotalea sp. Z1748 | reverse complement strand
GAGGAGCCATTCGCGGTAGCGGTTGGCGAGGTCGTCGTCGCGGCGTTTGCCGCGTTCGATGGTGGAGATGTGAGCGGGCCAGACGTTGAAGTGGTCCGCGATGGTCTGCAGGGTCATTCCCTTGGCGTGGCGCAGCGGGCGTAGGTCATCGACCTGCGGCACGGGTTGGGGGTGGACGATGTGGTGGTAGACCTCGCGGGCGACGGCGCGCTTGAGGTAGCGCATTACCTCCTTGTCGCTCTTTCCCTGAGCGGTGCGTTTGGCGATGTAGGACCGGGTGCGGGGGTCGCACGTCATGCGGACCAGGATGATCTGGTGCAGGGCGGCGTTGGCCTGGCGGTCACCGCCGGGGTTGAGGCGGTAGCGGGTGGTCTTACCCGAGGACGCAGGAATCGGGGCGGCGCCGCACAGGGCGGCGAAGGAGGCCTCGCTGGTGAGTCGGTCGGGGTTGTCGCCGGCGGCGATGAGCAGCGGGGCGGCGGTCACCGGCCCGATGCCGTGGGCGGCGCGCAGAGCGGGGGCAACGCGGGTGACCAGGGTGTCGAGGTCGGTCTCCAGTTCGGTGATCTCGGTGGTCAGGGCGCGGTGGCGGCGGGCGAGGTGGCGCATTGCCGTCAGGGTTGCCGGTTGGATGCCCTCGGTGGCCGGCCCGGGGCGCACGGCGGCGAGCTGGGCGTGTAGGTCGGCGTCGTTCAGGCCCCGGAAGCGAGCACGTAGGGCCTCGGGGGCGGTGACGAGCAGGCTCTTGATCTGCACGGCCGCCGCGGTGCGGGCCTTGAGGGCCGAGCGGCGCGCGATGGTCAGCACGCGGATGGCCTCGGCATCGCCATCGGCGTTCTTCGGGGTGGGCAGGTCATGCCCGGCGAGCACCGTGTGGGCGGCGGCGTAGGCGTCGATCGGGTCGCTCTTGCCACGCAGACGACGGACCTGACGGGTCGGGCGGATCGCCTCCACCACGACTACTCCGCCCTGGCGCAGGAACCGGGCCAGTTCGGCGCCGTAGGAGTTGGTCCCTTCCACCCCGATGGTGGTGATGCGGCCCAGGCTGGTGATGAAGGAGAGCAGGTCGCGCTACCCCTGGCTCGTGGTCGGGAACTGTGCATCGCCCAGTCGTGCACCGGTCGTGGCGATCACCGCCACGTGATGGGTCTCGGCGTGGGTGTCCACGCCGGCGATGACATCGATCAGTTCACTGGTCATGATGGTGGTGCCTTCCTCTAGCGGGACAGGCACACCGGCCAGGTGGGCAGACAAGACGTTGATGGGACTTTTGGTCGAGCTCCTATTAGGTCATGTCCACCTGGCCGGCATGCGCTTTACATGCCCCGGCGCAGGCCGACGGATCATGTCAAGGACCACCCCAGAGGGGGCGTCAGTCAGTGCCTGGGTCAGACCTCGCCGAAGCCCTTCCATCATCAACGTCAGTGCCTGCCCCTACCGTGCGGGCAGGAGGCGAGAATGATGCGAGTACTGATTGCCACCCGTCGCACGAACGGGGACGTTGCCAACGACGTGGACTACTGCGTGGCCGGAGAGCTGCTGATGATCGGAGAGTACTGCGACTGCTGCCGGATCGACCCCGGCTCGTGCGGGTGCGGGATCGCGTTCAGCGGCCTGAACTCCCACCGGATGACGACGACGGCGATCGTGGCCGAGGTGGCGCTGAGCGAGGCGGAGGTGCGCGAGGCGATCCGCTCCAGCCTGAGGGCCGGTGGCTGGTTCGACGCCGACGAGCCGGAATTGGCGGAGCAGATGGTCGCCGAGGCCTGGCAGCGGATCCAGCACGTGGCCACCCACTTCGAGGTGGGCACGGTGCTGGGCCGGCGCCTGGATGTGGTCTACGAGCGCGAGGTACCCGCGTCCCGGCCCTGATGTGGCATGATGAACACCATGCGTTACACCACCCCCGTCGCGCTCATTATTGACTAGCGCGTGTGCCTGCAGGCACACGCGCTAACCTCCCGCACCACGGGAGGTTTTTTTGTTGGCGGGACCACCCCTTCCCGCCGGCAGCGAAGTCGCACACTCCGGGCAGGACCATCGGGATCACTCATCCCGCACCGGCCCGAAGGAAGATCCGGCCGCCGAGCGGTGGCACCCAGGAGAGAGTCAGGAATATGAGCACCAGCCTCAATACCGAGACGGCGGGCGCCGCCAGCGGGGCGAAGGAGGCCGACCAGGTCGACGTCTACGACACCACACTGCGCGACGGTGCCCAGCAGGAGGGGATGAACCTGTCGGTGGCGGACAAGATCGCCATCGCCCCGCTGCTGGACGGATTGGGCGTGACCTACATCGAGGGCGGCTGGCCCGGTGCCATCCCCAAGGACACCGAGTTCTTCGCCCGGGCCCACAAGGAGATGGAGTTCACCCACGCCGAACTCGCCGCGTTCGGCTCCACTCGCAAACCGCTGGGCAGTGCGCATCTCGACCCCCAGGTGCGCGCCCTGGTGGACTCCGAGGCGCCGGTCATCACCCTGGTGGCCAAGAGCGATATCCGCCACGTCGAGCGGGCCCTGCGCACCGATGGGCAGGAGAACCTCAACATGATCGCCGACACCGTGCGCTACCTGATCGACGCCGGGCGGCGGGTGATCGTGGACACCGAGCACTTCTTCGACGGCTACCGGTTCGACTCCGACTACGCCCTGGCCGCGGTGACGGCGGCGCTGGAGGCCGGTGCGGACGTGGTGGCGTTGTGCGACACCAACGGCGGGATGCTGCCCGATGACGTATTCGAGATCGTCTCGGCCGTGCGAGCCCGGTCCGACGGCAAACTGGGTATCCACGCCCACAACGACTCCGGGTGTGCGGTGGCGAACTCCCTGGCGGCCATCGAGGCCGGTGCCCGGCACGTGCAGGGCACCGTGAACGGCTACGGGGAACGCACCGGTAACGCCGACCTGCTCACCGTGGTGGCGAACCTGCAACTCAAGCGCGGGCAGGAACTGCTCCCGGATGCCGGATTGGCCGAACTGACCTCGGTGGCACACCAGATCAGCGAGATCACCAACATCGCCCCGTTCGCCCGCCAGCCCTACATCGGCGCCAGCGCGTTCGCGCACAAGGCAGGCCTGCACGCCTCGGCGATCCGGGTGGACCCGGACCTGTACCAGCACATCGACCCACGCGAGGTGGGCAACGACATGCGCATGCTGGTCTCGGATATGGCCGGGCGGGCCAGCATCGAACTCAAAGGCCGGGAGCTGGGATTCGACCTGGCCGGGAAGTCGGAGTTGCTCGGGCGGGTCACCACGCGGGTCAAGGACGCCGAGGCCAACGGGTACACCTATGACGCCGCGGACGCCTCCTTCGAACTGCTGCTGCTGGAAGAACTCGAGGGCCGTCGTCGTTCGTTCTTCCGGGTGGAATCCTGGCGGGCGATCGTGGAGCACACCTCGCACGCCGGGGAGATCAACTCCGAGGCCACGGTGAAGCTGCACGCCGGGGACCAGCGCCGGGTGTCCACCGGGGAGGGCAACGGCCCGGTCAACGCACTGGACCACGCCCTCCGCGTGGCGCTGTCCGGGGTCTACCCGGTGATCGAGGGCTTCGAGCTGATCGACTACAAGGTGCGGTTGCTGGACTCCTCCCACGGCACCGACGCGATCACCCGCGTGCTGATCGAGATGACCGACGGGCAGCGATCCTGGTCCACCGTGGGCGTCGGCCCGAACATCCTGGAGGCCTCTTGGGAGGCGCTGGTGGACGGCTTCGTCTTCGGTCTGGTCAAGCATGAGGTGACGCCGCGCTGAGCGCGCCCTCGAACGATGCTCGTGACTGGCTAGGGTGGTGGCGTGAGAAGAGGCGAGTACAAGGTTCCCGGTGGCAAACTGGTGGTCGCCGAGGTCGAGGTCGACGATGGTGTGCTGGCCCGGGTGAACATCAGCGGGGACTTCTTCCTCGAGCCCGATGACGCCCTGGGCCGGATCGATGAGGCGCTGCGCGGCCTTCCGGCCGAGACCAGTGGCCGTGAACTCGCCGAGCGCATCGAGGCCGCCACCACCGACGCGGCACTGATCGGATTCGACGCGCGCTCGGTGGGCATCGCCGTGCGCCGCGCGCTGGGGGCCTCCACCACCTGGTCGGACCACTCCTTCGAGCTCATCCAGGCCGGCCCGCTGCAGGCGTACCAGAACCTGGCGCTGGATCAGGTGCTCGTGGAGGAACTCGGCGCCGGACGGCGTGGGCCGATGCTGCGGTTGTGGGAGTGGGCCGAATCGGCCGTGGTCCTGGGGTCCTTCCAGTCGGTGCGCAATGAGGTGGACCTGGCCGCCGCCGAGCGCCGCGGGGTGAGGCCGGTGCGGCGGATCTCCGGAGGCGGAGCGATGTTCGTCGAGCCCGGCACCTCCATCACCTACTCCCTGTACGTGCCTGCCACTCTGGTGGACGGAATGAGTTTCGAGCAGTCCTACGCCTTCCTGGACGACTGGGTGCTCGGTGCGCTGGAGAGCATCGGGGTGAGTGCCACGTACGTACCGTTGAACGACATCACCTCACCGGCCGGAAAGATCGGTGGGGCGGCCCAGAAGCGACTGGCCGGGGGAGCGGTCCTGCACCACGTGATGATGTCCTACGACATGGACGCAGACGCGATGACCGACGTGCTGCGGATCGGCCGCGAGAAACTCTCCGACAAGGGCACCGCCAGCGCGAACAAGCGGGTGGATCCGTTGCGCTCGCAAAGTCAGATGGCCCGCGAGGACGTGGTGACCTCACTGCTGGACTACTTCCGCTCCCGGTACACCACCAGCGAGAGCAAGGTCCGGTCGGCCGAGTTCGCCCGGGTGGAGGAACTCGTGGAGTCCAAGTTCGCCACCAAGGAGTGGCTGCACCGGGTCCCGTGAACGCGGACCGGCCCGGCGCGCCGGCACGGCGCTGACGCTGGGACTGATGTCGCGGCGGTCCTGAGGGCGCAGACTCGGGGTCAGGCGGGTCGCTCTCCGAACGCGCCGGTGCCGATGCGCACCATGGTGGCTCCTGCGGCAATCGCGATCTCGAGGTCGCTGCTCATACCCATGGACAGTTCGGTTGCCCGGTCGGTGCCGGGGGCACCGGAGCCGACGACGGCGTCCCGCACCTTCGCGAGGTCGGTGTAGGAGGCGCGGACTAGTTCGGGGTCGGGGGAGTTGGCCCCGATGGTCATCAGCCCGCGCAGACGCAGGTGCTCCAGGGCTCCGACGTGGGTGCACAACGCGGGGGCCTCCTCCGGGCGGACTCCGCCCTTGGAGTCCTCACGGGAGGTGTTCACCTGCACGAACACCTCCAGGGCCTGCCCGCGAGCCTGCGCGGCGCGGTCCAAACGGTCGGCCAGTCGGGTGCCGGCCAGGGACTGGACGCACGTGACGTGCCGCAGCGCCTGGGAGATCTTGTTGGACTGCAGGTGGCCGATCATGTGCATCTGGTGATCAAGGTCGCCGAGTTCCTCCGCACTCGCCCGGATCTCCTGGACCCGGTTGTGCCCGAGCAGGGTGTAACCGGCAGCGATGGCCGCTCGGATCGACTCGGCCGGTTGGGTCTTGACGGCCAGCAGGATCTGCACCTCGGCAGGGTTGCGGCCGGCGTCCCGGGCGGCCCGATCGACTCTGGTTCGGATAGCCGAGAGGTTGTCCTGCAGTGTCACTGTTCTCCTTCGCTGATCCCGATGCCCAGGTGGGCGGCCATGGCCCCCAGGGCACTGACGGCGTCGGTGCTGGCGAGGGTGGTGCCGCGGAGGGCCTCGATACCGCTGATGCCGGTCAGGGTACAGCCGCTGAACCGGACGTGAGCGGCTCGCATTCCGGCGAACCGGGCGTCGGTGAGGTCGCAGTCGATCAGGTGCACCCGCTGCCAGGTGGCGGAGGTGAAGTCGGCCTCCCGCAGACTCACGTTGCGCAGCCGCACGTCGGCGAAGGATGCCTGCACCGCACTGAGCCCGTCCGCCTGTACGTCATTGACCTCCAGGTCCCGCCAGCGTGCGCGTAGCCACGACGATCCGGTGAGCCTGGCCCCGTCCATGCTCACGCGCAGTAGCGAGCAGTCGGTGGTGTGCAAGGCGGCCAGGTCCGACCCGCGCAGGGTGCCCCCATCGATCAGGGTGTGCCGCCAGGTGCCGGCCGTGGCCCGGATCCGGGACAGGACACACTCCTCGAGGGTGACTTCCTCGAGCGTCACCCCCGCCCACCTGCGCTGCGTCAGGTCCGTTGCGCTGAGCCGGGCGCCGCTGTGTCCCTCCATCGTCTGCTCTCCCCCGGATGTCAGGGACCCTGGACCTCGAACGTGAAGGTGTCCGGCTCCCCGCCCGGGTCGGCGATGACGAAGGCATAACTGCCCGGTTCCAGGTTCGCGGTCAGCGAAGCCTCGGACTCCTGCGGGTCCTCCAGGGTGTAACTGGTGCCATCAGCGGTGAAGAGGGCGATCGCGGCCTCCCACTCCTCGGCGGTCGCGTTGACGGTGTACTCCCCGGCCTCCTCCACTACCAGGGCCCGCGCGACGTAGGAGTGCGCATCGAGATCGGCCGTCATCTCCTGTCCCGGTTCGAGAGGGGCGATCTCGCCGGCGAACAACTCGAACTGACCGCCGTCCGCGTCACTCCACGTGCCCACCTCGACGGTGTAGTCACCCGCTTCCAGGCCCAGGGCGAGGTAGGGGTCGAAGTTGTGGCCGCCGATGATGCTGGTCAGCGACCCGCCGCGGTCGTCGTTGTAGGCGACCTGGTTGCCGGAGGAGTCGAGCACTCGCAACGTCAGGTCCGGGTCCTGCTCACCGCGGATCGCGTCGATCACGAAGACCCCCTCGGTCTCGACCGTCATCATCCCGGACCAGGTCTGGCCAACCTCGATGGAGCCCGCGACGACGTCGCCGATCTCGAACTGGCCCCCGTCGACGTCGGCGCCACCGCCGTCGGGCTCCTCGGTGGGTTCGTCCGTGGGCTCCTCGGTGGGTTCCTCGATGGGTTCCTCGGTGGGCTCCCCGGTGGGCTCCCCGGTGGGGACAGTCGTGGGTTCGGGATCGGCGCCGTCGCTGCCGAATAACCGAACACCGAGGAAGATCAGTCCAGCCAGGAGCACCACGACGACGGCGATGATGGCGATCAGGATGCCGGTCTTGCTCTTCGGCTGGTCACCCGGGCCGGGCGGGCCGCCTCCCGGCGGCGGGGCCGAACCGTCGCCCGGCTGCCCGTATCCCGGTGTCGAGTGGCCATAGCCGGCGGCGCCGTAGCCGCCGGCGGCGTAACCGGGTGTGGACTGCTGGCTGTAACTGGGGACGGAGCCCTGGCCGTAGCCGCCTTGCGGCTCCCCGTAGCCGGGCGCGGAGCCCTGGCCGTAGCCGGCGGCCCCATATCCGGCGGCTGCGCCCGGGTCGTAGGGCGGCGTGGTCGGTTGGTCGGGCTGGCCATAGCCGGAGGTGGCGGCGTGACCGTAGTCGGGTGCGGAGCCTTGGCCATGGCCCGCGGGGAACTGCTCGGTCGGGGAGTCGAACTGCTGTGTCTGCGCTTCGTCCGCTCCAGGCGGGAGCACCTTGGTGCCCTCGGGGCCCTCGGTGCTCATGGCGCCTTCGGCGCTCTCGGTGGCCCCGGCGTCCTCCGACCCGTGGCCGCCCTCGGTCCCGGCAAGGCCACCCACGCCCGACTGGTCGCCAGCGTCCTGGTCGTAGCCTGCCTGCTGGTCCTGCCCGGTGTGCTGGTCCTGCCCGGTCTGCTGACTGTCCTGAGCCTGCCGGCCGGCCTGGTCCTGCTGCGCATCCCCGGCGGCCGGATGGGTGTGCTGGGTCCACTGGGCACCGTCCCAGTAGCGCAGCAGCGAGGCGTCGTGGTGGTCGGGGTACCAGCCGGCAGGCACGTGATGACTCATGGAGATCAGCCTACTGGCGCGGGGCCGCACGGGTGCCCTCCCCGAGGTGGGCGGGACCAGGTGCACCGCCATCCGCCGGCTGAATCTCCGGCCGCTGGCGGGCCTACTGGTCTCAGGCGGGACCGATGGCTAGTGCCAGGTCTCCGGCGTCCAAGCCGTCGCGGGAGATGATGAGCAGGTGACGACCGGTGGCCAGGTCACGTTCCTCCTGGATGTGTTCCGCTCCGGAACGCCAGGTGGTGACCTCACCGGAGACGGTGTCGATGAGGAACCCGTGCGCTCCGCCCACGGCCATCACCTCGATCAGGTACGGTCCCGGCTCGGTCACGACCAGCGTCCGCATGATCATCGCCCCGGCTCCGAGATCCCATGACTGCTCGATCTCACCCTCCAACTCGACCGGTTCGGGGATCGTGGTGACCAACTCGAAGTCGGACGCTGATTCGGCCAGCCAGGATCCCACCACCACCTGGTAGGAACCGGGGTCGGCGCTGAGCACCAGCACCGGGTCCAGGTCGGATCCGCCGATGCGCGCCAGTTCGCCGCGATCGTCGTTGCCCGCCACCCGTTCGCCGTCGGCGGTGTGAGCGGACATGGTCAGGTCACCCCCGCCGTCGTCGGCCGGGCGGGCATCGAGCAGGATCAGGGCCTCCTCGGCGACGGTGAGGGTGCCGCGCCACTCCTGGCCCTCGGTGATGGACCCCGTGACCGCGTCCCCGGCCGCGAACTGCTCACCGGGAACCACCTCGGGTTGGCCGGCCTCGGACGGATCATCCTCCTGGGCGCCGCCGACGCCGATCGTCGGGAAGTCCACCGGCTCGGGCCGATCCATGGCCCGGCTCAACGCCACCAGGCCGATCACCACCGCGAGCACGACCGTCCCACCGGTCAGGACCCAACGGGCGTACCTGCGCCGCTGGACCGGCACCTGCACCGCGGGCCTGGGGGCAACGTGCACCGTCCAGGACGACCCGTCGAAGTACCGCTGCCCGGCCGCATCAAGGGGATCGGGATACCACCCCGGCGGGATCGGCCCTCGCTCCACAGCACCGGCCGCCGGCTCGTTCGAGGACATCGGCACCGCTCAGGAGGACGAGAGCTCGATCTGCACGGTCAATGGGTCGCCGCCGTACTCGGCCACCATCACCGCGTACCGTCCTGCCTGCAGGTCCTCGGTGAGGAGCGGATCGTAGGTGCTGCCACCCTCGTCATCGGCCCTACTGCCGCGATCGTCGTCCGTCCACATCGCGTCGCGGTCCAGGCTGCGCACGGTCAGCGTCGGGTCGCCCGCACCCACGGCCTGCACGTCCACCGTGAGTTCGGTTTCCTCCTCCAGTTCCAGCACGGCCAGGAAGGCACCATCGGCCTCGATGTCGGCCTGTACGACATCACCAACGGTCAACCGCTCGGTGATGGCCACCACGTCCACGGTGACGTCGGTGGCCCTGCCGCGGTACTCACTCAGCACGACTTCGTACTCACCCGGATCCAGGTACACCGGCGCGATCGGGTCGAGCCGGTCACCGCCCAACTGGAGCAGATTGCCCCGATCGTCGTTATAGGCCAGGGTGGCGCCGCCGCCGTCTCGCACCGCCATCTGCAGGTCGTCACCGCTGGTGCTGCGGGCGTCGACCAGATAGGCCCCGGCGTCGGCGATCGCCAGCGCACCGACCCACTGGCCATCGCGAGGCACGCTGCCCGAGGAGGTCGCGCCCACCTCGACCACGCCTTCCTCGGCCGGGCCGTCGTCACCGGCCCCACCGCCGTCGTTGCCACGGAAGGCCAGCACACCACCGACCACCAACAGCACCAACACCACCACGGAGGCCACCACCACGGCGATCAGCCCGCCGCGCCCACCGCCGCCACCCTGGGTGCCGGAGCGGTAGACCTGGGTACCGGCCCCGGCGTCCCAGGCCGGATCCGGGGGACGGTAGTCGCCGCCGGCGTAGTCCTGGGGGTCGGCCGGGGTGCCCCAACTGGTGGTGGGCTGCGGAGCGGACCAGGTATTCGTGCTCGTCGCCCACCCCTGGGGCGGCGGGATGTGCGGAGTGGTCATCGTTCCGCCGGCCTGGGCCAGGTAGGGATAGTCCTCGGTCGGGGGCCGGGAGTCGTGAGCGGCCTCGGGCTGCGGCAGCAACGGCTGGAAGTACTCCGTCCAGCCATCGCCATCCCAGAACCGCTGTTGGTTCTCCCCGGAGGGATCCGGATACCACCCGGCCTCCTTCTCACTCATGGGCACTACTGTATTGCGCCCAATCGGCTGGTCCGACGCCGAGCATGCGGATCACCGGGGTGTCGCGCTCATCACTGGCGTCCAGGTCGACCGCGGCGAACATCCGCCAGTCCCGGTCGCCCTCGGCATCGTCGAGAATCTGGGTCACCTGCCAGGTACGTCCCTCGGTGGTGAGGCGGCACATCGCCGCGTTCCGGGCATCGGGACCGATGCCGATATCGTGGTACTCGGCCCAGTAGCCGGCGATCTCGGTGCGCCAGCGGTCCTCATCCCACTCCTTCTGGCCGTCTCGGGCGCTCAGCGCGGCCAGCCCGGTGTAGTCCTCCCGTGCCAGCAGCTCCACCCGCCGGAACATCGCGGTGCGCACCTTGGTGGCGAAAGCGTGCCGGTTCGCCGTGACCGAGGCGCCCTCACCGCCGAGCCGGGCCTCCGTCGCCGTCGGCTGCTCCTGCGCGCCCGAGCGGGCGCGGGCCAACGCGTCGGGAGCGTCCTGATCGCCGGCGTGCAGCGCCTCCCACTCGGCCAGCAGGGAGGAGTCCACCCCCCGCACCGCCGCCCCGAGCCAGTCGATGATCTCGGTGAGTTCGGGCGTGTGCCGCTCGGCCGGGACCACCTGGCGCAGCGCCTGGTAGACGTCGGTGAGGTACCGCAGCACCACCCCCTCACTGCGGGCGATGGAGTAGCGGGAGATCAGTTCCGAGAACGTCATGGCGTGTTCGACCATGTGCCGCACCACCGACTTGGGCCGCAGCGGGTACTCATCCACCCACGGGTGTGCGGTGCGGTACTCGGCCAGCGCCGCACCGAGCAACTCGGCCAGCGGCATCGGATGGGTGACCTCCTCCATCGCCTCCATCCGCTCGGTGTACTCCCAGCCCTCGGCCTTCATCGCCGCGATCGCCTCATCGCGAGCCGCGCGCTGCTGGGCGAGCACCACCGGGCGCGGGTCTTCCATGGTTGCCTCGATCACCGAGACCACATCCAGGGCATAGGTCTGGGCTTCGGGGTCGAGCAGTTCCAGAGCGGCCAGGGCGAAGGGGGACAGCGGGGCATTGAGCGCGAAATCCAGGGGCACCTCACGCACCAGACGCACCCGCCGGCCCTGGGCGTCCGGTACCGGCAGGCGTTCCAGGATCCCGGCTGCGCGCAGGGACCGGTAGATGTGGACCACCCGGCGCAGATGAGGATTGCGATCGACGGGCTCGTCGTGGTTGTCGGTGAGCAGCTTCGCCATCGCCGCCACCGGGTCCCCGTACCGGGCAAGCACGCCCAGCACGGTGGCGTGGGAGACCCGGAACTGGCTCGTCAGGGCCTCGGGCTGGGCGTCGCGCAGCCGTTCGAAGGTCTTGTCCGTCCAGTTGACCACCCCGCTGGGCGCCTTCTTGCGGACGATCTTGCGCCGCTTCTTCTCATCGTCGCCTGCCTTGGCCAGGGCCTTGGCGTTCTCGATCACGTGCTCGGGGGCCTGGACGATCACGAGGCCCTCATCGTCATAGCCGGCCCGCCCGGCCCGGCCGGAGATCTGGTGGAACTCCCGGGCGCTCAGGTGCCGGGAGCGCACGCCGTCGAACTTGGTGAGCCCGGTCAGCACCACGGTGCGGATCGGGACGTTGATGCCGACCCCCAGGGTGTCGGTGCCGCAGATGACGGCGAGCAGTCCCGCTTGGGTGAGCCGCTCCACGAGCCGGCGGTAGCGGGGCAACATCCCGGCATGGTGCACCCCGATGCCCTTGCGCAGCAGCCGGGAGAGCGTGGCACCGAAGCCCTTGGCGAAGGAGAAGTCGCCGATGGCCTCGGCGATACGGTTCTGCCGGGCCTTGTCGGTCAGGTTCACCGAGGTCAGCGCCTGGGCCTGGGCCAGGGCAGCAGCCTGGGTGAAGTGGACCACGTAGACCGGGGCGCGGTCGGTCTGGACGAGCTTGAGCATCAACTCGTGCAGGGGTTCCAGGGAGTACTCGAAGGTGAGCGGAACCGGGCGCTCGGCGTTCGCGATGATCGCGGTCGGCTTGCCGGTGCGGCGCTGCAGGTCCTCGGCGAAGAAGGACACCTCGCCCAGGGTGGCGCTCATCAGCAGGAACTGGGCCCCGGGTAGTTCCAGCAGCGGGAGCTGCCAGGCCCAGCCGCGCTGGGGGTCGGCGTAGAAGTGGAACTCATCCATGATCACCACACCGGCGTCATGCAGTTCACCCTCACGCAGCACCTGGTTGGCCAGCACCTCGGCGGTGCAGCAGATGATCGGGGCGTCGGTATTGATGGCCGAGTCCCCGGTCATCATCCCGACCCGCTCGGCACCGAAGATCTCGATCAGGTCGAAGAACTTCTCGCTGACCAGGGCCTTCAGCGGGGCGGTGTAGTAGGAGCGTTGCCCGTTGGCCAGTGCGGTGAAGTGGGCGGCCACCGCCACCAGTGACTTCCCCGAGCCGGTGGGGGTGGACAGGATGACGTGGGAGCCGGTGACCAACTCCAGGAACGCCTCCTCCTGGTGGTCGTACAGGCTCAGGCCGCGGGTGGTGGCCCAGTCGGTGAACGTCTCCACGACGGCGTCGTCGTCGACGATTCCTGGATCGGCCGGGGCCGGAGGTGTGAGGGTCATCGCTCCCAGTGTGGCCTACCCCGGAGGCAGTACGGCCCGGTGCCGCCGTCCGGACTGTGGTGGCTCAGGTGCTTTCGGGCTCCATGCGACCGGGTTCGCGCCAGGACCGGTTCCGGCCGGCGTCGGCGATCGGGCCGATGATGCGGGCGGGCGTACCGCCGACCACCAACGGGTACCCCGATCGGGGTGGGCTGCTCGGCTGCGCGGGGCTCCCAGGTGACGCTCGATCGTGCCCGCTCGCGCCGGCTCGCAGCCGGCGCGCCGCAGATCCCAGCTTCGTGCCGGTCCCTGCCGCCCGCTTGGTGTGTTCAGTCTCAGCGGCCCCGGGAAGGCCCGTCGGCGCCGGCGCCGGGTCGGTCCGAATCGGGCCGCGTGCGCTCCGCATGCCGGCCGGAGTCGGGCTCCCCGGTCCCGGCCTGGTGCTCGGAGCCGGATCGGGTGCTCTCAGCGCCCCGGTCGGGGTCGAGGTGGTCGGCATCGGCCAGTTCCCGGTCGACATCGGATCGGACCCGGTCGGCGCCCTGGGCCTGCGCCTGTGCCTCGCGCTCGAGCCGGTCAGCCTCCACCCGGGCCTGCTGGGCCTGCGCCTCGGTGCTGGTGGCCTGGGCCTCGCGTTCGCGCGCTTCGAGATCGCGTTGCTCGGCGTCTGCGCGCAGCGCGGCCGCTTGCTTGCGGTTGGCCCGTTCCTGCACCGCTCGCTGCTCCTGATCGCGCTCACTCTTCTTGCGGGTGATCGCCAGCACCGCGACCACGATGATGGCCAGTACGACGACTCCGATGACGATCCAGATCCACGTGTCCATGGCGCACTCCTATTCCTCGAGGTGCCTCCATCAAAGGCCACAACGCCATCCCCCGCGACCTGAGAGCAGCCGGCACGGCCTCAGCCGCGGTGGGACGCGAGAATCTCGGTGTTGAGCCGGGGCCAGAGTCGGGCGTGGGTGTCCTGGCGGAACGGACGCTCGCCCAGGAAGACCGCGGTCAGGTCCGCGCCGGGATCCACCCACACGAAACTGCCCGACTGGCCGAAGTGCCCGAACGTGTCGGGGGAGGCGTCCTCGGCGGTCCAGTGCGGAGACTTGTGGTCCCGGATCTCCATGCCCAGACCCCAGTCGTTGTGCTGCTGGCGGCCGAACCCCGGGAGCACCCCGTCCAACCCGGGGAACTGCACGGTGCGGGCCTGCTCGGCCAGCTCGGCGGTGACCAGCGTGGGCACCAACAGTTCCAGCGCCAGGGCAAGCAGATCGGTGATCGTGCCGGAGGCACCGAATGCCGCTGAACCGGAGAGTTCGACGCTGTCCATCTCCAGCGGCTCGAGCACGCTGGCGCGCATCCAGTCATCGAAGCTGCTGCCCACGGCGTGCCCGACGTGCTCGGCCAGGACGTCGAAACCCATGTTGGAGTACACCCGGCGCTTCTCCGGGCTCTGCGTCGGCCCCTCCTCGAACGGCAGCCCGGAGGCGTGGGCGAGCAGGTGCCGCACAGTCGAGCCGTCGGGGCCGGCCGGGTCATCCAGGGCCAGGTGGCCACGGTCGATCGCCACCAGCGTGGCCCAGGCGGCCAGCGGCTTGGTCACCGACTTCCAGTCGAAGACCTCCTCGGTGGCGCCGGTGAACGTCAGCACCTCGCGCGAATCGGAGACCGCCAGTGCGACGGGAAAGTCGAATTCTTCCAGGGTGGGATAAGTACTCACCTCTCCAGCCTGCCACGACGGGGCGGTCGTACGCCTGCGCTGGCACCTCACCTGGGGCCGGCCACCATCCCGGAGACGCCGGATCGGAGACACCCGCCGGCCCGTTGGCGCCAGCGGGCCAGTACGCTCGAGTGATGAGCGAGCGCACCTGGAGCGAACAGGACCACCTGCTCGGCAAGCCCGAGGAATTCGTCGCGCTGTACCGGCGGGTGCAGGAGGTGCTCAACGGTTTCGGCGACGTCACACAGTCGGTGTCCAAGACCACTGTCACCTTCAAGGGGCCCCGCCGCGGCTTCGCCGGCGCCCGCCCCACCAGTACCGGGGTCCGGGGCTACTTCGACCTGACCCGGTCGTTGGGCACCGATGACCGGCGGATCAGCAGCGTCACGCCCTACCAGCGCAACCTGCACGTGCATCAGTACCGGTTGAGGGAGGCGGCCGACCTGGATGACACATTCATCGCCTG
Source organism: Pseudactinotalea sp. Z1748 (assembly GCF_049725185.1). Taxonomy (NCBI): domain Bacteria; kingdom Bacillati; phylum Actinomycetota; class Actinomycetes; order Micrococcales; family Cellulomonadaceae; genus Pseudactinotalea; species Pseudactinotalea sp. Z1748. The sequence goes on along the minus strand of NZ_JBMPQB010000010.1, from coordinate 105,289 downwards.
GCTGCGGGATGCCTACGACGTCGGTTGCGGGGCGCACCTGCAGTCCTAGCGGCGCCCGACCAGCGCTCGAACCCGCCAGCAATAATTGCCGCCGCGACGTGCCGCAACTGTGAGGGCTCAGTAGGCCGGATCCCATGGCTCAGGTGTCTGCCTCGGATCAGTAGCCCGGTCTGCTGTCCTCGTCTTCCTCGGTGATCATCTGTCCGTCCGGGGCCACCACGTACCAGAGGTCCTGGACGCCCTGACCGGTCACATCACCGGGGGAGGAGTCCTGGACGAAGTAGTACAGCGGCCAATCGGCGTAGGTCGCCTGCACGGTGCCGTCATCGCGCTCGATGCTGCCGAGCAGGCCTTCATCCACGCCGTCGCCGGCGCTCGGTTCACCCTCGAGGATGGGCCAGTTCTCCAGGCACTCATCCACACAGGCGCTCACGCCGGGGGAGTCGGCGGTGAACAGGTACAGCGTCATGCCCGACCCGTCCACCAGGAAGGTGCCCAGGTCCGTTTCGGTGGTCGTGAGCGCCTCGCCGGCAGCGTCGCCGTCGCCGTCCTCGCCGCCGGCACCGTTGTCACGCTCGGCGGCCTCGTCGTCCTCCGCGGTGGCATCAACGGCGGCGTCGTCCGCCGGAGCGGGGTCCTCCATTCCCTCGCCGGAAGACCCCTCGGGGTCACATGCCGTCAGCAGGCCCACGCCGAGGATGCCGGCGGTGAGTAGCGCGGTGGTTCGTCGTCCCATTGCTCGCCTCCAGTTCCTGACCGCCGGCCGTGGTGGCCGGACACTGTGGGATACGTGGGAGAGGGCGTGCAGGGATTGCCGGAGCCGACGATCCCTGCCGACGGTCCAATCCCTTTGGCCGGCCCAGTCGTACCCTGGGGTATGGCAGCCGTGTCCCGCGCCGACCGGGCCGACGACGCCGCCCTGCTCGCCGGGCTGGCGCTGGACGATCCGGCGGTCTCGGCAGCCTTCGTGCGGCGTTTCCAGTCGGCGGTGTTCGGGATGGCGGTCAGCATCACCCGGGATGCGGCACTGGCGCAGGACGTGTCCCAGGAGGTGTTCGTGCGGGTCTGGCGAGCTGCAGGCAGTTACGACCTGCGCCGTGCCTCGGTGCTCACCTGGCTGCTCACGATCACCCGCAATGCCGCGATCGACGCCGTCCGGGCCCGGCGCGCCGAGCCCACCGACGACCTCGTGCTGGACCGGCTCCTGCACGAGACACTGTCCAGTGCCCCGGACCTGGAGGAGAGCGCCGTGCACCGACTGGAGACCGAGCAGGCCATCCGGCGGCTGCACCGCATCGCGCCCGAGCAGGCCCGCGCGGTGGTGCTCGCCGTCGTCGGGGGCTGTACGGCCGCCGAGGTGAGCCGCCGGGAACAGATCCCGCTGGGCACCGCCAAGACCCGCATCCGCACCGGGCTGCGCAGGCTTCGGGGGGAGATGGCGGTGGACCGTGACTGAGCGCGTGCACCCCACCGAGGATCTGCTGACCGACCTGGCCCTGGGCCACGCAGCGGAGGGCGAGCGCGACCAGGTCACCGCGCATCTGACCACCTGCCCAACCTGTCGCCGTGAGTACGGTGAGATCGCCGACGCCGTCGAACTCGTGCTGCCGGCCGTGCCGCGCACCGCACCGCCGGCCGGTTTCGAGGACGGGGTGCTCGCGGCGCTGGCCCGGGGTCGGCAGAACTCGCAGAAGCAGGCCGCCGGCGAGCACCACCCGGAGGTTGTACCTGATCCGGCCGGCGAACCCGGCCCGGCCGTGCTCGTACACCGGCGAAGCCGGCGCCGGTGGTCGGTACGGTTGGCGGTGGCTGCCGGACTGCTCGGAGCAGCGGTGGGAGCCGGGGTGATGGCCGGACTCGGCGAGAGCGATGAGGAGATTCCGGCAGCCTCGAGCCGGTGGGAGCAACCCCTGGTGGATGCCGGTGGGCAGGCCGTCGGGACGGTCACCCCCAGCAGGGCCGCGGACGGACCGGTGCTCGTCGTACAGATCGACGACCGGGTGCTCACCCGGACCGACGGTCCCTACGGGTACTCCTACACGTGCCGGTTGGTCCTGGCCGACGGCAGCACCCGGGACGTGGGCCAGTGGCGCCTTCGTGCCGATGGGCCCAACAGTTGGGTGATCGCGATGCCCGACGAAGGGGTCGAGGCGGTCGAGATGGTCACCGAGGACGGTGCGCTCTGGTCCGTCGCCGAATTCTGATCGAGGCAATCCGTTCGGGTCCGGCAGTCGTATCCCTGATATGGACCTTGACGCCGACCTTGACATGGACGCTGCGGCCGAGCGCCACCCCCGGGCACGCTTCGGCGCTTCCGTCCTGCTCCTGGCCCTGCTCGTTGCTCTGCTCACCGGGTGTGGCAACGGCGAGGCTGACGGCCCTTCCGGTGCGACCCAGCCGGAACCGGGGGAGGCAGGGGAGGAGACCGGCGTGATCGTCATCGTCGACTTCGAGTATCAGATGCCGGACCCGGTACCGGCCGGCGGACAGATCACCATCCGTAACGAGGACGGTGTCGGCCACACGGTCACCTCCGATGAGGCCGGATTGTTCCATGTCGATGTGGCACCTGGAGAGGAAGTGATGCTCCCCGTGCCGGATGAACCCGGGGAGTACCCGTTCCACTGCACCCCGCATCCGACGATGACCGCCACGCTGGTCGTGGAGTGAGCGAGGTGGCCGGCGCGAAGGACCGGGGCTACCGGCTCGCCGGCCGCACTCCTGGCCGCACTCCTGGCCGCACCACTGGCCGCACCACTGGCCGCACCACTGGCCGCACCGGCGGCCCTACAGGCGGCAGCATCGCTGGCCACGCCGCCGGCCGCACTCGCGCCCGCGGTGTCGAACCGGTGGTGCGCATCCTGGTGGCCGTTGCGCTCGCAGTGGATGCCTACGTGCACGTCACCCTCGCCGGGGCGATGCAACTGGCGGCACCGGAGGGGATCGGCGGGGCTGCGCTCTTCCGGATCCAGGGCGGCGCTGCGGCGGTGGCCGCGCTCCTGGTGCTGGTCGCGGGATCGCGGCTCGCCTATGCCGTGGCGGCGCTGGTGGCCCTGTCCGCACTGGGGCCGGTGCTGCTCTACTCCTTCGTGAACGTGCCCGCTGTGGGGCCGATCCCGTCCATGTATGACCCGACTTGGTATCCGCTGAAGGTGCTCAGCGTGCTCGCCGCGGCGGTCGGGGTGCTGTTGGGGCTGCTCGGGTTCGCCGTGGCCGGCAGGCGGGCCGCGTCCGAACGCGTGTGAGGACCGAGAATGGCGCTGCGGCAGGGTTTTGCGACCCGCCCGGATCCTAGGGGCCGCCGTCCTCGCGGGGTGGGTCGGCGGCGGCGCCGGGCTGTGGCCAGCAGAATGAATGCGGTTCGGCCAGGTGAGGTTCCCTTGCGTGTTGTGCACGTTCGAGTTCCATGCTGTGTGCCAGCAGTTCGTCATAGTCCACCGCAGCGCCGCGTAGCATTACCGTGACCACCTGCTCGGCCTCGACGTTACTCAGGTGCTCACCGGTCAGGACCCGGTAGTGCGTCAGGGAGGCGATGATGTCGAGTAGCAGTTCGATGTCGACGTCCTCGCGGAGGTGGCCGCGGTCGACCGCCCGGCGCAAAGTGGTGCGCACGGCCCGGCGGGACGGCTCGATCGCCACGCGCACGTACCGCTCGCGCAGCATCGGGTCCCGGGCGCATTCGGAGTACAGGGTGGTGAATACCTCCGGGGCGATCGTGCGGAACATGGAGAGGAAAATCGTGAGACTTTCCTCGATGCCACACAGGGTGCAGCCATCGTCGGGGGCCGTCGGGGGTTCCAGATGGGCCTCGATCGCGGCCAGTATCAGTTCTGCGCGGCCGGAATAGCGACGATAGATCGCCGGACGCGACGTCCCTGCGCGCCTGGCTACCTCTCCGAGCGTCACCCCGAGGTAGCCCACCTCGCGCACCAACTCCATGGCGGCAGCGGTGATCGCCGTATCGATCTGCGCATCACGGGGCCGGCCGACCGTACGCGGGGCGTCTTCGGACGTCATGTGGCCATGCTACGTCGAGATTACGAGACATGTCGTAACAAAACCCTTGTGCAACCTGCGCCACAGCGCGTAACGTTCCGCAACGTAACGGAACAACCAGTGAGAGGAAGCGATGGGCGACCACTACGAGGAGCCACCCCGGGCCACGGCGCGGCAGTGGCTGGGTCTGGCGCTCCTAGTGCTGCCGATGATCGCGGTGGCCAGCGATCTGACCGTGTTGTTCTTCGCGCTGCCGTCCCTGACCCAGGACCTTCAGCCCAGCGCGGGACAGGCGCTGTGGATCGTGCATGTCTACGGTTTCCTGATCGCGGGTTTCCTCCTCGTCGCCGGGCGGGTGGGGGACCGGATCGGCCCCAGGCGCCTGCTGCTGATGGGGTCCGCGGTCTTCGGTGCGCTGTCTCTCGTGGCTGCCATGTCCACCAGCGCCGCGATGTTGATCGGGGCGCGCGCCGCGCTCGGGGTCGCCGGTGCGACGCTGATGCCATCGTTGTTCTCCCTGCTGCGCACGATGTTCGCCGATCCGGACCAGCGCAGGCTGGCGATCGCGGTGGTGTTCAGTTCCTTCACGGTCGGCGGCGCTATCGGCCCGCTCCTGGGAGGCGCGCTCCTGGAGTTCTTCTGGTGGGGCTCGGTCTTCCTGCTCAACGTGCCACCGATGCTCTTGCTGGTCATCCTGGGTACGGCGCTGCTACCGGAACGGGAGGTACGCAATAGCGCCCCGATCGAACTGCGCAGCGTGATCCTTTCCGTCGCCGGCATGCTGGCACTGGTCTACGGCCTGCAGGGACTCGTCACCCGCCAGGAGTCGGGAAGCGGGCCGGGGTGGACGTACCTGGTCGCCATCCTCGCGGGTGCCGGGGCCCTGGCTCTGTTCCTGCGCCGCCAGGGCCGGCTCGCCGAGCCGGTCTTCGACCTGGGGCTGCTCCGGAACACCCGCGTGGGTGCGGCCCTGCTGGTCCTGTTACTGACGGGCGTCGCCGGCGTTGGGACGTTCTACCTCTTCACCCAGCACCTGCAGTTGGTGGTCGGACTGTCGGCATTGCATGCCGGACTGTGGACCCTGCCTTTCATCGTGCTCAACATCATCGGCGCCATGCTTGCCCCGAGCCTGGCCCGGTGGATGATGCCGCTGACGGCGGTGGCAGGAGGCATCGCTGTGGCCGCGTTCGGCGTCCTCCTGCTGGCGTTGACGGCGACGCCGGGCGCGCCCCTGCTGGCCCAGGTCGCCGGTGTCGCCACTGTCGGCCTCGGTATGGGCCCGGCGATGGCGCTGCTATCGGACCTGATAGTCTCCAGCGCGCCGGAGCGCAAGGCCGGATCGGCCGCGGCGGCTCAGGAGGTCAGTGGGGAACTGGGCTCGGCGATGGGGATCGCGGCCGCCGGTGCTCTGGCCCTCGTGATGTACCGCACCTACCTGACCGGCCGCATACCCCGCCGGAGGCGGCGGAGGCGGCCCGGGGCGGTGCCCACGAGGGCTTCCTCGCCGGCCAGGAGTGGGCCGCGACGGCCCCTGAGTTACCCGGCCTGATCCGGGAGGCGACCGTCGCCGGACTGCAGGCCTATGCCGGGTTCGCCGCGGTGATGATGGCGATTGGGGCGCTCGGAGTGACGGTCGTGCGCGTGCGCACCAGCCGCTCTCCAGTTCCAGCAAATGGTCCGGCTCCGGCAGTTGGTTCGGATCCTGCGGATGGCCCGGCTCCCGCAGTTGGTTCGGCTCCAGCAGATGGCTCCGCTCCCGCAGGCAATTCGGATCCAGCAGATGGCCGCACTCTTGCAGGCGATGGCACTCCAACAGACGTTACGGGGGCAGCGGCCCGAGCGAGCCTACCCGCTTCCCCTGTGGCGGCAACGTCCGAGGTGTCTGTGGCCAGCGAACTCACCCCGACCCGAGATGGATCATGACTGTGCCCAGCGGACGTGCGTCGGGCATCGGGCAGGAGCGAAACTCAGGCACCGTCCAACGGCTCGATGCGCTCGCGCGGCCGGCCCGTGACGACCGCGTGCTGCCCTGCCAGGACCCCGCTCACCTTTACCTGTGGTTCGCCGAGGGTGGACACGAGGTGGAGCGAGCGAAGGAGTTGTGCCAGGAGTGCCCGATCAAGCAGGCATGCCTGCGCGGTGCAATGGACCGCGGCGAACCCTGGGGTGTGTGGGGCGGCGAGGTGTTCGTCGACGGGGAGATCGTTGCCCGCAAGCGTGGGCGTGGCCGGCCCCGCAAGGACGAGTCGCACGCCCCGTCGCGCCGGCGCACCCAGGCAGCCTGAGCACGATGCGCTCGCGATTGGTGGACCGGGCTGCCGCGCGGCCAACTGAACGTGCTGGCCGCTCCCCTCGGTCCCGGCTCCGCTTCAGTCCCACATCCGCGCGATCGGGGCAATGTGCGCCTCGATCCGGTGCGGCGGGATACGCCCGGCTGCACGCAGCGAGACCAACCCGTGCCAGGTGGCCCAGAGCAACTCCGCGGCCTCACCCGGATCCGCATCGCCGATATAGCCGGCGATCGCCCGGCGCAGGCTCATGACCACTCGAGCAGTTCTCCCGGGGTGTCGGTGGCGGCGAAGGTCAGCGCGCTCGTGCGGGTGAACATCGCCTCGTACAGTCGCGCGTTCGTCGCGGCGAAGGCCAAGTAGGTGCGGCACAGATCCGCGAGCCCGTGCCGCTTGCGCCACCCGCCTCGTGGTCACCGCCGACCAGCCGACCACGGCGATTGCGATGCCGACTGCGCGGCGCGGCCTCCTCCAAACCGAGCCCAACCCACCGGTCGCGATCTGTGCGGATCTACCGCATGATGGCGGAGGCGTTGACCAACCAGCCCCAGGGCCTCGATCGCGGTCGGCGTTGGCGAGACCTCGCGGCGATCATGGCAGAGGCCCGGCGTGACCGCAGGCGTCCCGGCGAGGCGGACCTGCGATCCCTGGCCATCATCGTGGGCGGCGGAATCGACGCGATCATGCGGGCGGCTGGTTGACCCTGCGTATGACACCGCCGGGGCGGCGCAGGAGTTGGTGCGGATGATGGAGCACCTGCTGTTCGACTGAGCGACGTGGCATACCGGGCCGACGCCATGAGTTCTGCGCGCTGGTCCGGACATGCTGCGCGCTTGGTCTTGGCAGCCAAGAGGGACGCAGCGCGAAATCGGCTCATAGGGCGCAATGCAACCGATCATGCGGATATAGGATGCTGAACATGCCGCATTTTCGGATCAGTCAGGCCGCCGTTCTTCTCGGTGTCAGTGATGACACCGTGCGCCGATGGGTCGAGGAAGGATTACTGAGCGCATCCCAGGACAGTGCTGGACGCAAGGTGATCGACGGCGCCGAACTCGCTCGCCGAGCCGAGGAGCATGCTGCGCGACCGGCGAACCTGGGGGACTCCGCGATCGGGTCCTCCGCGCGGAACCGGTTCACCGGACTGGTCACCCGGGTACTACGCGACCAGGTGATGGCGCAGGTGGATCTGCAGTGCGGGCCGTTCCGGATGGTCTCGCTGATGAGCGCCGAGGCCGTCGATGACCTCGGCCTGGAGCCCGGCTCGCTGGCTACCGCCGTGGTCAAGGCGACCACCGTGATCATCGAGGCTCCGAAGGGGCCGGCCTGATGCCTCGTAGCGGATTACTGGCTGCCGCGCTCGCCGCGGGCCTCACACTGGGTGCGTGCGGAACACTCGGGGTGAGTGACGAGGCCGAACCCAACCGCGAGCTGCCCGACCGTGAGCTGACCGTATTCGCCGCGGCTTCCCTGCATGTCGCCTTCACCCAGGTCGGAGAGATGTTCACCGCTGAACACCCCGAGGCCTCGGTGGCGTTCTCCTTCGCGGGATCTTCGAACCTCGTTGCCCAGATAGACGCCGGGGCGCCTGCCGATGTGCTGGCCGCGGCGAACGAGTCGGCGATGGCCGACGCCGTGGCCAACGGTACGATCGAGGGGGAGCCGGTCCTGTTCGCCACCAACGTGCTCACCCTCATCACCCCGGCTGGGAACCCGGCCCGCGTAACCGGTCTGGATGACAGCCTGGCCGGTGCCGACCTGGTGGTCTGTGCCCCCCAGGTGCCGTGCGGGCAGGCTACTGCCGTCGTGACTGGCCAGTTCGACGTCGACCTGGTGCCGGTGAGTGAGGAGGGCAGCGTCACCGACGTGCTCGGCAAGGTCACCTCCGGGCAGGCCGATGTCGGTCTGGTGTACAACACCGATGCCGCCTCGGCCGGGGAACAGATCGAGATCATCGAGGTCTACGACCAGCACGAGGGGGTGATCAACCACTATCCGATGGCTGTCACCACCGGCTCCGACCACCCCGACCTCGCGGCCGCATGGATCGACTTCGTGCTCGGGTCCCAAGCGCAAGCGGTGCTGGACGAGACGGGCTTCGGCATCCCATGAGTGCGCGGTACCAGGAGCAGACGACGACCCGAGGCTCCCACCCGCCAGGCCGTGGTGAGCCGGAAGCCGGCCAGCGGCAGCGACGGGCGGTCCGGGCGCGGTACGGGGGAGCCGGCTTCGCCGCCGGGTTGCCGAGGTGGATCCTGCTTCCCGCCGCAGGTGCGGTACTGCTCATCGCACTGCCGGTGATCGGCATGCTGGCCCGGGTGCCCTGGGCCGATCTGCCCGCCCTGCTCACCTCCGACGCCTCCGTGTCCGCACTCTGGCTCAGCCTGCGCACCTCGGTAGCGGCGACGTTGGCGTGTGTGGTGTTCGGGGTTCCGCTCGGCCTGGTGCTGGCGTGGGTGCGCTTCCCCGGAGCGCGGGTGGTGCGGACCGTGGTGCTGCTCCCGCTGGTGCTGCCACCGGTAGTCTCGGGGTTGGCGCTGCTGACCACGTTCGGTCGCCGCGGGCTAATCGGGGAGCAGTTGCAGGTGCTCGGGGTCGACGTCGCCTTCTCCACGGCGGCGGTGGTGCTAGCCCAAGCATTCGTGGCGATGCCGTTCCTGGTGCTCTCCATCGAGGGTGCTGCCCGCACCGCCGGTCGTCGGCATGAGGTGGTGGCCGCGACCCTGGGGGCCCGCCCCACCACGGTGCTGCGCCGGGTGACGCTGCCGCTGCTGGGCCCGGCGGTGGGCTCAGGGATCGCGCTCGCCTTCGCCCGCTGTTTGGGCGAGTTCGGCGCGACGCTGACCTTCGCCGGGTCCATGCAGGGAGTGACGCGCACACTGCCTCTGGAGATCTACCTGCAGCGGGAGGTCGACCCGGATGCGGCGATCGCGTTGTCCCTGGTACTGATCCTGCTCGCTGCGGTATTGGTGCTGAGCACCCACGGGCGTAGCCGCACAGCCGGTGCGCGAGGCCGGCTGGTGATCCAATGAGGTCGGGCGACCCAGCGAACTCCGGTGGCGCGATGAACCCGGCCGAGGCGAACTCGGGTGGCGCGATGAACGCCGGCGAAGCGATGAACGCTGGGGATACGATGCGCGCCGAGGATGCAGGCAGTCGCGGTTCCGCGGGAGCTGCGGCGGTCAGAGGACCGACGGCGCGAGGCGGAACGCTCGCGACGCCGCCGGCGTTATCAATCCATGCCGAGGTATCCGAGCGTGACGTCCGCCTGGACCTGGAGGTTCCGGTCGGTCAGATCGTGGCACTGCTCGGCCCCAACGGCGCCGGCAAGTCCACCGCGCTCGCCCTGGCATCGGGCACACTCCACCCCAGTGCGGGCACCGTGCACCTGGGATCGAGACAGGTCGCCGGCCGGGGCGGGTGGGTGCCTCCGCATCGGCGGGGCACCTCCCTGCTGGCCCAGGAACCCCTGCTGTTACCCCACCTGAACGTCCTGGCGAATGTGGCGTTCGGCCCACAGTCCCAGGGTGCCGGACGCGCGCGGGCCCGCCAGATCGCAATGATGCGATTGGCGGAGGTCGGGATCGCCCACCTGGCACACCGGCGCTCGGGGGACCTGTCCGGCGGGCAGCAACAACGGGTCGCGCTAGCGCGCGCGCTGGCCCCCGACCCCGAATTGCTGCTCCTCGATGAGCCCCTGGGCGCGCTGGACGTCGAGGCTGCGGCCCAGATGCGCCAACTGCTACGGACCTCATTGCGTGAAGCCGGTCGCACAGCCTTGGTGGTGACCCACGACCTGCTGGACGTGCTCGCACTTGCCGGTTCCGTCGTCGTCCTCTCCGATGGGCGGGTGGTCGAACAGGGGCCGACGCTGCAGGTGCTGACCCGGCCGCGCTCGGAGTTCGCTGCTCGCTTCGCCGGAGTGAACATGCTCTCGGGCGTATGGGAGTCCCGCGACGCGATCACTCTGACCGGCGGTCTGGTGATCCACGGCATGCCTGATGGCGGTGAAGCCGGTACGGGCCGGCCGGTTGCTGCTGGGCGAGCTGCTGCGGCAACCTTCAGCCCGCGGGCGGTCGCGGTGCACCGCGAGGACCCCGGGGGCAGCCCGCGCAACACCGTCGAGGTGCGGGTGGTCGGGATCGAGCAGCAGGGAGAACTGGTGCGGCTGCGCGCCCGGACGACGGCGGGTCTGGCTCTGGCCGCTGACGTCACCCCGGCAGCGGTCGCCTCCCTGGGCCTGGCCATGGGCCAGGAGGTGACGTTCGTGGTCAAGGCTGCCGAGGTGAACCTGTATGCCGCCTGAGCGTTCGGCTTTGTGCGGCGCTGTGGTGCGTGCTGCGCCTGCGGTGCCTGCGGTGCCTGCTTGCGCGGGGGTGCCTGCGGTGCCTGCTTGCGCGGGGGTGCCTGCGGTGCCTGCTGCGCCGCTGCACAGGAATCACTCTGCATGCTGCCTGCTGCCTGCTGCACAGGAATCACTCTGCATGCTGCCTGCTGCCTGCTGCGCAGGCATGCCCGCCGCACAGGCATGCCTGTGGCCCGGCCCTGGTGAGCCGGGTGCGGGGCGGGGTAGTCAGGTGTGCCAAGTGACCCCGGTGGTGGTCACGGTGGCGGTCAAGTCCAGGCTGTGCACATAGGTGTGGTGCCGGGGGCAGAGCAACGCCCCGTTGTCCAGGTTCGTCGGCCCGCCGTTGGCCCAGTGCTCGACGTGGTGGGCATCGCACCACTGCGCCGGGATCGTGCAGGCGGGAAAGGTGCACCGCTGGTCGCGGTACCACAGGGCCCGGTGCTGTCCCTCGGTGAACAAGCGCACCTTGGTGCCCAGGTCCAGGATCTCCCCCTGCGAGCCGAGCACAGCCGGGATGACCCCGGCGTCGCAGGCCATCCGCCGAACGGTGCCGGGGGAGAGAACCTGCCCGGTGGCGGTGATGCCGGCACCCTGGGTGGTGCTGAGCAGATCTGCCAGCGGAATGGTCACCATCACCTGGGCCTTGGTCGTCTTCGGCACTCCTTCGGGGGCGGAGACTCCGCGCCGGACGACCGTGAGCAGTGCGTCCGCGCGTCGTTGTGCCGGAGTGCGCGGATCCGGGGTGTCATCCTCACCTCTGACCGGGGCGGACAAGGCTGAGACAGCAGCATCGATGGTGGCGGCGGCTTCGGGTTCGACGACCAGGGCGTACTCGGTCATCCCGTTATCGCGGGTGATGGAGTGCAGGGTGCGAAAGGCCCGGCCGCGTTCCTCCTCGCGTTCGGACTCGGTGGCCGGTTTGATGATGCGGCGGGCCTGGGACAGAATCGTGCGCAACTCCCGCTCGCTCCACCCTCTGCGCCGGACGATCGAGTGCGGATCGTGGTCCCGGCCCAGTGGGTCCCGGCTCAAACCGCGGGGACCGTGGGAGTCCCGGGCGCCCTTGTTGATCGTGCGCATGGTCGTGGCCAGCGCCTGATGCGGCGAATGGGGCGCTACCTCGCTGTGAAACCGCACGATCGTGCCGGCCCGTGACGCGGCGAGGACTCCGGCGTCGAACGCGGCGACGGTCTCCTGCAGACACTCCGTTCGGTCGGCACCCTCGGCGACCTGCTGGACGGCCTCTGCCAACCGGACGGTGGTGACGACGTGCCCCACCGGCGGTGCGGGCCCCTGCTGGGCCTGGGCCTCGGTCAGATAGTCCGCCGGCGACAGGCACCGGTCCTTGGGCAGGCCGCGCTTGAGTGTCTCGGCGGTGGCGTGGACCTCCACGCGCGCGAGTTCGTGCCGCAGTCGGTTCACCGCACCGAGCACATCGACGAGGTCGCTCTCCGTGGCCCGCCACCACTCGCCTTGAGCAAGGTCGCTCAGTTTCTCGGTGACCTGCCCCAGTGCCGCTGGCGCCTGGGTCACCGGATCGGCGACGGAAGTGGTCGACATAGAACAACCGTACTATCAGCCACTGACATTCCACCTTGATGACCGGTCGATGACACTCATCCGAGCAGCGGGTGGGACTCGTCGCGAGGCGGTGCGGCCGGCCAGGCGCCGGGCTGGTGGGGCGTTGCCAGCTGGCCGCCAGGTGCCCGGACCGGGGTTGCCCGACTGGGCGGGAATTGCAGGCTGGCCGCCAGGTGCCCGGGCGGGAGTTGCCCCCGACGTCACGGATGGCGCCGGGGTGTACCAGGGAGAAGACGGCGAAGTGGTGCAGGCCTCGATGGAGATCTGGGGCGGGTAGTTGCCGCGGACCAGGCGGTGTCGACCACCACGCCACGCACGATCACGGGCGCACCCGGATACCCCTCGGGTGCACGACGGCCGGTGCGGCCGGTGCGGCCGGTGCGGGCATTTCCGCGGCCACGTTCAAGCGAATCGGTGACCAGCGCACCGCCCTTCGCCACCGATCAACCCTTGGCCGTGACTGGTGGGCCGGTGCCTACCGGGGTGCCTGTTCACGTGACCCTGGCGTGTCCGGCCGGGACCAAGGGGTCAGTTCCGGAGCGGGTTCGCCGAGGATGGCGCGCGCCAGCGCATCACCCAGGAGTGGGCCCATTGTCAAACCGGTCGCGCCGTAGCCGGAGGCCACATAAACGTCGCCGTAGCCCGGCAGGGGACCGACCACCGGCAGGTGCTCGGGCAATGGTCGCAGCCCTACCCGGGTTTCGATGACGGTGGCATCGGCGAGCCCCGGTGCGATGCCCAGGGCGTCCTCCAACACCTGGACCTGGCCCGCGGCGGTCACGCGTGGGTCGAACCCGCTGCCGGTCTCCCGGGTAGCGCCGGCGACGACGCGGCCGGCGTCGAAGGCGACCAGGTAGTGGTGGGACAGCGGATGCACCGTGGGCCAGGTGGAGGTATCCACGCCCTGGAGTCGAAGGTGGGTGATCTGTCCGCGCTGTGGCTCGACCGGGATGGCCAGTCCGAGAGCGCCCAGTAGGTGGTTCGTCCATACCCCGGCGGCGATCACGACGGCGTCGGACTCCACGGGTCGACCATCGACGTGCACGGTGGCCGCCGGCCGGCCGCGTTCTCTTGCCTCCTGGAGATCGGCATGTCCGCGCACCAGCACAGCACCGAGGCGCTGCGCCCCATGCAGCATCCCATCCTGCAGCGTGCGGCCGTCCACCCGGCCGCCGCCGGTGATGAGGATCCCATGCAGATCCTCGGCTAGTACGGGGAAGGATGCCCGCGTCGTGCCTGGATCGAGGCGATGGACCTCGCCCGCAATCGCGCCAGCCGCAGCCACCCGGGGCCGGATGCGCTGCTCGGCGTGGTCGAGCACACCTGGGTCACGATGCACGTACAGGGCACCGGTGCGCCGGTAGTCGGTGCGCGTGACGCCGGCGTCGGCCAGTTGGTCCAGCAATCTCGGGTAGAAGGCAGCCCCGGCTGCGGCCAAGTCGTAGGAGGGGTCGTCGCTGGACGAGCCCCAGGGCGCGATGATCCCTGCCCCGGCAGCGGTGGCCTGCCCGGTGGCGCCGTTATCGATGATGGTGACGACGGCGCCCCGGCGGGCCAGCGCGAAGGCCGTAGCGGCACCGGCGATCCCTGCTCCGACGACGGTGACGCGTGCTGGCATCTCGGTCCCCCAGAGTGGTTGCAGGCTGCTTTTCTCGACCCTATGTCAGGAGGGTCGGACAGGCGGGTCGTCAAACTTCAGTGGAACGCGGCGGGTCGGAGAGTAGCCCGGTCAAGACCTCGCACACGGGCTGGAGAGCAACGTCCATCGCTGCAACGGCATCACCGTTCACGTCCTCCGGCCGGAGCCACGTGCGCAGGCGTCCTGCGTACGCGCCCTGAACGGCGCCGCCGACGGCCGCTGCATTCGGGTGATCGGGAGCGGTCTCGGTGCGTGCTGCGACGAAGTGGCTGATCTCGTCAGCCCATGCAAGCCAACGGGTGGCAATTCCCGGCCGCAGCGTCTCGGACTGGTTCTGCACCTCGAACCGCTGCAACCAGAGGTCGGCCCCGTCAACGGCCTCAGCGAATGCCTCGATGACTGCGGCGTGCACCGCCTGCATCACGGCGCGGTCGTCGGGTTGCTGCTCAAGTGCTCTGGCCAGTTGTCGGAGGTGGACGTCGAACCCCCGCCAGACGATGTCGGCCTTGGCGGGGAAGTATCGAAAGAGTGTGCTGCGGCCCACTTCACACGCTGCCGCGACCTGAGCCATCGACGTCTGGTCGAAGCCCTGCTCCAAGAACAACTCGATGGCTCGTCGCTCGATTCGTTCCGCGGAGGAGACGGTCGGACGGCCCCGTCTCCGTACCCTGGCTTCGGTCACTAGCACCCCCTCCACGTAGATATGAACATCGACATTAGGTTTTTGGTACTCGGTCCCACTATTATAAGCAATCCGCCCTCTTTCGACGTGAGCCCGTTTGAGAGGGGTTGCCGGACACTGTATTTGGAGGACTCATATGGCTAGGAAACCGATTGAGAGTTTCGCCGAGGCGCAACGTCTCGCGAAACGCAAGATGCCCAAGGCTGTTTACACCGCGCTGATCTCGGGCAACGAGAAGGGCTCGACAATCAGGCAGAACCCGGCCGCCTTCGAGCGGATCGGATGGTTGCCGCGTGTGGCACGGGAAACGCGCGAGGAACAGCCGCTGGTGCGGGAGACGGCGACCACGGCGCTGGGGATGAAACTGTCCATGCCGGTGCTGCCCGGACCGGCCGGTGCGCAGGCGATCCACCCGGAAGCCGAGGTTGCGGTTGCCAAGGCTGCGAAGGAAGCCGGCACGGCCATCGGGCTGAGTTCGTTCGCGACCAAACCGATGGAGGAGGTCGCGGCCGCCAACCCGAACTGGATGTACCAACTGTATTGGACCGGTACTCGTGACGACATTCTGTGGAGGCTGGAGCGGGCCAAGCGGGCCGGGTCCAAGGCACTCATCGTCACCCTGGATGCTACCGGCGGTGGGCTGGGACGGCGTGATTGGGGCAGTCCGTCGATCCCTAACCAGGTCGATCTGAAGGCGGTCTTCCGGTTCGCTCCGTTGGCCGCTTCGCGACCCGCGTGGATCCTGAAGTTCCTGGCCAAGGGCGGGATCCCGGATCTGGGTGTCCCGAACTCGCGAAGCAACCCCGATAGGGAGCCAGCATTCGCTGAGGTTTATGCCGAACTCATGTCCACCCCGGTACCGACATGGGCGGATGTGGAGTGGCTTCGGGAGGTGTGGGACGGGCCGCTGGTCGTCAAGGGACTCATGCGCGGCGAGGAAGCGAAGCGCGCCGTTGATGCTGGGGCGGATGCGATCGTCGTGTCGAACCACGGCGGCAACAACCTCGACAGCAGTTACGCGAGTATCCGGGTGCTTCCGGCCGTGGCGCGTGCTGTCCAGGGCCAGGCCGAGGTGTGGTTCGACGGCGGAATCCGTCGCGGAATGGACGTCGCGAAAGCCCTAGCACTCGGCGCCGACATCGTCCTGGTTGGACGATTGTGGATCTTCGGCCTGGCCGCGGGGGGTCAGCAGGGTGTGCACGACATGCTGGAAATGGTTCGCGACGGACTCCACTGGTCACTGGTCGGTCTCGGGCACCGCTCGTTCAAGGATTTGAGCCCCGATGACATCGTGGCGCCCGATGGGTTCTTCTTCGACCCGGACACCAAGACCCGGCTCGAAGACCTGGAACTGCGAAGGAGCCGCGGTTAGCCCGGGTCTACTGATCGGTCCCGCCCCCTCGACCACCGCGGCGCATTCGTCCGTATGTCTTGACAAGTCTCGTGGTCAGCGCGAAGATTGAGCGCGCACGCGGCCGTGCCCGTTCCCGACAAGGATGGGGGAGTTGTGGCAGCAGCAGCAGACCGGGACCGGTTACGGTGGGCCCTCGGTCTGGTCCGCATGGGACCAGCGCTGATGCTGCTGGTGCTGGTGGTCGCGCTGTCGATCCTCAGCCCGGTGTTCCTCACTGGCCGCAACCTGGGCAATATCGGCTTGGAGTCCTCCGTCGTGGCCCTGCTGGCGCTGGGGCAGTTGCTGGTGATCATCACCGCAGGGATCGACCTGTCCGTCGGGTCGGTGATCGCCTTCTCCAGCGTGCTCGGCGCGCTGTGGGTGCGCGAATTGGACATCGTCGATGGCTGGCTGATCATCCCGAGCATGATCGCCGGCGGCATCCTGGCCGGTGCTGTCAGCGGCACGCTTTTCGTCAAAGGCCGCCTCCCGCACCCCTTCCTGGCCACGTTAGCCATGATGATGATCGCCCGTGGCGCGGCGTTGCTGATCTCCGAGGGGCGGCCCATCACAGGGATGCCACCGGAAATCCGCGCACTGGGCAGCCTGCGAGTGCTGGGCGTGCCGATCGCGGTGTTCCTGGTCTTGGGGCTCGCGCTGCTGGTGCACATCCTGCTGTCCCGGATCACCTGGGGTCAGTGGATCTACGCCGTGGGCGCCAACCGGGAGGGAGCCAAACGGGTGGGTATCCCGGTGGACCGGGTGCTGATCTCGGTGTACGTGATCAGCGGGTTCTTCGCCGGGGTCGCCGCCCTGGTGGTCTCCGGCCAGACGAACTCGGCCTACCCCACGGCGGGAAACCTGTTGGAGTTGTCGGCGATCGCCGCGGTCATCATCGGCGGGGCGAGTTTCTTCGGCGGTCGCGGCACCGTGTTCGGTGCCCTGGTGGGCGCATTGATCCTGGGCGTGATCCAGAACGGCCTGAATCTGCTTAATATCGCCGCTGCCTGGCAGTATGTCGCCCTCGGCGTCGTGGTGGTCATCGCGGTAGAGATGGACGTGGTCCGGCAGCGGCTGGAGACCCGCCTGCGAACGGCCGAGGCCGATCATAAGGGAAGTGATGACCATGCCTGAACCCGTCGCTCAGACGGCTCCTGGCCAGGCCGCGGGCGCACCCCCGATCCTGGAGGTGCGCAATGCCTCGAAGCTGTTCGGCCCGGTGCGGGCCCTGGACGACGTCAGCATCTCTCTCGACCAAGGCCAGGTCCTGGGACTGCTGGGGGACAACGGCGCCGGTAAATCAACGTTGATCAAAGCCATCACCGGCGTCCACCGCCTCGACTCCGGAGACATCCTCATCGACGGCGAACCCGCCGTCATCCGCTCATCCAGCGATGCTCGTTCGCTGGGCATTGAGGCGGTCTATCAGGACCTCGCGCTCTTCGACAACCTGGGCGTGGTCGCCAATCTGTACTTGGGAAATGAACTGACCAAGCCGCGCGGGATGCGGGCCCTGGGGTGGCTCGACCGGAAGGCTATGGAGAAGGAAGCTCGCCGGAAACTGGACGCGTTGCAGGTGCACCTGCCCAGTTTCAGTTCCTCGGTCGGGCTGATGTCCGGGGGGCAACGGCAGGCGGTCGCCGTGGCCCGGGCGGTGGCATTCGCCACCCGGGTGCTGATCCTGGACGAGCCGACGGCGGCGCTCGGGGTGCGCGAGACCCGCAATGTGCTGGACACGATCGCCGAACTCCCGGGCAAGTACAACCTCTCGATCATCCTGATCTCGCACAACATGGATCATGTGGTCGAGGTGTGCGACAAGGCCGTGGTGATGCGGCAAGGCGGTGTGGTCGGGCACGTTGTGCCCACCGCGGAATCGATGGAAGAGATGGTCTCACTGATCGTGGGTGCCAAGAACCACCGGAAGGAATAGCCATGACACCTGGAACCAAGAAGCGTGGCATAGCACTGGCCGCCACCGCTGCTGCAGCCCTGGCGCTCAGTGCCTGTAACGGCGGTAACGGTGGTGACCCGGACGCAGTCGACATCGCCGTCGTCCTGAAGACCACCACATCGCCTTACTGGCTGCAGGTGGTGGGCGGAGTCGAAGACGCTGCTGCCGAGCACGGGGTGAATGTCACTGTGGGAGGCGCCACCCAAGAAACCGAGGTGCAGGAACAGATCGACCGGATCCAGGCGGACCTGACCCGTCAGCCGGACGTCCTGGTGGTCTCACCCACCCAGGCCGAACAACTTGAACCGATTCTGCAGAGCGCCGTGGATGAGGGCACGCCGGTGGTGCTGCTGGACACCAATATCGATGGCTGGGAGGGCGCGGAGAGTTTCATCGGCACCAACAACCTGGACCTGGGGCACGCCGTCGGGGACTTCCTCCTGGAGGAGGTGGGCTCTGGGCAGTTGCTGGTGATCCGCGGGGTACCAGGTAACCCCTCCACCGACAACCGCATCGACGGTGCCCTGGAAGTGCTCGATGGCAGCGACTTCAACGTTGTGGCCGACCTCTCCGCGGACTCCGATCGTGCTCAGGCCCGCGCGGTGACCGCCGATGCTCTCCAGGCGAACCCAGAACTCGATGTCATCTTCGCCGCCAACGACGACATGGCGCTGGGAGCCATTGAGGCGGTCCGCGGCGCCGGCTTGGACCTGGAGGACTTCTTCATCGTGGGCGTCGATGGCACCGGCGATGCGATCGACTCCATCATGGCCGGTGAACTGGATGCCACCATGGCCCAAGGCGCCTACGAAATGGGGGCACGCAGCATCGAAGAAGCGATCCGGGTGGCGGGTGGTGAGGACATCGACTCCGAGATCGCCATCGACACCACGCTGGTGACCGCGGAGAACGCCGAGGAGTTCGCGGCAAGCCTCGAAGAACAGTCCGCCGAGTAAGGCAGGGTCAGTCCCTCGCCTCCCTGCGCACCCACACGGGCGTTCCGGTGCGCAAGGAGCGCTGGGCAGCCTCTGCCACCCGAGAGGCGTCGACCGACTCAGCAGCCGTGCACGGGTTGTCTCCCGTGCGGCGCACCAACTGCACGAACGCGTCCATCTCCATCCGGTAGGCGGCAGCAAAACGATCATGGAAGGTGGTGTGCGGGGCGCCGCTGGGGAACGTGAAACCCGGCTCGGCACTGCGACCGGCGTAACTGGCGTCCAGGCCCACCTGGATTGTTCCTCGCGAGCCGTGCAACTCCAGGCGCACATCGTGCCCTGCGCCGTTGTAGCGGGTGGCGCTGACAGAGGCGAGGGTGCCGTCGGCGAAGGTCACCAAGGCCACTGCCGAATCCACATCCCCGACGTCGCCGATCGCCGGATCCCCGTTGTTCGAACCTCGGGCGAACACCTCGATGATCGGTTCGCCGGTGATCCACTGCAGGATGTCGAAGTCGTGCACCGAGCAGTCCTGGAACAGCCCACCGGAGGTTTCCAGGAACCGCAACGGGGGCGGAAACTGATCGGCAGTCAGCGCCCGGATCGTGTGCAACCAGCCCAGTTCACCGCTTCGGTAGGCCACCTTGGCGCTTTGGTACCCGGGGTCCAGGCGCCGTTGGTGCCCGATCTGCACCGTGGCACCTGCGGCCTCGATCGCCTCCAGGACCGCCACGGCCGCCTCGGTCGAGGGCGCCACCGGCTTCTCACAGAACACCGGGATGCCCGCCCCTACGGCACGCAGGATCATCGGAACGTGTTGTGCGGTGCCCACGGCGACCACCAGCCCGTCGGGGCGGGCGCCGAACAGTTCCTCGGCGTCAGCAGCCGCCGAGCATCCCAGGCCGGTGGCGAGTTGGCGTGCCCGGGTGGCATCGGCATCGGCGATGATGAGGCGGACGTCTTCCAGGGCGGAAAGATTCGCGGCGTGCATAGCCCCGATCCGTCCCACGCCGATCAGCCCGATGGTGGTCACCATCGACCTGCGCCCGCGCCGCCGTGGCGGATCGGCCTTGGCATCTGCACCTCCGAGGGTCAGCCGCGGAACGGCAGCCGGGGATCGACCGGTTCGGACTCCCAGGTGCTACGGATCCACCCGTGGTGCGGATCGTCGCTGATCAACCATTGCCGGATCGGCCCCGGGCCGGCCATCACGTTCAGGTAGTACATGTCGTGGCCGGGTGGGGTCATCGCAGGCCCGTGCCACCCGTAGGGAACCAGCACCACGTCCCCCGAGCGCACCTCGGCAATGACGTCGATCTCGCGAGCATCAGAGGCGTAGACGCGCTGATAACCCATCGCATCGGGGCCGCCCTGCGCCGCGGTGGGGATCGGCATATCCCGGGCCGTTTGCATCTCGAAGTAGTAGATCTCCTCGAGGGCGCTCTCGCCGTCCTTCTCCTCGTCGTGTTTGTGCGGAGGGTAGGAGGACCAGTTCCCGGCTGGGGTCAGCACCTCGCAGACGATGAACCGGTCGGCGTCCAACGACGTGGGTGTCCCGAAGTTGTGCACCTGGCGGGAGGCTGCGCCGGCGCCGCGCAATTCCACCGGTACCTGCGTACGGGCCACGTAACGCACCGGGTAGGCCACGGTTGCGGGGGCGCTGGCTATGGCGATGCGCCCGCCGGCCGCCGATGTGATGCGCACGGAGCGATCGATCGGGATGTAGAGGACATCGGTCGGCCCGTGGAAGACCGACGGGCGGCCCTGCAGTTCGTAGGTGCGCCCGCCCACGGTGATAGCGAAGGACCCGGACAGCGGGATCGCCAGGCGCTCCTCGGCCTGGGCCCCCAGACCCACCTCGGCGCCGGGCGCCACGTCAGCCGTGCGCAGGCCGGTGTGCTCCCAGCCCGGCACCGGCACCTGGGAGTGGGCGGTGCCCAGGTCCACCGTCCAGTGGCCGTGGCCGGTGCTTCCGGCCGGGTGAAACCATGGATTCGTTGCGGTCATGCCAATCAGCCCCTTGTCGTCTCAGGTGGTCAACTCACCAGCGTGATGTCGAAGGAGTACCGATCCGCCCGGTACAGGTGCTGGCCATGTTCGATCGCGGCGCCACGGCTGTCCAACGCCGTGCGTTCCATCCACACCAGCGCCGAGGACGGCGGGCACTGCAGCACCTGCGCCTGGTCGGCGTCGGCGATCCTGGCACCCACCCGCTGCTGTGCCATCCGGAAGTCGATCCCGGCTTTGCGCAAGAGGTTGTACAACCCGTCCCGCTCCAGTTCTTCGCGCGTCAATGGCGCGATGGCCGTGGGGATCCAGTTCTCCATCAACGCCAGCGGACGATGATCGACCAGGCGGAGTCGGCGCACATGACTAACTTGGGCTCCCGGGGCGAGTTTCAAGGTTTCAGCGATCTGCGGCGGCGCGGCGATAAGTTCGAAGGACAGCACTTGAGTCTCGGGCTGGGAGCCTTCGGCGACCAGGTCGTTGTATAAGCTGGACAGCCGTAGGTGACGACGAACCTGGGGACCGATGACCTGGGTGCCCACCCCCCGGCGCCGGACCACCAACCCGTTGCGCACGAGTTGGTCCATCGCTTGCCGCATGGTGGGCCGGGACAGGTTGTAACGCCGGGCCAGGGCAATCTCGTTCTCCAGCTTGGTTTCCGGCGGCAGCCTCCCGTCCCGGATCGCGGCCTCCAGGGCCGAGGCCACCTGGTGGTACAAGGGCACCGGCGAGGAACGGTCCAGCGTGATATCGAGCGGGACGGACATGGCGAATTCTCCTTCGATGCGCTGTCGTTAGTTTGTCATGACATCTTGCTCAGCCGACATCATCTCGGCACCCTCTCCTGAGCAATCTTTGTCTTGACAATAGGACAGTGTTATCGGAAGAGTGGGCTCCATCGCCCGGAGCCAGTTCGCCTCCGGGCAGAAGTCCTGCTGTGACCGCGGCTGAGGGAGGCCGGAATGTCGGATGCACCCACGCACATGCCCCAGGCGTCCCAGGACGGCACCGACGCGCCGCTCCTCATCGGCAGCGCACCCGACTCCTGGGGTGTGTGGTTCGACGACGATCCCCGGCAGCCGCCATGGCAGCGGTTCCTCGATGAAGTGTCGCAAGCCGGCTACCGCTATATCGAGTTGGGGCCCTTCGGGTACCTGCCCACCGATCCTGCCCGCCTCAAGGACGAGTTGGCCGCCCGGGACCTGACCGTCAGCGCCGGAACGGTCTTCACCGCCTTCCACCGCACCAGTGCCGAAGAACGCCGTGCGACCTGGCAGCAGGTGCGGGCCGTGGCCGAACTGACCCGGGCAGTCGGTGGTCAGCACATCGTGGTGATCCCCGCGATGTGGCGCGATGACGTCACCGGGAAAGCGGTGGAGTCAGATCAACTCAGCACCGACCAGTGGCAGCGCCTGTTCGACGGGCACAACGAACTGGGCACCGTACTGCACGAGGAGTACGGGTTGCGTCAGCAGTTCCACTCCCACGCCGATGCCCATGTGTGCGACCAACAGCAGATCGAACGGTTCATCGAGGGAACCGATCCCGATCTGGTGAGCCTTTGCCTGGACACCGGACACGCTGAGTACGGCGGGGCCTCCTCGGTGGACCTGATCCGCCGCTACCCGGACCGGATCGGGTACCTGCACCTGAAGCAGGTGGACCCGGAGGTAATGGAGCGGGTGCGCCGGGAGGACCTAACCTGGGCCGGTGCCAACCGGGCGGGTGTGATGGTCGAACCACCCAGCGGCGCCCCGGACCTGGCCGAGGTCATCGCCGAACTGGAGCGCCTGGATCGGGGTTTCTACTGCATCGTGGAACAGGACATGTACCCGGTGGCATCCTTCGAGACCCCCCTTCCGATCGCCACGCGCACCCGCCGATACCTGAGCAGCTGCGGCTCGAGCACCCGGATTCGCTAGGAGCCCACATGCCATATGACCTCATCACCACCGGCCGCATCAGTGTGGACATCTACCCGGACAACATCGGGGTGGGCCTGGAGGACGTCACCGAGTTCCGCAAGTACCTCGGTGGTTCCTCCACCAACGTCGCGGTAGCCGCAGCGCGGCACGGACGCCACACCGCGGTGATCACCCGTGTCGGGGACGATCCCTTCGGTATCTATTTGCAGCGGGAACTGCGCCGCTACGGGGTTGATGATCGCTGGGTGTCGGCGGTGCCGGAACTGCAGACCCCGGTGACGTTCTGCGCGATCCGGCCGCCCGAGGACTTCCCGCTGTACTTTTACGGGCGCAGCCCCTCTGCCCCGGACTGGCAGATCGACGTCGATGAGGTCGACTACACGGGCGTGCGGGAGGCCACCATCTTCTGGTCCACCCTCACCGGCATGGCGATGCCCACCTCCCGGCAAGCCCAACTCGCCATGCACCAGGCCCGGCCCCGTGCGGACCTGCAGGCCGGCCAGCACACGGTGCTGGACCTGGACTACCGGCCGATGTTCTGGCCTTCCCAAGACCAGGCCCGTGAACAGATCCAGCACCTGCTGCCCGCGGTGACCGTGGCGGTGGGCAACACCGAGGAGTGCGCGGTCGCGGTGGGGCCGGGCAGCGCCGATGCCCAGGCGGATCGACTCCTGGAGGCAGGGGTGGCCCTGGCGGTGGTCAAACGCGGCTCCGATGGGGTGCTGGCGGCAACCGCGAACGACCGCGTGTCATCCGCCCCGATCGCCGTGCGCACGGTCAACGGACTGGGGGCCGGGGACGCCTTCGGTGGCGGGCTGTGCCACGGATTGCTGTCCGGGTGGCCGCTGCGGCACGTGTTGGACTTCGCCAACGCCGCCGGTGCGCACGTGGCCGGGGAGATCGCGTGTTCCGAAGCGATGCCCACCTCCGCGCAGGTCTACCAGCGGCTGGGTGAGGCCGGCCGCCCGGTACCGGACCAAGCCCCCACCGACCCGGCACCGGCCAGGCAATGACCATGTCCGACGGCGACCCGCGGCGTTACGAGCACCTCACCGAGACCCGCCTGCATGATCCCGGCGCGGTGTTGCGCGCGGCGCAGACCCGGCCCCGCCACCCCGGGCCGCAGCGGGGCCGGCAACTGTTCATTCTCGCCAGCGACCACCCTGCTCGCGGCGCCCTGGGCGTCAAGGATGATCCGTTGGCCATGGCCGATCGGCGGGACCTGTTGGACCGGCTGCAGACTGCCCTTGCCCACCCCCGGGTCGACGGCGTGCTGGCTTCCCCGGACATCCTCGATGACCTGCTGCTGCTGGGGGCCGTGGACGGAAAACTCCTCTTCGGTTCGATGAACCGCGCCGGCCTGCCGGGTCTGGTCAACGAGGTCGACGACCGGTTCACCGGGCACACCGCTGCGGGCCTGGCCGCGATCGGTGCCGCCGGCGGCAAGATGCTCACGCGGATCGCCTTCGATGACACCCACACCACCTCGATGCTGGAGGCCACGGCCCGCGCGGTGGATGCTCTGCACCGGCACCAGATGGTAGCCATGATCGAACCGTTCATCTCGATGCACCGTCAGGGCCAACTGGTCAACGACCTATCCACCGATGCGGTGGTGCGCTCCGTGGCGATCGCACAGGGGCTCGGCGGCAGTTCGGCCCGGACCTGGTTGAAGTTGCCCGTGGTGGCGGAGATGGAGCGGGTGATGGCCGCGACCACCCTGCCCACGGTGCTGCTCGGTGGCAGCGCCGCCGCCGGCACCGAGGACATCCTGGCGACGTGGGCTCCGGCGCTGAGGCTGCCCGGAGTGCAGGGCCTGACCGCGGGCCGGGTGCTGCTCTACCCCGACGACGGCGATGTGGCCCGGGCTGTGGAGGTCGCCGCGGGGTTGCTGCGGGGTGGTGGCGCGCGGCCGGATAGTCGCGACCCTGCGAAGCCCCGAACCAGCGAGGAAGAGGAGAGGTTGCGATGATGAGGACCCGCACGATGACAGTGGCCCAGGCCACGGTGGAGTTCCTGGCCAATCAGTGGACCGTGGACATCATCGACGGCCAGCGCACCGAGGTGCGCACCATCCCGGGGATGCACGGCATCTTCGGACACGGCAACCTGGCCGGCGTGGGGCAGGCGCTGAAACAGTCCCAGGTGCACGCTCCGGGCCTGATGCCCTATCACCAGGGCCGCAACGAGCAGGCACTGGTGCACCAGGCCAGCGGTTACGCCCGGCACACCCGGCGTCGGCAGACCTACGCGGTGACCACCTCGATCGGCCCGGGAAGTACGAATATGGTCACCGGTGCTGCCGTGGCCACCACGAACAGGCTGCCGGTGTTGTTGCTGCCCTCCGATGAGTTCGCCACCCGGGCCCCGGACCCGGTGCTGCAGCAACTGGAGTTGCCCCACGATCGCAGCGCGACCTGCGCTGATGTGTTCCGTCCGGTCAGCCGCTTCTTCGACCGGGTGGAGCGGCCCGAGCAGATCTTCAGCGCGCTGCTGGCCGGGATGCAGGTGCTGCTGGATCCGGCACAGACCGGTGCGGTGACGATCTCACTGCCGCAGGATGTCCAGGCGGAGCGGATCGAGGTGCCCGTGGAGTTCCTGGCGCCCCGGCGGTGGCGGATCCGCCGACCCGGCCCCGAGCAGGTGGACATCGCCGCCGCCGTGGACCTGATCCGTGCGGCCCAGCAACCTCTGCTGATTGCCGGAGGGGGTGTGCACTACGCCTTCGCAACCGAGAAGTTGCAGAACCTGGCCCAAGCGTGCGGGATCCCGGTGGCCTACACCCAGGCCGGGGTCGGGGCGATGGCCTGGGACCACCCGCTGTGCCTGGGTGCGGTGGGTTCCACCGGTACCACCGCTGCCAACGCCTATGCCGCGCAGGCCGATGTGATCATCGGCGTGGGCACCCGGTACGGGGATTTCACCACCGCGTCCAAGACCGTGTTCCAGAACAGCGGGGTGCGCTTCGTCAATATCAACATCGGAGGGCTCGACGGGCACAAACTCGGGGCCAGCGTGCCCATCATCGCCGATGCCGGAGCAACCCTCCCGGTGCTGCAGGACGCGCTGGGTTCGGTGGGCTACCGGGTGGCGCCGGAGAGTGCGGAGTTAGTGACCCGGGAGAAGGCTCGCTGGGAGACGTGCGTCGATGAGGCGTTCGCCGGCCGGAACCAGCCGGTGCCCGCCCAGGCCGAGATCATCGGTGCGGTCAACCGGGCGATGGCCGATGAGGACGTGGTGGTCTGCGCGGCCGGGTCGCTGCCGGGGGACCTGCACAAACTGTGGCGGATCAAGGACCCCTACGGCTACCACGTGGAGTACGCCTTCTCCTGCATGGGATATGAGATCGCCGGGGGCCTGGGCCTCAAGCGCGCCGCCCTGGCCGAGTCCGCCGAAGGTGCCGGACCGGCGGCGGGTAGGGACGTCGTCGTCATGGTCGGCGATGGTTCGTACCTGATGATGCACACCGAGCTGGTCACCGCCGTGGCCGAACGGATCAAACTCATCGTGGTGCTCCTGCAGAACCACGGCTTCGCCTCGATCGGCTCCCTCTCGGAGACGGTGGGCAGCCAGCGCTTCGGCACCCGGTTCCGGTACCAGGACCCGCACACGCAGACCTTCGACGACGGCGCCGAGCTGCCGGTGGACCTGGCCACCAACGCCGAGTCCCTGGGCGTGCAGGTGCTCCGCATCCCACCAGGGCCGGCGGCGATCGAGGAGTTGGGCAGGGCCGTGACAGCAGCCAAAGCGCTACCGCAGGACAACGGCCCGGTGCTCATCCACATCGAGTCCGACCTGTACCAGGGCGCCCCGGACTCAGAATCCTGGTGGGACGTGCCGGTGGCACAGGTCTCCGACCTCGATTCCACCGCCGGCGCCTATACCCGCTACGCCCTGAACAAGGGTCGGCAACGTCCGTTCCTGGGTCCGCAGCCGGACCAGCGCAAACGCGGGGGTGAGCGGTGAGAACCGACGGCGATCTTCGGGTGGCCGTGGTCGGCACGGGCCGGATGGGTGCCAACCACGCCCAGCGACTGGCCGGCACCACCCAGCATGCCGCTGTTGGCGCCGTGGTGGATATTGACATGGACCGCGCTCGCGCGGTGGGCGCGCAGGTCAGCCGGATCCAGGCAGCACCGGTGCCGGCGTTCGCGAGCATCGAGGAGATGCTCGCGGCCGACGTCGTCGATGCGGTGCTGCTGGTTACTCCCGGGGCGCTGCACGAACGAGCGCTGGTGGATCTCATCGAGGCCGGGGTGCCGGTGCTGTGCGAGAAGCCGCTGACCCCCGAACCTGAGTCAGCGGTGCGAGTGCTGCGGGCCGAGCAGCGCGCCGGTCGCCGGTTGATCCAGGTGGGTTTCCACCGCCGGTTCGATGCCGAATACCGCCAACTGAAACAGATCGTCGATTCCGGACAATTGGGCCAGTTGCTGATGATGCACTTCCAGCACCGCAACCCCGCGGCGCCGGAGTGGTTCACCGAGGAGATGCTCATCAACGACTCGGTGGTGCACGAATTCGATGCGTTGCGGTTCTTCACCGGTGAGGAGATCACCTCAGTGCATGTGCGCACCGGGCGCAGCACCGTCAAGGGGATGATGCGTGATCCCCAGATGGTGCTGATGCAGACCTCCTCGGGCCTGTTGGCGGACGTGGAGATCTTCATGAACGCACGTCTCGGCTATCAGGTACAGGCCCAGGCGGTGTTCGAAGACGGTGTGGTCTCGGCCGGGCACCCCAGCGGGTTGCAGATGACCGCGCAGGTGCGGCAGAGCCTGGCAATCGCCGAGAACTTCTACGACCGCTTCGCACCCGCCTACGATCAGGAGGTCCAGGAGTGGGTCAACGCCGTTCGCGCCGGAGGACTCAGCGGACCCAGTGCGTGGGACGGGTACGCCACCGCGGCCTGCTGCGATGCCGGCGTGGCCTCCCAGCAATCAGGGAACAGTGAACTGGTGCACCTCATCGACCAACCCCCCTTGTACCGGTGAGACGACCGACCGCGTGAATCAGCGCGCGGGTACGAGCCTCGTGCTTGAACCTCCTCCTCACGCGTTGAAACGGACGAGTACCTTTCCGGGTGTCCCGTCCCCCTTGGCCAAGGACCGGAACGCCGAGTCTGCCTCAGCCGGAGAGACCTCTCGACTGATGAGCAACGACATCTCCTTGCTGGCACGCGACACATACTCGGCGGCATCAAGGAAATCCTGCCCGGAGTAGGTGAAACTCCCGACCAAGGAGCGTTCATCGGTACTAATGCGAAACGCATTCAGGGTGATAGCGGGGCTGCCCATTCCCACGAGACAGATTCGGCCCCCACGAGTGGTCGTGGAGAGCGCATCCGCAACGGATGAGTCGGTGCCCACCGCATCGAAGGTCACGCCGACAGGGCCGCCCAGAGCATCGAGTGCGGTCGTGAGAGGTTCGGCGAGGGGGTCCAACGCGCGGGCACCGAGTTGCTCGACGAGATCCCTGCGGGCGGAATCCACCTCGCTTACATAGATCTGCCCGACGCCGGCCATCTTCAGTGCGAGCACCACGGCCTGGCCGATGGGCCCGCCCCCGATGACCAGGCAGCGGGTGTCCGGTTCTGCCATGACCCTCCGAACGGCGTGGACGCCGACCGCAAGCGGTTCGACAAGAGCGCCGTGCTCGACGGGTACGTCAGGACCCAGGGGCACGATGTTACGGCTGGGAATGATCACGTGCGTGGCGAATGCCGCGGGTATCGACGCCTTGACGCCGATCACGTAGCGGTCCGGGCAGTGCTGCTCTCGGCCTCGGAAGTTCTCCGCCTGGTCAAGTGGCACGACGAGGGGGTTGAACGTGACGGGCTGGTTGAGGCTCAACCCGAACTCCTCGCTATCCGGCCCGATCTGATCGATCCATCCAGAGGCTTCGTGGCCCATCACTTGCCCAGGGAACCGTCGTCCGTTCTCACCGGTGTAACCGTGGATGTCTGAGCCGCAGATACCCGTGACTGCTACTCGGACTCGAACCTCCCCGGCACCCGGCGCGGGTTTGACGTCCTCTGCGACGACGAGCCGACCGATCTCTTCAAGTACCAGCGAAATCATAGTTTCCCTTTCAAAAGGCATCATTCTGAGGATCCTGACCGGACCATTCCGTCACGGGTTTTATGAGCCGGCACCGAAGGTTTCCCAGTACTTCTCGATTTCGCCCGAACGAATCACATACGCGCAGCGGAGCATTGCAAAAGCCATGCAGACATGGTTGGGAATAATTTCCAAGCGGGTACCCACCGGTAGTGCCGGCGGTTCCCCGTCTCCGTACCAGCGCAGCCAGCCATGCTCTTCCGAAACACGTTCGATGACCCAACCCGGTGCGTTCACGATGATGCCGTGCCCGGGATATAGGCCCCTAAGGGTTGCCGCGGGCAGCAGGTCCGTGGAAAGGGCTTTGGATCCGGCGTCGATATATGCGCGGCCGGGCTCGGGATGGCCGGTGACGGTAGCAATCACCCGCACTGCTACGGTCTCCGGCGAGGCGTTGCCCAGGGCCACCTGACCCGCATCATTGAACGCATAGATTCCCGGCCGGATCTGGGTGACTCCCGGGACCGTCGCGCATACCCGGGCACTCGCCGAGGCACCCATGGACACGATGGGCAGGGCTATGTCCAGTTGACGTATCCGTTCGGCGGTCGTCACCATCTCCTGCGCAACAAGCCGCGATCGGCGCACCACGTCCTCAGGGTCCTGCGCGCCGTAGACAGTGCCTTCGTGAGTATAGATTCCGACTAGATCGATTCCGTCCAACGCATTGACGCGCCTTGCCAGATCAGGAGCGTCCTCGGGGCGCACTCCCTCCCGATGCAAGCCACTGTCAACTCCCATCATGACCTTGATCCGCGCCTTCCGGGAGGCGAAGAAATGCGCAAGTGCCACAGCGCCTGAGAAGGTATCGATCGCGAGGGTCAGGTCACAGATGGTGGACAACTGCAGACACCGAGCAAACTTGTGCTCGTCCGCCGCGGGATTCGCAATGAAGAGTGAGTCGATGCCCGCCGCGGCGAACCCCTCCGCTTCGGCGACGCTCGCGACTGTGAGGCCAGTTGCCCCGCGCTGTATCTGTCGAATCCCGACTTCCCCGATGCGGTGGGTTTTCGCGTGCGGCAATAAGGAGACTCCGGCTTCCTTGCTGAGCCGCGCCATCTCATCGATGTTGTGATCGAGGATATCCAGATCCAGCAGCAGGGAAGGAGTGGGAACATCCACTGCCAGCCAATCCATCTCAACAGCCGGGTCATGAAACGTCATTGATCTCACCCTTTCTGGATGCAGATGCTGGGAATTAGCCGGGGGTGCCTGCGGCAGGCTCGGCCCCGAGGGCTACGGACGCGTGAGTAGCCTGTTGCTGGAGCGCGGTTGCGATCTCGCGCTCATTTATCTCGCCTAGGTCGATGAGGGTTTGTGACACTGAACAACTCATGGCAGCGACGGCGCGTCCGGTAGCGTCCCGGATGGGTACGCCAACGCAGAAGACGCCGGGAGAGTACTCGCCGTGATCGGTGGCGTAGCCCTTGCGGCGCACTGTGCCGAGATGCTCGATGAGGTCATCACCTGAGGTGATGGTCTTCTCCGTGTAGCCCTCGAGGGTTGCGCCTGCGAAGCGGTCGAGGAGCCGTTGCTCAGCAAGGTCGGCCAGCAGGACTTTGCCGATTGCGGTGACATAGGCGGGCAGCCTTCCGCCTACATCGGAAACGAGCCGCAGCGGGCGAGTCCCCTCGACTTTGTCGACGTACACGATGTCGAGATCGTCCAGGATTCCGAGTTGGATGGTTTCACCCAATGTGCGCTGGGCTGCAAGGAGATACTGCCGCGTTCTGATCGTGACTTCGCGGCTTCGCTTGAAACGCTGCCCTGCTTCCCACATCTTGACGCCAACGAAGTACCTCTTCGTCTCCTCGTCCAACACCAGCCACCGAGCGGCGACCACCGTTTGGAGCAGGCCGTAGAGGCTGCTCTGGGGGATGTCCAGGACGTCACCGAGTGCACTGAAGGTCACTCCGTCCGGATGCTGTGCCACGGCTTCGAGCAATTCCAGGGTGCGTCGTGCCGACTTCACCCCTCCCCTCTCGCTCATTCTGCTCCCCTGAGTGCGCGTCCGGTACGTGTGCCGGTGACCTTGCCGTTCTTCATGGCAAACCGCCCATTGACGAGGACGTGTTCGATTCCGGTTGCAGGCTGGCGAGGACGCTCATACGTTGCCTGGGCACGTATCGTCGCCGGGTCAAAAATCACGATATCGGCCTTGTACCCGGATGCAATCTGCCCTCGGTCGGCGAGCCGCAATCGTTGAGCCGGCGAGTATGTCATGTGCCGGATGGCCTCGGGGAGACTGAGCACCTGATCCTCGCGGACGTAGGTGTGCAGGATCCGCGGGAACGTCCCCCAGGAACGGGGGTGAGGGCGGTCGCCGACGAGGATGCCGTCACTACCGACCATGTGGCGTGGGTGCTGCATGAGTGTGCGGACGTGTTCTTCGATGCCCACGAACATGACGCAGGAGGCACCGAGTTCGGTAGCGATGAGAATGTCGAGGCACAGTTCAGCGGGCCTGCGTCCGGCTTCAGCGGCGACCGACCGCAGATCGCCGGCAGTCACCCACTCGAATTCGGGGGCACTCGGTGTGGAGGAGACGTGGATGTCCGACCAGTTGATGGTCAGGCCCTGATGGCCATCCGATCCAGTGATGTCGAGTGCCGTGATGATCTCCTCGCGCGTGATTGGGTCGCGCAGACGGTCGATCTGATCCTCGATCCCACCGCGTTGCGCCCAACTGGGGAGCTGGGAACTCAGCGTCGTCATTGCGGCCAGGTAGGGATAACTGTCGAAACTGAGGTCCACACCCTGAGCGATCGCATCGTCGAACAGACGAAGAAGTCCGGGTAGTTTGCCACGGTTCACATCAAAGGAAAGGTGGGCGTGAGCGAAGTGCAGCGCGACACCGGATTGTTTGGCTATGTCGATGCATTCCGCGTATCCCTCAAGGGCCTGTGGGCCATAGTTGCGGTGATGGGGGCAGAAGTAGCCACCGTGCTCGGCGACGACGCGGCATAACTCCACCAGTTCGTCGGTGGTGGCGAACATGCCAGGAACGTAGGTGAGACCGGCGGAGAGGCCCACGGCCCCTTCGGTGAGGCCCTGGTGAAGCAGTTGGGCCATCTGCCGCACCTCGTCCGGTGTTGCCGGCCGCGCCGCATCGCCCATGACGAGCATCCGTAGCGTTCCGTGCGGAACCAGGTAGGCCGTGTTGACAGCGGCGCTGCCATCCAGTCGGCGCAAATAGTCGGCGACGGTGCGCCAATCCCAGTGCAGGATGTCCGGGTCGTCGTTCCATCCCCGGATGCGCTTGCGTAGTTCGCCTAGCACCTCATCGGAGACAGGTGCGTAACTGAGGCCGTCCTGCCCCAGCACTTCGAGTGTGACCCCTTGGGACAGTTTTGCCTCATGATCGGGGTTGGCCAGGATCTGGATGTCGGAATGGGAGTGCATGTCGATGAAGCCGGGCGTGAGTGTCAAACCGCGTAGGTCGTAGGACTCCGCCCGGTCATCGACGATGCCCGGCCGGACGTCGGTGATGGTGTCGCCTTCCACCCGGACATCGGCAGTGAAGGCATCCCGACCGGTTCCATCCAGGACGGACGCATTCCGAAATAGGACGCTTCGCTCCTCAACCATGTGCACCCTCCGTCGGTACTGCTACGCGTCGGCCTGTTCGCGCGCTCTGGTAGATCGCATCCGATGCCTCGACCACATGGACGGCGAGCGGACCGGACATGCCGCTGTGGGCATCGCGGCCTCGAGCGGCATCGACTAGCGCTTTGGTCGGAGCCCCGGGGTCATAGACGCCGCTGGCCTGCTCAGGTGTGAACTCGGTCACCCTACCGCTGGCATCGACCATCCGAGCGGCATCCGACACGGAATCGACGGTCAGTTGGGCCTTCGACCCATAGATGCGCAGCAGCCATTGAGGGCGCGCGAGATAGGGGTGTGTGGAAGCGCAACTCAGGCTTGCGGATCCACCGTGCTCAAGGCCGAAGTTCGTACTGGCATGCAGATCGATGTCGGCCCCCGGTGGGAATGTGTGGGCATCGACGGAGGTAAATCGTTCCCCGGTGATCCAATGGACGAGACCCAGTTGGTGCGACATCGATACCGCGACGGCACCACCCCCAGAGATGGCGGCATCGGTGTAGGTGCGTGGTTCAGAGGCATCCGCAGCACCCCATCCGCCGTCCGTGCCACCGCTGAGCAGCGCTCGGGTGTTGACGTCCAGGTGGCAATCGACGAGTTCGATTTTGCCTATCTCGCCAGTGGCGACGAGGGATCGAGCCAACTGGAACGTCGGGGCTGCCACCCACCCGAATCCCACGAGAAGGCTGCGATGGGCTGCTTGTGCCGTTGCGTTCATGCGTCGAGCACTTCCCGAGTTCAGCGCAAACGGCTTCTCGACGAGCACATGGGAGCCAGCATTCAGGGCAGCGAGGACCTGCTCCTCATGAGCGACCGGAGGGCTGGAGACGACGGCGATGGATGGGGCCTGCTCGAGGGCGTCGTGCCAATCCGAGGACCAACGCGGAACCGCGAACTCCTCTGCGAGTTCGCGGGCCCGGTCCGGATTCTGGCTGGTGACCATCGCGATGTCGACGCCGGAATCGGCGCGCAACGCGGGCAGGTGGCTGGTCCGTGACCATGCTCCGGCGCTGATGACGACAGCAGTGATCGCCTTACTCATTTATCGTGTCCCGCCGCTAGAGCACCAACCACATGTCGCTGGAAGATCAAGGTGAGTAGGACCGGTGGGATCAAGGTCAGAACCGTGGCGGCCGCAAGGGAACTCCAATTGAACTGTTGCACGGACTGGAATCCGACGAGGAGCGGGGGTGCGGTCAGTTGGTTCGTCAGAACAAGGGAGTAGAAGAACTCACTCCATGCTTCCAGGAAGATGAGTACCCCGGCAGCCACCAATCCGGGCTTGGCTATGGGCAGGATGATGATGGTAAGAGTCTGCATCCGGCCGGCGCCGTCGATCATTGCTGCCTCTTCGATCTCCCTGGGGAGTTGGTCGAAGTAGTTCTTCAACACCATGATTGCCAGTGGGAGCGTGAAGACGTTGTAACTGATGATGAGTGCCCACGGCGTGTCCAGAATGTTCATCAGCCTGAAGGCGACGAAGAACGGACCGATTATCGCGATCGCAGGGACCACACGAGTCGCTATAACCGCGAGTTCGAACCCCCGAGATCCCCGGAACGGGAAGCGCGACAGGCCGTAAGCCGCCAACCCGGCCAAGACGAGGTTGAGGGCAACAAGCACCGTGCTCACCAGCAGACTGTTGGCGATAGACCCGATGAGTCGAGTGCCCGCAGTATCGCTGCCGACACTGGCGCCTGCTCCTGAGAGTAGTTCGATGAAGTTGTTGAAGGTGATGGAGTCCGGAATGAGTGGGAAGGACCTGGATCCCATCTGGCTTGGCGTGATGAGACTGGAGACGACCAGGAACCACACCGGGAGGATGATCCACAGGGCGAAGACGACGGCGGCCGCGTAGATGAAGGCAGTGAGCCAGGGGTTGCGGCGCCGACCGCCTGATCGGTTCGTCCGTCGCGCACGGGGTTGCGTGGCAGGTCTGCGTTGAGTCAGTTGGGCCATGATCAGCCTGCCATTCCTTGCTCTTCGCGCTTGTACAGCAACTTCACGGTGGCGAGACCGCCGACGAGCGCGATGACCCCGAGGATCACCGCGAGTGCGGAGCCGAGGCCGATATTGGTGACCACGAAGAGTTGGCGGTAGATGAGGATGCTCAGCACCTGCGTCGCGTCTCCGGGGCCGCCTTGGGTCATGGCGAAGATGACGTCGAACTGTAGGAACGCGTAGATGACATTAAGGACCGTGACGGTGATGAGCACGGGTCGCAGCCACGGAATGGTGATGTGATAGAAGCGCTTGAATGTGCCCGCTC
Organism: Pseudactinotalea sp. Z1748; assembly: GCF_049725185.1. Taxonomy (NCBI): domain Bacteria; kingdom Bacillati; phylum Actinomycetota; class Actinomycetes; order Micrococcales; family Cellulomonadaceae; genus Pseudactinotalea; species Pseudactinotalea sp. Z1748. The sequence goes on along the minus strand of NZ_JBMPQB010000010.1, from coordinate 70,553 downwards.
CGTCGAGGGCCGCTGCCTCGGCGAGTTCGCCGGGGAGAGTCTGCAAGCCGGCAAGGAAGAGAATGCCCGCGAAACTCGCCTGCCGCCACACCGCAGCAACGATGGCCAGGACCAGGGCCGAGGTGGGGTCGGAGAGGAAGTCGTAATACTCGGAGGTGATCCCGAGCGTGGTGAGAAGGGCGTTCAGGCCACCGACCGACCCGTCCGCGTACCACTTCCACAGAATTCCGAGCACCAGCCACGGGGTCGCCCAGGGAATGATGAGCAAGGTGCGCGCAAGGCCGCGTCCGATGAACTCCTGGTTGAGCAGGACCGCACACCCGAGGCCGATCAGGGTGGAAAACAGAACGAATCCGAGTGAGAAGATGAACGTTACCCACATCGAGTGCCAGAAGACATCGCTCCTGAAGACGATGAGGAAGTTTTGAAGGCCCGTGAATTCTCCCAGGCCGCGGCCGTCGGCCGGAACGTTGTGCACGCTGTAAAGCACCGTGAGGACGGTGGGAATGAGCAGGAGGATGACCAGAAGGGCGGCGGCTGGCGCGACGAGGCGGACTCCGAAGCGTCGGCCCGAACTTTCGAGCGGGCCGACGCTTCGGCTTCCGGCAACCGACACCCCTCTGCGAACGGAGGGTGCCTTGGAAGCCATGGAACTACAGACCGCCACCTTCTTGCGCGGAGGTTGCGGCCTCGGTCAGTTGGCTGACGGTCTCAGCCGGGGTGATTTGGCCCAGCAGAAGCGCATGGATGACGTCGCCGACCTTCGCTTGGAAGTCGGGGTACCAGGGGAGGGTGCGGGCGGCGACGACCTTCGAACCGGTCTCGAACGTATCCGAGAGCATCGACAGGTCGTAGTAGTCGGGGTAGGAGTCCTGGACGTTCTCGTCGGTGAAGAAGCCCGGATAAGGGGCAGCGAGCCCTCCGGCGCTTGCCCATGCGTTGGAGACGGTGAACTCTCCTTCGGGCGACTTCCAACCGTAGTACTTCATCAACTCCCACGCTGCGGCTCGAGCCTCGTCATTCTGGACCTCGCCCAGCTGGAGAACTTCGCCCATCTGGAAGGTGTGGTTGGAGCCACCGATCGCGGCCATCTGGACATTGGCGGACTCCGGGCCCTCCAGGTCGCGTATCGAGGTGAGGAAGTAGTGATGCAGGACGAAGAAGGCCGCATCGCCCTGTGCCATGTGGTTGGACAGGACGCCGGGGTCATCATTGAGCACCGATGACGGCGCGAGCCCTTCGGTGTACATCGTCTGCCACCACTCGAAGACGCCCTCGGTCTTCGGATCGTCGGCGAAGACCGGATTGCCGTCGTCGTCGAACGCGGTGATGCCTTCGTTGAGGAGGTACGTGTGCAGGTACTCCTCGCAGAACTCCTTGACCCAGTAGGCGACGTAGGGGGCGGACACAATGTCCTGGTCCTTCATCGCCTTGGACTGGTCGTACATCTCTTGGAGCGTCTGTGGGGGCGAACTGAAACCCGCATCGGCGACCATGCTCTCGTTGTAGTGCAGCATGTGCACCGCAGAGAAGTAGGGAACGCTAATGAGTTCGCCATCGGCGTTGACGTAGGTTCCGCGAGCGCTCGGGAAGAGGTCCGCGATGAGATCGTCGGCTCCCGGTAGATCGTTGAGCGTCGATGCCCAGCCCTGGTCGACGAACTTCTGCGAGTTGTACGCGAAGTTGTAGTAGAGATCGGTGGCATCACCGCCACGGAGCCGGGTTTGTAGGGCGGCGGAGTATCCCAGGTTCGGGATGATGGAGACTTCGACGTCGGTTCCCTCCGCCTCTGACCATTCGCCGACAAGTTGTTGGATCATCTCGGGCTGGAAGTCCCACCCGAGCATCCGGAGTTGGCCGTCCCAGTCGCCGCCACCGGAACTGCAGGACGTGAGCGTGCCCACTCCCACCGCTGCAGCGAGGCCGGCGCCGCCCGCCGTGAGGAGGAAGTTACGTCGGTTCATGGAGGGGCCGCCTGGCGTGGCTGATCTGTTTCTCATTTGTGAACTCCGCTTCATCGGGGTGAACTGAACTGTAGGGCGCGGTCTTCGACCGGTCAAGCACGGCGTGGCCGCATGGGGTGCTGGCCGCGCGCGATGCGGACAGCAGGATGAGGGGATGGCCGGTGAACCCGGGCCGGACGAGGTCGGGTCTAGGGCCGAATCGGGGCAGGTGGCGTCGAGGTCACCTCGGGGGAAGGCTCTGTGCGCGGTCGGCGACGCGGTGGACTGGGCGGTCGAACACTCCGTCCCGGACCATCGAAGAAATCACGCCATCGGTGGCAGCCAGGGTTTGATCAATCTGGTCTGCGGTGTGAGCCAGGGTGATGTGATTCCGCTTGAGGGTCATCGGGTACATCATGAATCCCTGATCGATCATCCGGCGATGGAACTCCGCATAGGCGACATCGTTGTTCCGCAGCAAGTCCCGGTAGCCGCTGACGGTCCCGCTGAGGAAGTACGTGACAAAGACGGACCCGATCCCGGTGACGACGGCGGGGACGTCATGGTTCTTCATGATCTGAGCGAGGCCGAATCGCATGCGCTCACCGAGCCGGTAGACATGGTCGTGGAAGCCGACCTCAGGATCGTTGATCGCTGTCATGGTGGCCACGGCGGCCGCCATGGATGCCGGATTGCCGTTGTAGGTACCGGCCAGCAGGACGTCGCCGCCGGCGGAGCTGAATTGCTCCATGAGGTCGCGCCGCCCGCCCATGCCGGCGACCGGGAAGCCATTACCCATGGCCTTGCCATAGGCGGTCAGATCGGGGGTTACCCCACACAATTCCTGGTAGCCGCCGGCAGCGTGTCGGAAACCGGTGATGACCTCATCGAAGATGAGCACAGTGCCGGTCTTGGTGCACAGTTCGCGTAGGCCGCGCAGGAACTCATCTGTGGGTAGCACGGCGCCCACGTTGTGTGGAACGGGCTCGAGGATGATTGCCGCGATCTGCCCGGCATGGCGTTCGAACGCCTCTTCCACCGAACCAAGGTCATTGAACTCGGCGATCAGGGTGGCCTCGAGCGCATCGTCGAGAATTCCAGCCGAAAGGGGGTCGTGCCCCCACGCGCTTTCCGCGGATGAGGCCACGTTTCGGGCTACGGCGTCGTGCCACCCATGGAAGCAACCCTGGAACTTCAGCACATACTTGCGGCCTGTGGCCGCCCGGGCCAACCGTACTGCCTGGAACGTGGACTCTGTCCCGCTCATGGTCGTGATCGACATCTCGACGGACGGAATGAGGTCGTGGACAAGTTGGGCGGCCTGCACCTCGAGGTCGGTGATCCCCAGTCCAACGAGGTCGATCGTGCCCAAGGTCTCCGCCACGGCAGCGTTCACGCGCTCGTCGTTGTGCCCCAGCAGCGTGGCCCCGAATGCGCAGTGGTAGTCGACGAACTCCCGACCATCGAGATCGGTGATCGTCGATCCGCGGGCGTGGCTGAACGCAGCGGGATACCCGATATTGCGCGTGGCTGAATTCACCCCTCCCGGAATCAGTTGCGAGGCCTTCTTGTGAAGGGCGTGGCCTCGCTCGGCGGCAGGTGCCGGATTATCAGGGGATGGCATGGCGCTCCTTCGAGGAACAGGGTCATCAGGGGATGAGGTGATGGTGGTTAGGAATGCTTGGGGCGTGGGTCGTCGAGGCCGAGCAGTTGTAGGGCATCGCGATGCAGGATGCCCTGTACCGTTTCCTCGAGCACATGCGGGAGGTTTCCTGCTCGCAACTCAGCCAACTGGGTGAACTGCTCGATCGCTGTTCTGGGTTCCCACAGCGGGTAGTCACTGCCGAACAACAACTTGTCGGTGACTGCCCACTCCTGGGCGTGTACGAGGCTGAAGAAGCCGTCCATCGGGCGCGACCAACTCGCGGAGACATCGGCGAAGACGTTCTTGTGCTTGCGGAGCACGATGTTGGCGTCGCGCTGCCAAGGATGGCCCATGTGGGCCATGATCTGGACCAGATCGGGGTATCGCCGAGCCACTTCCTCGACGACCAGCGGTTGACTCAGAGCGAGGCGTCCCTGCGGACTGGGGGTGGCACCCATGTGCCACAGCGCCACGAGGCGGTGCTTGAGCAGAAAGCGGTAGAAGTCGTCAAATTCCGGTGCGAGCGGGTCGAAGAGGGAGAGGACTGGATACAGTTTGACGCCGCGGAAACCCAGGCTCTGAGCCTCTTCCAGTTGTTCACGCCAGTTCGCGTCCAATGGGTCGATGGCAGTGAAGGCGATCGTGGGAGTGGTGGCCTTCGAGCAGAAATCGGCGACGTAACTGTTGGGGGTATGGACACCTGCTCGTGAGGCGGCCAGTCCGAACACGATGGCGACGTCAATCCCCGCCGCTTGCATGGCTGCGTCGTACTGGTCCGGGGTAATGGAGGGGTACGGTGCGCCGTAGGCAGGCTCCCAGTTCACTTTGTGCTCGGAGCCCCAATGCTCAGGGAGCAGGTTGTGCGTATGCACATCGACGATCATGAAGTTCCTTCGTGGGGGATGGGGTAGGCGTCTCTGAACGCGCGAAGTGCGCTCAGGAAGCGGCTCTCACTGCCGAGAGCGGCGGCGGTCTCGGTGAGGGCCTGAAGTACATCCAGTCGGTGCGCGGGCGTCAGTTCGCCCGCGGGGCCCGCGATACTGACCGCACAGACGGCCTGCTGATCATTGGGAACCGGTACGGCGAGGCAGATAACCCCGGAATCCCGCTCTTCATCATCGACGCTGTACCTGTTCGTTCGAATCCGGTCGAACTCCTTCTCAAGCTGAGGCAAGGTGGTGAGGGTCCTTGGCGTGAATGTCGGATAGGGAGCCGGCGGTAGGTACTCAGCACGTGCGTCATGAGGCAGCGTGGCCAGCAGCATCTTGCCGAGGCCGGTGCAGTGCAGGTGGTCGATCGATCCGCTGCTTGACCTGAAGCGGAGGGCGCGCTGGGGTTCTTCTACCCGAAGGTGCAGCACCGCCTCTCCGGCAAGTACGCCCACGTTGGAGGTGTATCCGGTCGCTTCGGCGAGGTGGCGAAGATGGGGGGCCGCGACCGTCCCGGCGTCGACGCGATGGATTGCGTTGTTGGCGATCTCGATCAGCGCGTCACCGAATTCGAACGTCGGGGCATCGGTGGCCTTGCGCACGAATCCCTCGGCTTCCAGCACGCTGAGGAGTCGCACCAGAGTCGACTTGGGCAACTCAAGTTGGCGCGACAACTGCGCCAAGGCTATGGGCTCGTCGTGCGCACCGAGCGTACGGAGCACGCGAAGAGCCCGGGTGAGACCCTGGGAGTGATATGACGTGGAACGCGGTTCCATGTTGGGATACTAGGGTGAGACCCGGCAGGTGTCCAGCCCCGGTGTATTGGGACGGCACGCTGACCATGGCGTGCAGCCGGCTACCGCATAGGCTGCGGGAAATCGCGGTCACAGTCGATCGAAAGGGTGCTCCTCATGAACGCTGACTCCTTCCTCGTTGCCTCCCGTGGCGCCGGTGCTGAGCACGGGCTCGTCCGCTGTGCCTATCAAGACGATGGCTGGACGAGAACCACCTTGACCACGATCGAGCAACTTTCCGCGTTGGCCTGGCACCCACGCCTGCCAGTGGTCTACGGCACCGCCGGTGTCGCGAAGCCGGGCCAGGTAGTCGCGATCTCGGTCGCGGACGGTGCGGGCCGGCTGATCAGCGACCAACTCGCGGGTCCTGCCGAACTGGAACCGTGCCATCTCGCGGTCGACCCCAGCGGCTCGGTGCTGATCGTCACGAACTACACCTCCGGTCAACTGGCGTGCTGGCTCCTGGAGTCCGATGGCTCACTCGCCGGTGAGGGTCACTATGTGCAACTGCAGGGTTCGGGGCCCGAGCGTGAGCGCCAAGAGGCGGCACACCCGCATCAGGTGGTCTTCCAGCAGCGTGATGACGGTATCCGCGCCTGGGTGGTGGATCTGGGTGCGGACCTGATACGAGAGTTTGAGGTCTTCGCGGGCTCCGGGTCCGTGCGCCTGGAGGAGCTGCGCACTTTTCCGGTCCCGGCAGGCTCCGGCCCCCGCCACCTCGCGGAGATGCCGGACGGTCGATTGGCGATTACCGGCGAACTTGGGTCGAACCTGCTGGTGCTGAACCCTCGGGACGGCCAAGTGCAGTCCGTGCCGAGCACCACCCGCACTGGGCCGGCTCGCACCCGGCATACCCGCAATTACCCCGGGGATATCCAACTGTCACTGGATGGGCGGCACGTGTACTTCGCCAACCGTGGGTATGACACGATCTCGCTATTCGACGTCTCAGGTGAGGCTCCGGTCCTGGTGACCGAGCAGGACTCGGGCGTTCGGTGGCCGCAACACATCCTGGTGCGCGAGGGGGAGATCCTGGTCGCAGGATGGGACAGTTCGGAGGTTGCCTCGTTGGCCACCGATGGCGGCGGCCTCGGAGAGTCGCGCGTCAAGTTCGCAGTCCCCGGGCCCGGCTGGTTACTGGCGGATCTTTAGGCCCTCACTGTCCAGCGCATACCCCGGAGCCAGCGACTCCATCTGGTCCATCACCAACTTGATCGCCGCGGGCTGCTTATCCGGGGGGTAACCGTGCTTGGCCAGCAACCGCTTGATCGAGGAACGCAACTTCGCGCGTACGTCCTCCCGCACCGTCCAGTCCGTACGGGTATCCCGGCGCATCACCTCCACCAGTGACCGGGCGATATCGGCCAGCACGCCGTTGCCCAGTTTGGCGACGGCTGATTCGTTGGTCGCCACCGCGTCATAGAACGCCAACTCATCATCTGAGAGCGCCGGAGAGAACTGTTCACCGCGGTGTGGCTCAGCCGCCACGTCCTTGGCCATGTCGATCAGGGCCGCGATGACCTCCGCGGACGTCAGGTTCTGATTGACATACTTGGTCATCAGATCCCGCAGTTGCTCGGAGAAAGCGCGCTGGCGCACCACGTTGTTCCGCGCGGCGGTGCGGCTCTCCTCCAGCAGCATGTTCCGCAGCGCCTCGATCGCCAGGTGCGGGTTGGGCGCCTCCTTCATCTTGGCGATGAAGCCGGTATCGAGATCGCTCAACGTGGGTTTGTCGATACCGGCGGCGCCATAGATGTCGATCACCTCTTCGGAGACCACCGCGGAGGCCACCAACTTGTTCAGCATTCGCTGCACCTCTTCGGGCACCGGCTCACCGTTGGCCTGACGCTCCTCGGCGTCGCGCTTGGCCATCCACACCCGCACCTCCTCGAAGAAGCGCGCATCATCAGCCACACCGGCCAGCGCATCGGAGCGCCCGGCGATCGCCCAGATCCGGCCCAACCGCGAGGACAATCGCCGGTACTTCGCCGCCAGCGACTCCTCCTCACCGCTCACGCGGTTACCCGGCGTCATGGGCGAGCGCAGGTACTCCACCGCCGCAGAGACCGCATTGGCGTAAGCGCGGACGCCCGGCTGGGCCATCCGGTCCCGCCACCCGGATCCCTGCAACAGCCCATCCAACGCTCCGATGAGATCCTTCGCTACGTCCACGCTCTCGGAGATGTCCCGGCCCTGCGGGCGCACCTTTTTGTCGGTGTCGGTGTATTCCTCCAGCGCCCGGGCCAGGTTGTCCGCCACCGGGGCGTAGGCCACCAGCAGGCCGTCCTGCTTGCCCCGGAAGGTGCGGTTCACCCGCGCCAGGGTCTGCATCAGCAGTGCACCCTTGAGCGGGCGGTCCAGGTACAACGTGTGCAGCGGCGGGGCGTCGAAGCCGGTGAGCATCATGTCCTTGACGATCACCAGTTCCAGTTCGTCGTCAGGGTCGCGCAACCGCTGTTTGATGGTCTTGTTCTGTGAATCGCGGCGTACGTGATCAGAGATCGGCGGCTGGTCGGTGGCGTCGCCGGAGTAGACCACCTTGATTGTGCCGGTGGCTTCGCTGTCGGTGTGCCATTCGGGTCGCAACGCAACGATCGCGTCATACAGGTCCGCGCAGATCTGCCGGGTTGCGCCCACGATCATCGCCTTACCAGGGGTGCGCGGGTTCTCCTCGGTCCCGAGCGCCTCGAACATCGCCTCCCGGCGGCCCTCCCAGTGCTGCACCAGATCCTCGGCCAAGGTGGCGATCCGCTCCGGTGCGCCGTAGAGCGCGTTGATCACCGCCACGGTCTTCTCGATCCGCGCCCGTTCGGTGTCATCCAGGCCCTCGGTGGCCTCATCCGCGGCGCGGTCGATGTCCTCAGGAGTGAGGTCTTCCGCCCGGTCGACCTTGATCAGCCGGCTTTCGAAGTGCACCGGGACGGTGGCGCCGTCCTCCACGGCCCGGGTCAGGTCGTAGATGTCGATGTAGTCACCGAACACCTCGCGGGTATTGCGGTCGGCAAAGGAGATCGGGGTGCCGGTGAAGGCGATGAGAGTGGCCCGAGGCAGTGCGTCCTTCAGATGGCGGGCATAGCCGTCAAGGTTGTCGTAGTGGCTGCGGTGGGCCTCGTCGACGATCACGATGATGTTGCGCCGGTCCGACAGCAGCGGATGGGTCATGCCTGAGTCGCGCTCGGCTTTGCTCAGCCCGAACTTCTGCAGCGTGGTGAAGTAGATCCCGCCAGTGATGCGATTGGCGAGTTCGGAACGCAACTCCTCCCGGCGCCGGATCTGCTGGGGTTGCTCGGGCAGCAGTTGGGAGCGTCGGAACGTTTCATAGAGTTGCCCGTCCAACTCGGTGCGGTCGGTGATGACCACAATGGTGGGGTTGCGCAGTTTCGGACGCTGCAACACCTGGGCGGCGTAGAGTTCCATCTCCATCGACTTGCCCGACCCCTGGGTGTGCCACACCACGCCGGCCTTGCCGTGGGAGTCCACCGCCTCCAGGGTCTTGGCGACGGCCCGTTCGACGGCGAAGAACTGGTGCGGTTTGGCGATCCGTTTGATCAGGCCTGCCTTGGTCTCATCGAAGGCGACGTAGTGGGTGAGGAACGTCAGGAACCGGTCGGTTCGGGTCAGGCCGTGCAGCACCCGGTCCAGTGCCGTGTCTTGGTCACCTTCATTGATGGACGACGGCGAGTGGGCACCTAGCGCTTCGCCGTCATCTGAGACGTTCCACGGTGAGTAGTGGTTCAGCGGGGTGAACGGGGTGCCGTACTTGGCGGTCACCGTGTCGGAGATGATCGTGATGGCAGCGAAGCGGAACGCCAGCGGAAACTCGCGCAGGTAGGTCTGCAACTGGGCGTGCGCGGCGGCGGTATCGGCCTGAGCGGCACCGGCGCGTTTGAGTTCGATGATGCCCACCGGCATCCCGTTGAGGTAGAGCACCACGTCGAACCGGCGGGTGACGTCACCGCGGGTGATGGTGACCTGGCGGGCGGCGAGCCAGTCGTTGTGGTCCGGGTCGGCACCGATCAGGCGGATGGTGGGATTCTGCTCCTTGCCGTCGGAGTCGATGTAGGGCAGGCGCAGACCGTTGACGAGGAAGTCGTGGATGCGGTGGTTCTCGGTGATCGCGTCCTGGGAGGTGGCCGAGCCGATGACGTCGAGGGCTTGGTCGAGGTAGTCGCGCGGGACGTCGGGGTTCAGCCGGCGCAGCGCGGCGCGCAGCCGTGGGCGGATGAGCAACTCGTCCCACGCGTGCCGCTCCTGCTCACCGAAGGGGGTGGTTGCCCCCGGTGCGATGGCGGTGCCTGTGGTTGGCTGCCAACCAAGTTCGCCCAGGACTTCGATGGCCAGTTGTTCCCAGGCTTCCTCCGACGGCGATCGCATCCTCAGACCGCCTCCTCGATCTGGCGCTCGGCGTCCTTCACGCGGAGCCTGCCGGACATGAGGGCAGGCAAAAGGGCGTCGCGCGTGGCGGCGAGGGATTCATTCTCCCAGAGTGCGGTACGAATCCTGCTTTCGAGGGCCCGTAGTTTGGCTTCGAGAGTTGATCGGTGTGACTCGCGGATTAGCGGAATTTCCAGGTCATGCAACTGCTTTCTATTGATGGAGCCGAAAACGGTGCCTTCTGCTTCATAGGGTTGCCAGACGGCGCCAGCCTGCTTAAGAAGGTGGAAGAGAGTGAACTGTTGATCGGTCGAGGAGTTGACGGCAGCGAGCCCTCGACCAATGCAGACATCACCCGGCGCAAGATTGACTCTGCCGACTGGCGCACGGACACTGACCAGTATGTCGCCGCCCTTGGCCATTCGGATGGGATTAGTCGTCCAGATTCGTTCCCGGGGGAATCGCACGTCGAAGTCGCGAACTCCTTGAAAGAAGGGCACACCTTGGCCAGTCTCATTGAACGTGTCACCTTTAGGTGACGTTCCCATGGTGACGGTGGCGAGGGTGTGCAGGGGTGCGCTAGAGCCCTCAAGCCTCTCTCGCGTCATCAGAGTTGCCAATTGGTCAGCGGTATCGACCAAGCGAGAGTTGGCGGCGATCTTGTCGTCGAGGGCGCCCAGCACCTCAGCGATCGCCCGCTGCTCCTCAATTGGGTGAAGGTTGAGTCTGAGTGAACGCTGCGCGGTCAAGCTGACATACGGCGCCATATCAGTGCTATCCGCAATTGCCTTGAGTTGACTTTGAATGTCGGGACCCTCTAGCGCAAATTGCAGGTAACGTTGGTTGAGAACCTCCCCGTTCAGGCTGCGCCAGAAGGTCGTCTGCGGCGAACAAACGAAGTCTGGGGCGTTCATTGGCGCGATAGCAACTCGACCCACGGTTCCTTTGTGGGATAAAAGTACGTCGCCTGGCTCGCCTACCCCTTTCCTAATTCGTGTGCGGGCAGTGGAGGAGATCTTCCCTGCACCCTCGAAGTCGATACGTCCACTCGTCATATCTGCAGCACGAACGAACGCGATACCTGATGTCGTGAACTCATTCCTTCTTGGACGATCGTTTCCGTGGTTGCCATCCTCCACCCGTAGATGACCTGCAGAAATCAGATCTCGCACAGGGGTGGTGTTCATAGCGCCCGCCCCAACTGCTCACGCACAACCTGCTCCAACCGCGCCGATTCCTCGAACTGCTCGAACAACTCCTTGGTCAGGCGCTCGATCTTGTCCTCGATGGGCTCGCCGTCGTCCTCCACCTCCGGCACGCCCACGTACCTTCCCGGGGTGAGGGCGTAGTCGGCCTCCTTGATCTCGGCGAGGGTGGCCGAGTAGGCGAAGCCCGGCACGTCCTCGTACTCGAGCCCCGCCTCCATTGCCGATTGGGTGCCCTTCCAGGCGTGGAACGTGTCGGCAATCGTGGCGATGTCCTCTTCGCGTAGTTCCCGCTCGGCCCGGTCGATCATGTGGCCGAGGTTGCGGGCGTCGATGAACAGCACCTCACCGGTGCGGTCCACCGACCCACCGGCACCGGCTGACTTGTCCTTGGCGAAGAACCACAGGCACACCGGGATGCCGGTGGAGCGGAACAACTGCGCCGGCAGCGCCACCATGCAGGACACCAGATCCGCCTCCACGATCTGGGCGCGGATCTGCCCCTCGCCGCTGGAGTTCGACGACATCGACCCGTTGGCCATCACCACACCGGCGCTGCCGCCAGGGGCAAGTTTGGACAGGATGTGCTGGATCCAGGCGTAGTTGGCGTTGTTGCGCGGGGGCACCCCGAACGTCCAGCGGGAGTCCTCCTCCGAGCGGGCCCAGTCCTTGATGTTGAACGGGGGATTGGCCAGCACGTAATCCATCTGGACATCGGGGTGCTGATCCCGGGCGAAGGTGTCGCCCCACTTGGTGCCCAGGTTGGCATTCAATCCGTGGATGGCCAGGTTCATCTTCGCCATCCGCCAGGTGCGGTCGTTCAACTCCTGCCCGTACACCGAAATCGCCGTGGGCTCGGTGTCGTGGCGTTGCAGGAACTTCTCGGTCTGGACGAACATGCCCCCGGACCCACAGCACGGGTCATACACCCGACCCGAGTACGGCTCGAGCACTTCCACCAGCACCCGCACCACATCCGGGGGCGTGTAGAACTCCCCGCCGCGCTTACCTTCCGCGGCGGCGAACTTGCCCAGGAAGTACTCATACACCTCGCCCAGGATGTCGCGGGCCTTGGTGGCGCCGTGGCCGGTGAACCGGGCGCTGTTGAGCAGGTCGATCAACTCGCCCAGGCGCCGCTGGTCTACGTTGTCCCGGTTGTAGATCCGCGGCAACGTCCCGGCCAGGGAGGGGTTGGCTCCCATGATCAGGTCCATCGCGTCGTCGACGAGTTCGCCGATGGTGCGGGCGTGTTCGGCACCTGAAGCCGGACGGCCCTTGGCGTTGGTGGCCAGGTACTCCCACCGGGCGGTCGGCGGCACCCAGAACACGCCGCGGCTGGTGTACTCATCCACGTCATCCAGGAACGCGTCGACCTGGTCGCCCTCAATGCCGTCGGCGGCGAGTTCGGCGATGATCTGCTCGCGCCGCTCGGTGAAGGCATCGGAAACGTATTTGAGGAACACCAGGCCCAGCACCACGTCCTTGTACTGGGAGGCGTCCATGGAGGAGCGGAGCTTGTCCGCGGCCTTCCACAGCGTGTCCTTGAGTTCCTTCATGGTGCTCGGTGCAGCTGTGGCGTTTTTGCGTTGCGCTGGCACGTCGTTAGGGTCCTTCGTCGGCTTGGGTGGAATCAAAAGTGAGGGATCGGGCGCTCAAGCCATCGAGGACTTCGTGCTTGAGGTCGCGCAATGCTTCCAAGCGTTCCATGGCTTGAGCCTGCGCATGGTCAATCGCCGTCATTGCTTCACGCAACGGCACACGTTCGTCGGGACTGATCGGCGGTACGGCCACCGAGCGCCAGGCGTTACCGCCAGCGCGGCCATGCTGATTCAGCGCCCAGCACACCATCTCCGGATCCAGTGCGCTGTCGGTTACCACCCGCAGGGTGCGGACCGGGAAGCGCGTCACGCCACCGCCGTCGGTATCGACCACAGCGCGCAGTCCCCCGGCAATGGTGAAGACGACGTCCCCGGGTTCACTCAGCCGGGCCGCCGGGTAGTGGGTGGCCAGGGCCAGAAGTCCGATGTGCTGGGGGGTGCCCGGTCCCCACTGGCCGCGGTCGAGGCGGTCCGCGTCCAGGATCGGGGCTCCGGACGTCGCGCCGAGGTGCTCCGCATCGATGCGGTGTCCAGGAAGCAACTGCAGTGCACCCGCGCCGAGCCAGTGCTGCACGGTCTGCGCACCGGGGGCCCGCGTGAATCGGGTCTGGTTGGTGGGGACCAGATCCAGGTGCGGCAATAGCGGCGGGTGAGTGTCGCCGTCGAGCCTTTCACCCAGGGCTGTGATGCGTTGGGCGACCTCGGCACCGTCACGCAGGCGCCGGGGCGGCGCCGTGGTGGGACCTTGAATCAGTGGCCCGGAGGTGGCGATTACCCGGCGAGCAGCGATCCGGCGGGAGTAGTGGAAGGCGTGGGCGCGTACCGTTGCCTCGTTACCCATCGCGGCCAGGGTGTCATTGACGACGTCGGTGCTCACCGCGGCCGTCAAGGAGACGTCGCTGAGGTCGCTGATCGTGGTCCAGCGGCGCTCGCCGGGCACGTCCGGGTGGGCGGCGCCCAGGACCCACAGCGCCATCATCTGCCGGGGCCGGCGAGGTACGCAGCCCGCAGGTAGGCGCACGATGGAGCGGACCTTGTCCAGACGCAGCAGACCGGCGCGGAGATTGTCGGCCGCGCGCTCGGTGAGCGGGTCGATCAGGACCTGGGCCGGGGCGACGATGACGGCGCGTTGGTCGGGGGCGAGTTCGAGGGCGAGGTTGTCGATGGCCTGCAGGGTGGTCAGCGGCGTTTCGTCAGCAGCCGGGAAGTGTGCGAGGACCACGGCGTGGGGCAGTTGTCCCGGTTCCTGGGCGAGAGGGTGTCGGATCCAACCACTCGCGACCAAACGACGAACCGTGGCGCGTTCGCCGGGGCTGCCGGTGCTGCTGGTGTGGGCGGTCGAACTGATCTGCTCGGGCAGTCGGGAGCGTACGGCCATCAGGAGGTCGCCGCTCCCGGGGCGGGGGTCGGCGAAATGGGCTTCGTCACTGTCGCCCGGCAGCAGGGCGTTCGCCAGGTCGGCCACCAGGGTGAGGGCGGTGGGGGAGAGGGCGTGTGCGCCATGCTCACTGTGCCGCGAACCGTCTTGCACCGAGCGTTCCAATGCTGCGGCTGCGGAGTAGGCGGCGTTGGCCACGGACTCGGCGTGGGCGGGGAGGCCGGGGGAGGCGGCGGCTGCGGAGAGCTCGCTGAAGAGGAACTCATCGTGTGGGTCGACGTCATCGGCGAGGTCGATGAGAGCCTCGGCCTCGAGATCGGTCAGGTCTGCGTCGGTGAGGGCCTTCAACGTGAGCAGGGCCGCGAGGCGTGCCTCGAAGGCAGTGGCCTCGTGCCAGCGTTCGTCGGTCCGGGCGTACGCGGGCGCGTCCTCGCTGACCGTCGGGTTGTTGCCCAGGCCGGTGCGAGTGAGCCATGCGGCGATCTGGCTGGCATTGAAGTGCAGCCGATCCGCACCAGGGTTGACCGGTTCGGGGAATGGGTCCGTGCCCGTGGCTTTGCGCCGTCGCCAGATCGTGACGACCGGCCGGCGGACGCGGGCGAGGCGGGCGATGTCGGCCATCGACAGGAGCGTGCCAGGCGCAGCATCGCCGGCGGACGCTGTGTCCGTGGCGCTGGGATGCGTCATGGCCGACTCCCGGAGTAGGTGGTGGTGCCACTCTAGGCGCTGATTAGGTTGTGTTTATCGCGAATCCTGATAAAGGGGCTTATCGGGCCAAACGTAGCCAGGCCGTGGCGACGGAACTTAGCGTCCGGGCATCCCGGTTCGGACCGGGTCCTTCGAGTTCAGGAGCCCACCATGATCTACATCCGGAGAGTGCGCGTGAGCGATCCGGGGATGCACAGCACCCAGATCGCCGCCGTGCAGTACTCGTTCGCCACTACCGGTGCCCTGTGGTTGATGACCCGGGAGCAGGCGGTGCGCCACATCGTCAGCGGCAAGGGATGCCGCTCGCACAATGACACCACTCGCCAGCAGGCCGAGGTCGTGGTCCGCCAGAGCGCCTCCGGCGTGCCCTACATCACCACCGCCGCTGACGGTGTAGAGACCAACAACCTGCTCGCCCTTCCCCGGTTCTGAGGCACCATGGGTACCGAACCAGGCGAGGAAGGCAGCGGGCGCAACGCCCAAGCAACTGGACCCGGCGAAGCGCACGCTGAACCGGAAGTGCACCGCAACGTGGCTAGGGCGCTGGCCGCCGGGGGGACGCCCGTCGCGGGCTACTCGGTCAGAGCGGAGATTCAAGCGCGAAGTCAGCGACGGATCCGAATCTGGGTCGGCTGTGTCGTGGTGCTGGCAGTGGCCCTGATTGGTGCGGGAGCCGCGTATTGGAACGCGCGACCGGGCCCCCTTGCAACCGCCTACGAAAAGTGCGGCTACGAGGACGAACTGGGCGTCCGACTGGCCGATGGGGGCGCCACGCTGCTCCTCCAGACCGTTGGTGAGGAGAACTCGATCGGCATTGATTACGTCGGACTTCTCTGTGTGTACGGCGCGCTCGACATGCCCGCACGCATTACCACCCAGATCGGTTCCACGAGGGCACTCGATGGTCGAGTCAGCGACTCCTGGGACCGCTTCGCCGCGACCTGGAGCTACCACCCGAACTCCGGACTCGACCTCATGATCACCACCGAATGAAGCAAAGGACAGTGCGATGACGAACTACCCGCAGGATCCCTATGGCCAGGCTGGCGCGAGGCCTCCCGAGAACGCCTCCCACCCGAGCCCCTACGAGGTATCACCCAGGCCGGCAAACAACGAGCATTCCGCCCATGCCAGGTCCGCTTCGGACGAACCGGACCCGGAGCCGAACCGCGGCCGACCCAAGAAGCGCAGCAGGTGGATCATCCCCGTCCTGACCGGAGTGCTGGCGTTCACCGTCGGCATCGCAGCCGGCGGGGGGAGCGCCGACGACGGTGCTGCTGCCTCCGGCGCCGAGTTGGCCAAAGTGGAGGCTGAGCGCGATGCAGTTCTGGAGGAACTGGAGGTGGTGAGTTCCGAGCGTGATGAACTTGCCGCTGAGATGGAGGCCGCGAGCGGAAGCCTGGACGTTGCGGAAGAACTGGAGCAGGTGACGGCCGAGCGCGATGAGTTGGCTGGGGAACTCGAAACCATGACCGACGAACGCGACGCCGCCCTGGCTGCTGCTGAAGAAGCGGAGGGCCAGATCGCCGCAGCCGAGGAAGCGGAAGCCGACGCTGCTGCGGCCGCCGCTGAGAGAAGTTTCGGCAACGGAACCTGGCGCGTGGGGGAGGACATCGACCCGGGCGTCTACCGCACCGAAGGCGCCAGTAGTTGCTATTGGGAGCGGCTCTCCGGATTCTCGGGTGAGTTCGGGGACATCATCGCCAACGACTTCACCTCCGGGCCAACCACGGTGACCATTGCCGCGAGCGACTCGGGCTTCAGTTCCCAGGGGTGCGGGACGTGGGAGTTGCAGGAGTGAATCGGCTGCGATCGCCCGTGCACCCGTGCACCCGTGCACCCGTGTCCGGCGCCGTGCGGAAGGGCCTGGGCCGCTACGCCGCCCCTGCCCGGCGTAGATACGGGCGTACGGGCCGGATGATACGGTAACCCATATGAAGACGACGATCGACATTCCTGATGCGTTGGCGCAGCGGGCCAAGGAAGTCGCCAGACGAGAGGGGGCGACCTTGCGCGAACTGGTGGTGGCGGGCCTACTTAGCGAGATCGAACGGCGCTCGGCCTCAAGTCGGATCGACTTCCAGTTCCCGACCACGGGAGGCCAGGGTCTCATCGCAGGCCTTACCCCGGAGGAGGCCCTCGACCGCTCCTACGGTTTGCCGTCGTGATCGCGCTCGACACCAATCTGCTGGTGTACGCCCACCGGGAGGACAGCCCGCATCACGCCGTGGCCCTGCGGTTACTGCGCGAGGTGGCCACGGGTCGCGCCCCGTGGGGCATCCCATGGCCGTGTCTGCACGAGTTCCTCGCCATCATTACCCATCCGCGGATCTACAGCCCTCCGACGGCCGTGCCGGTAGCCGTTGAGGCGATGAGGAGTCTGCTTCATCTGCCCCATGCCCAGGTGCTGACGGAAACTGCGGACCATGGCGATATCTTGAGAGACTTGCTGCTTGCTTCCCCCGGCGTGGCCGGAGCAAGGGTGCACGACGCCAGAGTCGCGGCCATCTGTTTGAGTCACGGGGTGCGGGAACTGTGGTCTGCCGACCGCGACTTCTCCTGGTTTCCGGCTCTGCGCGTGGTCAACCCGTTGGTGGGGTGAGACCTGCTGCGCAAGCCGGCCGCCGCCGTCGGCCCCTCCGTTCGCGACCGGAGCCGCCGCAGCCCGAATGGTGGGGTGATTGCGGCCTTCGTGGAGCGGGCCCCGTTCCACCGCACGACATTCACGGCGCTGGCGCAATGGTAGATTGAACCCATGCGTACAACCATTGATGGCGGTGGCCGCGTCGTCATCCCCAAGGAGATTCGCTCACGGCTCGGGCTCCTGCCTGGCCACGTGCTGGACATCGCAATCGTGGACGGCCGCATCAGCCTCGACGTCTCCGGGACAGGGATGCATCTTGCTGAGTCCGGTGGGGTGCCCGTTGCAGTAACCGACGAGCCAATCGAGCCGCTGACCACCGAAACAGTTCGTGCCACGTTGGAACAAGTGCGACGGTGAGATACGTCGATTCAGGCGTTGTGATCGCAGCGTTCGCAAGTTGGCACGAGGCACACGAGGTGGCGCGCAACGAGGTCGCCCGACGGCCTGGCATCGCTGCCCACGCCATGGTGGAGGTCTACAGCGTGCTCACCCGCCTGCCTGCCCCGCACCGTGCTCACCCCAGCATCGTTGCCCGCTACCTGGATGCGGTTTTCCCCGAGGCGCCCCTAATGTTGGCGGCACCTGCCTATCGAGATGCAATCGTCCGGGAACTCCCGAATTCGGGCATCTCCGGTGGCCCCAGTTATGACGCACTGATAGCGGCCACGGTACGGGAGGCGTCGGGAACGCTGGTCACACTTGACCGGCGCGCCATGTCGACCTATCGGTTGCTGGGGTGTGACGCCGAACTACTGGCCTGACCGCGTCGTCGGGTATGCCCGTTCGCCCCGACCGAGCCCGACTACGCCTCATCGGCGGTGTAGGCGTAGACCTCCTGGCCCTTGATGAACACCCGCTGCGCGCGCTGCATGACATCAAGCGGGTCCCCGCTCCACAGCACGATGTCGCCGTACTTGCCCTTGGCCAGCGATCCGACCTTGTCGTCGATGCCGATCACCTTGGCGGGGTTCAGTGTGATCGCGCGCAGCGCGGTGTCGCGGTCCAGGCCTTCCTTCACCGCGAGGGTGGCTTGGTGCACCAGGAAGTTGATCGGGACCACGGGGTGGTCGGTGATGATGGAGATCTCCACCCCGGCCCGGGCCAGTTTGGCGGGGTTGGTCAGGCTGCGCTCGCGCAACTCCACTTTCGACCTGCTGGTGAACAGCGGGCCGATGAGCACCGGCACTCCCCGCTGCGCGATCTGCTTGGCCACCAGGTGCGCCTCGGTGCCATGGTCCAGCACCAGTTCGTACCCGAACTCCTCAGCCACCCGCAGCGCGGTGGCGATGTCGTCAGACCGGTGGGCGTGCTGGCGCCACGGGATCTCCCGGGCGAGTACCGAGGCGACCGCTTCGTGCTTGAGGTCGCGGCCATCGAAGTCGCCCTTGGCGCCATCCCGTTTGGCCACGTAGTTCTGCGCCTCGACGAACGCCTGCCGCAGCACCGCGGCGGTGCCCAACCGGGTCGAGGGCATGGTCTTCTTGTCGCCGTACACCCTCTTCGGGTTCTCACCCAGCGCCGACTTCAGCCCCGCCGGGGAGCGCAGCAGCATCTCATCGACCACCTCGCCGTGGGTATGGATCGCCACGCACAGTCCGCCGACGACGTTGCCCGACCCAGGATTGACGCACACCGCGGTCACACCGCCGGCCAGGGCGTCGGCGAACCCCGTCTCCCGGGGGTTGATGGCATCCAGCGCCCGGACCTGGGCGGTAACCGGGTCGGTCATCTCGTTGACGTCGCTGCCGGCCCAGCCCTCGGCCTCCTCGTGCGTACCCAGGTGGGTGTGGGCATCGACGAAACCGGGAAGCACCCACTGGCCGGTCGCGTCGATCACCTCGGCGCCCCGCGGGACCTTCGCCTTCGGTCCGATCGCGGTGATCACCCCGTCGGTGACCACCACGGTGCCATCGAAGGGGTCAGCATCAATGGGCAGGACATGTCCACCGGTGAAAGCAATCGTCGTCATGCTCCCAGCCTGCCACGGTCCGTGCCTGACTACTGCTCCAGGACGGGCGGCCCGTCGCCCGCCGTCGAGTCTGGGTTGCCGCCCGCGTCGTCGTCGGGGTCTTCCCTTTCGACACCGATCGTCGCGGAGGTCAGCAGCGCCGCAATCGCCCCGACCGCTACCAGAATGGGCGCGAACGCCGCGGTCACGGCGGTGATGGCCACGCCTACCGTCAGTGGGATCTCCAGCAGGGTGCGACCTTCGGGGTTCTTGATGAACACCCGCCGCACATTGCCTTCGGCAACGAGTTTCTTCACCTGGTCGAGAAGTTCGTTCCCGGAGACGGTGAACTCCTCGTACCAGGTCTTCTTGCCCTTGGCCGAGTCGTCCTTGGATTCGTGTGTGTCAGCCATGTGTGGTCTCCTCCTGAGGTGAGCGGCGCCCCGGTGGCCGTATTCGGCTCGGTCGCCTCTCCGTCGTCGTCATTGTCCTGCATCGGCACCCGCACGTATAGTGGACAACCTCCCAGGTGCGACGAGGGCCGGGGGCGCGAGGATGGGCCCATGGCAACGAGGCTGGTGGGGGAGAGTCCCTATGGCCTGGTCTTGGGCTGCCGGGCGGGCGTCCACAAGGGATGTCATTGCGCCGGATCCGAGATGGCGGTAGCGCGGTGCGGGTGACCTGGGCGCAGGCGTTGGCCTGGCGATTGGCTCGGCAGTTGCTCGCGCCGGCGGGCCGGCTTCGGGCCGAGGAGGTCGTGGGCCGGTTGGGTGCCATCCCGGCCTGGTCGGGCAACCCTGGGTACGCGGTGCGGGTGCGCCAGACCGAGCCGGAACCGGGCGAACTCGATCGGGCACTCGCCCAGGGCAGTGTGGTCAAGGTGTTCGCGTTCCGTGGCGGAACCTACCTGATGACCCCCGCGAGCGCGGCCCTCTACCTGGCGCTGCGATCCGCGAGCCGGATGTGGGAGCGCCGGAGTTGGCGCGACCACTACCGGGTGGAGCCGGGGGAGTGGCCGGCGCTTCGGGCAGCGGTCCGCGAGGCCCTGGCTGATGGGCCGCTGACACTGGAGGAACTCGCGGCCGAGGTCACCACGAGCGCCAGGTTCGCCCACCTCGGACCAGCGCTCTCGGCCGCGAACACCTTCCTCAAACCCTTCTTCTGGCAGGGGGACGTGTGTTTCGGCCCCACCAGGAACGGACAGGTCACTCTCCAGGCGCTGGCACAGAACCGGTACTGGCCGGGCCTGCCGGAATTGCAGGAGGCGGGAAGGCAGGCGGTCCTCGCCTACCTGTCCGCCTACGGCCCGACCACACCCGAGCGGGTGCACTACTGGCTCGGGGAGGGGCTTGGCGCCGGCCGTCAGCGCATCGCGGGTTGGCTCGCCGGCTTGGGTGAGCAACTCACCGAGATCGAGGTGGAGGGTGAGGCCGCGCTGGTGCACACCGACCACGTGGAGGACCTGAAGGCCGCCAGCCCTACCGGTGCGGTGCGGTTCCTCACCGGACACGACCAGTGGGTGCTCGGCCCGGGCACCGCCGACGTCCACGTGGTCCCGCCCGAACACCGGCCGGCCGTCAGCCGCGGAGCGAACCTGGTGATCACCGGTGGTGTGGTCTGCGGGACCTGGCGGCTCGCCGGTGATGGGCCGGCGGTGTCCTGGTTCGACGGGGCGGAGCAATCGCCCCCGGAACTGGCCGAACAGTCGCTGCGGGTGCGGGAACTCCTCGGCTAAACCCCGGCTAGACCCCCGCGCGGTGGGCGGCGCCGCTATTGGGCCTCGGTGCCGACATCGGTGATCCCCTGGCCGAGCAGTTCCAGTGCCCTGCGGGTGGTGGCGTCCAGGATCTCCTTCGCGTCGCCGTCGAAGTGATGCTGCTCGCAGGTGGTGCCCTCCGGGGTGTGCACGGCGATGAACACCGTCCCGACCGGCTCACCCTCCTGCTCATCGGGCCCGCCGACACCGGTCACGCCCACGGCACAGTCTGCGCCCAGTTGCTGCGCCGCCCCTTCGGCCATGGCGGTGGCACACTGCTCGGAGATCACCGGGCCGGGCGGGACGCCCAGGGCCCGCTGCTTCGCCTCGACCGTGTAGGCGACCACACCACCGGCGAACCAAGCACCGGCATCGGGTGCGGCGCCCAAGTGGACGGCCACCTGCCCGCTGGTCAGGGACTCGGCGGTCGCCACGAGCGCGCCGCGGCCATGGGCGGCCTTGCCGACGCGCGCAGCGAGTTCTTCGAATTCGGCTCGGAGTTGTTCAGAGGCGGACATGGACGCATCCTCGCAGGCGGTCAGGAAGGGCGGTAGTCCAGATCCTTGGCAGCCAAGGCGTCGCCAAGGATGGCGATCGCCTTGGGGCCCACGCCGTGGATGGCCAGTAGTTCCTTCCGGGAGTGCTGAGCCACCCGTGCCAGGCTCGTGATGCCGTTGCCCGCGAGTTCGCGGGCAGCGGTCTTACCGATCGCGTCGGGCAGATCCCCCACCGGTCGGATATCGGGTGTGTCAGCCATCGCGACTCCTTCCCTGCCGGCCGTTTCCCGGCCTGCCGTCGATTCACTTGCCAGGAGAAATTCCGACCGGTGAGTTCCCGCTCACGGCGCTCCAACCCTGCGGCGGGTCCTCGCCGACCCGACCGTCGACGGCCTCCCGGAGGAGATCCGCGTGGCCGGTGTGCCGCCCGTACTCCTCCACCAGGTCGTACAGCAGCCGGCGCAGGCTCACTTCCAACCCTTCGTCGGCGCCCAGGGCAACTCGCTGGTCCAGACCCTGGTGTGCCAGAGCGACCTGCAGGCGCTGGTCGGATCGGCGCACCGCCTCGTCCCACCCGCGGTACAACTCCGCGGGCCCCATCCCATCGGTGCTGAACATGTAGTCGTGCGGACTTCCGTCGAAGTCGACCATTCCTGCCCATGGCGGCCCGTAGGCCGCACCGGACAGGGCCATCCCGAACTTCTCATCCTCGGCACACGCCAGATGTTTGAGCAGATTGCCCAGGGTCAGCGCGGAGGCGCCCACAGTGCGGGACAGGCCCTCGGCGTCCAGGTCGTCTGTCTTCCAGCGGAAGGTGGTGCGCAGCCGGTTCAGGGCACCGAGCAGGTGCTCCACCTCCGAGCCTGCCAGCGGCGGTTCCCACGGCGTCTGCGCCGCTGCCTCGGTTGCCTCAGCCATGCACGTACTCCCCTCTCCGGTGCGGCAGCCCCCTCTTTGGTGCGGCAGCCGCACCCGATGTGGCCCGGCCAACCGCCTGGTGGTGTCCATATTGTGCCGTTCGGAAGGTTCCGGCGGTAGATCTTCGGGTAGATCCGAGCAGTACTTCCTCAGGCCCTGACGGAACTCATCGGAAAAATTTCCGGCCGAGGTGCATCCAAACGGCGGTCCTCGCCAGAAAGTACCGGTGCGAACACCCACCGGCCCACCCGGGCCACATCCGATGGAGGAAATATCATGCACATGCGTCGCACCGCGCTGGCCGGATTGGCCGGCCTCACGGCAGTCACACTCGCCGCGGCCCCCGCCTTCGCCGACACCACCGAACCCGGCGCCGCACTCTCGGTTCTGCACGGTGTGCCGGACATGGTCGTCGACGTCTACGTCGATGGTGAACTCACCCTGGACGACTTCGAACCCGGTGACCTGGCCGGCCCGCTCGAACTGCCTGCCGGCACCTACTCGGTGGCGATCACCGCAGCCGACGCCGACGACGACAGTGAGCCGGCCCTCGGGCCGGTGGACCTGAGTCTGGACGGTGGGATGAACTACACCGCGGTGGCCCACCTGGACGCCGACGGCGAGCCGACCGCCACCCTGTTCACCAACGACACCTCCGAAACGGCGGCGGGCGAAGGGCGCCTGATCGTGCGGCACACCGCAGCCGCTCCGGCGGTCGACATCCTGGCCGGTGACGAGGCCGTCATCACCGACCTGGCCAACCCCGACGAGGCCAGCCTCGACCTGCCCGCCGGGACCGTCCCGGCCGCAGTGGCTGCAGCCGGCACCACCGACCCGGTGCTGGGCCCGGCCGACGTCACGGTCGGTGAGGGATCGCTCACGATCGTCTACGCCTGGGGCAGCCTGGAGGAGGACTCGCTGGACCTGGCGGTCCAGACGGTCGATGGGTTGCACTCGGCCCCGGGTGGTGTGCCCACCGGTCAGATCCCGGTCGAGGAAGCGGGCATGGCGCCGCTTGCTTGGGTCGTGATCACTCTCGGGGTTGGTCTGCTGGCCCTCCTGGGATTGCGCGGCCGCAACCAGGGCGCACACTCGACTAACTGAAGAGCAACTGGAGACAGGGCGGAGTAGGAGTTCGATTGTTCAGGACGAAAGCATTGTCCCTCGTGATCCTGCTCCTGGCCGGAATCCTCGGTGGCTGCGCGACCCCGGTCGCGCAGCCACCGAGCCGGTCTGCGCCGACCGACGCCGCGGCGGCACAGCCGGAGCCCTCCGCGATCTCGCCGGAGGCGCACGAGCAGGGGCGCACCGAAGCCACCGCACCCGAGTCGCAGGCCGTCCCCGGCGAGTTCGAATCACCCGCGGTCGAGGTCGCCGTCCGCACCGCCAGGCTCGAGGCTGCCGGCCCCGAGGCCAGGACCCCGCCGGTGCGGTTGGAGTATGCCGAGCGGGACATCACCCTCGACATCGACCCCGTCGGGGTTGCCGCGGACGGGCAGATGGAGATCCCTGACGACGCCAACAGGGCCGGGTGGTACCGCTTCGGTCCCGGACTGGGCGATGGGAACGGATCCATCGTCGTTGCTGCACACAACGGTTCCTTCACCACCGGCGTCGGTCCGTTCCACTACCTTCGCCAAGCCCAGCCAGGTGATTCGATTGACCTCATCGGCCCGGATGGGACGGAGGTGACCTATGACGTCCTCACCGTCACCAGCGAAGCCAAGGAGACCATCGACCTGGCCGACCACTTCCGGCGCGATGGGCAGCCGCGGCTGGTGCTCATCACCTGCGGCGGGCAGTGGGACGAGGCGCGCGGTAGTTACACCGACAACATCGTCGTCACTGCTAGCCTGCGCCAAGGATGATCGAATCTCCGGTTGGCCCCACCATGGAGCCACGATTGCGCCGGATGGGCGGACGATGAGCGACGACGTAGCGCAGGCTCCTGAACTCGCGCTGGAGCGTGCCTTCGTCGCCGAGGACGACGGCGTCATGCGTGCGGTCTATCAACGGTGGTCGCCGCTGATTTATACGATCGCGCTACGAGCCCTGGGCTCGGTTGCTGACGCCGAGGACGTCACCCAGCAGGTGTTCGTGGCCGCATGGCAGGGTCGGAACAGGTACGACCCGACCCGTGCTCGCTTGCACTCCTGGTTGGTTGCCATCGCGCGGAACAAGATCGTCGACGTCTATCAGAGCCGGACCCGGCACGGCCGCGCGCAGGACGCGGCCGAGGTCGTTGCCCGCCGGCCGGCCGGGGCCGGGGCAGATCCCGTCGTCGTCATCGACCGGGTGGTGATCGCCGAGGAACTGCGCCGTCTGGGTGAGCCGCCGGGCACGATCATGCGGCTCGCATTCTTCGAGGATCTGACCCACTCCCAGATCGCCGGGCGGCTTGATCTGCCACTCGGAACGGTCAAGTCCCACATCAAACGTAGTCTGCAACGTATGCGCGATCGGCTGGAGGTGACCGATGGAGCATCCTGAGGATGGCACGTTGGCCCTCCTCGCTCTCGGGGAGGAGCAGGGCGTCCCGCGCGCACAGAGCCGCCATGTCGCCGAGTGCGCGACGTGCCGGAAGGAACTCGAGGGGCTGCGACGCGTGGTGAGCGCGGGGCGGGCCGGCGCCGGGGAGCCCGGCCTGGAGCGCCCGGGCGAGCACGTCTGGTCCCGGATCAGCGCCGAACTCCTCGGGCCGGCAGGCTCCGGGGCGGCCGGCACGCCCGAGTTGCCTGCGGTCGCGCCCGAGCTACCTGCCGAGCCGGTGCGCGCGCCCGTTCCGCAACTGGCACGGCGCTCATCCCGGAGTTGGCGCACGGCCTGGGTGGCTGCGGCGGCCTTCCTGCTCGGCGTCGGCGCCACCGTGGTGGCTGACCAACTGCGTACGCCCTCGGCGCCCGAGGTGCTCGCCACGGCCGAGTTGGCGCCCCTGCCTGAGTGGAGCGAGGCCGACGCCGGCGCCGCAGCGTTGCACGAGGTCGACGGTGCCCGGGTGCTGAACGTCGAACTCGACCCCGGCCTGGGCGAGGGGTACCGCGAGGTTTGGCTCATTGACAGCGATTTGGAGCGGCTGATCAGCCTCGGCGTCCTCGTCGGATCCGAGGGAGTCTTCGACGTTCCCGACAACCTCGATATGGGCGAGTTCCTGATCGTGGACGTCTCCGATGAGCCCTACGACGGCGACCCGGCCCATAGCGGAAACAGCATCGTGCGGGGCGAACTGTCCTAGGTGATCGCGGTGCCACGCAGGGGTACTCAGCGGTGGCACCCGACGGCGGCACGCGGCGTTGGGCCGGACCAGCCCGAAGTGCCGTCCGCGCGTTGCCTGGTTGTGCCACGCTGAGGCTTGGGTGGCATCGTCGCCACCCGGCCCATCTACCCTCCCGGCGTTCAGGTCGGATCCGAGAAGCCGGGCGGGGAGCGTACTCAAGGAGGAGACATGGCAGACCCGAATAGCCAGGGAACGACGAAAGAGGAGAAGAAGGCCGGCGGCGGTGCGGTGCTGTCGGGCCTGATGCGCCCGTTGAACAACCTGGTCGAGAGGTTCATCCCCTCGGCCCTGGTCTTTGCGATCGTGCTCACGTTCGTGGTGGTCCTGCTCGCCCTCATCCTGACCGACGCCGGGCCGGTGCAGGTGGTGGAGGAGTGGGGCAACGGACTGGCAGGGCTGCTCGCCTTCATGACCCAGATGGCGCTCATCCTGCTGCTGGGGTACATCCTGGCCAACACCGGCCCGGTCCGGAAGATCCTGGTGTGGCTGGCTAAGCGGCCCAGGACAGCCATGCAGGGTTACGTGCTGGTCTTCGTGATCGCCGCGCTGGCCTCGCTGATCACCTGGGGCCTGGGCCTGGTGGCCGGTGCTCTGCTCGCCCGTGAGGTCGCCTATGAGTTCCGGCGGCGTGACGAACCGATCCACTTCGCCATGCTGGTCGCCTCCGCCTTCTCCGGCTTCGTGGTCTGGCACATGGGCTACTCGGCGTCCGGTCCGCTGCTGGCGGCCACGCCGGACTCCTTCGTCGCCGAGCGACTCGGTGAGCCGCTGCCGATCACCGAGACGATCTTCACCCCGTGGAACATCGCCGCGGCCGGTGCCGCGATCATTCTGGTGGCCGTGGCGTTGCTGCTGGTGGCACCACGGCGCACGGAAGCGATCGTGCCACTGAAGGTCGATGCCCGGGAGAAGGAGGTTGACGTCGCCGAGCAGGTCACTACCCCCGCGGACCGGGTGGACGCCTCCCGGGTGCCCACCTTGCTCACCGGGCTGATGTTGGTGGGCTACCTGGTGATCCACTTCTCCGGTGGGGGCACGTTGACTCTGGACCTCGTCAACTGGAGCTTCCTGGCCCTGATCCTGCTGCTGGTGAAGAACCCGTTCGAACTGATCGCGCTGACCAAGAAGGCCGCCTCCAACGTCGGAGAAATCCTGCTGCAGTTCCCGCTGTACGCAGGGATCATGGGCATCATGGCCGGTACCGGGCTGATCACGGTGATCTCCGATGCCTTGGTGTCCATCTCGAACCAGTACACCTTCGGGCTGCTTGCCTTCGTCGCCGCCGGCACCGTCAACTTCTTCGTGCCCTCGGGCGGTGGGCAGTTCGCGGTGCAGGCACCGGTCATGCTCGAAGCGGCTGAGAGCCTGTCGGTGGACCCGGCGATCGCGATCATGGCGGTGGCCTATGGCGATCAGTGGACCAACATGATCCAACCGTTCTGGGCCTTGCCGCTGTTGGCCATCGCGGGGCTGAAGATGCGCGACATCCTCAGTTACACCACGATCACCCTGGTGGCCACGGGGCTGGTGTTCGGCACCACCTTGGTGCTGATCTCGCTGTAGGTCACGCGTTCGCCCGGCGGCGCTGTCCCATGTGGTCAGCGGCGATCATGCGCCCGGTCCGCGACCGGCCCGGGCGTACCGGACGGATCGATAGGCGGCCGGGACGTGGCGCAGGCGCTGCCCGGTCAGCAGGTGTGCCGTGGGGGCCACTCCCACGCCCGTCCACCTGTTGACACCGGGGGGTGGCGGCGGCAGGATTGGGATCGTATACGATCGTTCGAGGACGTCCTGGGCGAAGGAGCCGGTGCAGATGAGCAACGACCCGATCACCGCCGTCCTCGGGCACCGGCCCGGCAAGGTGATCGCGGTCCACCTCAGTTACGCCTCGCGTGCCGCTCAGCGTGGCCGAACCCCGGCGCATCCGTCCTACTTCCTCAAGACCACCTCCTCGCTCACCGGCTCCGGCCGGGTGGTCCGCCCGGCAGGCACCGAGTTGCTCGGGTTCGAAGGCGAGATCGCCCTGGTGATCGGCTCCGACGCGCGGGGCGTCCCGCCGGAACGGGCCTGGGGCCACGTCGGCTGGGTCACCGCCGCCAACGACCTGGGCCTGCATGACCTGCGGTATGCGGACAAGGGCTCCAACGTGCGCTCCAAGGGTGGAGACGGCTACACCCCGATCGGCCCGCGGCTGCTCGAGGCCACCGGGCTCGACCCGGCCCGGCTTGCGATCCGCACCTGGCTGGATGACGAACTCGTCCAGGACGACTCCACGGCCGGCTTGCTGTTCCCTTTCGCCCTGATGATCGCCGACCTGTCCCGCGTCATGACCCTGCACCGCGGTGATGTCATCCTCACCGGCACTCCCGCGGGAGCCTCGGTCGCCCGACCCGGCCAGCACATCGCCGTCGAGGTGTCCTGCCCGGACGATCCGGGCCTGAGCACCGGGCGGCTGCACACCGAGGTGATCGAGGGACCCGCCCTGCCCGACTGGGGCCATCCGCCGAAGGTCGACGAGGCCCAGCGCGCCGACGCCTGGGGCCGGGAGGTCGCCCCCGGCGAACCCCCGTTCGTTCTCACCGAGGATCTGCGGGCCCGCTTGGGAGCGGTCGCCGTGGCCACCCTGTCGGTGCAGATGCGCCGGCGCGGCTACGACACCGTCTCCATCGACGGCGTATGCCCCCTGGTCCCGGGTCGCGGGCTGGTGGGCCGGGCCCGCACGCTGCGTTTCGTGCCCTTCCGCAAGGACCTGTTCGCCGGGTGCGGCGGGGGGTACAACGCCCAGAAACAGGCGATCGACACGATCGGGCCGGGCGAGGTCCTGGTGATGGAGGCCCGCGGCGACTCCTCGGCCGGCACCCTCGGGGACATCCTCGCGCTGCGGGCCCAGGTGCGCGGCGCCGCCGGCATCATCACCGACGGGGCGGTGCGCGATGCCGCCCCCGTCGCTGACCTCGACCTGCCCGTGTACTCCTCCGGGGCACACCCCGCCGTCCTGGGCCGGCGGCACGTGCCCTGGGAGAGGGACGTGACCATCTCCTGCGGCGGTACCACCGTGCAGGTCGGGGACGTCGTGGTGGCCGACGACGACGGAGCCCTGGTCATCCCACCCCACCTCGTGGCCGAGGTACTCCGGGACGCCGAGGACCAGGAGGCCGAGGAAACCTTCATCGCCGAGATGGTCGCGGCGGGGGAGTCGGTACAGGGGCTGTACCCGATGAACGAGAAGTGGCGGCAGGCCTTCGACGCCTGGCGCTCCACACCCGGCTGAGTTCCGAGGAGAACACGATGAAGTTCCGCTCCGACCCCGCCGGTATCACCGGTGCGCTGGCCCCGGTGTTCACCCCGTTCACCGACGAGGGCGAGTTGGACCACGAGTCGCTGCGGCGCATGGTGCGCTGGCAACTGGCCAACGGTTCTCGGGGCATCTCCATCGGTGGATCTACCGGTGAACCCTCCTCCCAGAGCCTTGCCGAGCGCGCAGCCGCGATCCGCACCGTGGCCCAGGAGGTGGGTGACGCCGTCCCGTTCCTGCCCGGCACCGGCACGGCGCAGCTGGAGGAGACCCTGGAGCTGACCTCGATCGCCCGGGACGCCGGGGCGGACATGGCGCTGATCATCACCCCCTACTACGCCCGCCCCACCCAGGAGGCGCTCTACGTCTGGTACTCCACGGTTGCCACGGAGTTCCCGGACCTGCCGATCGTGGCGTACAACGTGCCCGTCCGTACCGCGGTGGACCTGGCCCCGGAGACCTTCGCCCGGCTGTTCCGCGATCACGACAACATCGTGGGCATCAAGGAGACCACCAAGGACTTCGAGCACTTCTCCCGCACCATGTACCTGTGCGGCCAGGAGGCGTTGATGTGGTCCGGGATCGAACTGCTGTGCCTGCCGCTGATCCCGCTGGGGGGAACCGGGTTCATCTCCGCGCTGTCCAACATCGCGCCGGCCGCCGTCGCCGAGACCTACGAGGCCGCGACCGCCGGTGACTGGGACCGGGCGCGGGCGTTGCACTACGGCGTGCACCCGCTGGTGGACCTGATCTTCGCCGAGACCAATCCCGCCCCGGCCAAGTGGCTGATGGCCCAGCGCGGCCTGATCGCCTCGGACCATGTGCGCCCGCCCCTGGTCGGGCTCAGTGAGCAGGGCCGGCGCCGCGTGACCGAACTGGCCCGCCACGGCGAGCAGTACCTGACCCCGGTGGAAGGAACCTGAGGTGACCGCTGAGACGACCGGACCGACCCCGGCAAACCGGCCCACGCCGTCGCCGGCGCCCGCCCCGCCGCCGGGCACTCCCGAGCGCATCCAGCACTACATCAACGGCGCGTTCCGCGACTCCCGTGGCGGGCAGACCTTCGAGGTGCTCGAACCCACCACGAACGTCGCCTACATCCTGGCCGCCGCCGGAGGCGACGCCGACATCGACGCCGCGGTGACCGCCGCTCGGGAGGCGTTCGAGACCGGCCCGTGGCCGCGGATGAAGAACCGGGAACGGGCGCGGGTGCTGAACAGGATCGCCGATGCCGTCGAGGCCCAGGACGCCGCGCTGGCCACGATGGAGTCCTTCGACACCGGTCTGCCGATCACCCAGGCCCGGGGCCAGGCCCGCCGGGCGGCGGAGAATTTCCGCTTCTTCGCCGACCTCATCGTCGCCGGTACCGATGATGCCTTCAAGGTGCCCGGGATGCAGATGAACTACGTCAACCGCTCACCGGTGGGCGTGGCCGGGCTCATCACCCCGTGGAACACCCCGTTCATGCTGTCCTCATGGAAGTTGGCCCCGGCGCTGGCTGCGGGGTGCACCGTGGTCCTCAAACCGGCGGAGTTCACCCCGCTGTCCGCCTCCCTGTGGGCCGGGATCTTCACCGAGGCCGGTTTGCCGCCGGGGGTGTTCAACCTGGTCAACGGCATCGGGGAGGAAGCCGGGGACGCCCTGGTCAAGCACCCGGGTGTGGACCTGATCTCCTTCACCGGGGAGACCATCACCGGGCAGACGATCTTCGCCAATGCCGCCCCCACGCTCAAGGGCCTGTCCATGGAACTGGGGGGCAAGTCCCCGGCGCTGGTGTTCGCCGACGCCGATCTGGAGGCCGCGTTGGACTCCACCCTGTTCGGGGTGTTCTCCCTGAACGGGGAGCGCTGCACCGCCTCCTCCCGGATCCTGGTGGAGGCGACGGTGTATGAGGACTTCGTGGCCGCCTACGCCGCGCGCGCCGAGAACATCAAGGTCGGACCGCCGTCGGATCCCGACACCGAGGTCGGTGCGCTGGTGCATCCGGAGCACTACGAGAGGGTGATGGGCTATGTCGAGGTCGGCAAGACCGAGGCGCGCCTGGTGGCAGGGGGAGAGCGCCCGGAGGGGCTGGAGGAGGGTAACTACCTGGCTCCCACCGTGTTCGCCGACGTGCCCCCCGAGGCCCGGATCTTCCAGGAGGAGATCTTCGGACCCGTGGTGGCGATCACCCCCTTTGACACCGAGGATGAGGCCGTGGCGCTGGCCAACAACGTCAAGTACGGACTGGCGGCCTACATCTGGACTTCCGACGTCACCCGCGCCCACACCCTGGCCGACCGGATCGAGGCCGGGATGATCTGGATCAACTCCCACAACGTGCGCGACCTGCGCTCCCCGTTCGGGGGTATCAAGGCCTCCGGCCTGGGCCAGGAGGGCGGCTACCGGTCGCTGAACTTCTACTCCGAGCACAAGGCCGTGCACGTGACCCTCGGCGCCGTGCACACCGCCCGGTTCGGGGCCACCGGGTATGACGAGCAGGACCCGTTCTTCGCCGCCAAGAGGGACGAGGCCTGAGATGGCGAGCGCGCGAAGGAGCCGGCCGTGAACCAACCCCGCACGGACAGCCCGACGACGGAGGCCACCCCGCCCGACATCGTGCGGGCGGCGTACATGGAACTGGTGGTGACCGACCTGGCCGCCGCGCGGGAGTTCTACGTGGACATCCTCGGCCTGGTGGTCACCGAGGAGGACGAGACCGCGATCTACCTGCGCACCCTGGAGGAGTTCATCCACCACAACCTGGTGCTCCGGGTGGGCGACGAGCCGGCGGTCGCTGCACTGGCCTTCCGGGTGCGCAGCCCACAGGACCTGGATCGGGCCGAGGACTACTACCGGGACCTGGGTTGCGACGTGCGTCGCAGCGCCGAGGGGTTCGTGCGCGGCATCGGTGCCGCGGTTCGGGTACAGGACCCGCTCGGTTTCCCGTATGAGTTCTTCTACGAGACCGAGCACGTGGCGCGCCTGGCGTGGAACTACGAACGCTACGGCGCCGGCGCACTGGTGCGGCTGGACCACTTCAACCAGGTCTATCCGGACGTCGTCGCCGGCGCGGCGTACCTGGAGGACCTCGGGTTCAAACGCACCGAGGACATCCGCGACGACGACGGGATCACCTACGCCGCCTGGTTCGCCCGCAAGCACACCGTGCATGACACCGCACTCACCGGCGGGGACGGGCCGCGGATGCACCACATCGCCTTCTCCACCCACGAGAAGCACAACATCCTCTACATCTGCGACAAGCTCGGCGCGCTACGCCGCTCGGACTGCATCGAGCGCGGCCCCGGCCGGCACGGGGTATCCAACGCCTTCTACCTCTACCTGCGTGACCCGGACGGGCACCGGGTGGAGATCTACACCCAGGACTACTACACCGGCGACCCCGACAACCCGGTGGTGACCTGGGACGTGCACGACAACCAGCGCCGGGACTGGTGGGGCAACCCGGTGGTGCCGTCCTGGTACACCGAGGCCTCCACCGTGCTGGACCTGGACGGCGACCCGGTACCGCTGCAGCAGCGCCAGGAGGCCAAGGAGATGGACGTGACCATCGGAGCCGACGGGTTCTCCTACACCCGCAAGGGCGAGACCGACCACGGCTTCAAACTCGGCAACCAGGTCTGAACCGGCCGGCCACATCGCGGCTCAGAGAGGAGTCCCAGTGCAGTTCCACCATCACGGGTACGTCACCACCGACCCACGCATCCAACCGGCGGCCGGGGTCGGCCTGGACCGCCCCGAGGACATCCCCGACGTCTTCGACGTCCTGGTGGTGGGCACCGGGCCGGCCGGCACGATCACGGCGGCCCAACTGTCCCGGTTCCCCAGCGTGCACACCCGAATCATCGACCGGCGCCCGCACCGGCTGGAGATGGGCCACGCCGACGGCATCCAGGCCCGCAGCGTGGAGACCTTCCAGGCCTTCGGCTTCGCCGGCCGGTTGGCCGAGGAGGCCTACCGGATCACCGAGATGGCGTTCTGGAAGCCGGACCCGCAGAACCCGGAGCACATCGTGCGCACCGCCCGGCCGGCCGATGACCCCACCGGCATCAGCGAGTTCCCGCACCTGCTGGTCAACCAGGCACGCATCATCGACTACTTCAACGAGTACATGGCGAACTCGCCCACGCGGATGCGGCCCGATTACGGCGTGGAGTTCCTCGGACTGACCGTGGGCGAGGGCGAGTACCCCGTACAGGTGCGGTTGCGCTACACCGCCGGGCCCCGGCAGGGGCAGGAGCGCACGGTGCGGGTGAAGTACCTGGTGGGCGGCGACGGCGCGCACAGCCGGGTTCGTACCGAGATCGGGTGCACCCACGTGGGTGCCCAGGCGAACCACGCCTGGGGGGTGATGGACGTGCTGGTCACCACCGACTTCCCGGACATCCGGCTGAAGTGCGCGATCCAGTCCCGTTCCGGGGGCAACATCCTGCACATCCCTCGCGAGGGCGGGCACCTGTTCCGGATGTATGTGGACCTGGGGGAGGTCACGGCCGACCGCGCCGCCACTATCCGACGCACGCCGATCGAGGACATCATCGCCAAGGCCAACGCGATCCTGCATCCCTACTCCATGGACGTCAAACACGTGGCTTGGTGGAGTGTGTACGAGGTGGGCCACCGGGTCACCGACAAGTTCGACGACGTGCCCGCCGGGGCCGAGGGCGAGCGGATGCCGCGGGTGTTCATCGCCGGGGACGCCTGCCACACCCACAGCGCCAAGGCCGGGCAGGGCATGAACGTGTCCTTGCAGGACGGGTTCAACCTCGGCTGGAAACTCGGGTACGTCCTGGACGGGCGCAGCCCGGAATCGTTGCTGGCCACCTACTCGGCCGAGCGGCAGGTGGTGGCCCAGAACCTCATCGACTTCGACCGGGAATGGTCCACGCTGATGGCCAAACCGGCCGATGAGTTCGAGGACCCCTCGGAACTGGAGGATTTCTACGTCAAGACCTTCGAGTTCCCGGCCGGTTTCATGACCGAGTACGAACCGTCGATGATCACCGGAGCGGCCACCCACCAGGGCCTCGCCGAAGGTTTCACCGTGGGCAAGCGATTCAAGTCCGCGCGGGTGGTGCGCGTCTGCGACGCCAACCCGGTGCACCTGGGCCACCTGGCCGATGCCGACGGGCGCTGGCGCATCTATGCCTTCGCCGACGCCGGGGCGGCGGGGCAGGACTCGGCGCTGAGCAGGTTCGCGCACTGGCTCGGCACCGCGCCGGACTCGCCCGTGGTGCGGTTCACCCCGGCCGAGGGCGACGACGACGCGACCTTCGACGTCAAGGTGATCTATCAGCAGGTCCACCACGATGTCGACATCAACGCCGTGCCCACGGCCTTCAAACCGACCGTGGGGCCCTTCGATCTGCTCGACTACAACAAGGTGTACGGGGTGATCGAGGGCGAGGACATCTTCGACATCCGCCAGATCGACCGAGGCGGCGCCGTCGTCGTCGTCCGTCCGGACCAGTACGTCGCCCATGTGCTCCCGCTGGAGGCGACCGCAGACCTGGCCGACTTCTTCGCCGCCAGTCTGCGCCCGCCGGCCTGATCCCCTGACTTCGCGGATCTTGGACTGGGCGCGCGCACGCCTCGGTGCGTACTCGGTCCACGTGCCGCGAAGTCAGCGCTCGTCGCGGGTGGACTTGGCCTCGAGGGAGGCGGCCAGGAAGTCGGCCATCACCTCGGTGGAGATGGACACATCGAGAATGAACACGCCCTCGGTGTGGGTGGCCAGCCACTGACGCAGGACGTCCAGGTCCGCCAGCGCGCGCGCTTTGATGCCTTCGGCACCGAAGGCGCGGCCGAGCGCGGCGAAGTCGACCTCATCGATACGCATCGCCGCATCGTGCAGACCAGTGGCGGCGTACTGGTGCAGTTCAGCGCCGTAGGCGGCGTCGTTGAACACCACGACCACCGCCCGGTGTGCCGTGCGCACCAGCGTCTCCAGGTCCGCCAGGCCCATCAGTGCCCCGCCGTCGCCGGTGACCAGGACGGTGGTGCGGTCCGGGCGGGCGGCGGCCACACCGGCGGCGGAGCCGAAACCGAGCCCGATCGCCTGGAATGCGGTGCCCAGCAGCACCATCGCGTGGGGGTCGGGGACGGTGAAGTACATCGGTGCCCACCCGATGAAGTTGCCACCGTCGGTGACCACCGATCGGTCCGCGGGGAGGATGCCGTCGAGTGCGGCAGCCACGACGCGGGGGTTCAGCCGGCCGTCGGCGCAGAGCTCGACCCCTTCTACCGATCCGGTGCCCTCCGTAGCGGCCATCTCGGCCGGGGTGAACTCGGCGGGGTCGATCTGCGCGGATCGGAACTGCGCCGAGGCCACCTTCGGAACGTGGGCCCGCCAGGTGCGCGCCCCATCGGCCTGCTGCAGTCGTTCCAGCAGTCCGCGCAGTACCGGCACCAGATCGGCGTGGACGGCGTCGGTGACCATCGGATGGTCGGCCGGGGACTCGTCGTCGACCCTGATCACCCGGGTTCCTTCCGCGACCAGGGTGCCGTAGCGGGTTTGGAAGGGGTTCAGGCTCGCGCCGAGCACGAGCACGACGTCGGCCCGGCGGGCGACCTTCAGGCGGTGGGCGCGGGTGAAGCCACCGGCGATACCGAGGTTCCACGGGCTGTCGATGACGCTCGCGGCCATCACCGAGGTCATGAAGAGCGCACCGAGCCGATCGCCCAGCGCGCGGACGTCGTTGCCCGCCCGGGTCAGGACCGTGCCCCGGCCGGCCAGGATCAGGGGGCGGCGCGCGGCGCGGAGGGCCTCGGCGATCCGGTCCAGGTCCTCGGCTGATGGTGGTGGGGGGCCGGTGGTGGGCGCGGGTAGGGGAGGGGGCTTCTGGCCGGTGTCGGTGCTCCGATGGCCTGCGAGTTCCCCGGGTGAGTCGGCCGAGGGTGCCCGGTGGGCATGCTGGTCGTCGGCGGGCAGTGGCACGGTGCCCAGGTCGTCGGCGGGCAGTGGCACGGTGCCCAGGTCGTGGGGGATGGCCAGGACCACCGGACGGCGGGTCTGCAGCGCCAGGTCGAAGGCACGGTGGGTCAGAGCAACGGCAGTGGCGGGGGTGACGGTGAGCGTCGCCACGCCGACGGCGGCCGCTGCCGCGGGCTGGTCGACGTCGAAGGTACGCAGGCCGGTCGACGGGGCGTCGCCGGTGATGAGTACCAGGGGGACGCGGGCCCGCGCGGCCTCGGCCAGGCCGGTGTAGGTGTTGGTGAAGCCGGCGCCGTAGGTGGTGGTGGCCGCCGCGATCTGCCCGGTGGCCCGGTGGTAGGAGTCGGCCATGGTCACGGTGGCGACTTCGTGGCGGGCGGAGGTGAACGGGAAGCCGGAACTCGTCAGATGGCTCACCAGGTGGGCGTTGCCGTTGCCCAGCAGGCCGAAGAGGTGCGCGGCGCGTTCGCGGATCACTTCGGCAACCGCGATGGACACGGTGGGGGTGTGCGTGGACGCGGTGGGGCCTTGTGTGTCTGGCTTGTCTGGCACGGAACCTCCGGTCGTCATCGTCCACGGTGCTCGTCGTCGTCCTTCGCTGTGCTGGGCGGTCCCTACGGTGCGGTGTCAGGTGCCGCCGTTCCGGCCGGCCAGGAACTCCTCCATGGTGCGCAGTTTGTGGGCGCGCGCGGCCTGCTCCACATCGCCCGCCGGCGCCTTGGTGCGGATCAGGTGGAGCAGGTCGTCGTGCTCGGCGATCGAGACCGCCGGGCGCGAGGACAGCCGGATGAAACTGGATCGGCGGATCATCGCCATCCGCTGCCACTCCCGGTCCACCAGGTCCAGCAGGCGCTGGTTCGGGCAGGCCCCGCAGAGCACCCGGTGGAAGCGTTCGTTCAGCGCGGTGAAGCGCACCGGGTCGAAGTCCCCGTGGTGCAGGTGGCGCATCTGCTCGTTGACCTCGGTTGCCTCGGCGACCTGCTCGGCGCTCAGTGCGGGAACGGCCAGGGCGGTGGCCGCGCTCTCGAGGTAGGCCAGGGTCTGCATGGCGTCGGTGTAGTCGCGCTCGTTGACTCCGCTGACCTCGGCGCCCACGTTGCGGGTGAAGGTGACCAGCCCCTCGGCCTCCAGGCGACGGATCGCCTCGCGGACCGGGACGGGGCTGACCTCGAACTCTCGAGCGAGTTTGTCCAGCACCAGCCGGTATCCCGCGCCGTAGGTGCCGGTGAGGATCCGGTCGCGTACCCGTTGGTAGACCATCTCGGACTTGGAGACCGCGACGAGTCCGGTCACTGTGCTCCCTCCGGTGGTGCCTGCCCCTGCTCGCGCGCCGGCCCTGCCGGCACCCAGCATCATATACGATCCTGCCTCCCAGGTCCGCCGCGGACGACGCCCCCACCCCCACCGCCGGCCCCCACCCCCACCACCGGCCCCCACCCCCACCCCACCGCCGGCCCCCGCACCCCACCGCCCCATCAAGTTCGCCGAGAGCGACGCTTATGGCCGGGGTCGAGTGTCCTGCCCGTCGCGTTGGGCCATAGCCGTCGTTCTCGGGGACGATTGCGGCTCTGCGGCCCTGCGGCTCGGCGGTTCGGCGGTTCGGCGGCAGCGCAGCTGGCTGCGCGCGTTCACTGTGTGGCCCGGAGGGCTCGGCGCTGCTTCGCCGCCTCCGGATCTTGCGGCACGTGCGATCGCAGGTCGCGCAGCAGCCGGCGTGGATCGCGAAGGTCTGCTCTGGTGGCCCGGAGGACCAGGCAGCCCACCGAGCGGAGGGCGTCCTCGCGCACCTTCTCGGCGTACAAGTCCTCGCGTTCGCTGTACTTGGCCACGCCGTCGTACTCCAGGGCGACACTGCGCCAGGCGCTCGAACGGCCTGTCCCGACCACAGCAGGTCCGGGAAGTAGAGGCCGGATCCCGTGCGGACCGGCACCTGCAACTGCGGCGACGGGAAGCCTTCGGCCAGCACCACACACCGGACGCGCGACTCAGCGGGCGACTCCGCGCGACCATCGGCGTGCTCAAGGACCGCCCGGGCCCGCACCACTCCTCGCACCGGGCCCATCGCCTCGATGCGAGTCCTCCAGCGGTCGCGGATCTGTTCCTCCCGCTGGGCGTGCTCTGGCCAGTTGAACCGTGTGGTCCCGGAGAGGCGGCGGATCACAGCGTCGGCCACGGCCAGCGCATAGGTAGGTGGTTGTGTCCGAGCACAGTCCAGGAGTGTGCGCTCAGGTGAGGTGACCGGAAGTCCGTGCACCAGCGTGATGTCTGAATCGGGTAGGTATCCAGTGGTGTGCCTGGTCACGTCCGGAGCTCGTGTGCTGGAGGGCCGTCGTTGGTGCACCACATGGACCACATCGGCATTTGCCGCGAATGAAGGCAGTCGGTGCAACACGAGCGCGGTCTCATGGCTGAAGGCGAACCGCACCCGCAACTGACGGGCGACGGCGATACAGCGGTTCAGCACACTGTCGGCGAGATCGGTTTGCGCCGTGGCGGGAACGTAGGCCCCGCGTCGAATGCGCACCAGGTCGCCGGAGCGGTGCGGCTGACGCAACGCCCCGACCGGGTGATCCGCGGCCAGTTGCACGCGTGGGGAGGGTTTCGACATCACGGCACGATGCCCGGACCGGGCCCTCAACTGGCCCACGCAGGTAGCCGCTGTGGACGGTCTCACGCCGTCGCAGGCCTGTGGACGGAACCCCGCGCCCCCCGGCCCCGCCACCAGCCGGCCCCCGCGCCCACCGGCCCCCGCCACCAGCCGGCCCCCGCGCCCACCGGCCCCCGCCACCAGCCGGCCCCCGCCCCCACCGGCCCCCGGGCCTGCCGGCCCCGTCGCCGCGTGGCCCCGAGAGCGACGCCTGAGGCCGAACGCGAGTGTTCGGGCACTCGCCTTCGGCCACGAGCGTCGCCCTGGGCCAGAGACCTGGCAGCGGCCCGACGCCGAAGCGGCGGAGGCCGTGCTCAGGGGCGTTCGCGTAGGTGCAGGTCGCCCGCGGTGCTGCGGAACTCGTAGATGCGCTCGGCGCCGACGGTGCTGGACAGATCCTGCGTCAGGGTCGAAGCGGTGGTACTGGTGCGGATCTCGTAGTCACCGGCCGGCAGTTCGAACAACACGTCGGTGGCCGTGGTGCCCACGTTGATCAAGGAGGGCAGTTCAGGCCCGTGGAAGTTCACCCTCCCTGCGGTCATGTCGATCCGAACCGGGCCGGAGACGGCCAGGTCACGGGCGACGATGTCGGTGGCGGTACTGTCCACCCGCAGGGAATCAGCGCTTCCGGCCAGGCGCACATCGGCGGCGGTGGAATTCACCGAGAGCCCACCGAAGTCACCCTCGAGTTGCGCATCCCCGGCCGTGGTGCGCAGGTCCAGGTCCGCCCCGGCCGAGTCCCGCGGCAAGGTGACCTCGACGTTGCTCATCCCGCGGGAGGACAGCGACGGGGTGAGGATCCCCAGACCCCGGCCAGGCCTTTCCACCACGATCGAGAGTTCCCCGCCCCGCACGCTGTGCCGCAGGATCAGGCCAGGGTTGTTCTGGCTGAACTCGAACTCCGCCCGATCCACATCGGCGTATCGCACCTGCACGTCGGTGGCCACGGTGCGCAGTGAGACGCTGTCCACATCTTCGGTGATCTGGTGCAGGCCGCTCTGGTTCTCGTGCGTGGCCAGTGCGACCAGCCGCACCCCGGTGGGGACCAGGAGGCCGATCAGCAGCACCGTGCCGATCAGGAGCAGGGCGGCGCGAAGGGCGCTGTTGGGCCGCGCTGGCGGGGTGCCTGACGGCGGGGAAGAGATGGGCTGGGGTGTTGCGGTGGCGGTCATCGTGGGTCCTCAGGCAAGGTCGGTTGGAGTGGCGGTGCGCCGACGACGCGGGCGCCGGCTACGTGCGGGGGTATCTGCGCCGGCGCGGCGTGCGGTTGGCCGGCGACGTGCGGGGGTATCTGCGGCGCTGGGTTTCGGGGCCCCGGCGTCATGTCCCCCCGTTCTCGTGCCGGAGGTATCGCAGCACCGCAAGCACGCGCCGATTGCCGGTGGCCTCGCTGGACAGGTTCAACTTGGTGAAGATGGAGGAGATGTGCTTCTCCACCGCACCGTCGGTGATGTGCAGTTGCTCGGCGATGGTGCGGTTGGCGGCGCCGGCGGCCATCGCGGCCAGCACCTCACGTTCCCTGGCGGTCAGGGCCGCGAGTTCGCCCGCCCGGCGCGAGCGCACCAGGATCTGGGCGACCACCTCCGGGTCCAGGGCAGTGCCACCGGCTCCCACGGTGGCAACCGCGTCCAGGAAATCGCTCACATCGGCCACCCGGTCCTTGAGCAGGTACCCCAGGCCGGCGGTGTCGCTGGCGATGAGTTCGGCGGCGTAGCGCTCCTCGACGTACTGGGACAGCACCAGCACGCACGTGTCGGGGTTCTGGGACCGGATCAGCACCGCGGCCCGGATGCCCTCGTCGGTGAACGTCGGGGGCATCCGGACATCCACCACCGCCAGGTCCGGGCTGTGGGTGTCCACTGCGCGGAGCAGTTCATTGGCGGTGCTCACGGTGGCGACCACCTCATGGCCGGCGTCGCTGAGCAGGCGCTCCAGTCCGGCACGCAGCAGGACGGCGTCCTCGGCGATTACGATTCGCATGGCACCTGTACCTCGATCTCGGTGGGACCGCCCTCGGGGCTGGTCAGGTTGAACGTGCCGCCGGCGGAACGGACCCGGTCGCCGATGCCACTCAAGCCCCCACCGGGGGTGACGTAGGCCGACCCGCGCCCGTTGTCGATGATCCGGGCGCAGACTGCGCCCTCGCGACGGTTGATCTGCACGTGTGCGCTGGTGGCCCCGGCGTGTTTGGCGATGTTGGTCAGGGCCTCGGCCACCACGAAGTAAAGCACCGCCTCGGTCTCGCCATCGAGGCGTCCGGATAGGTTCACCTCCAGGCGCACCGGGACCGGGCTGCGGGAGGCCACCGCGGACAGTGCCGCATCGAGGCCACGGTCGGTCAGGACCGCCGGGTGCATGCCGCGGGCGAGATGGCGCAGTTCGGTGATCGACTCCTTGATCTCCTCGTGGGCCTCATCCAGCAACTGGCGGGCACCCTGCGGGTCCTCGTCGAAGCGGTGCCTGGCCATGCCCAGGGTCATTGCGGTGGAGACCAGCCGCGGCTGAACGCCGTCGTGCAGGTCACGTTCGAAGCGGCGCCGCTCGGTGTCGGCCGCACTGACCGCGCCCTTGCGCGCCTGCGCCAACTGGTTGACCTGCCCGGCCAGCGCCGCCGAGCGGCTCGGACCCAGCAGGGCAACCGAGGCGGCCTCGTCCAGCCGGCCGATGTAGACCACGTACAGCACCAACAGGAGCAACGTGGCCAGCCCGGCTGCCACCGGCATCACCCAGGAGAGGGTGCCGACGTTCGCGGACAAGGTGAGCCACTCCACCAGGCCGGTTCCGCCGGCGAGGATCAGAATCATTCCGCTGCCCACCAGCATCGTGATCAGGTGGTGGGCCAGGGTTCGCCAGGTGACCGGGTCGGTCATATCGACCAGGCCCTGGGCCAAGGGGCGAAGCCAGTCGGTGCGAGTGGTGCGGCGACGGAGGGGTGCCTCGATGGCCACGTTGTGCAGGGCCATCGCCCGGTGCCGTTCAGCAGAGCCGCTCACACGGGTCAGCGCGGCGGTACCCAGGAGGAACAGCACGCCCAAGCCGGCCAGCAGGATCAGCGGGATACCTGCGGCGATCAGGACAAGGAACAGCGTCACCCAGAACGTTCCGACGATGAAGTCCAGGAACAGGTCAACGGCCCGTGACCAGGCGGTGATCAGTTTCGTTTTCACATCCTGAACGCTACGCGGGCCCGGTTCTGGCTGCTACGGTGCTGGCCGGTCAATCCAGGGGAGGGTTTTCCCTACCCCGCCACCCGCGCGGTCACGATGGGACCTCTCCTGCTGCCCCGACCGTGGACGGCGACACACTAGGCTCGTGTAGGCCAGCCTCGCATTGGCCGCAAGACCGCAAGAAGACCGGGTGTGCGGCCGGTCCGTCCCCACGGGTGCGGTCGCCCGGAGGTGTTGAGGGGTGTCAATCACAATGGAGGGTTGCAGCCACAGTCCCCAACTGTCCGCCAAGACGCCCAAAGAGTATTTTAGTCCGCTCGTGATGGAAGGAAGATGATGAGTGCAACCGACGGGGCGAATTACGCCCCTGATCCGATGCCGGCGCCGGTGGTGGGGCCGGGGGAGTTCGTGTTCGCCGCGATCGGCCTGGACCACGGCCATATCAACGGCATGTGCCAAGGATTGATCGGCGCCGGGGCGCAGTTGAAGTGGGTGTATGACCCGGATCCGGCCAAGGTCGCTGCGTTCAAGCAGAACTTCCCCGACGTGCGCGAGGCACGCAGCGAGGCCGAGGTCCTTGAGGATGAGCAGGTGCATCTGGTGGCCGGTGCTGCGGTGACTGCGGATCGGGCCCCGTTGGGGATTCGGGTGATGAATGCGGGGAAGGACTACTTCACCGATAAGGCACCGCTGACGACGTTGGATCAGTTGGCTGCGGCGAAGGAGGCGGTGGCGGCTACCGGGCGTAAGTACGCGGTGTATTACTCCGAGCGTCTGCATGTGGAGGCTTCGGTGTTCGCCGGTCAGTTGATCGAGGCCGGCGCGATCGGCAAGGTGGTCCAGGTGATCGGGATGGGCCCGCACCGTCTTGGTGCTGGGGGGCGTCCGGAGTGGTTCTTCCAGCGGGAGCGGTACGGGGGGATCTTGTGTGACATCGGGTCGCATCAGATCGATCAGATTCTGCATTACACCGGCTCGAGCGACGCCGAGGTGGTGCGGTCCCAGATCGCGAACTACCACAACCCCGATCACCCGGAGTTGGATGACTTCGGTGATGCGATGCTGGTGACCAATACCGGAGCCAGTGGGTACTTCCGGTGTGATTGGTTCACCCCCGACGGTCTGCAGGGTTGGGGTGATGGGCGCAGTTTCATCCTCGGCACCGAGGGGTTCATCGAGCAGCGTAAGTACATGAACATCACCACCTCCGATGGTCCGGGGCACGTGTACCTGGCCAATGGTGAGGAAGAGACCCACTTCAACGTGCACGGCAAGGTGGGTTACCCCTACTTCGGCGAACTGATCCGTGATTGCTTGGCGCGCACCGAGAACGCGATGACCCAGGAGCACGCCTTCAAGGCCGCCGAACTGGCGGTGCGCGCCCAGATGCAAGCGGTCGACCTGGTCCCACGACCCGCCCACTGACCCCCTTCCAACCCGAGCCGCTCGCCCACCGGCCCGAACACTGAGGCCGGTGGGGTGCGGTGACTCCGGTCGCGCACCCCGCTGGCTCGCGGGCGATCGAGAGGTGTCACCTGGAGTGGGCGCCAGGGCGGTGCCCGGTGCCGCGGTGGGCGGGAGGTGCGA
This sequence comes from Pseudactinotalea sp. Z1748, assembly GCF_049725185.1. Taxonomy (NCBI): domain Bacteria; kingdom Bacillati; phylum Actinomycetota; class Actinomycetes; order Micrococcales; family Cellulomonadaceae; genus Pseudactinotalea; species Pseudactinotalea sp. Z1748. The sequence goes on along the minus strand of NZ_JBMPQB010000010.1, from coordinate 27,309 downwards.
GGTGCGCACCGGGGCGAGCCCGGTGGACGACGGTCAATGGGTGTGAAATGGTACATACCATTGAGGTTTTCTAACGGAGGAATGCTGCGTGACTCGAGCCGAACCGCCCCGGACCTACTCCATGCCCGGCATGTGGGTGAGTGAACGAACGATCGAGGTTCCCCTGGACTGGGACGAGCCGAGCGGGGAGACCATCGAGGTTTTCGTGCGCGAACTCGTCGACCCCGACCGGCGTGACGCCGACCTGCCCCTGATCACCTACCTCCAGGGTGGCCCCGGCGGTGCGAACCCACGCCCGCTGACCGGCTCCGGCGGCTGGCTGGCCGAGGCGCTGGCGAACTACCGCGTCGTGCTGGTGGACCAGCGCGGCACGGGTCGCAGCACACCGATCGAGGCCACCGACGTGCAGCATCGCGGCGACGCCGCAGCAGGCGCTGACTACCTGGCCAAGTTCCGCGCCGACTCGATCGTGCGGGACCTGGAACACGTGCGCACCACCCTGTACGAGGGTCGCAAGTGGGCCACCATCGCCCAGAGTTTCGGCGGCTGGATCACGCTGACCTACCTCTCCGTCGCCCCGCAGGCCCTGAGTGCCTGCTACATCCACGGCGGTGTCCCGGGAACGCCACCGGCGGCCGCCGAGGTCTACCGCCGCACCTTCACCCGGGTGCAGGACAAGACCGCCGAGTTCTACCGCCGATACCCGGCCGACGCCGACACCGTGGCCGCGATCGCCGACCACCTCCAAGCCAACGACGTCCGACTGCCCGACGGCGACCGGCTCACCGTGCGTAGGTTCCAGTCCCTGGGTATCGACTTCGGCATGAAGCCCGGATTCGAGCGGATGCACTGGCTGCTCGAGGGGGCGTTCGTGCGACCGGGCCGGCTCTCCACCGGCTTCCTGGAGCAGGTCCAGGCGCGCACCTCCTCCGCCGGCAACCCACTGTTCTGGACCCTGCAGGAGTCCATCTACGGTGACGTCGGTTCGGGCCCCACCGCGTGGGCTGCCCAGGCCGAGCGTGATCGGCGCCCGGAGTTCGCCGAAGACAGGCGCCCCTTGCTGTTCACCGGCGAGATGGCCTTCCCGTGGATGTTCGAGGAGGTCCGCCTGCTGCGCGGCTTCGCCCCGGCGGTGAACGAGCTGGCCCGCCGCGAGAACTGGTCCCGGTTGTACGACCCGGACGCCCTGGCCGCCAACGAGGTCCCGGTGGCCGCGGCGGTCTATTACGACGACATGTACGTCGACGCCCACCTGCAACTGGACACCCTGTCCGGGCTGGGCAATTCCCAGTACTGGGTCACCAACGAGTTCGAACACGACGGCATCGGCGCCGAACGGACCTTCGCGCGGTTGCGCGAACTGATCCGTGACCGCGGCGGAGAACAAACAGGAACCGAAGCGCGATGACGCACACAGCACATCAGGCCGGCCCGGCCACCAAGCCCCCCTACGCCGGCACCCGCCCCCCGCGGTTGCACCAGATCCCGGCTTTCACCGACTACATCGCCCAGCACTGGGGCTCCGAACCCATCCCGGTGGACCTGCCCGAGGGTACCGCGCCGGCGGCGGCGGCCCACCGTCGTCGGCTCAGTGCCGCTCTGCCCGGCCGTACCATCGTGGCCGCAGCGGGCACCGCGCCGATCCGCAACGACGACTGCGCCTACGGCTTCCGCGCCGACAGCGACTTCGTCTGGCTCACCGGGGTGCAGGTAGAGGGCGCCGTGGTGGTGATGACCCCGGTCAGCGGCGGCCATGAGACCACCGTCTACCTCCCGCCGCCGTTCCGGCCGGGCGAGAACGGCTTCTTCAGCAACGCGATGCATGGTGAACTCTGGGTCGGCGCATCCCCGGGGCTGAGCAAGTGGTCCCAGGCCCTGGACGTGGCCGTGCGTGCCGTCGCCGAACTGGAGACCTCCGGGACCATCACCTCCACCAATGGTCCGGTGCTGGCCACCGCGGTGGTGCCCGAGACCCTGCGCCGCAGCCACTCGATGGACGTCTCGGCCGAACTGGGCCGCGCGCTGGCCCAGTTGCGGATGATCAAGGACGACTGGGAGATCGCCCAGCTGCGCCACGCCGTCGATGCCAGCGTGGGCGGCTTCGCCGCCGTTGCCGGTGAGATCCCCCGTGCCATCAACGAAGGCCTGGGGGAGCGCTGGCTGCAGGGCACCTTCGACCGGCATGCCCGTACGCACGGCAACGGCCCGGGCTACTCCACGATCGTGGGTTCGGGACCCAATGCCCCGGTGCTGCACTGGACCCGGTGCGATGGCCCCATCCTCCCCGACGGGGCGCTGCTCCTGGACATGGGGGTGGAGGCCCGCAGCCTCTACACCGCCGACGTCACCCGCACCCTGCCGCCCTCGGGCACCTTCAGCCCCGCCCAGCGCCAGGTGCATGATCTGGTGGAGAAGTCCCACCGGATCGCGATGAGCCACGTCCGCCCCGGGGTGAACTACCTGGACTTCCACTTCGCCGCCATGGAGGTGCTGGCCCAGGGTCTGCACGACTGGGGCCTGCTGCCCGTCTCGGTCGATGAGGCACTGTCCCCGGCGGGCCAGCAGCACCGGCGCTACATCGTCTGTGGCGTCGGGCACCACCTGGGCCTGGATGTGCACGACTGCTCCAAGGCCGAGTGGGAGGACTACATGGGCGCCGACCTGCAGCCCGGCGTGGTGATGACCGTGGAGCCGGGCCTGTACTTCCACACCAACGACTTGTCCGTACCACCGGAACTGCGTGGCATCGGCGTGCGGCTGGAGGATGACCTGCTGGTCACCGAAACCGGTGCCGAGGTGCTGTCCGAGGCACTGCCCATCGATGCCGAGGGCATCGAGCAGTGGACCCGCCAGCACATGCCCTCCGCCTGAACACTCACCCAACCTGGAGACGACGTGACCCAGACCCAAGATCGCGCTGTGCCTGCGGCCGGCCCGCTTGCCCGCCCCTATCCGATTTCCGCTGTGGTCGTGGCCGACCACAGCGTGTTTGCCGCCAGCCGTGACCGGATGCTCCATCTGGCCCGCACCTACCCGCTGGATCGCCTGCTCGCGGTGTTCCGCATCAACGCCGGCCTGGACACCCACGGCGCTCAGCCGCCGGGCAACTGGGAGGATTACAGCCACCCGAACGAGGAGCCCTGGAGCGAGAGCGACTACCCGGGCCGGGAGAAGGCCCAGACAGCCAACCTGCTGCGCGGACACTACGCCGGGCACTTCCTCTCCATGCTGTCGATGGCCTATGCCAGCACCGGTGAGCAAGAACTGCGGGCCAAGGTGAGCGAGTTCGTCGAGGGCCTCGGGCAGGTCCAGGACGCTCTCGCCGCAACCGGCCGATACTCCCACCCCGGTTTTCTGGCCGCCTATGGGGAGTGGCAGTTCTCCCGGCTGGAGGGCTACGCCCCCTACGGGGAGATCTGGGCCCCCTACTACACCACCCACAAGATCATGGCCGGGTTGCTGGATGCCTACGAGTTGACCGGCAACCTCCAGGCCCTGCGGATCGTGACGGCGATGGGCAAGTGGGTGCACGCGCGGTTGTCCCGGCTGGCCCCGGCGCAGATCCAGAAGATGTGGTCGCTGTACATCGCCGGTGAGTACGGCGGGATGAATGAGACCCTGGCACGCCTGGCAGTGGCGGCGCAGGATGAGGAGTTCGGAGCCACCGCTCAGTTCTTCGACCAGCAGAACCTGCTCGAGGCCGGCTCGAGCGGCACCGACATCCTCGACGGGATGCACGCCAACCAGCACCTGCCGCAGTTGGTCGGGTACGTGCACGAGTACGAGTTGACCGGGCAGCGACGCTACCTGGACGCCGCGGCCGAGATCTTCGCTTGCGTCGTGCCCGGGCGCATGTACGCCCACGGGGGCACCGGGGAGAGCGAGCTGTGGGGACCGGCCAACACCGTGGCCGGGGACATCGGCAACCGCAACGCCGAGACCTGCGCGGCCTACAACCTGCTCAAGATCGCCCGGCTCCTGTTCGCCCACACGCTCGATCCGAAGTACATGAACTACGCCGAGCGCACGGTACTGAACCAGATTCTCGGATCCCGCAAGGCCGAGGACTCCGACGTCTCACCCGAGGTCACCTACATGTTCCCGGTACACCCCGGGGCGAAACGGGAGTTCAACAACATCGGCACCTGCTGCGGCGGCACCGGCCTGGAGAACCACGTCAAGTACGGCGAGGGCCTGTTCCACCGGGCAGCGGGGCAGTTGTGGATCAACCACCTGTTCCCGGCCGCTCTGAACCGGGCCGGCGCAGATGAGTCCGCCGTGCTGAACGTGACGGTGCGGGGGCAGTACCCGCTGCACGGTGCTGTGCAGATCCGCTTCGACGCACCTGCCGGTGGGGCCGACGGCGAGGACCTGACCGTGCACGTGCGGATCCCCGACGCGGCCGGCGGTCCGGTGCAGGTGTTGGTCAACGGCGCCGTGGTGGAGGAGTCCGCCCGGGTGGGGGAGTACCTGAGCCTGCAGCGTCGGTGGCACGACGGCGACGACATCTCCGTGCAGGTGCCGATCACCCTGCGGTCGGTCCCCACGATCGACGACCCGAGCGTGCACAGCCTGGAACTGGGCCCCACCGTGCTGCTCGCCCGGTCGCAGGAGACCACCCAGGTGCCGCTGCCCCTGGCGGGCAATCGCCTGCTGGACGGCAGCCTGCGGACCGAGGCTCCGGCGTCGGACCTGCTGGCGCAGTTGGCGGCCGAGGGCACCATCACCTACGCCGGGATGACGTGGGAGCCGGCCTACTCCGGCCAGGACACCCGGTACCACATGTACGTGCGCCGGGCCGATGCCACGATCACCTTCGCCGGCACCGACACCGAGGTGCCCAACCGGATGCGGCCGGCCGGAGTCACGGTGCTGGACTCCATCTGGGAGCCGGGGGTCTTCGTCGACCGGCAGGCCTTCCTCGCCCAGGTGGCCACCGTGGTCGGCCAGGCCCGTACCGAGGGCGTACTCGGCCGGGATGAGGCCGAACTCGTGCTCATCACCGCGGCGCGGGCCGATGTGGACGGCACCGGCACCCTGCGCCAGGCCCAGGTGCGACCCGAGCCCGGCGATGGCGATGCGATCACCTGGCAGGCCGGTGAGCAGGACTCCGACACCGTCTGGTTGCTGCCGGCCGGCTGGGCACAGATCCAGGCCCCACCGGTGGTCACCGTGGAGGTGGAGCAGGAGGCCGCCCCGTCCGGCTGGTACACCACTACACCTACGGTGGTGGTGCGTGCGGTGCACCTGGATGCCCAGAACGGCCAGGAAGGCCCCGGTGAGGCCGGCCTCAGCATCGAGGTCCAGATCGACGACGGCGAATGGCAGCCCTACACAGGTCCCTTCACGCTGGACCAAGAGGGTGCCCACCAGGTCCGAGCCCGGGTCAGTGATGGCCAGGGCCGTCAGAACCGGGACGAACGGGAACTGAGCATTGACACCGAGCCCCCGGAGTCGGCCGTCAAGGTGCGCGAACTGGGCAGCAGTGTGGAGGTCACCTTCGCCGCCACCGACGAGGTCTCGGGGGTTGAGCGGATCCAGTGGGAGGGGCCCGGAACGTTCTGGGGCACCTTCTCCGAGGCGTTCGTGCGGGCCCTGACCGACACCGAGCAGGTGCTGGAGTACGCCGCCACCGACCGGGCGGGGAACATCGAGCCCCGTCGTCGGGTGGTATTGCCGGCACTGGGGGAGCAGACCGGCAAGGACTGACGACGGCGGGACTCACCTGAGTGAGCACGTCCCGGCTGCCTGGCGCGTCCGGGCGCGAACACGAAAAGACCGGCCCAGCGGGAATCCCGCTGGGCCGGCCTCGTTCGGTTCGGGAGTGCTACTCGACACGGGCGCTCAGCGCTGGGCCAGGCCCTCCTGCAGCCAGACCGCCATGGTGGACTGGCCGCGGTTGTTCCAGGTGTAGTACGGCACCGCGCGTAGTTCCTGCTCCTGCCGGGGCGCGGGGGAGGTGAAGTACAACTGATCGTCGTCAGCCCTGCCACGAACCTGGGCCCACGCCGGTCCCGCCAACGCGGGGACGGATCCATCGCCGGCGTCGACGGGGGCCGGGGTCTGCTCTCCCAGCACCACCGCGTGTGCGGGCACGCCCACGTCCAACCCCTCGACGCAGTAGACGAACGGGCCATAGGCCAAGGCGGCACGCCCGGCGGCAGCGCCGACATTGGCCGAGGCGTACAGACGCCGCACGGGCACCTCGAAGTCCACCTCGACCCGGTCGCCGTCGGCCCAGGTCCGGTGCACACGCACATAGCCGCTGGCGTCGGCCTCGGCCTCGATCGCCGTTCCGTTCACCCGGACCGTCATCTGCTCGGCCCAGGACGGAGAGCGCAGCGCCAGCGCCCAGGTCGCCTCCGCATCGGTGCTGATGGTGAAGCAGACCGGTCCGCCGACGGGTGCGCTGACACGCTGCTCGACCGCCACGTCCGCCCCGCCGATGCGGCAGGTCAGGGTGGAGCCGAGGTACAGGTCCACAGCCACCTCATCGGTTCCCAGGCTGTAGGCGTAGCTGCCCAGGGAGGCCTCCAGGCGGGCCAGGTTGGGCGGGCAGCACGCGCAGTCGAACCAGTCCCGGCGGGCTACGTGCCCGTTGCTGGAGAGGGGGTTGTCGTAGAAGTACGTCAACCCGTCGGCACTCATCCCGGCGATCGCGCCGTTGTACAGCGCCCGCTCCAGGATCTCCAGGTACCGGGCGTCGCCGCTGTAGGTGGCCATCCGCCGGGCCCAGAACACCAGGCCGATCGCCGCGCAGGTCTCGGCGTAGGCGCTGTCGTTGGGCAGCACGTAGTCGTGGCTGAAGCCCTCGTTGTGGCGGGAGTCGCCGATGCCGGCGGTCACGTACATGCGCTTGCTGGTCAGGTGCTGCCAGAGCCGCTCGGTGGCCTGCCACAAGGTGTCATCACCGGTCTCGGCGGCCACATCGGCCATGGCGGAGTACAGGTACATCGCGCGCACCGCGTGGCCGACGGCCTCGGTCTGCTCCCGCACCGGGGCGTGTGACTGGTTGTACTCCAGGAACTGGGTGCGGCGACGGTCCCGCTGGGGGAATATCGAACCGAAGTAGCCCGGGGTGCCGCGCCGCTGCTGTTCGAGGTCGAAGTAGTGCGGTTCGGTGCCGCGCGAGTCCAGGAACGTCAGCGCCAGATCCAGGTAGGAACGTTCGCCGGTGGCGCGGTAGAGGCGCACCAGGGCCAGTTCGACCTCCTCGTGACCGCAGTAGCCGCCCTCGCGCTGCCCGCCCGGGCCGAAGACCTGCACCAGCAGGTCCGCGTAGCGGCGCATGACCTCCAACAGGGTGGTCTTGCCGGTGGCCTCGTAGTGGGCCACGGCAGCCTCGATCAGATGCCCGGCGCAGTACAACTCATGGGCATCGCGCAGGTCGGTGAAGCGCTCACCGGGCTTGACCACGGTGAAGTAGACGTTCAGGTAGCCGTCCTCCTGCTGCGCCCCGGCCAGGGCCTCGATCGTCGTGGCGACCTTGGCCTCCAGGTCCGGATCAGGGTGGGTGGCCAGGGAGTAGCTGGCAGCCTCGATCCACTTGGCGATGTCGCTCTCCCAGAACGGGTGCGGGGTGGGTTCGCCGCTGTCCGGGGTCCAGGTCAACGACAGTGCCCCGAGCCGACCGGTGGAGACCAGATGGTCGTACTGGGCGTGCAATGTGATGGTGCGCAACTGTTGCTGGCGTGGGGACCAGAACGGGTCGTTGACCGCCACGGCCCCGACGCCGACGGCGGTCCGGGCGCCGCGCGGCGCGCTGGCGTGATCAGGTGCAGAGGTGTGAGTCATCGGTCTTTCTCCGGAATGCGGGAACTTTGGGTGACCATCGTGTGGCAGACGGTAGAGGAAACGGGCCGGGCCGGCCCGGACCGTAGTGGTCCGGACCGGCCCGGTGCGGGTCACCGTGTGTGCCGGGACCCGGCTGCGTTTTGCTCACCGGTCGTGCCGGTTCGACCATCGCCGGTGATCAGGAGTCGTCCTCCTCATCGGCCTCGGAGTCCTCATCGAGGTCGTCCACGTCCACACCGGTGTCGGTGCCGTCGTGCCCGGCGTCGGCCTCCCAGCCGACCTTGGTCCAGTCGACGGTCTCGAACAGGCGCGGGCCGTAGTTGGCCAGGCCGTCCCGGTAGGCCCAGATGTTCGGACCGTTGTAGTAGATCAGGAAGTGGAAGTGGCGGGAGATGGCCTCCTGCTCGATCCGGAGAGTCTCCAGGGCGCGCTCATCGTCGTCCAGGATCGTGGGCAGAGCCGCGACCCACTCGTCGATGTCGTCGTCGCAGACACCGGTGGGGGTGTAGTCACAGCCCCAGAACCAACCGGGCCCACTGGTCGGGTCCGCGCCGCCCTTGGTGTATCCGGACATCACGATCCCGAAGTCCTGGGTGTTCATCGCTTCGCTGAACTCACCAGCACCGCGGTTGAAGATCTCCACATCGATCCCGGCCTCGCGCATCATCGTCTGGAAGGACTGCGCGATGGCGGACTCGGTCGGGTCGTCACCGAAGGTGGACAACTGCACCGTCAGCGGCTCACCGGCCTCGTTGGTGACGATCTCACCCTCCTCGCCGGTCCATCCGGCCGCCTCGAGCGTCTCACGCGCGCCCGCGGGGTCGGCGTCCTCGACCGGGTAGTTGTCCTGGTACCGCGGGTCGAACGGCATCAACAGCCAGGACCCGGGCATCTCCTCTTCCCAGTTCAAGCCCTGGAAGCGCACCTCGGCGAGCTGCTCACGGTCGATCGCCTGGAAGATCGCCTTGCGGACCTCGACGTCGTCGAGGTTGCGGGCATCGGCGTTGAACAGGAATCCACCGTCACCGATGTGCTGCCCGCGGCGGATCTGGTAGCCATCGCCGGGCTCACGCCAGTTGGTGACCTCGGAGTAGCGGTCGTAGTTGTTGATCTGGACCGCGTCGGTCTGCTCGTTCTGGAAGGCCTGGATCGTGGCCGAGGCCTCGAACTGGACGAAGTTGATCCGGTCCAGCACCGGCTCCTCGCCCCACCAGTTCGGGTTCGGGACCACCGAGACGGTGTTCGCCGCCCGGTCGTAGATGTCCAGGATGAACGGCCCGGCCCGGTAGTCGGGCTTGAGGTCGTTGACGAAGCCCTCGTTGAACTCATCGGCGTCGGTGACGTCCGGGTGCACCATGGAGTAGGCCGCGAACAGCGAGGTGATCGGCTTCTGCACCTCTGCCATCGTGACGGTGAAGGACCACTCGTCCTCACCCATCTCGATGCTCTCCACCCGGTTGAACAGGGCCGAGGCGACCGCGTCGAAGTCCTCGTGCTGGTTCATCGCCACGGTGTGCTCGTAGGTGTAGAAGTCGATCGGCGTGCCGTCGTTCCACACCGCCTCGGGGTTGAGTTCGTAGTGCAGGATCTGGGTCCCGTCCTCCTCGAACTCCTCCTCGATGTTCAGGAAGTAGTCGGTGTGCAGCACCGGCTGGCCCAGCGGGTCGGACTTCCAGGCGCTGATGTTGTGCATCGTGGCCATGATGTCCAGCGTGGACCCGTAGTAGCCGTCCACGGCCGCAACGTTCCAGTTCGGGCCCATGCCTCCCATCGGGATGGTGAGCTGGCCGCCCTCCTGCAGGTTCTCCCGGGGCTGCTCGTTGATGTCGTAGACGGCGTCCATGTCGTAGGTCGCGGCACCCTCGGCAGGATCGGTGTCGCCACCGCCGCCGCTGCCACCGCCGGTGCCGTCGCCGCCGTTGCCACAACCAGCCAGTACCAGGGCGCTGGCGGTCAGCAGCGCGGCCGGCACAAGCAGGCGCTTGCGCTTCATCTCTCTCATGTGTCGTTACTTTCTGGTGGGTTTGCGGGCGCCCTTGTCCCGCGATGGGTAGAGGCCGAGTGGCCTCCGTGTTGCCGGTCGCGTCGGGCCCCGCGACCGCAAGTTGTCAGAACGTGTTCTTCGCTACTGCCCGCTGGAGGCTCAGATCCTCCCGCCGGCCCTGGGTCCGTGCGCCACCGCCTCGACGAGGTCCTGCGGGTAGTGACAGGCCACCCGCTGGTCGCGTTCGTCGATGGGGTCCAGGGCGGGCTCGGTCTGTTCGCATGCGCGCTGCTTGTCCTCCGGGAGCAGTTGGTACAGGGGGCAGCGCGGGCGGAACCGACAACCGCCGGGGACGTCGGTGGGGGAGGGCAGGTCACCTTCCAGGACCAGGTGGGTGCGGTTCTTCTCCACCTGCGGGTCCGGGATCGGGATCGCCGAGAGCAGCGCCTGGGTGTACGGGTGGCGGGGCCGGTCGAAGATCGTCTCCACGTCGCCGATCTCGACGAATCTACCCAGGTACATCACCGCGACCCGGTCGGAGATGTGCCGCACCACCGACAGGTCGTGCGCGACCATCAGGTAGGACAGGCCCAACTCCGACTTGAGCCGTTGCAGCAGGTTGATCACCCCGGCCTGGATCGACACATCCAGGGCGGAGACCGGCTCGTCCAGCACGATCACCTTGGGATTGAGCGCCAGTGCCCGGGCGATGCCGAGGCGCTGGCGCTGACCTCCGGAGAAGGCGTTCGGGAACCGGTTGACGTAGTCGCGCTGCAGGCCGACGATCTCGAGCAGTTCCAGGATCCGGGCCTTGACCCGATCGGGCTTCCACCCGTGTGTCTGCATCGGTTCGGCCAGAATCTCGTACACCGTCTGTCGTGGGGACAGCGCCCCGACCGGATCCTGGAAGACCATCTGCACGTCGGCGCGCAGGCTGCGCGGTGCTCGGTGGCGTCGCTTCGCCCCCTCGATCACGGTGCCGTTGATCTCCAGCCGCACCCCCTCGGCCGGGTTCATCTCCATGATCTCCAGCAGCGTGGTGGTCTTGCCCGAGCCGGACTCACCCACGATGGAGAAGCACTCGGCCTCCCGGACATCGAAGCTGACGCCGTCCACGGCGCGCACGGTGCCCAGATGCCGTTTCAGCATCCGGCTGCGCAGTTCGAACCGGCGCTCCAGGTTGTCCGCAGCCAGCACCACCTCGCGCTCTGAGCGCGGCAGTTCCTCGATCTGCGAACGCGGCATCCGTTTGACTCCGTATACCTCCTGGGCATCGGCGTGCACCGTCTCGTCCAGGCGCACGCAGGCGGCGCTGTGGTCGCTACCGGGTTTGATGGGGAGCAGGTCCGGCTCGCCCTGCTCGCACTTCTCGGTCGCGAGCGGGCATCGAGGGGCGAAGGTGCAACCGGTGGGCGGGTCGACCAGGTTCGGCGGTCGGCCGGGGATGGTGGCCAGGGCGTGCTCGGCGGAGACGTCCAGTCGTGGCACCGCCGCGATCAGCCCCATCGTGTAGGGCATCGAGGGATTGGCGAAGACATCCTCGGTGCTGCCCTCCTCCACCGCCCGGCCGGCGTACATCACCAGCAGGTCATCGGCCAGGCCGGCCACCACACCGAGATCGTGGGTGATCATGATGATTGCGGCGCCGGTCTCCCGGTGGGCGATCTTGAGCAGTTCCAGTACCTGGGCCTGCACGGTCACGTCCAGGGCGGTGGTGGGTTCATCACAGATGATCACCGCGGGATCGTTGGCCATCGCGATCGCGATCATCACCCGCTGGCGCATCCCGCCGGAGAACTCGTGCGGGAAGGAGGTCATCCGCCCCTCGGGGTCGGGGATGCCGACCTTGGTCAGCAGTTCCACCGCCCGGGCCTCCCTGTCCTCCTTGGACATCTCCGGGTTGTGGTTCTTGATCGCATCGGTGATCTGGTGGCCGATCGACAGCACCGGGGTCAGTGAGGACAGCGGGTCCTGGAACACCATGGAGATGGTGTTCCCGCGGTGCTGGCTCATCTGCTTGTCCGACAGGCCCAGCACGGATTCACCGGCGAGGACGACCTCGCCGTCGACCTTGGCGTTGTCCGGGAGGAGTCCCATGATCGCCATCGAGGTGACCGACTTGCCGGAGCCGGATTCACCCACGATGCCCAGCACCTGTCCCGGACGCAGGTCGAAACTGACCCCGCGGACGGCGTGCACGGTGCCGGCCTCGGAGGGGAAGCGCACGTTCAGGTCCCGCACGCTCAGCACGGGCTCGTCCGTGCGTCGGGTCGCGGCGTCACCGGACCGGGTGGCGAAGGTACTCATGCTTTGGCCTTACCGCTGGCTTTGGATTCGGGGTCGAGCGCATCGCGCAGCCCGTCGTTGATCAGCGCCAGGGCGCCGACGATGAGCATGAACGCCAGCACCGGAGTCCAGAACATCCACGGCTGGGAGAACAGGTAGTTGCGGGCCTGGGCGATCATCAGCCCCAGGGATGTCTCCGGGACGGTGACGCCGATGCCCAGGAAGGACAGGCTGATCTCGGCCAGGATCGCGCCCCAGATGCTGGTGGTGGCATTGATGATGGCCAGGGAGGCCAGGTTCGGGGCCAGGTGGCGCCAGACGATCCGCAGCGAGGGGACGCCCATGAACCGGGCCGCCTTGACGAACTCGCGGTCCACGAACGACAGCGCCATCCCGCGGATGAGACGGGCCGAGGACATCCAGCCGAACATCACCATGATGAAGGCCAGCAGCACCGGCCCACCGCCGCGGCCGGTCATGATGATCCCGATAAGGATGATCTGGGGGAACATGATGAGGGACTCGATCACCCACATCCAGCCGCGGTCCACCCAGCCGCCGAAGTAGGCCATCGCGGAACCGATGATCAGACTCATGAGCGGGGTCAGTAGTCCCACGACCAGGCCGATCATCAGGGAGGTCCGCGCGCCCTGGGCGAGCAGAGCGACCATGTCCACCCCGGCGGAGTTGGTGCCCAACCAGTGCTCCTCGCTGGGTGGGGAGCCGAGGGCGAGGAAGTCCTGCTGGGTGTAGTGCCATGGGGTGAGCAGGTGTCCGAAGAGTGCGAACGCTCCGATCAGGCCGAGCATGACAAGCCCGACGACGGCGAGTTTGTTGCGGAAGAACCGCTTCAGGATCAGCCGCTTCTTACCCAGTGGTTTGAAGTCGGCACCGAGGGGCTCGGTGGGGGCATCGTCGTGGGTGGGTACCTCAGCGCCGGTGCTGCGGGCGTTCTGGGTTGCGGACAGCGGAGTCATCGACATGGCTCAGAGCCTCACTCTCGGGTCGACGATCGAGGTGAACAGATCCGCCAGGAGGGCCCCGATGGCGAAGATGACACAGCCGTAGAAGGTCATCAGCACGGTGGAGTTCACGTCGTGGGCGTGCAGGGCCCGGATGGACCAGGAGCCCAGACCGTCCCAGTTGAAGATCACCTCGGCGAAGATCGTGCCGGTGAACAGCGCCGGGATGGTGAAGGCCAGGGACTGGGCAGTGGGTACGAATGAGACCCGCAGGGCGTGCTTGCGGATCGCCTGGTTCCGGGTCAGGCCGGTGGCACGGGCGGTCCGCACGAAGTCGGCGTTGACGAAGTCCAGCAGGTACTGGCGCTGGGAGATCTGCATCGAGGCCCAGCCGAAGATGGTCATCGCCACCGTGGGGACGGCGTAGTGGGCGGCCATATCCACGATCTGGTTCCAGGTTCCCTCCACCCCGATGCTGCGGAACCCGGTGACGTAGAAGATGCGCTCGCTGGATTGATCGTTGATCCAGATCGCCGCCCGCTGCACCAGCAGGTAGGCCACCGGGGTGGGTAGCACCATGGTCAGGTAGGAGTACCACGTGGTGACCCGGTCCCCGAGCTTGTACTGCCGGGCCGCGGAGAAGACGCCCAGCGCCACACCGAGGATGAAGGTCAGCACCGTGGCGGCCAGGGTGAGTTGGGTGGAGATCCACAGCCGGATCCCGAACTCGGAGTTCACGAACCCGCCGCTCGGCGTGCGGCCCCAGTCCCAGTCGGTCAGGATTGCGGTCAGCCAGACCCAGTAGCGCTGGAACGCGTTCTGGTCAGGATCCAGGTCCAGACGGGCCAGGGTTTGCTGGACCCGTTCGTAACTGATCTCGGGGTCCATCTCGATGCCGCCCTGCGTGTCCAGCATCTGCAGCGCCGGGTTGAAGAAGCTCACCGCGAGCAGGTAGGCCAGCGACGTGACCGCGATGGTCATGACCGAATAGCGGAGGAACCGCATCCCGAGGAACTTCAGCATGGTCCCGACCCCTCGCAGAGCCGCAGGATCCGAACCGGATTCATGCGTTCACAGTCCGTCATCGCTGTTCCTCGCTCTGCGTCTCGTCCATGGCGTGGCGCCTCGCTGCCCCCGTCACATTCGTAGAAATGTAACACATGCAATGTGCCATGTTACGTAGCCCAAACGGTCGGAGAGCTGGCATCCTTGGCGCGCACGGACCGCTGCGTCCTCCACTCGGGCTGCGTAGTGGCACGTACCATGTTAACGCTCACGTAAAGGGGCGTCGCGTGACTTTCCCGCTGCCGCCCTTGGTGGTGGGCCGCGCTCATCCGCGTGCGGCCCGGCGTCCTTCGATGTATCGCACCATGTGCTCCTCGAACACGGCGAGCGGCACACTTCCCAGCCCCAGCACGGTGTCGTGGAAGTCACGGATGTCGAAGTCGGCGCCCAACTCGGCCTCGGCGCGGGCCCGCATCTTCTCGATGCTCAGTTGCCCCAGGTAGTAGGCAGCCGCCTGGCCCGGCCAGGCGATGTAGCGGTCGATCTCGGTGAGGATCTCGTGCTCGGCGATCGCGGTGTTCTCACGCAGGAAGTCCTGGGCCTGCTCCCGGCTCCACCCCAGTGCGTGCATGCCGGGGTCGACCACCAGGCGGACCGCCCGCCACATCTGGAAGGACAACATGCCCATTGTCTCGTAGGGCGTGGTGTACATGCCCATCTCCACCCCCAGCCGCTCGCAGTACAGCCCCCAGCCCTCACCGAAGGCGGAGATGTACTGACGGCGGAAGTCCGGCAGATCCAGCTCCCGAGCCAGGGAGAGCTGGAAGGAGTGCCCCGGAGCGGACTCGTGCAGGGTGAGCGCCGGCAGGGAGTACAGCGGCCGGGCGGGCAGGTTGTAGGTGTTCAGGATGTAGGCATCCGGTGCCCCGCGCCCGAAGGTGTCGAACGGGGCGATGTCGGGCGGGGTCTGCACGATCGCGAACCGTTGATCGGGCAGACGACCGAAGTAGCGGTGGATCACGCCTTCGAAGGCCTTGCAGGTGTAGGCGGCCTCGGCGATCAGTTGCCGGGGCGTGCTGGCGTAGAACTGCGCGTCGGCGCGCATGAAGGCGAGCATGCCGGCCACGTCGCCGGCAAAGCCGACCTCGGCAGCCACCTTCTCCATCTCGGCCCGGATCGCGCGTACGTGCTCCATGCCGATGTCGAAGATCTGCTGGGGGCTCAGGGCGGTGGTGGTGAACTCCCGCAACTGGGCGGCGTAGAAGGCCTCTCCCTCGGGCTGGTCGTGCGCGGCGATGCTCTCGGGCAGGTTCGGCAGGTACTCGGTGACCAGGAACTCCAGCAGCTCGGCATAGGCCGGCACCACCACCTCGCGCAGCAGCGCGGCAGCCTCCTGGTGCAGCTCCTCCCGGATGGCGGCGTCCATGGCCGCGGGCAGGGTGCGCAGGGGCGCGAACAGGGCCAGCTCGGTGACATCGGCGGCCTGGGCGACGGCGCGGACCGGCTCCTCGCGCCCGGTCAGGGTGATCCGGGGCGGACCGAAGCCGCGGGCCAGCCCGGCGCGCATGTTCTCGGTCTGTTGGGCGAAGTACCGCGGGATCTGGGCGAGCCGGCCCAGGTAGGTGCGGGCGTCGTCGTCGGTCATCAGCACCTGGCGCCTCGCGCCGAAGGTGAGGTTGCGCCAGAACGCCGAATCGGCGTTCACCGGGCGCTCCCACAGCCGGAACCGCTGAGAAGCCACCAGCGTCTGCAGTTGCTGGGCGTAGACGTCGTAGTCGAGCCGTTCGGCCTCGGTGAGTTCGGAGCGCGGGATCCGTTCCAGTTCCACCAGGGTCTGCTCCCAGCGTCTCCGGCGTCGCTCCTGGCTGGCCTCGTCGACCTGGGGTAGGAAGCCGACGACCTCGGTGGGCGTAGTCATCGTCAACGGACCGAGTTCCCCGGTGCGCCAGGTCCACTCCTGGGTATAGAGGTCCCGCAGCGCCTCGGCCGCGCTGGTGCTGGTGCGATCCGGCCCGGCCGGGGGTGTGGGTGTCGTCATGATCAGTGCCTCATTGCGTCGCTGGGTCACGGTCCATCCCGCACTATACCTACAGTGCAATGTCACAGTTGACACACGAGGAAGATGAGAGCACACTGACGCCAGTGTGCAGAGGTTTTCTGCACGAATGTGGGATTCAGAGGAGACCTCTCATGAGTGAGCGCAAGCCCTGGCACGGTGTGATCGTCGCGACCGCCCTGCCGTTCAAGGACGACCTGTCGGTGGATTACGACGCATACGGCGAGCACGTGCAGTTCCTTGCCGCGAACGGCTGCCACGGGGTCGCGCCGAACGGATCGCTGGGGGAGTACCAGACGTTGTCCGACGAAGAGCGCGCCCGGGTGGTCCAGACCGCCGTGGCCGCTGCGCCGGAGGGCTTCACCGTGATGCCCGGGGTGGGCGCCTACGGTGGCCTGCAGACCGAGAAGTGGGCCAACCAAGCGGCCGAGGCCGGCGCTCAGGCCGTGATGCTGCTGCCCCCGAACACCTACCGCGCCAACGATGACGAGGTGGCCGAGCACTTCCGCCTGGCCGCCAGGGCCGGTCTGCCGGTGGTGGGGTACAACAACCCGATCGACACCAAGGTGGACCTGACCCCCGAACTGATCGCCCGGATCCACGACGAGGGCAACATGGTGGGCGTCAAGGAGTTCTCCGGTGACGTGCGGCGCGCGTACGCGATCAAGGAGCTCAGCCCGCAGATGGACATCCTGATCGGCACCGACGACACCCTGCTGGAGACCGGCCTGGCCGGCGCGGTGGGCTGGGTGGCCGGCTACACCAACGCGATTCCGCAGACCACGGTGGAACTGTTCACCCTGTCCACCTCCGGCAGCCCTGCGGACCTGCTCAAGGCCCGCGAGATCTACACCGACCTGCACTCGCTGCTGCGGTGGGACACCAAGACCGAGTTCGTTCAGGCGATCAAGCTCTCCATGGACATCTACGGCCTCAAGGGCGGCCCCACCCGCCCGCCGCGCGGTCCGCTGGCAGACTGGATGCGCAAGGGCATCACTGCCGACACCGAAGCGGCCCTGGCCAAGGGTTACAAGTAAGCCACGAGGCGCGGCGGAACCGCCAGGGACCGCGGCCCGGGACCACGAAGGAACACTCGTGAGAACCTCACACGTCTACCACGCCGTTGACTCACACACCGAGGGCATGCCCACGCGCGTGATCACCGGCGGGGTAGGCGTGTTCCCGGGTGCCACGATGGCGCAGCGGCGGCTCTGGTTCGCCGAGCACAACGACCACCTGCGCCGGCTGCTGATGCGCGAGCCGCGCGGGCACAGCGCGATGAGCGGGGCGATCCTGCAGCCACCCACCCGCGACGACGCGGACTGGGGCGTGCTGTTCATCGAGGTGTCCGGGCTGTTGCCGATGTGCGGGCACGGCACGATCGGCGTGTGCACCGTGCTGGTGGAGACCGGCATGGTCGAGGTCACCGAACCGGTCACCACCATCCGGTTGGACACCCCGGCCGGCCTGGTGGTGGCGCAGGTCGCGGTGCAGGACGGTTCGGCCACCTCGGTGACGATCACCAACGTGCCCTCCTTCACGTTGCGCACCGGTGCGAGCGTTCAGGTTCCCGGCCTGGGCGAGGTCACCTACGACATGGCCTTCGGCGGCAACTTCTATGCCGTGGTGGAACTGGAAGACCTGGGCCTGCCGTTCGACCGGGCGGCCAAGGACGAGCTGCTCCGCGCAGGGCTGGCCATCATGGCGGCGATCAACGAGACCGACGCCCCGGTGCACCCCACCCGCCCCGATATCACCGGATGCCACCACGTGTACCTGCAGGCCCCGGGCTCCACGGCGAAGCACTCCCGGCACGCCATGGCGATCCACCCCGGGTGGTTCGACCGTTCCCCCTGCGGCACCGGTACCAGCGCCCGGATGGCGCAGCTGCACACCAAGGGGGAGTTGGCGCTGAACACGGACTTCGTGAACGAGTCCTTCATCGGCTCCCGCTTCGTGGGCCGGTTGACCGGGATCACGAAGGTCGGCGACGTGGACGCGGTGGTGCCCACCGTGACCGGCCGGGCCTGGATCACCGGGACTGCGCAGTACTTCCTGGATCCCTCCGATCCATATCCCGAAGGATTCGAGTTGTGACCGCGCTGTGCAATTGCGCCGATGTAGGCTACCGGCACACGGCTCACCGTTGAGTGTGTCGTTACCAATCAGTGACCAGCAGGAGACCACCATGACGTCGGCTCAGGACATTCCGCTCCACACGATCCAGCAGTACAAGAGCCTGCGCGCCAGCGTCACCGAGGCGCTGCGCACTGCCATCATCGTGGGGGACCTGGAGGAGGGCCGGCTCTACTCAGCGCCTGCGCTGGCCGAGCCGTTGGGGGTTTCCGCCACCCCGGTGCGTGAGGCCATGATGGACCTGGCCGGGGAGGGGTTGGTCATCTCGGTCAAGAACAAGGGGTTCCGGGTGACCGTGATGACCCCGCGTGACCTGGAGGAGATGGCCGAGGTACGCACGCTCCTGGAGGCTCCGGTGGTGCGCGACCTGGCCGGGACGATCCCGGCTGCGGACTACGCGAGCCTGCACCGGCTCGCCGACGAGGTCACCGCCGCTGCCGAGGCCGGGGACCTGCGCACCTACCTCAGCGGGGACCGGAAGTTCCACGCCGACCTGCTGCGCTGCTCCGGGAACACCCTGCTGGTGGAGTTGGCCACCCGGCTGCGCGGGCAGACCCGCCTGAAGGCCCTGCGCCCGCTGGCCGAGGCCGGCGTCCTGGTGGACTCCGCCCGCGAGCACACCCAACTGCTGGAGCTGATGGAGGCCGGCGACGCGGCCGGCACCTACGACCTGATCGTGACCCACATCGGGCACGTCTCCCGGCTCTGGGCCCAGGGCGTGGGAAGCGAGCCGGCCGAGACCCCTGCGGCGTCCACGACCTCTGAGACCACCGCGGCCCTGATGGAGGGGCCGGGCAGCGGCTCCGGGTGACGGTGGCCGTCTCAGTGAACCCTGCGCAGGTCACCGCCGGGACCAGCGACGTCATCGTTATCGGCGCCGGCGCCGTCGGGGCTGCGGTCGCCTACTACAGCGCCCGGGCCGGGCTGTCGGTGACGGTGCTGGACCGCGGCCGCCCGGGAGGCGCCACGTCCTCGCGGTGCGAGGGCAACATCTTGGTCTCGGACAAGGAACGCGGGCCCGAACTGGACCTGGCGAACTTCTCGCTGTCGCTATGGCGCGGCGAACTCGCCGAGTTCGCGGACCTGTGGGAGTTCGAGGCCAAGGGCGGCATCATCGTGGCCTCCCGGGACTCCTCCATGGTCTCGCTGCAACGGGCGCTGCAGGCCCAGCGCAGCCACGGGATCCGGGTGGAGGACATCGACGTGGCAGCGTTGCGGGAGTTGGAACCGCACATCAGCCACGAGGCGGTCGGGGCAGCGTTCTACCCGGACGACTGCCAGGTGATGCCGATGCTGCTGACCGCACACCTGTTGCGGATGGCAGCCGGGTACGGGGCCAGCGTGGTCGCCGAGACCGAGGTGCACGGCCTCGTGCGGGACCGGGCCGAGCGCATCACCGGGGTGCGCACCACGCGCGGTACCTTCTCCGGGGCGGCGGTGGTCAATGCCGCCGGGCCGTGGTCGGCACAGGTGGCGCAGTTGGCCGGGGTGCACGTACCGGTGGCGCCGCGGCGGGGCTACGTGCTGGTCACCGAACCACTGCCGCCGCGGGTCTTCCACAAGGTCTACGCAGCCGAGTACATCGACAACGTGGGTAGTTCGGACAGCGCGCTGCAGTCCTCGCCGGTGGTGGAGGGCACGCCCTCGGGCACCATCCTGGTGGGGTCCTCCCGCGAGCGGGTCGGGTTCGACGAGCGGCCCAACCCCGTGGCACTGGAACTGATCGCGGCGAACGCGCTGGCTCTGTTCCCCTTCCTGGCCGACGTGCGCATCCTGCGCCACTACTTCGGATTCCGTCCCTACAGCCCCGATCACGTACCCGTCATCGGCCCGGATCAGCGTGCCGAGGGGCTGTGGCACGCGTGCGGGCACGAGGGCGCCGGGATCGGACTCTCGGTGGGTACCGGCAAACTCATTGCCCAGGCCCTCACCGCCCGCCCCGAGTTGGACCTGGCGCCGTTCGCTCCGCACCGCTTCGACTCCGCCGCGGACGCCCACCACCAGGAGGCTTCCTGATGAGCACGGATCCCGACCTCACCATCACCGTGGACGGGCAGGCGGTGCAGGTGCCACCGGGCCGCACGGTGGCGGCGGTCCTGATGGCCCAGACCGACCGGATGGCCTGGCGGCGCACCCGCTTCGCCGGGCAACCGCGCGGGCTGTTCTGCGGCATCGGGGTCTGCTTCGACTGCCTGGTCAGCATCGATGGGCGCCCGTCGATGCGCGCCTGCCTGGTGCAGGCGGCCGAGGGCATGGTGGTCCGGACCGGCACAGCCGACGACGCCGGGGCCGCACTTCGCGAGGAGTGCGACGACCAGGGGAGCGGGCAGCCATGAGCGTTCAGATCGGCGACGCTGCCGACGGTTCCGACGCTGCCGACGTCGCCGTCGTCGGTGCCGGCCCGGCCGGGCTGGCCGCGGCCGATGCGGCGGCCCGGGCCGGTGCGCGGGTGCTGTTGATCGACGCTGCCCGCCAGTTGGGCGGGCAGTACTGGCGCCACGCCGACGAGGTGACCGAGACGGGCGACCCCTCGCGCTGGCACCATGGCTGGCGCACCTACACCGGCCTGGCCACCAACGTGCGCGCGGCGATCGATGCCGGGCAGGTGATCTACCGTCCCGGCACCCAGGTGTGGTCCATCGCGCGCACCGGCGGTGGCGCCGGGATGGCCGCACCGGGGTACCTCATCAGCACCGCGGCCGTCCCCGAGGCAGCGCCCGCCACGGGAACCGGCCTGGTCCGGGCACGCACGCTCATCCTGTGCCCGGGCGCCTATGACAGGCAGGTGCCGGTCCCCGGGTGGACGCTGCCCGGGGTGATGGCGGCCGGGGGAGTGCAGGCCTTCATCAAGACCCAGGGGGTGGCACCGGGTGCGCGCGTCTTCCTCGGGGGCACCGGCCCGTTCCTGCTCTCCGCGGCGGCCTCGGTGCTGCAAGCCGGGGCACGGGTGCGCGGGGTCGCCGAGGCGGCTGCGCTGCGCGGCTGGTTCCCTGGCGGCGTCACCGGCCTGGCGGTGCCATCGAAACTGAAGGAGGGTGCGGCCTACGCCGCCCTGCTGGCCCGCCACCGGGTGCCTTACCGCACCCGCACCGCCATCACAGGTATCCACGGTCAGCACCGGGTTGAGGCCGTCACCATTGCCAAGGTGGACTCCCGCGGCAGCATCCGCCCGGGCAGTTCCCGGCGGATCGGGGGGATCGACGTCGTCGGTCTTGGCTGGGGCTTCACCCCGCAGGCCGAGTTGCTGCTGCAGCTGGGCGCCCGCACCCGGGTGGACCTGGACGGTTCCCTGGTCGGAACGGTCGACGGGGACCAGCGCAGTTCGGTCCCGGGACTGTTCCTGGCCGGGGAGATCACCGGCGTGGCCGGCGCGGGCGCGGCCGTTGCCGAGGGGCGGATCGCCGGAGCGTCGGCGGCGTCCCTGGCCCACGGCACCGTGAGTGGCATCTCGCGCACGGACCGGCTGGTGCGCCGGCAGCACCGTGCTTTCGCCCGGGCGATGCACCGCGCGCACCCGTTGCCGCCGGCCTGGACCGACTGGTTGCAGGCGGACACCATCGTGTGCCGCTGCGAGGAGGTGCCGTGGAGCCGGGCCCGTGAGGCCGGTGACCAGTTGGGAGCCGCCGAACCACGCGGGCTGAAGGGCACCACCCGCATCGGCATGGGCTGGTGCCAGGGGCGGATGTGCGCGCTCGCGGCGGTTTGCGGAAGCCGGGCGCCTGAGGCCGCCGGCCGGGGTGCCGGGCAGCACGGCGAGGGTGCGCCGGCAGCGAACGGGGGCGGCCCTCACCTTGCTGCGGGCGCCGCAACGGCGGATACTCGCGCTAGACCCCCCGCTCATGACGCCCTGATCTCCACCGCGCGCCGCCCGGTCGCCATGCCCGTCACGTTCACCACGATGGCCGATTCCACCGCTGCGCCGCCGCTTAAGGAGCGCTGCGGATCCGACCCGCACTCGAATGCAACGAAGGAGCAGAGATGACAGCACCAGCCGCCAACTACCGAAGCACCACCGATCACGCCCAACTCGATCGGGTGCTGCAGGCTGCTGCCGTGGCTGCACCGGCGTGGTCGGCCATGAGCGCGCAGGACCGTGCCGGGGCCCTGGAAGGCGTGGCCGACGCCCTGGAGGGCGCCGGATCCGAACTGATCCCGGTGGGCATGCGGGAGACCAACCTCGCCGAGCCCCGCCTGCAGGGGGAGTTGAAGCGGACCGCGTTCCAGTTGCGCCTGTTCGCCGAGGTGGTGCGCGACGGCCGGCACCTGGACGTGCGCATCGACCACGCCGACGCCGACTGGCCGATGGGTGCCCCACGCCCGGACCTGCGCCGGTACCTGCGTCCGATCGGGCCGGTGCTGGTGTTCTCCGCCTCGAACTTCCCGTTCGCCTTCTCCGTGGCCGGTGGCGATACCGCCTCAGCCCTGGCCGCCGGTAACCCGGTCGTGGTCAAGGCCCACTCCGGCCACCCCGAACTGTCCCGCATGACCGGCGACGTCGTCAGCGAGGCACTGCGCCGCGCGGGCGCGCCGGACGGGGTCTTCGCCGTGGTGTACGGGCGCGAGGCGGGTACCGCCGCGGTCCAGGACCGGCGCATCAAGGCCGCCGGGTTCACCGGGTCCATCCCCGGCGGGCGCGCCCTGTTCGACCTGGCCAACGCCCGTCCGGAGCCGATCCCGTTCTACGGCGAGCTGGGCAGCAACAACCCCGTCTTCGTCACCGAGGCCGCCGCGGCCGAGCGGGCCGATGAGATCGCCGAGGGCTTCATCGGTTCCTTCACGATGGGCACCGGCCAGTTCTGCACCAAACCGGGCACCCTGTTCGTTCCGGTGGGCTCGGGCCTGGTGGAGAAACTCCAGGTGGCCACGCTTCCGGCGGTGCACGACTTCCTGAACGAGGGGATCGGCAAGGGGCATGCGGAGTCGCTGAGCGAACTGAGCGGGCACCCGCAGGTCGAGGAGCTGGCACAGGGTCAGGACGGGCCGGAGGGTCAGGTTCCCACCCTGCTGCGCACCACCGCCGATGCGATGCTGGCCGACCCCGACGCGCTGCAGGCCGAGTGCTTCGGTCCCACCGCGTTGGTCGTGGAGTACGAGAACCTGGATCAGGCGGTGCAGGTGGCGCGCACCTACGGCGGCCAGCTCACCGCCGGGGTGTTCGGGCAGGACGACTGCCCCGTGCAGCCGCTGTTGGCGGTGCTGACCGAGATCGCCGGCCGGGTGATCTGGAACCAGTGGCCCACCGGGGTGTCGGTGACCTACGCCCAGCAGCACGGTGGCCCCTACCCGGCCACCACCGCGGTGGGTACCACTTCGGTGGGCACCGCGGCGATCAACCGGTTCCTGCGTCCGGTGGCCTACCAGAACCTGCCCCAGCACCTGCTGCCGGCCGAGTTGCAGGACGACAATCCGCTGGGCCTGCCCCAGATGGTCGACGGGAAGTAACCCGCCCACACACGCCCCCACCCCCGCTGAGTTCGTTAACTTCGCGCTGACTTCGCCCACGTGCGCAGACTGGTCGCCGAAGGTGCGAAGGTGATCGCGACCGATGTGGATGTGGAGGGCATCACAATCGGGGTGGATGACGGCGCGCTGGCGCCGGGAACGACTCCTTCATAGTCTTCATGCTGGTCGGGTCGCTCGGCTCGGGTTCCTGCAGGCCAGCGCGAATGCCAAGATCGTCAACTGGGCGACCAATCTGGCGGAGTTGCTCGTCGTCATCCCACTGGGCGCGGTGATGTGGGAGGTCGGTCTATTCCTGGGCGCCTTTAACGTGCTGGGCGGCTACCGCTATGCCACGATGAACTGGTGTTCCGCCTGCTGGGCCTGCTCGGCGGACTCTCCGTCGCCATGGACCTGGGGACCGGGGCTCCGTTGGAGGAGTCGTTGCGCCGCAGTGTTGTGGCGGTCCGACTGGCGCGGCTGGCCGGCCTGTCGGACGCCGAGGTCTCCGACGCGCTCTACGTCTCGCTGCTGCAGCACCTGGGCTGCACGGCGTACGCCCACGAACTCGGGGTGCTGTGGGGCGATGACATCGCGGTGACGCGCCTGGCCCTGCGGACCGACTTCACCCGGCCGACGGACGTCTGGTCGACCTGGGTGGCGGGGCTGGCCCGGACGCAGAGAACCACCCGGGCCCGGGCGGCTGCGCGGACGGTGCGGCTCAGCCGACGGATGGCGGATGGGCCACGGGCAACCTGTGAGGTAGCTCGCGAGGCGGCAGCAGCCATCGGGCTGGCTCACTCGGTGCAGGAAGCCCTGTTCCACGTGGCGGCCCGGTGGGACGGCCAGGGCTATCCACCCACGAAGGGGAACATGATCCCGCTCTCCACCCGGATCATGCAGGTGTCCTTCTGCGCCGTGCTGTTCGCCATGGAGGGTGAGCCGCGGACCGCGGTTGAGCAGGTGCGGTCGCGGGCCGGTGGCGAACTGGACCCCGACCTGTGCGACCTGCTCGTCACGAATGCCCGAGGGCTGCTTGCCGATGTCGAGGACCTCGAGGCCTACCAGCAACTGCTCGCCGACGAGCCCGACCCGGTAGCACTGGTGGAGGGAGATCGGCTGCTCGACGTGGCGCGTGCGGTCGGCAACCTGGCTGACCTCAAGAGCCCCTGGTTGCTGGGCCACTCGACGGCCGTCGCCGACTTGGCGGCCGGGGCGGCGGACCGGTGCGGTCTGCACCACGCAGTGGCTGAGCTGCGGCTGGCCGGGCACCTGCACGACATCGGGATGGTCGGGGTGTCGAGCCGCATCTGGGACAAGGGGGCCGGCCTGACGGTCTCCGAACGGGACCAGGCCCGCCTGCACCCCTACCACGGCGAGCGGATCGTCGCCCGGGTCCCCGAGTTGGCGGACGTCGCCGCCCTGGTCGGTCGCCACCACGAGCGCAGTGACGGCAGCGGCTACCACCGCGGGCTGACTGCGGCCCAGTTGCCCATGCCGGCCCGGCTGCTGGCTGCTGCCGACCGGTACCGGGTGCTGGTCGAGGGGCGTCCACACCGACCCGCCCTGGCTCCCGTGAAGGCTGCGGCGTGGCTGCGCGAGGAGGCTTCCGCCGGACGAATGGATCCGGACGCGGTGACGGCGGTCCTGGCTGAGACGGGGCACGCCGCGACCCGCGTCCGGGCCCGCCCGGCCGGCCTGACCGGGCGGCAGATCGAGGTCCTGCAACTGGTCGCGGCAGGGGTGTCCAACCCCGGGATCGCCGAACGGCTGGGCATCTCGCGCCGGACGGCCGAGCACCACGTGCAGGACGTCTACCTCAAGATCGGGACGTCCACCCGGGCCGGCGCAGCACTGTTCGCCATGGACCACGGACTCCTCGACCGATCTGGGTAGGTCTGCCCATGTGCTGACGGCCGCGTCGGGCCACCCTTCAGTCATGAGTACTCCGACGAGCGACTCCAAACTCACGATCGGGACCGGGCATCGCGGCAGCGGCGGCACCGCACAGGCAGCCCCGGCGGGTCACCAACTTGACCGCCTCCTGACGCCGGCCTTCGTGTGTCTGGGGCTGGCTGACCTGGCCTACTTCACGGCGTCGGGTGTCGCGATCTACGCACTTCCCCTCTATGTCACCGGCCCGGTCGGCTCGACACCCGGAGGCGCAGGACTCGCCTTCGGTGCGTTCGCGGTGTCAGCCATCCTGCTCCGGCCCCTGGCGGGACGGTGGAGCGACCGTTATGGCCGGGCCCCACTGCTGATCGGCGGCGCGCTGCTGGCGGCGCTGACACTGGTAGGGATGACTGTGGCGGACAACCTGCTGACTGTCGTCCTGCTGCGGCTGCTCTTCGGGGTCGCGGAGGCGGCCTTCTTCGTCGCGTCGCTGGCGGCTCTTGCCGACCTGGCCCCGCCGAGCAGGATGGGGGAGGCGATCAGCTACAACTCCCTCGGCCTCTACCTGGGTCTGGGACTCGGCGCCCCGCTCGGTGAGGTCGTCGTCAGGACGCTGGGCTTCGGTGGCGCCTGGGTGGTCGCGGCCATCCTCTGCGTCGGCGGCGCGGCGCTGGCGGCCACGATCGGGGAGACCCGGGTCCCCCGAGCACCCACAGCCGAGCCACCGAGCGGGTTGATCCACTGGCCTGCTGTGCCCATCGCCCTGGGCTTCTTCGCGTCGGTCGCCGCCATGGGAGGGTTCCTCGCCTTCGCGCCGCTGCGTGCTGACGGTGCCGGACTGGCGAACGCGAGCATGCCAATCTTCGTCTACGGGCTGGTCGTCGTGGCGCTGCGCGTCGCCCTGGCCCGGGCGCAGGACAAGCTTCCTCCCCTCACGGTCGCGGCCATCGCCCTGGCCACCATGACTCTCGGGCTGTCGGTGATCGTCGTCTCGACAACCCCGCTCGGACTAGTCACCGGCACCGTCGTGCTGGGTGCGGGGGTCGCCCTGAGCACGCCCGCGTTCTTCGCGGCGATCTTCGCCACGGCTACCCCCGCCACCAGGGGCGCGGCCGCGGGCACCGCGAGCATCCGCCTCGACCTCGGGATCGGCCTCGGCCCGATCGTGCTTGGGCTGGTGGCCCATTATGGTGGCCTGTCCCGCGCGTTCGTGGTCGCAGCGGTGATCGCACTCCTAGGCAGCGTCTGGACCTGCTGGCTTCGTCTGGCCCATCGTGGACGCACCGGTGTAACCCCAGTGCGTCCCTGAGTGCTTCCGGTCCGGTGACCGGCAGGTCGCAGACGGTGCTCCGGCAGACGTAGGCCCGGCCCGTCCGCCCACGCCCGGCCGGTCCTCGAGCAACGGCGGTGGTGCTGGTGCAGGGTCAGGACGGGCCGGAGGGTCAGGTTCCCACCCTGCTGCGCACCACCGCCGATGCGATGCTGGCCGACCCCGACGCGCTGCAGGCCGAGTGCTTCGGTCCCACCGCGTTGGTCGTGGAGTACGAGAACCTGGATCAGGCGGTGCAGGTGGCGCGCACCTACGGCGGCCAGCTCACCGCCGGGGTGTTCGGGCAGGACGACTGCCCCGTGCAGCCGCTGTTGGCGGTGCTGACCGAGATCGCCGGCCGGGTGATCTGGAACCAGTGGCCCACCGGGGTGTCGGTGACCTACGCCCAGCAGCACGGTGGCCCCTACCCGGCCACCACCGCGGT
>NZ_JBMPQB010000009.1:0-153362 GCF_049725185.1 Pseudactinotalea sp. Z1748 | reverse complement strand
GAGGAGCCATTCGCGGTAGCGGTTGGCGAGGTCGTCGTCGCGGCGTTTGCCGCGTTCGATGGTGGAGATGTGAGCGGGCCAGACGTTGAAGTGGTCCGCGATGGTCTGCAGGGTCATTCCCTTGGCGTGGCGCAGCGGGCGTAGGTCATCGACCTGCGGCACGGGTTGGGGGTGGACGATGTGGTGGTAGACCTCGCGGGCGACGGCGCGCTTGAGGTAGCGCATTACCTCCTTGTCGCTCTTTCCCTGAGCGGTGCGTTTGGCGATGTAGGACCGGGTGCGGGGGTCGCACGTCATGCGGACCAGGATGATCTGGTGCAGGGCGGCGTTGGCCTGGCGGTCACCGCCGGGGTTGAGGCGGTAGCGGGTGGTCTTACCCGAGGACGCAGGAATCGGGGCGGCGCCGCACAGGGCGGCGAAGGAGGCCTCGCTGGTGAGTCGGTCGGGGTTGTCGCCGGCGGCGATGAGCAGCGGGGCGGCGGTCACCGGCCCGATGCCGTGGGCGGCGCGCAGAGCGGGGGCAACGCGGGTGACCAGGGTGTCGAGGTCGGTCTCCAGTTCGGTGATCTCGGTGGTCAGGGCGCGGTGGCGGCGGGCGAGGTGGCGCATTGCCGTCAGGGTTGCCGGTTGGATGCCCTCGGTGGCCGGCCCGGGGCGCACGGCGGCGAGCTGGGCGTGTAGGTCGGCGTCGTTCAGGCCCCGGAAGCGAGCACGTAGGGCCTCGGGGGCGGTGACGAGCAGGCTCTTGATCTGCACGGCCGCCGCGGTGCGGGCCTTGAGGGCCGAGCGGCGCGCGATGGTCAGCACGCGGATGGCCTCGGCATCGCCATCGGCGTTCTTCGGGGTGGGCAGGTCATGCCCGGCGAGCACCGTGTGGGCGGCGGCGTAGGCGTCGATCGGGTCGCTCTTGCCACGCAGACGACGGACCTGACGGGTCGGGCGGATCGCCTCCACCACGACTACTCCGCCCTGGCGCAGGAACCGGGCCAGTTCGGCGCCGTAGGAGTTGGTCCCTTCCACCCCGATGGTGGTGATGCGGCCCAGGCTGGTGATGAAGGAGAGCAGGTCGCGCTACCCCTGGCTCGTGGTCGGGAACTGTGCATCGCCCAGTCGTGCACCGGTCGTGGCGATCACCGCCACGTGATGGGTCTCGGCGTGGGTGTCCACGCCGGCGATGACATCGATCAGTTCACTGGTCATGATGGTGGTGCCTTCCTCTAGCGGGACAGGCACACCGGCCAGGTGGGCAGACAAGACGTTGATGGGACTTTTGGTCGAGCTCCTATTAGGTCATGTCCACCTGGCCGGCATGCGCTTTACATGCCCCGGCGCAGGCCGACGGATCATGTCAAGGACCACCCCAGAGGGGGCGTCAGTCAGTGCCTGGGTCAGACCTCGCCGAAGCCCTTCCATCATCAACGTCAGTCAAGGAGCCTTACGCCACCGAGTGGAAGGAGAAGGTCCGGACCCGCATCCGGCGCTCCCACGGTGTCCTCGTGCTCGTCAGCAAGAACTCGCTCGACTCATCGGGCCAGAAGTGGGAGATCCAGTGCGCGAAGGAGGAGGGCAAGTCGATCCGCGGCATCTGGGCCTACAGCGACGACCGGTCGCGGCTGGCCGGTGTCCCGACCTACACCTGGGGCGACGCCAACATCGCCGGCTTCATCGACTCGCTCTGAGGCTGGGATGAACAAGGCACTGATCGTCGGGATCGACCACTACGACATGATCGGCTCGCTGCGCGGTGCGGTCAACGACGCGCACGCCGTCAAGGCCGTCCTCGAACGTCACGCCGACGGCACGCTCAACTTCGCCCAGCCCCGGATGTTGGCCGGCACGGGGCCCGACTCCCGGGTCACGCGCAGTGAGCTTCGTGCGGCCGTCGAGGAGCTGTTCCGCGACGACTCTGAGATCGCGCTGCTCTACTTTGCCGGCCACGGGTACATCGATGGCACCGGCGGGTTCCTGTGCGCCAGCGACTGCGCCGAGGGGCACGACGGCCTCGCCCTGGCGGATGTCATGTCCTACGCCAACAACTCCCCGGCCAAGAACAAGGTGATCATCCTCGACAGCTGCCACGGTGGCATCGCTGGTGCCAGCGCCCACGTCGCACAGGTGGCCGAGATCAGAGAGGGTGTCACCATCCTGACCGCGTCGACCGCAGAGCAGTACTCCATGGAGAGCGGGGGCTCCGGTGTCTTCACGACCCTGCTCGTCGATGCGCTCAACGGTGCCGCCGCCAATCTCGTCGGACAGGTTACCCCCGGGAGCGTCTACGCCCACATCGACCAGTCGCTCGGCGCCTGGGCACAGCGGCCAGTTTTCAAGACCAACGTCAAGAAGTTTGTCTCATTGCGGAACACGGACGCCCCGATCGCGCTGTCGGACCTCAAGAAGCTCACGACCCTGTTCGCGGAGCCGACCAAAGATCTCCAGCCGCAGGCGATGTGGTGGCACGACGTCATCCGCCAGCTCAACGCCTCCGGGACGGACGTCGTCAGCGTCGGCAACGTGACCAGTTGGAACCCGCCGGGCCTGCTGATCGCGCTACCGCGCTGGCAGCAGTGGTTGGTGCTCGCTCAAGAGACCGGCCTTATCGCCCAAGCTGAGGCGGCACTGACGACTCTTCCGCAACGAGAACAGCTGCGGGCGGGCGGTCATCGTAAGTGTCACTTATCCTTGAAGATGTCCCCGGACGTACTCGGATATTTGCTCCTGGACCTGACGAGTACCCGATACCGCCGCTAGTTGGCCGACTGGCCGGCGGCAATGTTGGAGGTCGTGTATAGCCTGCGAAACGTGTGGGGGCCTCGTACACACACGATCTGACAGGCCACTCATGGACCGCCCTCTAGCAGCGGCACGATCCACCACTCCCACACCATCCACTGTGTGGTGACCGCGGATAGGAAGACTGCTGGCGGCACGAGCATTCGCCACCACCATGAACTGCAAGGGAAGACCACACCCAGGAGCACCATTGTGACCGCAGTCGGAATGGCAGGCGCGGCCAGGGCAAATTGCTGAACAGTGGCCGGCCAGCAGGAACTATACACACACACGTACTCGGGGCCGAAGCCTCCGGTTCTCATATCAACCATGATGATTGCAAAGAGCCCGGTGATGCAGAGCCAGTAGATGGCACCAGCAATCAAGCCAGCCCGCGCGGAGGGACCTCGTGCGTCCACTGGCGTGCAGAGCGCCAGAGCGGCGACTGTGACCACTACGAGACCAGACCACGTCGCTGACGGATTGACGCCCGCAACCAGGCCGCGGGTATACGGGTCGATCACCCCGGTGGGATTGACCTGGGCGAGTGGCTGAACACCAAATCCCAACATCGCCCCTGAGTACGCGAGCAACACGATCGCCAAGAGCACCTGGACCACGCGGGCAACAGTGAGGCCGGGGTGCTGACCCGGCTCCCGGATGAACGCCGCGCTGCTCTCCGACTGGTTCTGGTCCACACCGCTCCGTGGCTGACTGCTCAGGTAATCTAGGGCGTCACGCTACTACGTGCCCAACGTCTCGAGTTTCTGGGCGAGGGCCCGGCCGCAGAGTTCCGCCTCTTGCTCGGTCGGCATCGGGTCGCCGTCTTCGAGGCCTGCTGCGCGGCGCAGCGCGTACTCGGACAGGGGGATGGGGTCCAGCACGCCAGGCCCCGTGATGAGCCTCTTGAATGCTGTGGCGACGTTTTCCGTGTCGCCCCCGAATCGCAGTTGGTAGAACTCGCTGATCCGACTCGAGGGGCCCGACTGATAGACCTGCCTCATGGACTCCGAGAACGGCTTGAATCCCGTGTTGAACCTGTCCCACGCAATGAGATAGGCGTCGGCGTCCGCCGCGACATCCGCATAGCCGAACCCACTCGCGTCGCTCACGCCGATGTTGTCGACCATCCAGTCGTAGACGTCACCGGAGCTGCTGGCTCGCTTGTAGTTGCCCCACGCCTGGAGGAGGTCCAGGGCCCACCCGCCCAGGTCTCCGACCCCGTACGAGTCCACTGCCGATGGAAGGCCCCATGTGTGGTATCCAAGAAACGTCGCTGCGAAGTGCTCGACATCCCTGCTGGTGACCGGCTTTGCTGGCGCCATCCCATCTATCGCCTGCAGGCAAGCAGCCTCGGCGAGCGCCTGGAAGCTGCTGGTGGGGTTGCGAGGTGTATATATAGGCCACATCAGTCCACCCCAGTACGTAGGCAACCGTAGAGAGTGAGCTATAATACTGGGTACGTCGCCGACAAAAACCTGTAGGGGCTGCAACGGCGAACTCGCCTCGCTAAGGGCCCGCTCGCACTCGATCTCGGCGCGGCAGACCCACTCGAAAACAGCATCGAAGCCGGTGTCTGTGGCAGCCCCCTCTCGCTCGACAGGTGGCGGAAGGATGTGGGTGAGATCGACGCTCGCCGCGCGCGATGAGACAACATCCTTGTCAATCGGGATCGACGTGCCGGCGAGATCGATGGGCAGTTCAACGATCTGGTTGTAGTGCCACTGGTCTGGCATACGGAAGCCCATGTTTCCGGAGTAGCCGGTGGACATCCCTGCGACGAAGGCGGCACTTGCAAGTCCAGCATCGATCACTCGCTGGCACACGTTTCGAGTGCCGTAGATCCCGACCTTGAGTTCGCGCTCGATCGCCCAGGCTAGTGCATCGTTCACGCCACGGAAATAGTCCATGACAGGGCCGCTAATTTCTGGGTCCTGGGCGTCGAAGTCCACGGCAAAGAACATCGTGGTGTCGTGCGGCAGTCCGAATACACGTGCCCGGTCAAGCGCCTCACGTCCGTGGACGAGTCCGTTAGCCCGCGTCATCACGGTTGCGGAGTTGTTGAAGCGCTGGTGGATAGGGAACAACTTAAAGCCAGCAGTTCGTAGTCCAGCAAACTCTTGCGACGTGATGTATTTGCTCGCTCCCACGACGTATCGACCAATATGTGTGAAGCCTGTGTTACGGGCGGCCGCGGCTTGTGCAGCAGTCAACTGGCGGTTGGTGTCGAAGCCCGCAGTCGAAATTGAGGTGTCCCCTGAGGACACGAGCAGGTTGCACCATGTGGTGTAGTCGCCCTCACCCGTTGCTGAGATCTCCATGAAGGATTGAAACTCCAGGGTTCTCGCTTCAGTCGTACTGTCGAATGCTCCTGTGAACGAAACCTCGTACTGGTTGCAGCGCAACGCCCCCTTGGAACAAGCGGACGAAGTTTGAGGCGTCGTCCTGGCTCCCAATCCCTACGGATGCCTGGTTGCGCAGCCCGTCCCGGGTACCTGGGCCGAAGTTTCCGTTGGCTTGGCCGTCGGCCATCCCGAATTCGTACTGCAGTCCAAACAACATGGAAGTTAGAACTTGGCGGGAAAATCTGCCGTCCGTCGCTCCGAGGGCGAAGTCGCGTCGCGAGGAGTAGGTGGCGTTAAGCCACTGCTGCACCTCCCGGATCTCGTGCGTCCCGCCGCTTCCAAAAGGGATTCGGTATGCGTCCATGGACATCAGGGAGGCCATCATCTTCACGTCGACGTAGGGTGTGCCGCCCCCAATTCCCAGGGCATCACGCACGTCTGATACCCCACTAGCGAGGCTCGTGAACGTTACTGGCGCACCCTCGTAAGTCCCTTGGAATCCCTTGCACCAAAGGCTCGCGCTTAAGAGTCGGAGGATGTTCTCGGCCGTCGTTGACGAGGTGATCTGACCTATCTGGGCGACAAATTGGGTGGTTGTTGCCGGCCCGAAGGCAGATGACAAAGGGGAGATCCCGAGTTCGACCTGAAGGCCGCGCCGCAGACCGTAAATGGTGTGCCAGCCGGTTTGTCCGTCTTCAAGGAGGGGCACCCAGCCCGCTCTTCCTCCGTACGTGGCGTTGAGCCATCCCTGCGCCCTGAGAACCTGGATATCCATACGTATTATCACTCCTATGTGCTGGTTTGCCCGTCGGCGCGGCGCAGCGGTTCAGCGATATGGTCGTTGCTGGTGTTTGTGGGTGGTAAAAGGGGCACACGAACTTTACCGGATGGGGTTCCTGCCGCGCCGCCCGGATGTGTTCGTCAGTTACGTGCGCGCGCCGAAGACTGGGTCTTGACCAGTTTCCGGACATTTGGTTGCGACTACGCGGGTGCCTGTTTTTAGTTCTGTGGTTTGACCTATGCGAAGTCCATCAGTGGACATCGCCGGAGTGCCATAATCGAGGACGCGCCGGAAGGGGCCACCGACCCTGTGAGGATGAATCAGAGGATTAGTTTCGCGCCCGCCCCCGGGGCCGGACCTACCGCTGGCACGACTGCCGACTTGCGCATCTGCTCGCTTCCCGGAGCGTGCGCCCTCGGGAGTCATTGTGAGGGCGCAGTGATGCCTAGAAGACAGTGTAAAGTCATCTATCTAGTCGACGATGGTCTCAGTCGGACAAGTCGACTCGAGGAACTCTTCGGCTCCTGATGTGTCGCCCTCCAGCAATGGGTCGATGTGATGGTCGATGGCAACTTCGAAGTTGACCCAATAAGCGCCGTAACGGCTCTCGGGAAAGGACCGAAGGATATCGACGGTCTCCGCGACGCCGGCTTCGTTACCGGCGTTAACCTGGTTGACTCCGGTCGACACCCAACTGCATCGCCAATCGATAGCCATCAGTGAACCGAAGAAGTCTTCCTCGTATAAGCACAGCAAGGGATCTTCGGGTTGACCTGCATCATCGGTAAGGATGCGACCGTTCTGAAGGTCGTCCAATTGTTGCTCCAGATGATCGAAACTCTCCGGTGGCCCGAACTGCGCCCCGGGAGCCAGTTGCAGAGTTTGGGCCGCTTCTCTCCGTTCGGCCTCTTGTTGAGCGCGCAACTCTTCGAGATTGTCTTCAAGGTCAGCGATTGCCTCTGAGACCCATCGAGGGTCCACGGACCCCGCAGGGCCCGAGCCCGGTGCGTCGGTGGCTCCTGGATCTGTGGCGGAACCTGAGTCACTATTAGAAAACTCCTGCGAAGTGGCAGACTCGGCCGGTGCGACAGAGGCGGCAGCGTCGAAATTGTGCACCGCAACTGCGGCCCCGCCAAAAAGTCCGAGTACCCCAACGATTGCCATGTACGATTTGAAGTTCCGAGTGATATTCATTCTACGCCCCTTAGAAGCCGAGGGTCCCTGAGAAGTTTGCATAAGCGTCGTTGGCCGGCATGCCAGTTGCCCGCGTATTTATTGCGAATTCTAGATACCTGCCCTGTGTGTAGGGGAATATGCCACTGCCGGAGTATGGGCTAAAGGTAAGACTGGTGTACCGGACGTCGTTTCGTTCTCGCAGACCCAGAGTCCACGTCCCGTTGGCCCAACCGTGCTCCCCCCACCAAATGGCCCGCCCCACTGTGCCCGAGAACGAAACTTGACTCGGTGCGGGGTTGATTCGCCAAGAGGTGTACATAGTCAGTTGGTGCCGCACCACTCCGCTTATCGACTCGGTGGCCTCAACAGTGATCGGCTCGGTGGCGGCCTTGGCCTGGTTGGCAAGCCCTACTGTCGTTTGCGCGCCGCCTGCTATTAAGGAAAAAGCGACCAATGTGGCGATTGCATGCTTCCGCAACATCATCGCACTCCGCTCGCAAGTTGGAGCGTGATCAGACTTTCAAACGCGCTGTCAGCCAAGCGAGGATTGCGCAGCAAATTAGCCCCCTGATTCAGATCCGTATCTCGTATCGTCATTGACGTCCGCCCCCAATTGATCCTCAAGCATAGGTGCTGTTTCGGATTTGTCAACGGTCCGCGTTGACTCATAAGAAACCTCCGCGTAGGTCGATACGTTGCCTCAGATGATTTCCTCCGCGTAGCGGTTGGGAGTCGGGTTCGGGGCGGGTGTCGGGGTACGCCCGTGTTATGGAGCTCACGATGAGTCAACGTCAGGCTGTGACGAAGAAGAAGGCCCTTGCCTACCAGCGCACAGGCCGAGCCGGGAAGACCCGGATTCTGGATGAATTGGTCGAGATGACGGGGTGGCATCGGGACCATGCCCGGGCGGCACTTCGGCAGGCGCTGCGCCTGAAGATCGTCAAGCCCCGCACTGGGCGCCCGGCAACCTACGGCCAGGACCTGTTGCCGGCGCTGATCACGTGCTGGGCGGTGCTGCGGGCCCCGGCGGGCAAGATTCTGGCACCGATGCTGCCAACCATGGTCACACTGCTGCGCCGGGATAAGGAGATCGTCCTGACCGATGCCCAGGCCGGGTTGCTCTCGCAGATGAGCGCGGCCACGATCGACCGCAGGTTGGCACCGGAGCGGGCCAAACTTTTCCCCCGGGGACGCTCCCACACCAAGCCCGGGACGCTGTTGAAGTCACAGATCCCGATCCGCACCTGGGCGGACTGGGACGATGCGGTGCCGGGGTTCGTGGAGATCGATCTGGTGGGCCACGAGGGCGGCAACGCCACCGGCGAACACGCCTATACCCTGACGGTCACTGACATCGCCACGGGGTGGACGGTGAACCGCTCGGTGCGCAACAAGGCCGCGAAATGGGTGTTTGAGGCCCTGGAGCACGTGACGGCGGTGTTCCCCTTCCCGATCGCCGGGATCGATTCGGACAACGGGTCGGAGTTCATTAACGAGCACCTGCTGCGGTACTGCACCGACCGCAAGATCCCCTTCACCAGGTCCCGGCCAGGCAACAGCAACGACGGCGCGCACGTGGAGCAGAAGAACTGGGCACGGGTGCGTGAACTGGTCGGCTACCTGCGCTACGACACCGGTGCCGAACTGGACCTGCTCAACCAGATCTGGGAGGCCGACCGGATCTTCACCAACTACCTGCTGCCCCAGCAGAAGTTGATCTTCAAGCAACGTCACGGCGCGAAAGTCACCAAGAAACACGACCGGGCCACCATCCCACATCAGCGCGCCATCGCCCACCCAGCGGTGCGCAAGATGCCCGTGATCCGGATGAACGCCGCGTTCAAGCAGATCAAACCCGCAGCACTATCGCGGGGGATCCTGGCCCTGACCGGCCAACTCCAGACCCTCGCCACCGCCAAGGCACCCGCCCCGGTCAAACCCGCTGTGAACCACGCCTGGAACTCCTAACCCTGGCGGAGGTTCCTACTTGAGGCAACGATCAACCTTGCCGGAGGTATTGCAATGAGGCAACAGGCGGTCCGCGTTGACACCTCAAGTGGCGGTTAAACGGTGATGCTGATGGGTATGGGAGTGTCCTGTCGATGGCGACACGTGCCGATGTGACGAGCAAGTACTCGGCTACTGGCCTCGTCCGCCGAACCAGCGAAGCGGCAGCGCTACCGATGGCTCGCTGGTTGTCGACCGACTGCTAGATCCGGAGAGCACGAGAACCCGGCTGCCGCACGCGGTCTCGGGGTAGCGCAACTCCATGCCCGCCAAGCCTAGAGCACCGCAGATCCCAGCCCCCGAGGCTTCCACCACGTGCAGCGCCCCCGATAGCACCGCGTAGCAGTGAGTCAGGACACGCTGCGACGGTCGAGCGCTCAGGCGGCGCCGCTAAGCCAGGAGCCTTGCCGCGCGGGTCTAACGGGATCTGCAGGGTGCCTCGCAGAAACGGTGCCAACTTCGATGGCAAAAGCGGCACCCTGGCCATGTGTGACGCCGGGTAACGAACCGCCGAATCTCAACCATCACGCCCGGCGACGGAGTGACAAGTTCGCTGGCATCTCACAAATCCGTTCCACCCGCCGCGGGTGGTGATGGCGCAAGGGGAAGTGTGCCGTCGCCGCCCGCGGCGTTTGACGTTCTCCAGCGGGGTGCTGACCCGCAGTTCTCAGACGTCTGCCGAACCTTCGCGGTAGATCTTGGCCCTGTCGATCTTTCCCCCGACGAGGTCGAACACGGCGACGAGGGTTGCGCTCTTCGATTCGCCGCCATGGGTCCAGGTCTCGGTCATCTCCGCGACGACCGTGTTGCCGCCGTCGATCGTGCGTGTGAGCGCGAGACGCGGCCTGATGGAACGCATCGCTCCTTCGAAGAAGGACCGGAGTTCGCCTCCGGGCACGGTGTAGTCACCGGTGATCCACGTGGCCGAGGGGGTGAAGTCAGCGAGAAGGCGATCGGGATCGGCGGCGTTGAAGGCGTCGATGTGCCGGTGAAGCAACTCCTCTGCGAATGCCATCCGTCAATCATGGCGGGGCAGGGTGGGCCGGTGCTGGGCGAGGACCTGTGACTCCTGCCACTTCCGGAGCCGCTCGCGGAGTTGGGATCATAGGGTCATGATCAACACCACCCCCCACGCCTCCGCACCGGCAAAGCACGCGCAACCCTTCCGCCCCCTGGTGGGGCCGGCCTTGATCGGCGTGTGCGTCCTACACACGGTGGTCGCCGTGACGGGTGCCGGCTCCGAACTGACCGATGCGGCACGGCAGGGGTGGGCTGGGGCTTTCACCGGGGAGCGGGCGGTGGTCCAGTGGTTCCTGATGACCGGGTTGGTGGGCCTGGTAGCCGGTGTGGCGATCACGGTGATCGAACGCGCCGGGCCGCTGCCGTGGTCGGTGAGCCTGACGCTGCTGGTGGTCGCCCTGATCGGGGTGAGCATGGCGCCCACGTCCGGGTTCGTGCTCGTGGGTTTGGTAGGCCTGCTCGCCGTCATCCGGTCCGCCTCCACCCGGCGCGGACGGGGCGGGTGAGTAGCCCTCACCTGTCGAAGTCAGCATTGTTCGGCTCAACCGGCCGCTTCAGCCGAGCAATGTTGGCTTCGGCGACAGTCCGTCAAGCGGCCGAAGGATCACGCACCGGACCCCTGACGAGGTCCCAGCGGTTCGCACCGCGTTGCACCCACCGCTCGCACACCGCAGTTTCGAAGGCGAAACCCAGGTGAGGATTCCTGAAGGTCGATAGCCTCTACCTATCAAGTGTCGACAGCAGGGAGCACACACAGATGCGGTTGCGGGCCATGTTGGCTGAGATTTCGGCGGCGGTGCTCGTTACGGCGGCTACCGCCGGGTGCAGCGTGGAGGGTGGCGCTCAAGACGTTCAGCCGGAAACTCCGCAGGACGCGGCTGCGCC
The DNA here is from genome assembly GCF_049725185.1 of Pseudactinotalea sp. Z1748. Lineage (NCBI taxonomy): Bacteria > Bacillati > Actinomycetota > Actinomycetes > Micrococcales > Cellulomonadaceae > Pseudactinotalea > Pseudactinotalea sp. Z1748. Next base: position 142,379 of record NZ_JBMPQB010000009.1, on the reverse strand, counting down.
GCATGAGCCGACGGCCTCGGACCGGCCGGCTCCGGGCACCGGCACACCCTCGGCCCGGCCGACCCCGACCCCGGACTTCCCTGAGGGGTATTACGTCGTCAACAATGGTCGGGCGGCGGTGCCTGAGCGCGGCGGTGCCGGATGCGACGGCCTACCCAGCCTGGAGCCGCGGTCCGACGACACCGACGACCGTGTCCACGGGTACTGGTACTCCGAACTGCGCGACGTCAATCCGATCGACGGCGCGAGGGGCGAGGCCATCCACGACGAACACGACCAGCCCGTGGCCTATGTCGCCGCACCCGGTGACACCATGTCCGCAATCGCGGCCCGATTCTGCATCGACCATTACCCCTACCTCGAGTGGATCAACGCCATCCGCCGTGGTGAAGGCACATCGATCACGGACACCGGCTCGATGCCCGTCTATGCGGGAGACACCCTCAACCTCGATCCGTACACCATCGCCACGGTCGGAGATGAGAACGGCGTCGTACGCGACAACGCCATCGACTTCCACATACCACCGCAGCACTGAGCAGTTGCTCGGACCCGACTACTGGAGCGCACGAGCCGCCGTCAGTCGAGTGCCGGGATGAACCGCGTGTGACGGCGAGCCGCATCCCTCACGTGCTCGCGCGCACCACCAGTTCCACCGGCATCGTCACCGACTTCGGCCCCGCGCCGTCGATGATGTCCAGCAACAGGGTGACCATCTCGGTGCTGATCTGGGCGAAAGGTTGATGCATCGTGGTCAGCGGGGGGTCGAGCGTGCCCGCCATGCCGGAGTCGTCGAAGCCTCCCACTGCCACGTCGTCGGGCACCACCTTGCCGGCCCTGCGCAGGGTGGTCAGTGCCCCGGCGGCCATCAGGTCCGAGGCGGCGAAGACCGCATCCAGATCAGGGGCTTGCTGCAGCAACTGGGCCATCGCCGCCGAACCGGACTCGGCCGAGTAGTCCCCGTGGGCCACCAGCGCCTCATCGGCGTCATCGCCCAGTTCCTCGAAGTAGCCGGCCAGGCGGAACTTGCCGCCGGGGGTGTCCAGCGGACCAGTGATGGTGGCGATCCGGCGCCGTCCCCGCTCGCGTAGGTGGCGCACCATGGTCCTGGCGCCGCCCACCTCATCAACGGCAACCGAGGGCACCCGGCCCTCCGCCCCGAGCGGCACTCCGCAGGCCACAATCGGGACGTTGAGCGCCAACAGCGAATCCAGTAGTGGCTCCTGCTCATGGGAGGAGATCAGCAGTACCCCGTCCACGTGCCCGGCCCCCACGTACTGGGCCACGTGCTCCCGCTCGGCGTCGGTGGAGGCCACCAGCAGCACCAGTGTCATGCCCCGGCTGGACAGCGCCTCGGCGGCACCGCGTAGCAGCACCGCGAACGTCGGGTCGGTGAACAACAACTGCTGCGGTTCGGTGAGCAGGAACGTCACGGAGTTCGCCCGGCCGGTGACCAGGCTGCGGGCATGCTGGTTCGCCCGGTAGCCCGTGATGCGGATAGCGCGCTCCACCGCCGCCCGCGCTTCCGGCGAGACCCAGTGCCCACCGTTGATCACGCGCGACACGGTCCCTCGCGAGACGCCCGCCTCGGCGGCGACGTCGCGAATCGTAGGACGACGGTGCACGGTCACAGAAGGGACTTTAGACCCGTTCTCACCCCGGGATCAGGCAAAACTCACCTAGTGAGACCGTGCACGGTCACAGTTCGGTTACGGCACGATATGCGCGGGTTACAACCTTGCTGATGGCCGCTAGGCTGTGCACGATCCCAGTTGACACCGGCGCTTCTGTTTCTCGGGGCGCCGGTGACCCGAGTTGATGGAGTGTGCATGATCACCAGCCCGTGGATGGGCATTCCGACGGTGGCTTTCGGCGGGGACTACAACCCCGAGCAGTGGCCGCGGAAGACCTGGGAGGACGATGTCGCCCTGATGCGTCAGGCCGGGGTGAACATGGTCAGCCTGGGAATGTTCTCCTGGGTGTTCATGGAGCCGGAGGAAGGGGTCTTCGACTTCGGCTGGCTCGATGACCTGCTGGACCTGCTGCACGGCGGGGGCATCTCGGTGGACCTGGCCACCCCGACCGCCTCCCCGCCGGCCTGGTTCTACCATGCTTATCCACAGGCCCGGGTGCGTACGCGGGACGGAGTGCCGCTGGGGCCGGGCTCGCGGGGGATGGCCTCGCCCAACTCCCCGGAGTACCGTGCCGCCGCGGTGCGGATCGCCACGGAACTGGCCAAGCGGTACGCCGACCACCCCGCCGTCGTGATGTGGCACGTGCACAACGAGTACGGAGCGCCGGTCGGAGCCGACTACTCCGACAACGCGGCCCGGGAGTTCCGCCTCTGGTTGCAGCAGCGCTACACCGACCTGGACGGGCTGAACAAGGCCTGGGGCACGGCGTTCTGGGGTCAGGCCTACTCCGACTGGTCCCACGTCAACCCGCCCGGACCCACGCCGTCGGTGGGCAACCCCTCCCAGAGCCTGGACTTCGCCCGCTTCACCGACCACCAGTTGCGCCAGTGCTACATCGCCGAGCGCGACGCGATCCGGGCACACGCGCGCCAGCCGATCACCACCAACTTCATGGCGAACGAGTGCCCCACCACGGACCTGTTCGCCTGGGCCAAGGAAGTGGACATCGTCTCCAACGACCACTACCTGACCGCCGCCGACCCGCAAGGCCACATCGGCCTTGCCCTGGCCGCGGACCTGACTCGCTCGGTGGGTGGTGGCAAGCCGTGGATCATGATGGAGCACTCCACCTCCGCAGTGAACTGGCAACCGCGCAACGTGGCCAAACGGCCCGGCGAGATGGCCCGCAACTCCCTGGGTCACCTGGCCCGCGGGGCCGATGCGATCTGCTTCTTCCAGTGGCGGGCCTCCCGCTCCGGCGCGGAGAAGTTCCACTCCGCGATGCTCCCGCACGCCGGCACCGACTCGCGGATCTGGCGCGAGGTGCGCCGGCTCGGCACCACGCTGGGCCAACTGGGCGAGATCGCCGGTTCCACCGTGCGGGCCGAGGCCGCGATCCTGTGGGACACCGAGTCGCACTGGGCCCAGTCCCTGGAGTGGCGGCCGAGCGTGGACGTGGACGCCAAGGAGCGCACCCGCGCCTACTACGAACGCCTCTGGCGCGACGGGATCACCACCGACTTCGTCCACCCCGAGTCGGACCTGAGCACCTACAAACTGGTGGTCGCCCCGGCCTCCTACCTGCTCACCGAGACGGCGGCGGCGAATCTGACCCGCTACGTCGCCCAAGGCGGCACACTGGTCGTCTCCTTCTTCTCCGCGGTGGTCGACGCGCACGACGCCGTCCATGAGGGCGGGTTCGGAGCGCCGCTGCGGGAGGCACTGGGGGTGAGCGTGGAGGAGTTCCTGCCGATGCGTTCCGGTGAGCGGGCCGCACTCAGTTGGCTCGAGCCCGAGGGCGGGGTGCGCGAGCTGCCCGTGGACACCTGGCAGGAAGCGGTGACCACCCACGGCGCGCAGGTGCGCGCCACCTTCGCTTCCGGTCCGGCCGCCGAGCCCGGTTACTTCCAGGACCGCGACGCCGGCGCCGGTCACCCGGCCTCAGCAGCACCCGACGGCGACTCCGCACCGGGCAGCGCCGGTGGCGCCGCCGCCGGGGACGGCCGGGCAGGAGCCGAGGAAACCAGCCACGGCATGCCGGCGATCACCCGGCACAGTCATGGCTCCGGCACCGGCTGGTACGTGGCGACGAAACTGGACGTGCAGCACCTGGCCCCGGTTCTGGGTGCCGCCTATGCCGACGCCGGACTGTCGCCGTCGACCCTTCCCGAGCAGGTGGAAGTGGTGCGCCGGCACGGTAGCGGCGGTAACTACGTCGTCGCCCTCAACCACTCCCACGTCGGGGCCACCGTGCCCTTGGAGCCCGGTGCGCAGGACCTGCTCACCGGCACCCCGTTGTCCGGTCCGCTGGACCTACCCGCCGGCGGTCACGCCGTCGTGCGCGTTCCCGTTACCGACTCCCCCGAGGTCGACTGACCCCGGGTATCCCTCCATCCCCTAACCGCCACGGCCCGTCACCGGACCGGTGCGGCTCCACAAGTGAAGGAATGATCACATGCGCAGAACAGCAATTCCGATCGCGATGATCGCCTCGGCGGCCCTACTGGTGGGCTGCGGCAACGGCGACACGAACGGCGAGACCGAGGCAGACACCGACGGCGAGCAGGTCGACGTCGATGAGAGCCCCGACGAGGAAGAAACCGAGGACGAGGGGGCTCCGGCGGCCGAGGGTTCCCTGCTCATCTGGGTGGATGAGAACCGCCAGCCGGCCGTGGAGTCCGCTGCCGCCTCGTTCACCGATGAAACCGGGATCGAGGTGGAACTCGTGGTGAAGAACTTCGAGGACATCCGCGCCGACTTCCTGGCCCAGGTGCCCACCGGCGAGGGTCCCGACATCACCGTCGGCGCCCACGACTGGCTCGGGTCCTTCATCGTCAACGGCGTGGTGGACTCGGTCGACCTGGCCGGCAACGAGGGCCAGTTCGAGGACGTCGCGATCGAGGGCTTCAGTTATGACGGCCAGCTCTACGGCCTGCCCTACGCGCTGGAGGCCATCGCCCTGATCCGCAACACCGAACTGGCCCCGGACCCGGTCCCGGAGGACTTCGACGAGATGATCGAGGTGGGCCGCGAGATCGGCACCAACTACCCGTTCGTGATCAACACCGGCGGGACCGACGGCGACGCCTACAACTACTACGCCATGCAGACCTCCTTCGGGGCCCCGGTGTTCGAGCAGAACCCCGACGGCTCCTACAGCACCGATGTGGGTATGGGCGGTGACGGGGGCTACGCCTTCGCCGAGTGGCTCGGTGAGCGCGCCGACGAGGGAGTCTTCTCCACCGACTGGACCTACGACATCGCGGTGCAGGAGTTCGCCGACGGGAACGCCCCGTTCACCATCAACGGACCGTGGGCGATCGCCGACTTCACCGACGCCGGCGTGGACGTGGCCGTGGACCCGATCCCCTCGGCCGGCGGCGAGACCGCTGCACCGTTCGTGGGCGTACAGGGCTTCTACGTCTCGGCCCAGAGTGAGAACGCCCTGGTGGCCAACGACTTCCTGGTCAACTTCATCGCAACCCCGGAGGCGATGACGGCGCTGCATGAGGCCGACCCGCGTATCCCGGCCTTCACCGAGGTGGCCGAGCAGGTCGCCGAGGACGAGATCGTCGCCGGCTTCCTGGCCTCCTCCCAGAATGGTGCGCCGATGCCCTCCATCCCGGAGATGGCTGAGGTGTGGGACCACTGGAACGCCGCTCAGGCCTCGATCATCTCCGGGTCCGAGGACCCTGAGGTGGCCTGGGAGCGGATGCTGACCAACCTCGAGGACACCCTCGGCTGATCAGACCACCCGCCGGGCCGGCACCACCACCCGCACGCCGGCCCGGCGGGCCCCTGCCCGTAGCGCCCGTAATCGGAGACGCCGATGTCCCAGTTGTCCCAGCCTCCCACCGCGGGGGCGCCGCCCGGTGAGACCGTACCCGAGCCACCGGCACCGTCCTCGTCGACGCTGAGCACGTCCCACGCCAAGGAGTGGAACTCCCCGGTGGGTTACGTGGTGAAGTTGGCACTGATGGCGCTGGTGAACGCCTTCGGGGTCTACCTGCTCTGGTCCGCCTACGCCGAGGGGTCCTGGGGGATCTTCACCGGTTCGCTCATTCTGGTGGTGGCAGCGAACTGGGTCTACTTCTCCCGCCGCACCCTGCCGTTGAAGTACATCGCGCCCGGCCTGGTGTTCCTCATCGTGTTCCAGTTGTTCACGATGGTCTACACCGGGTACGTGGCCTTTACCAACTACGGCACCGGACACAACGCCACCAAGGCCCAGGCCGTGGACGCCTTGCTGATCCAGGATGAGCGGCGCGCCCCCGAGTCCCCCTCCTACCCCCTGACCGTGTTGGAGGCCGACGGCGAACTCGGCTTCGCCATCTACGACGACGGCGTGGCCCGGGTGGGCACGGCCGAGGAACCGCTCGCGGCCGAACCCGAGGCCACCGTCACCGATGAACGGGTGACGGCGGTCCCGGGTTGGGAGGTGGTGGAGCGCGCCCGGATCCTCAGTGAGCTGCAGAACGAGGTGGTGGCACTGCGGGTGCCGGTCTCGCAGGAGGCCACCGACGGGTCGATCCGCACCCGCGACGGCACCACCGGTGCGGTCTACACCTCGGTGCTGGACTGGGACCCCGACGCCGACACCATGACCAACACCGAGACCGGTGTGGTCTACACCCCCAACGACCGGGGCCAGTTCCAGGCCGAGGACGGCTCGGTGCTGCCGGTGGGCTGGCGAGTGGGGGTGGGCTTCGAGAACTTCACCACCGCCTTCACCGACAACAACTACGCCGGGCCGTTCGTGAAGATCCTGGCCTGGACCTTCTCCTTCGCGGTGCTCACCGTGTTGAGCAGCTTCCTGATGGGACTGGTGCTGGCGGCGATCTTCGACGACACCCGGATCCGCGGGCGCAGGGTGTGGCGGACGTTGTTCATCCTGCCCTACGCCTTCCCGGCGTTCCTGTCCGCGCTGCTGTGGCGGGGGATGCTGAACTCCAACCCCGACTACGGGATCATCAACCAGATCTTCTTCTTCGGAACCCGGGTGGAGTGGCTCACCGACCCGTGGCTGGCCAAACTGGCGATCCTGGGGGTGAACCTGTGGCTGAGTTTCCCGTACTGGTTGCTGGTGTGCACCGGGGCGCTGCAGTCACTGCCCAGCGACGTCACCGAGGCGGCCACGTTGGACGGGGCCGGGCGGTTGCGCACCTGGCGCTCGGTGCTGCTGCCGTTGCTGCTGATCTCCACCGCACCGCTGCTGATCGCCTCGTTCGCGTTCAGTTTCAACAACTTCACGCTGATCTACATGCTCACCGGTGGTGGCCCCCGGTTCACCGACACCACCGCCGTGCTGGGCCACACCGACATCCTGATCACGATGGTCTACCAGATCTCCGGAGTAGCCGGCGGGCGTGCCGACTTCGGTCTGGCCAGCGCGCTGTCGATCGTGATCTTCCTGATCGTGGGAGGCATCTCCGCCCTGGCCTTCCGGCAGACCCGCAAACTCGAGGAGATCATGTGATGTCCACTCCTTCGATTGCTCGCGAAAGACCGGTCGGCTCCGGCCGGGGTGGGAGTGCCGATCCAGCCCGCACCGGCCCCCGGCGCGCCCGCTGGTGGGCCGAGGTCGGTTGGAAGTACCCGCTCGCCGCGATCGTGGTGTTCTACGCCGCGTTCCCGCTGGTGTACGTCCTCTCCGCCGCGGTGGCCACCACCGGCACCCTGACCGGGTCCACCTCGTTGTTCACCACCTTCACGATGGAGAACTTCACGGCGTTGGGTGGAACCCGGTTCTGGGACTGGGCCGTCAACAGCCTGATCATCGGCGTCTCGGTGGCGCTCGGCTCGGTGCTGATGGGGGCCGCGGCGGCCTATGCCTTCTCCCGGTTCTCCTTCACCGGCCGGCGGTTCTCCCTGACCATGTTGCTGATCGCGCAGATGTTCCCGCAGATGCTGGCGTTCGTCGCGATCTTCCTGCTCCTGATCGGGTTGGGCCGGGTGGTACCGCAACTGGGCCTGAACTCGCTCGTGGCGCTGATCTGTGTGTACCTGGGCGGTGCCCTGGGCTCGAACACCTTCTTGATGTACGGGTTCTTCAACACCATCCCCAGGGACCTGGACGAGGCCGCCAAGATCGACGGCGCCACCCACTCCCAGACCTACTGGAGCATCATCCTGCGCCTGGCCACCCCGATCCTGGCGGTGGTGGCGTTGCTGAGCTTCATCGCCACGTTCGGGGAGTTCATCCTGGCCCGGATCATCCTGACCTCCGAGGGCAACTGGACCCTCGCGGTGGGGATGTACACCTGGGTCTCGGAGCAGCTCAATGCCAACTGGGGCCTGTTCGCCGCGGGTGCGGTGATCGCGGCCCTACCGGTGCTGCTGCTGTTCCTGTTCCTGCAGAAGTACATCGTCGGTGGGCTGACCGCCGGCTCCGTGAAGGGCTGATCGCTCACCCCGTGATCCGGCCTTCGCGGCATCCCTGGCCGCCGGTGCTGCGGCTCCCGCGGGCACCACTGGGCGCCACCGTGCCCACGAGCACCACGTTGGCCCCAGCCGCCTCTCGCCCAGGATGGGCCGGTGGAGCCCACCATTCACGTCGACCCCGTCCCCGGACTGCCCGAGGACTTCAGCAACGGCGTGGACATCTCGTTCACCTCGTGTGCGTCCGCTCTGGGGATCGACAACTCGCGCGGCATGGTGCCATCATGGCACCATGAAGCGGATGAACTTGCGAGATGTGCCTGAGGATGTGTACGCGGAGCTAGTTCGGGCGGCCGAGGCCAATCGGCAGTCACTGTCGGCGTTCGTCGTCGAGCGACTTACCGAGGTTGCGCGGGTGACGCGGCTCGACGACTATGTCGCGTCCTACCAGCCGCCTGAGGGTAGCGGTGTGACCATCGAGGACGCGGCCGCCGCGGTGCGGGAGGTGCGCGAGGCGTCATGACCCTTGCGGTTGTCGACGCCTCTGCCCTGGTCGCCTTCTATGCGGCCGACGATCCGCAACGACAGGCAGTTGCGGCTCGACTGGCGGCTGGTAACGCGCTGTTCGCACCGGCTCACCTAGACGCCGAGGTCGTGTCAGCACTGCGCGGCCTGAGCCGGCCGGATACCACGCTGCGGGCGTCTGTGCCGGCGGCGTTGCGGCATCTGGCGGGCTTCCCCATCCGGCGGATGCCGCTCGCGCCGCTGTTGCAGCGGATCTGGGAATTGCGCGAAAACCTCACCGCTAATTACGCCGCGTACGTTGCCCTGGCCGAGCGGCTGGGCGGCAATCTGATCACCTGTGACAGGGAGTTTGCCGGGGCCAGCGGACCTCGCTGCTCATTCGAGTTGATCACCTGACTGATCTTGAGTTGGCCTGTAGCAGTCACAGTTCCTCCCTCAACTCGAGCAGGGGTAGCAGGTCGGGCACGGCGCGCAGGTCGGTCTGGATGATCAAGGTGGTCAGCGCGGTCTCGGACCAGGTGCGTAACTGGCTGCGCACCTGGTCGGAGGTGCCGACCAGGCCCACGTCCTGGACCAGTTCCAGCGGGATCGCCGCTGCCGCCCCGGCCTTGTCTCCGCCGGCGTAGCGGCGCTGCACCTCATCGCACTCGGCCGCATAACCCATCCGGGCAATGGCCTGGCGGTGGAAGTTGGTACTCGCCGAACCCATACCGCCGATGTACAGCGCCAGGTGCGGGCGTACCCGGTCCGCGGCAGCCTCGGCGTCAGCGGCGATCGAGACCGGCACCGAGGCGCTCACCTCGAACTCCTCGGCCGGGCGCAGGTCACCGGTGCGCCGGGCGAACCCGGTGGCCAGCAATTCGGTGTACTCATCGTTCAGCCGCGGGGAGAAGAACGCGGGTAACCACCCGTCGGCGATCTCAGCGGCAAGGGCGGTGTTCTTCGGACCCTGGGCGGCCAGGTGGATCGGCAGGTCCGCGCGCAGCGGGTGCACGGTGGAGCGCAGCGCTTTGCCCTGCCCCGTTCCGCCGGGATGGGGCAGGTGATAATGGGCGCCGTCGAAGCTCACCGGTGCCTCCCGACGCACTACCTGCCGGATGATGTCCACATATTCCCGGGTGCGCTCCAGGGGGCGGGGGTAGGGCTGGCCGTACCAGCCCTCCACCACCTGCGGGCCGGAAGCGCCCACCCCGAGGATGAATCGCCCGCCACTGAGGTGGTCCAGCGTCAGCGCCGCCATCGCGGTGGCCGTGGGGGTGCGCGCGGACATCTGCGCGATCGCGGTCCCCAAGCGGACCCGGGAGGTGGCCGCTCCCCACCAGGCCAGCGGCGTGAACGCATCGGAACCGTAGGCCTCTGCGGTCCACACCGAGTCGAGTCCGGCGTCATCGGCCGCCCGCACCGCCTCGGCCGCCCCCTCCGGTGGGCCGGCCGACCAATATCCCAGATGCACTCCGAATCGCATCTACCCATCCTGCCGCACGCGGGCAGCCGACCTGTCGATCCGATCTGTCGATCCCGAACGTCCGGATCGACCGCATCATAGGCCGCGCGTGCGCTACCTCGAGGTGGCGATGGAGGCGGCCACGTCCGCGACGATCCAGGCCGGCGAGGCCCCGCCGGGGATGATGCCCTGATCGGTCGCGACCCGCAGCCGCAACTCATCCGGCGCCAGGCCGAGCAGGGCAGCGGGGCGCTGCGACCCGGAGCCCTCCTCGGCCACCGGCTCCAGGTCACCGTCCGCCCAGACGATCAGGTGCAGCGCCCCGGCCAATCCCTCCGCGGCCACCAGCTCCACCCGATCGACCGCGAAACCGGCTCGCTCGGCGCTGATCCGCGCGACCGCCTGGCCGTACCAGTCCTCCTCCGCTTCGACCTCACCATGGATCAGGGTGAGCGGTGCGCGGTCGGGCGATGCGTCGTCGTTGGCTGCGCCGGTTCCGACGCCTGTGCCGGCCAGCGCGCCCAGCGTCCCGTCGGGCAGCACCGGCACGATGGTGAGCCGCTCGACGGTGCCGGGCTCGGGGTGAGTAGAGATCTGGCGGTAGCGCATCAGGCTTCCACGTGTGGGAGGACCTCGTCGGCGATGAGCGCGATGTGCTCGAGGTCGGACAGATCCATGATCTGCAAGTAGAAGCGCTCGGCGCCGACGGCGGCGAACGCGCGGATGCGCTCGATCACCTCCGGGACGGTCCCGGCCAGGCCGTTCTCCCGCAACTCCGCCGGTTCGCGGCCGATCGCTCCGGCCCGGCGGGTGAACTCGGCCTCGTCACGGCCCACCACGGTGATCAGCGCGGTGGAGTAGACCAGGTCATCGGGGTCCCGGCCGGCGTCGGTGCAGGCGGCGCGGACCCGGCCGTACATCTCCGGCAGGTCGGCCAGTTGCGGGAAGCCCGCGTTGTACTCGGTGCCGAACCGGGCCGCCAGCGCCGGGGTGCGCCGGGGTCCGCCGCCACCGATGATCACCGGCATCGGGGACTGCACCGGTTTGGGCAGGGCAGGGGAGTCGGAGATCTGGTAGTGCTCGCCGTCGAAGTTGTACCGCTGACCAACCGGGGTCTGCCACAGCCCGGTGATCAGTTCGAGTTGCTCGGTGAGCAGACCGAAGCGTCTGGCCGGGAACGGGATCGCGTAGGCGCTGTGCTCGTCCGCGTACCACCCGGCGCCCAGGCCCAGTTCCACCCGGCCCCCGGACATCGCGTCCACTTGTGCCACCTGGATGGCCAGCACCCCGGGGTAGCGGAACGTGGCCGAGGAGACCAGGGTGCCCAGGCGGATCGAGGAGGTCTCCCTGGCCAGGCCGGCCAGCGTGGTCCAGGCGTCGGTGGGGCCCGGCAGTCCGTCACCCTTGCCCATGGCCATGTAGTGGTCGGAGCGGAAGAACCCGTTGAAGCCCAGACGCTCGGCGGTGCGGGCCATGTCGAGTTGGTCGGCGTAGGAGGCGCCTTGCTGGGGCTCGATGAAGATGCGAAAGTCCATGGTGTACCACCCTGCCATGCCTCGGGTGGGCGCGGGGAGGGGGGAGGCTGTCTCAGGACGAGGCGTCGTAGCCGGTGCTCGAGACATCCTCCTGAACCCCGGGCAGCATCCGCGCCGGCAACTCCGCGACGACGACCACCACGACGTCCTCGAGTTTCCAGTCCAGGTTGATGATCGCCTCCCGTGCCCGGGTCATCTCCGCAAGGGTGGGCGTGTGGCCCCGGGCCGGTACCACGAACGACTCCACGTGGAACACATGGCCCTGGTCGCGTACCCGGGACTGGGCGGCCTGGACCCAGGGCAGCGCGGACAGGGTCTCATCGATCTCCGGGAGCAACGGATGTGGGCCGCTGCCGTCATAGGTCTCCACTCGGGCGTCCATGAGGGCGGCGGTGGCGACCCGAACGTTACGCACCCCATCGCGCAGGATGTTGCCGGCGATGAACAGCGCCGATGCCGCGTCGGCCCACCACAGTCCCGCGCCGAGCCCGATGATCCCGGCGATGGCACCCAGGGTGGTCATCCAGTCGGCCTTGTTCATCTCGGCATCGGCGTACAGCACGCGATCGTGCAGGTGCCGGGCCAGGGGCATCTTCACCCGACCGAGCAGAGCCGGCGGCAGCGCGGTGTAGGCGAGCACGGCGATCATCAGCCACCCCGACCACACCACCTGCCCGCCTATCTCCACCAGGCCCACCGAGGCACGATGTCCGGAGAGCAACCCGGCGGCGGAATCGACGAGCAGGAAGGCCCCCAGACCGAATAGGGCGGTCGCGGCCACCAGGTGCCCCACGCCGACGGCCCGGTGGTACCCGTACGGGTGGCGCGGGCTGGGACGGTGCTTGGTGGCGCGGACGGCGAAGAGGAAGGCGATCGGCGGGATGAAGGAGAGCGTGTTCTCCACCACCGCGGCCTGCATCGCCTTGGAGTCCCCCATGGTTGCCAGCAGCAGGGCCACCGCCGTGGCGAAGAATCCGATCGTGATCCACGCCAGGCGGACCGCCCGGCGCAGTGCCGCCTGCACCTGCGGGGGCAACTCGGTGTGTCCGAAACGTGCCATCAGCGCGCCTCCAGCAGGAAGCGCTCGAGGGTGACCAGGAAGGCGTTCTCGCCCGCCGGCACGGCCATGACGCGGGGGATCTGCGCGCCGTCGTCGGCTGATTCGGTGTAGGGGCGGGTGAGGCCGGCCATCTCCTGCCAGGGCGAGTCCGCGGTGAGGCCCCCGATCACCAGGTGGAGATCACCGCGCTCCAGTTGCCCGATCAGCGCTTCCTCCGCGCCCGGCACCCATACGACCTCGGCATCGAGTGTGGCAGCGAACCCGGCCACGAGTTCTACCTCGGTGCCCACCGGGTCCCCGTCGGTTCCCTCGGGCAGGTCGGTCCACGGCGGGTTCGGGGAGACGCCGACCCGCAGGGTGCCCCCACTGACGCGCTCGAGTGTGCCATCAGGGTCGGCCGGCACGGCGCTGCAGGCACCTAGCACCAGGATCAGGAGCATTGCCGCGACCGCGATCCTTCTCATCGGGCCCAGTCAACTCCCTGCGGGCGGTTTCGCATCTCGAGGCCGCGATGGTGGCCCGGCCCGGGCATGACGACGTCCCGTGGTCCAACCCGAATGGGCCGGAAGGGCACTGGACGAGGGTGCCCCTTCCACGGGACGTCGCGGTGACTGCCGGGTATTCGCCAGCGCTATCGCGGGCGAACCCGCGTCGGGTCCGTTGCTACGGGCTGCTAGCGGGCAGCCACCTCACGAGTCCTGTAAGAAATCACTTCTCGGACCACCTCCTTTCCCGTGTGGGCTCCTACTGTAAGCACGACGGCGGGAGTTGGGGAACGTTTTATCGCCCGGCGAACACTGGGCTCGCCCGGGCCTTGCTGTACCTACCCCGGCCTATTCGGGTGCCGCAGCGCCCGTGGGGTATCCAGCCGATGCAACAGCAGGCTCAGGGCGTCGGCGAGAATCCGGCGCTCGGGTGGGTCGAGGACGCCGAGCAAGCACTACGTGCGTGGGACGGGCGGTTAGTCTCGGATGCATGACGCAACTGGTGGGCGCCCATGCCGGGCAGGACGATCCGATCGGGTACGCACGCGAGGTCGGGGCAGATCTGGTGCAGACCTTCCTCGGTGACCCGCAGAAGTGGTCGGCTCCGAGTGCGCCGCACCCCGACGGGGCCGAGGGGCTTCGCCGGGCCGCGCAGCAGGCCGGCATCGCCCTGGTGGTGCACGCCCCGTACGTGCTCAACGTGGCCAGCCTGAACAACCGGATCCGGATCCCCAGCCGCAAACTCCTGGCCAAGGTGATGGAACTGGCCGGGCAGATCGAGGCGATCGGGGTGGTGGTGCACGGCGGGCACGTGCGGGCCGAGGACGATCCGGAGGTCGGATTCGACAACTGGCGCAAGGCGATCGAACAGACGCCCAAGCCGGTGCCGATCCTGATCGAGAACACCGCAGGCGGCAACCACTCCATGGCACGGGGGGTGGAGCGGATCGCGCGGCTGTGGGAGTCGGTGAGCGCGGCCGAGGGGAGCGAGCAGGTGGGGTTCTGCCTGGACACTGCCCACGCGTTCGCCGGTGGTGAGGAACTCGACGGACTCACCGACCGGATCCGGGCCATCACCGGCCGCATCGACCTGGTGCACCTGAACAACTCGCTGGGCGCCTTCAACTCCGGGCAGGACCGCCACGCCGGCATTCACGCAACGGACGGGTTGATCGAGCCCGGTGCGCTTGGCTCCCTGGCCTCGGCCGCGAAGTCCCCGGTGGTGCTGGAGACCCCCGGCGCGGGCCATGCCGAGGAACTCACCTGGGTGCGTGAGCAGGTGCGGTGAGCACCCCCGACGGCGCCGCCTCCGCCCCCTAGCGCGCACCACCGGCTGGGGCGGCCCCGGGCGCCCTCCCTGGCAGGCGATCGCGGCGGTGCCGTGCCAGACTCAGGGCCGCAGACCGATGGAACCGAGGCCATGAGCACCACACCCAGATCGGCGGAGAGTTCGGCCAGGCGCGTCCGGACCAGCCCGACGATGAAGGTCGTGGCTCGCATTGGCTATGCCGCGACCGGGCTGCTCCACCTGGTGCTCGGCTGGATCGTGATCCGGATGGGCACGGCCGATTCGTCGGGGCAGGATGCCGACCAGAGCGGCGCACTCACCGAGATCGCCTCCCAACCCTTCGGGCGACTTGCCCTCGCGGTGGTGGCGGCCGGCCTCGCCGCGTTGGTGATCTGGCGAGTCCTGACCATCGTCCAGGGTGGGCCGGCACGCGAGCGGTTCAAGGCCGCGGGCAAAGCCGCCGTGCACCTGGTGCTCGCAGTGCTCGCCGCCCGGTACGCCCTCGGCCTGGGCGAAGGAGGCCAGGACGAGGAAGGTCTGACCCGGCAGGTGATGAGTTACCCAGCAGGCCGGATCGCGATCGCCGCCGTCGGCGCCGGCCTCCTCATCGCCGGCATCGTGCACGTCTACATCGGCTGGACCAAGCGTTTCCAGCAGAACCTGCGTGCGAGCAGGCGACCGGAGATATCCCGGGCGGTGAGGAGTCTGGGCCGCGCCGGTTACTGGGCCAAAGGGGCGGCGCTGGCGGTGCTCGGAGTGTTGTTCGGCATCGCAGCCTGGACCGCGGACCCGGAGGAGGCCGGCGGTTTGGATGAGGCGTTCGCTGCCATCGGGGCGCAGCCCTACGGGTCCGTACTGCTCATCATCACCGGCGTGGGGCTGGTCTGCTATGGGTTGTTCTGCTTCGCCCAGTCCCGGTACGTGCGGCTCTGATCAGTCGCCGATGGCCTCGTTCGCCGCCTGCTGGGCCTGGCGCAGGGCCTGGGGCACCGCGATGCGGCCGGCGAACATATCCTGGAACACCGGGCTGATCTCGTTCGATCCACCGCTTGCCCGGGGGCCGAGCGGTGCGGGCGTGGTCCCTTCCTCGGCGGCGTCGAGGAACACCTGCACGTCGACATCCTGACCGGCCCAGTACTGCACGTAGGCCTCCTGGGCCTCCACCACCCCGGGGATGCCCGCTCCGCTCTCGCCCAATGGCCGCTGACCCTGTGCCGTACCGAGCCAGCGAAGCACCTCGATCGTCGCCTCGGAGTCGGCGGCGTGGGCGTTACCCACCGCGGCGACCCCGTGCACCACACTGATGCGCCCGCGCGGTCCCTCGACCTTCGGCGCCAGGTCCCAGTCGAAACCGGCATCGACCAGGTGCGCCAGTGCGGCGGGCCCGGCCTGGAACAGCGCCAGTTCCTCCCGCAGGAACAACTCGCGGGAGAAGGTGGGGTCGGTGTTGGTGTCCTCGGCCGCGGGGGCCACCTGATGGGTCTGGATCAGGTCCACCACGTATCCGAACGCGGCCTCCCCCGGCGGGGTGGCGAAGGTGTACCTGCCGGCCCCGTCCTGGAACCGGCCCCCGTTCTCCGCCAGGAAACTCAGCCAGATCGCCTGCGCGTCGTGCTGGGCATTGAATCCGAACCGGACGACGTCCTCCGCGTCGAAGCCCGGCTCATCGGCGGTGTTCCCCTCGGCGTCGACGGTGAGCGCCCGGGCCGCCCCCACCAACGTGTCCTCGGCTCCGGTGGGGTCCCAGCGCAGGCTCGTCGGATCGACGCCGGCCTCCTCGACCAGGTCGGTGTTGTAGTACAGCGCGGTCGACTCCCACAGTTGCGGCACACCCCACTGGATGCCATCCCGGTGGTAGAGGTCGGCCACCGGCTCCGTCCAGGCGTCGTGGTCGCCACCGATCGCCTCGTCCAGATTGATCATCTGGCCGTTGTCGGCGTGCGCTCCGAAGTTGGCGGTGTTGGTCCAGAACACATCGGCCATGGTGCCGGCCTCGAGGTCCTCCGGTAGCCGGTCCCAGTAGTCCTCCCAGGCCACCACCTGCACGTCCACGGTGATCTCCGGGTGCTGTTCGGTGAAGGCCTCGAAGGACTCCTCGTAGGCGGCCGCGACGGTGTCGTCCCAGATGCGGAAGGTCACGGTCGCCTCGGCGCCCTCGGAGTTCGGCGCGTCCTCCGGGCTGCCCGAGCAGGCCGCCAGGGCCAGGGCCGTCCCGCCGAGCAGCGCGGGCAGGGCGAGCATTGTGCGACGACGGTGCGAGGTTGTCCCCATGCAGGCTCACAACCATCCACGGCGCTGGGCGGTGCGGGCGGCTTCCACCCGGGTGGTGGTGCCGGTCTTGCCGATCGCTGAGGACAGGTAGTTGCGCACCGTCCCGGTGGACAGGTACACGTGCGCGGCGATGGTGGCGATCGGGGCTCCCTCCAGGGCCTCGCGCAGCACGTCCTTCTCCCGGTCCGTCAGCGGGTTCGGGCCGCCGGAGAGGGACTCGGCGGCCAGCGTCGGGTCCACCACCCGTAGACCGGCATGGACCCGACGGACCGCCTCGGCCAACTCGGTGGCCGGGGTGTCCTTGACGACGAATCCGCTGGCACCGTTGTCCATCGCGCGGCGCAGGTAACCGGGCCGGTCGAAGGTGGTCACGATCAGCGAGCGCACCCCCGGGGTCTGCTGGTGCAACTGTCCGGCTACCGCGATGCCGTCCATGCCCGGCATCTCGATGTCCAACAGGCACACCTGCGCGCGGTGCCGGCGTACGGCGTCGAGCACCTCATCGCCCCGGCCCACCTCGGCCACCACCTGCAGGTCCTCCTCCAGGTTCAGCAGGGCGGCCAGGGCCCCGCGTACCAGCGCCTGATCGTCGGCCAGGAGCAGCCGGATGGGTTCATCACCCATGGGTGGTCGCTCGCGGTTCGAGTTGGTCGGTGGCGGTGCCGGCGGACCGGTTCCCACCGGATCCTGCCTGCTCGCCTGCCGTGCGGGCGCTCTCGGGTGCCTCGGCGTCCGGGTCCAGGGTGGCCGTCACCTCGGTGCCACGACCTCCGGCGCCGGTGGTGATGGACAGCGTGCCGCATCCGATGCGCTCGGCGACCCCGCGCAACCCGTGGCCGGTCGCGCCCTCGGGAACCCCGACGCCGTCGTCGGTCACCCGGATCCAGGAACCGCCGAGCAACACCTGGCACCGGGTGGCGGCCGAGTGACGCACCACGTTGGTGACCAGTTCTCGCAGTACCCAGGCCAGCACGATCCGGTGCCGCGGGTCCACGGCGCTGGTGCCGGTGGGCAGTTCCGCGCTGATACCGGCCCCGGACAGGGCCGCAGCGGCGCGTTCCAGCTCATCGTCCAGCCGGGCCACGCGCAACCCGGCCACGGTGGCGCGCACCTCGGCCAGGGCCTCGCGGGTCAGGGCCTGGATCTGGGCGAGTTCGTGCTGGGCCTGCTCGGGGTTGACCTCGATCAGTCGTTCGGCCAGTTCGGCCTTGACCGTGATGACGGTCAGGGAGTGACCGAGCACGTCATGCACGTCCCGGGCCACCCGGTCGCGTTCGGCCGCGAGTTGGCGTTCGTCCTCCAGCGCCCGGTGGGCGGTCTGACGTTCCTCCAGCACCCGGACCAGGCCGTTGCCCACACCCACCCCGAGGATGATCGCCACGAAGAACCACATCGAATCGAACTCGCCGATCATGGCCGGCCAGATGATGGCCGTTGCCAGCGCGAGGACCATCACGACGCCGGCCCAGCGCAGCGGCAGGGTGAACGCGCTCAGGGCGACCAGGAACACCACCAGGCTGAGCACCCAGGGCCCGAGCACGGGCACGACTGCCAGGATCAGCAGCGTCAGCACGCTCAGGTGCGTCACGCCCACCCTGGTGGCCTGGGCGGCTGTTTCGGTAGAGCCGAGGCGTACGAAGCCGGCGACGTAGACGGCGGCGTAGAGCAGCACCCCACCGATCGCGAACACCCGCACCAAGAGTGAGTGGTCGCTCTGATAGACGGCCATGATGGGGAAGGCCAGGAAGAGCAGCCAGATAGTGGCCATCACCCACCCGAACCGGTCCCACGGGTTCGTCCCGATGTCGGCGTCGTCGGCTCCGGGCACCGACGAACCATCGCCGGTGCGCTCGGCGATGTCGCTGGTGGGGGGCTCGGTGTGCCCCTCGCCCTGGTCGGAAGTCATGGTTGAAGTCGATCCTGCCATGGATGCCTCGTCGCCGGCAGGAGCCGGCTCGACGCCGACCGCCTCCCGTTCGGTCTCCCACGCCGGGTTCATCACGACCCACTCACTGCCGGGCGCGGCCGCGGCGCACCAGGGCGATCGCGATCAGGCCCAGGACGAGGGTCCACGCCACCACGTTGGTCAGCGGCACCCACAGCGGTTCGTGGACCGGGTCGCCGTTCATCGTGGCCAGCCACCCCTCGGTGAGCGGGTAGCGGGCCAGGGCGGCGTACCCGTACAGCGGGGTGAACTTGGCGATGCCCAGCAACGCCCCGGACAGGGGGATGAACATGTTGCCCAGGAACGCCAGCACTACCGTGGATCCACTGGCCACCGCGATGGCGGACTCGGATTTGATCGCCAGGCCCCACACCAGACCCCACAGGGCGAACAGGGCGGCGCCGGGGATCACGATCATGGCGCTGAGCACCCACGCCCGGGCCGAACCCTCGGCGCCGGTCAGGGCGCCGAGGCTGTAGATCAGGGCGATCGGCAACGCCGCGATCACCACCGCCACGAGTGCCTTGGTGCCCACGTAGGTGGAGTCGCGCAGTGGCGTCAGGCCGAGTTGGCGGCCCCACCCCTGCATCCGTTCCACCGCGGTCTGCCCACCGAGCGAGGTGGTCGCCACTACCGCCCCGTAAGCGGCCATGGCGATCATGATCGACATCGCCACGTTGCCGTTTCCCGCCGGTTCACCGCTGAACTCCATCGCGGCACTGAAGATCAGGTAGAAGAACGCGGGCAGCACCACGATGAAGAAGATGCCCATGAACTCGCGGAACTGACGCTTCAGGTCCAGTCCCAGGATGGTGACGTTCATCGATGCTCCTGATGGTTGGTCTCGCTCGTCTCCACCGGCGCGGCACCGGTCAGCGCCACGAAGGCGCTCTCCAGATTCGCGCTGGCGATCTCCAGGCCACTGGCGCCCAGTTCGTTGAGCAGGGTCAGCGCGGCGGCGTCGGTATCGGTGGCGCGCATGTAGGCCCGCTGCCCGTTGCGGCGGACATCGGTGATGACGTCCAGCGCGACGATGTCGTCGAGCAGGTCCTGGGCGCCGTGTTCGGGTAGGTCCACCGACAGGGTGCGCCCGGAGTTGCGTTCCCGGATCTCACTGGTGGGGCCGTCGGCAACGATCTTCCCGCCGGAGATCATCACGATCCGCTCGGCGAAGTTCTCCGCTTCCTCCAGGTAGTGGGTGGCGAAGACCACCGAACGACCAGCGCGGGCTTCGGTACGCATGGTGTCCCAGAACTCCCGCCGGGCCGTCACGTCCATTCCCGCGGTTGGCTCGTCCAGGATCAGCAGTTCCGGGTCGGGCAGCAGCGCGAGGGCGAACCGCAACCGTTGCTGCTCCCCGCCGGAGCACTTCGAAACCTTCCGGTTGGCCAACTCGTTCAGCCCGGCCCGGTCGAGCACCTCCGGCACCGGGCGTGGTGCGGTGAAGGTGGAGGCAACGTAGCGCACCGTCTCGGCCACCGTCAGGTCCCGGAGCAGGCCACCGGTCTGCAGTAGCGCGGACACCTTGCCGGCCAGGACCGCCGCACGGGGCGCCAGCCCCATCACCGCGACGCTGCCGGCGTCGGGTGGGACCAGGCCCAGCACGATGTCCAGCGTGGTGGTCTTGCCGGCCCCGTTCGGTCCGAGGAATGCCACGATCTCGCCGTGGCCGATGGTCAGGTCCACCCCGTCGACGGCGTGGATGCGCCCGTCCTTGCCGGGGAAGCTCTTGCGCAGGCCCCGGACGGCGATGGCCGGTGGTCTCGGTGCGATGACGGCACCGTGACCGGCGGGGCTGCCGTGATCGGCGACGACCGCCTTCTGGGTAGTTGAGGGGTGCATGGTGACAAGAGTGCTCGGCGTGGACCCTCACCGGTCAGCCCCTGCTGTCACCTGCTCCCGATGACATCGGTCATAGCCGCTGCCAGGATCGGCCAGACTAGAGGCCATGTTCACTACGCGCCCCGAGCTCCTCGGCACCTTCGGCATGGTCGGCTCCACCCACTGGCTGGCTTCCAGCACCGGCATGGCGGTGCTGGAGGACGGCGGGAACGCCTACGACGCCGCCGTGGCGGCGGGGTTCGTGCTGCACGTGGTGGAGCCGCACCTGAACGGGGTCGGCGGGGAGATGCCCCTGATCGGGCACGACGGCGCCACCGGCCGCACCTTCGTGGTCTCCGGGCAGGGGGTGTCCCCGGCTGCGGCCACCGCCGGCGCCTTCACCGACCTGGGCCTGGACGTGGTGCCCGGCACCGGCCTGCTGGCGGCCACGGTGCCCGGCAGCTTCGGTGCCTGGATGCACATCCTGGCCGCCTACGGCACCAAGTCGCTGCGCGAGGTACTGCGCTACGCCATCGGCTACGCCGCCCACGGCCACCCCGTGCTGCCCGGCGCGGCCGCCGCGATCAAGGCCGTGGCGCCGGTGTTCACCGAGCACTGGGCCACCTCGGCCGAGGTCTACCTGCCCGACGGCGCCGCCCCGCAGGCCGGTGCCCTGGTCACCAACCCCGTCCTGGCCGCCACGCTGGAACGCATCGTCACCGAGGCCGAAGCCGCCTCCCGCAACCGGGAGGAGCAGATCGAGGCTGCCCGGCGCGCGTTCTACTCCGGTTTCGTGGCCGAGGCGATCGACGCCTTCGCCGCCACCAAGCAGTGGGACGGGAGCGGGGAACCGCACGCCGGCCTGCTCACCGGCGCGGACCTGGACTCCTGGGTGGCCACCGAGGAGGACCCGCTGCTGCTGGACGTGGCCGGTGCCACGGTTGCCAAGACCGGGCCGTGGGGCCAGGGCCCGGTGATGTTGCAGCAGTTGGCGATGCTGGACGCCCTCGACATCGGCTCGGCCGAACTGGGCTCTTCGGAGATGGTCCACACCGTGACCGAGGTGGCCAAGTTGGCCTTCGCCGACCGGGAGGCCTACTACGGCGACCCCGACCACGTGCAGGTCCCGATCCAGGATCTGCTCAGCCCCGCCTACTGCGCGCAGCGGGCGAGGTTGGTCGGTCCCGAAGCCAGTACCGACTTCCGGCCCGGCTCACCCGGTGGCGCCACGCCGCACCTGGGGCAGGCGGTGCTCGCGGCAATGGCCGCCGACGCCGGGCACGACGCCGGCGTGCGGTTGCCGGGCCAGGGTGAGCCCACGCTGGATGGTGGCGCCGTCTCCGCCGGCCCGGTCGCCGGCGCCGATATCGAGGGCGCCGAACGCGCCGGACGGGGCGACACCTGCCATCTGGACGTGGTGGACCGGTGGGGCAACGCCGTCTCGGCCACCCCCTCGGGCGGGTGGCTGCAGTCCTCCCCGGTCGTGCCCGGGCTCGGCTTCGCACTGGGCACCAGGGCGCAGATGTTCTGGTTGGAGCAGGGCCTCCCGGCCAGCCTCGCCCCACGCCGGCGTCCGCGGACCACCCTGTCGCCGGGGATGGTGCTGCGCGAGCACGGGCCGATGGCTTTCGGCACCCCCGGCGGGGACCAGCAGGACCAGTGGACCATCCCGTTCCTGATCGCCCACCTGTTCGGTGGCCACAACCTGCAGGCCTCGATCGATGCTCCGAGTTGGCACACCACGCACCTGCCTTCCTCGTTCTACCCGCGCCAGGCCGAGGTGGCCGGGCTGCACGTGGAGTCACGTCTGGGGGAGCAGGTGCTGTCCGAACTGCGCCGTCGTGGGCACCGCGTCACCGACGCCGGACCCTGGTCGCTCGGCTTCATCAGTGCCGCCGGCCGGCGCGCCGACGGCCTACTGCACGCGGGCGCGAACCCCCGGCGGATGCAGGGCTACGCCGTCGGACGCTGATCCCCGGCGGCGAGCGCCTCGCGCACGGCGCGGTAAGCGGGTTTGGGCTGGTAGTCCCCGTGCAGGAGCAGCGCGCCGCCGGTGCCGGGGAACCAGCCCGGCACCCAGGACTGCTCATCCAGCACACCCCAGGGGGTGAGCGACTCACAACCGGGCACCTCCAGGGCGATCCGGGTGATCCGGGCGTACCAGTCGGCCTGCTGATCCAGGTGCTCCTCGCTGAGGCCGCCTTCACCCGGCACCGGGCCGCGGACATCGAGTTCGGTGATCGCGGTGCGCAGGCCCAGGTCGGCGAACCGTTTCAAGTTCTGGGGCAGGTCCTCGGGGAAGGGCGCGGACATGTCCAGGTGCCCCTGCACACCGAACCCGTGCACCGGCACACCCTGTGACCGCAGGTCCCGGAGCAACGCGTGCCAGGCGTCGGACTTCGCGCCGTGACGTTCGACGTCGAAGTCGTTGCCGAACAGCAACGCGTCCGGGTCCGCCTCGTGGGCCCAGGTGAACGCCTCGGCGATGATGTCCGGCCCGAGTGCGCCCAGCCACGGGTTCTGCTCGGTACGCAACCGGCCGTCGTCGTCGAGGATCTCGTTGACCACGTCCCAGTGCTGGATGCGACCGGCATAACGACCCACCACGGTCTGGATGTGCGTGCGCAGGAGCCGCCGCAACTCCTCCGGGCTGTGGTCCCCGCCGGTGATCCAACCCGGGTTCTGGTTGTGCCACAGCAGCGTGTGTCCGCGCACGTGCTGGCCGTGCTCGGCGGCGAAGTCGACGATCGCGTCGGCCGCGGCGAAGTCGAACTCGCCGGGCGCGGGTTGGAGCCACTCCCACTTCGTCTGGTTCTCCGGGGTCAGCGAGGAGAACTCGGCGGCCAGCACCTGCCGGTACCGGGCGTCGGTGAGCAGCGGCATCGTCGTGGCGGTGCGGCCGTACCCGGCCACCGCGGCGCCGATCCGGAGCCGGTCGGGCGCATGGGCGCGCAGCCCACCCTTGCGCTGCTCGTCGGCGCGCTGGTGCCCGGCGGGTGAGCCGGTGGGGATGTTCATTCGTGGTGACCTTCCGTGCGGCGTTGTCCATGCCGGTGCCCCGGGCCGCGTGCGAACCGGCCCGGGGCACTGGTGGTGGGTGGTTCAGCCGAGCACGGTGCGGCACTCGGCCAGTGCCGGGTGATTATTCCACCGGGCGGGACCACCGGGATTGGTCTGCACCAGGGTCTGCTGCACAGCGCAGAAGGCGGGCTTGCGCTCGTAATCGCCCTCCAGCAGCAGGGCACCGCCCTGACCCTCGAACGTGGCAGGCACCCAGGAGTGCTCATCCAGTACACCCCACACGGTGAAGGAGGTGCAGCCGGTCACGTTCAGGCAGGCCTGCAGGCCCTGGCTGTACCAGTCGGCCTGTTGCTCCAGCAGTTCCGGGCTCAACCGACCCTCGTCGTCGACGTAACCGCGCACGTCCATCTCGGTGATCGCGGTCTGCAGACCCAGGGCGTCGAAGCGCTCGAGGTTCTCCTGCAGCCGGCCGTCGAAGCCGTACATCAGGCCGAGATGGCCCTGGATGCCGAAACCGTGCACCGGGACACCCTCGGCGAGCAGGTCCTGGATCAGGTCGTAATAGGCGTCCGCCTTCTCGTTGGTGCCCTCGACGTTGTAGTCGTTGAAGAACAACAGGGCGTCCGGGTCCGCCTCGTGGGCCCAGTGGAAGACATCAGCGATGATCTGCGGGCCCAGTTCGCGCAACCAGATGTTGTCCTGCATGCGCAGTTCGGCGTTGTCGTCGAAGATCTCGTTCGCGACGTCCCACTGCTGGACCTGCCCGGCGTAGCGGTCCACCACGGTGTGGATGTGGGTGCGCAGGATCTCGCGCAGTTCCTCCGCGGTGAAGTCGCCCTCCTCCAACCAGGCGGGGTTCTGGCTGTGCCACATGAGCGCGTGCCCGCGCACGTGCTGGCCGTTGTCGGCGGCGAAGGCGAGAACCTCATCGGCCGCGGCGAAGTCGAAGGTGTCGGCATCGGGCCGCAGGGCGTCCCACTTCATTTGGTTCTCGGGGGTGAGGGAGGAGAACTGCGCCGCCAGGAAGTCCCGGAACTCGGCGTCGTTGGGGAACGGCTCGGGATAGTCCTGGTTCCCGTGATGCCCGCCTCCGGCGGCCGCGGTGCCGATTCGCAGATCGTCCGGGGCCCACGAGCGCAGGGTGTCCTGTTCGGCGAGGCCGGGTGGGAGTTCGCCGTCCTGTCCGGGGGGTCCGGCGTGCTCGGGCGGGATCGCCACGGCCGGTGCCGCGAGGGCGGCGGTGCACAGTCCCGCGCCGAGGATGGCGGCGGCCCGCTTGATGGATGTCATCGTCATCGATCTCTCCTCTTCTACCCGCCGGTGTAGTCAAGGCGCACTCCACGGCGGTGGATGGAATGGCCGATCAGTCATCTGGTGAGCTGCCGGCATCACCCCTTCACTGCGCCTTGCAGACCGGAGACGATTCGCTTCTCCATGGCCAGGAAGAACACCAGTGCCGGGATCATCGCCAGGGTGGTGAAGGCGAGCACACCGGCGGTGTCCTGGGCGTGCTCGGTGGAGAAGTTCGCCACCCCCAGCGGCAGGGTCTGCGCGTTGGGGGAGGACAGGATCAGCAGCGGTAGCAAGTAGGCGTTCCAGGAGGCCACGAACGCCAGCACCCCCACCGTGACCAGACCGGGGCCGGACAGTGGCAGCAGGATCCGCCAGAAGAACCCGATCCGGGAGGCCCCGTCGATCAGTGCGGCCTCCTCCAGTTCCACCGGCAGGGCACGCAGGAACGGGCGCAGGATGACCACCGTCATCGGCAGCGCGAAGGCTGCTTGGGGCAGCGCCACCCCGAGGAAGGAGTTGGTCAGCCCCAGGTCGCGGATCATCAGGAACAGCGGGATGATCGCCACCGTCAGCGGGAACAGCAGGCCGAGGGTGAAAATCAGGAAGAGGACCTCCCGGCCGGCGAAGGTGTACCGCGCCAGTGGGTAGGCCGCCATCACTCCGGCCACGCACACCACCAGCGTGGTCACCAGGGCGATCACGGTGGAGTTCATCGCCAGGCGCCAGAAGGTACCGGAGGTGATCACGTCGATGTAGTTGGTGAACACCCACGGGTCCGGCATGCCCACCGGGTTCATCGCGAGTTGGGCGTTGGTGCGGAAGCCCCCGAGCGCGGCGTAGACCACCGGGCCAACGGTCATGGCCACCACCACCAGCGCGATGGCGTACACGATCGGGTTGCCGCCGGCGAAGGCGTTGGAGCTCCGTCGACGACGACGGGTGGCCGGCTCGTCCAGCACGGCCGGCTTCTCGGACGGCACCACGGGCGCGCTCATCGCTTCTTCCTTTTCGGCTTCGGTGCGTCAATGGTGTCGCGGCGCAGGACGAACACCTGGTACAGCGCGGCCAGTGTCAGGGAGATCGCGAACAGCAGCACCGCCACCGCCGAGGCGTAGCCGTACAGGCTGCGGTTGGTGCCCTGGTCGATCAGGTACACCGCCATGGTGACGGTGGCGTTCGCCGGCCCGCCGCCGGTGAGGATCCAGACCATGTCGAACAGTTGCAGGGACCCGATCATGGACAGGAAGGCCCAGGTGCGGATGGTGGGACCGAGCAGCGGGATGGTGATCTTGAACTGCACCTTCCACCAGGAGGCGCCGTCGATCTGCGCGGCCTCGTACAACTCGGGGGGCACACCCTGCAGGCCGGCGAGCATCAGGATCACCGCCAGGCCGAGGTACTTCCAGGTGAGCACCCCCATCACGGTCCACAGCGCGATCTCGGTGTCCGCCAGCCACAACTGGGTCCACTCACCCAGGCCGACCATCTCCAGCAGGTCGTTGACCATGCCGCGGGGCTGCAGCAGCAGGAACCAGACCACCCCGGCCACGACCTCGGCGAGCACGTAGGGGATGAAGATGATCACCCGGAGGAGCGACTGGCCCCACATCTGCCGGTTCAGCAGCAGCGCGATCCCCAGGCCCAGGGGCAACTGGATCAGCACCGACAACACCACGATGGTCAGGTTGTTGACCACCGCGTCGGTGAACACGCTGTGGCTCAGCGCCCGGGCGTAGTTCTCCAGCCCGATCCAGTTCTCCAGCGGTCCCAGGCCGTTCCAGCGGTAGAAGGAGTACCGGACCGCCTGGGCCACCGGGAAGGCGATGAAGACGGCCACCAGGGCCAGGGCCGGGGCGGTGAAGAAGGCGATCTCGGCGCGCTTGCGCCACGAGGACCGTGGCCTGCGTTGCGGTGCGGACCGGCCCTTCCGGGTGCGGGAGGCCCCGCCGGGCCCGCCAGGTTCAGAACCTGGGCGGGCCGGCGGGGCGGAAACCGGTTGTGCCATCGGGTATTACTCGTTGGCGGCGGCGTCGACCATCGCGTCGACCACGTCCTGCGGGGAACCCTGTCCCGCGAAGATGTCCACGACGGCTTCGTTCATCGCGCCACCGATGTTCTCACCGAAGGCGGTGTCGAAGTACAGCTGCACCAGCGAGGCCTCGTCCCGGGTGGTGAGCAGTTCGGCCAGGGCCTCATCCGAGACCGAGTCACTGGCCGCGGGGTTGGTGGGCAGGCCCATGTCGTTCTCGGCGAAGCCGATCTGGATCTCGTCGCTGAGCAGGTAGGCCACGAAGTCCACTGCGGCGTCCGGGGCGTCGGCGTTCAGGCCCCAGGCGTCACCGCCGCCGAGGACTGCGCCCTGGTCTCCTTCGCCACCGTCGATGGCGGGGAAGCCGAACCAGCCCAGGTTGAAGCCGATGGTGTTGTCATCCATCAGGCCCTGCATCACACCCGGCTCCCAGTGCCCGGCCAGTTCCATCGCCACCTGCTCGGTGGCCAGCAGGCCGGATGCGCTGGTGGGGCCGGTCTGGGCCGGGGTGGCCAGGAAGCCCTCGTTGAACGGCTCGGTCTCGATCAACTCCTGCAGGTGCTCCCCGGCACTGACCCAGCAGGCGTCGGAGAAGTCGTGCTGCTCCACGGCGGCCACCACGGACTCCTCGGCGCAGGCACGCAGGGCGTAGTAGTAGTAATAGTGCGCTGCCGGCCAGCCCTCGCCCGCACCCACCGAGACCGGCTCGATGTCGGCTGCCTTGAGTGCGTCCACCGTGTCGTTGAACTCCTCCATCGTGGTGGGCGTCTCGGAGATCCCGGCCTCCTCGAACAGGTCCTGGTTGTACCAGAAGCCCACCACGCCGGAGGTGAAGGGGATGGCGTAGACACGCTCGTCCACGGTGTAGCCACCGGTGTAGGCCTCCACCACGCCGATGGTGTCCGCGGCGTCGTCGGTCAGGTCGCGCAACAGGCCGGCCTCGGCGTGTGATGCGGTCTCCCCACCACCGCGCTCCATGAAGATGTCCGGGTGGTCGCCGGTCTGGAAGGCCGCGTCCAACCGGGTGAGCATGTCATCGTGGGCGATCGCGGTGATCTCGATGGTCACCCCCGGGTTGTCCGCCATGAAGTCCTCGGCGGCCTGCTCGTAGAAGGACTGGCCCGGATCATTGTTGGAGTTGTGCCACCACGTGATGGTGACCTCCTCACCCTCGGCCGCACCGTTCTGCGTGCCATTGCTGCCCGGGTCGGTGTCTGCGTTCGTACCGTTCTCGCCGCCACAGGCGGCGAGAACCAGCGCGGTCAAACTTGCTGCGGCGATCGTTGTCGCTACTCGACGTCGTGACATGTCTCCTCCAAGGTCGTCCTTGACGTGACTTGAATGTTTGCAGGTTGAACAAAGCCTCGTCAATCGATTTCGATAACGATTTATAACACCGCCTGATTCAGTCCGGAGCGCGCTAGGTTGTAGGAATGACGATGGCACGGCGAGTGACGATCGCTGATGTGGCACGGGTGGCGGGCGTCTCCACCGCCACGGTGTCGAAGGTGATCAATGACCGCTACGGGGTAGCGGCCGCCACCGGCGCGCATGTGCGTGGGGTGATCGAGGATCTGGGCTACGTGTCCAGCCTGGGTGCGCGCAGCCTGCGCAGCCTTCGCACCAACGTGCTGGGCATCCTGGTGGCCGACTTCGAGCCGTTCAGCACCGAGTTGCTCAAGGGTGCCTCCCGGGCGGTGCACGACACCGGCTATGAACTGCTCGCCTACTCGGTGGGCCGGGCCGGTCAGGAGACCGCAGGCTGGGAGCGGCGCTCGCTCAGCCAACTGCACGGCACCTTGATCGACGGGGCGATCCTGTGTACCCCCACGATCGTGGAGGTACCGGCGGGAGTGGCGGTGGTGGCGGTGGACCCCCACACCGGGCCGACGGCGCTGCCCACCGTGGACTCCGACAGCTTCGGCGGGGCGAGGGCCGCCACCGAGCACCTCCTCGGGCTGGGCCACCGGCGCATTGCCTTCATCGGCGGGCGTGATGACCTGAACTCCTCCCGGGAGCGCGAGCGTGGATACCGTGCCGCCATGCAGGGCGCCGGGGTGGAGGTCGACGACGCACTGGTGCGCTTCGGTGACTACACCGGGGAACCGGCCGCAGGTGCGGTGGCGGAGATGCTGGCGGAGCAGAATCCGCCCTCGGCGGTCTTTGCCGCGAACGACCTGTCCGCGATGGGTGTTCTGGCCGCGGCTGCCGAGGCCGGCTTGCGGGTGCCGGAGGATCTGTCGATCGTCGGCTTCGACAATATCCCGGAGTCGGCCCTGACCACACCGGCGCTGACCACGGTGGAACAGCCCATCCAACAGATGGGTGAGCGGGCCCTGACGATGCTGATCGACCTGCTCGCGGGCCGGCAGACCGAGGCGCACGTGCGGTTGCCCACGCGACTGGTGGAGCGCGGCAGCTGCGGGCCGGTGCGCTGACTACCCGAACACCTGCACTAGGTGCGCAGTTGCGGCACCGGCTCCACCCGGTGCACCCCACGCGGCCGGTAGCCCAGGTCGGCGGATTGGCCGACCAGGTCGGCCAGCAGCCAGATGATGCTCAGCCACATCTCGGTGCCCTGCAGGCCGGGCCGGTTGCCCGCCGCGCCCTGGTCGGCGGCTCCGGGAGCGGCGAAGGCGAAGCCGGAGCCGTGGTGCCAGGTGCCCAGGGCGTCGCCGAGCAGCCGGTGAGCCAGCGCGGTGATCTCGCCGCGCCGGTGTGTGGACTGCCGCCCGGCCAGCCACAACGGGTGGGCCACGTCCAGCACGTTGCAGGCGTTCTGCCGCTCCGCTGCGAAGTAGCGCTCGTCGCCGGCGTGGCGCAGCACCGTGTCGATCACGGCCTCGGGGTAGGGGACCGGCAGTCCGAACTGGGCGAAGGTGCCGCGGGTGAGCCGGTAGTAGCCGTTCACCACCAGCAGCAGTTCCTGGTCGCGCAGGCTGCCCCACATCCCGGTGCCCGGGTCGACGTGCCGGTGCAGCCAGCCCAGCAGCGCATCGGCCAGGGTCTGATCGGCCCGGCCACGCGGCAGGTCCCAGCGCAGCCCCGTCGCCACCGCGTCGACGCCGTCGCCGGCGTTCCAGGCGTTGGTCCGCCAGGGCAGGGCGCCGACCTGTTCGCGTAGTTGCGCCGGGGTCAGTGCCGATGACGGCGTGGCGTGCGGCAGGTGTGCGCCGAGCAGGTCGAGGGCGTACCCCACGCTCAGGACGTGGTAGCGCGGGCCGGCGTCACCGGCCTCCTGGGTGCCGTCGGGGCGCAGTTCGGGGATCTGCCCGCCCGGGCGTTGCCAGGAGGTCAGCCGCTGGATCTGATCCGCTGCGTCGAGTTGGTCCGGGGCGCGGCCGAGCAGCAGATCGGCGATCTCGATCGCGTCGCACTGGGCCCGCACGGTGACGCAGGTGCCGGGGCGGTCCCGGAACAGGCCCAGGTCGGTATCGAAGGCGCGCTCCAGCAATTCCTGCGCCTGCGCACGGGCGCGGTCGGCGAACGCGCGAAGCTCTCCGGCCGGATCCGGTCCGGCGCTTCCCGCGCTCGCGGTCCTGGTCTCGGCCGGTCCGGTGCGTGCTGGCTCGGCTCCGGTGCGCCCCTGTCCGGCCCCCGCCGGTGCGCCCTGCCCGGCTGCCGTCGTCGTCGCTCCCTCGGGGGGCACCCGCCACCGGATCAGGCGTGCCGGGTTACCGCCCACCACCGCTCCGGCCGGCACGTCCTTGGTGACCACGGCGCCGGCGGCGATGACGCTCTTGTTCCCGACGTTGATGCCGTCCAGCAGCACCGCGTGCGAGCCGATCCAGACGTCGTCGCCGATGGTGATGCCGCGGGCGGTCAACGGCTGGCGGAAGATGAACTCCTCGGGATCGTCCATGGTGTGGTTGAAGGCCAGGATCGAGGTGTGTGCGCCGATGCGCACCCCGGTTCCGGCCCGGACCCTTCCGCGCACCACGGTGAAGGCGTTGATCGAGCAGTCCGGACCGAACGCCACCTCGTCGGTGAGGTAGGCGTGGGCGGCCACGTAGGTGCGATCGCCGAGGTCGAGCCGGTCGGCCTGGACCGAGGCCAGCGGGCTCAGGTAGGCGTCGGTGCCGATCCGCCAGCCCGGATTCTGCTGGCGCAACCGGTGCTGGTGGTCGGCCTGGGCCCGGCGCTGGTCATCGGTGGCGCGGCCGGGGAACAACCAGGGGGAGTAGTCGTGATCGACGGGGGTCGCGGATGCGGATCCGGACGCGGACGGTGAGGGACGTGTGGGCGTGGACTCGGCCTCGGTGTTGTGCTGGCTGGTGTCTGCGCTGTTCACCTGTGCTCCCGCTGGATCTGCCGTGGGCTCTCAGCCTAGGGGAGCGGTCGGGTGGAGTCCCGGGCCACCAGGTGGGTGGCGAGTTGAGATGTGGGCAGGCCGGTGGGTGTCCCTCCATCAGGTCCAGCAGCACGCGCACCCCCGCCGGGACCGGGGTGTGGTCAACGCAGCGAACCCCGCGTACCGTCACCGACCAGGGGATCACCCGAACAACCCACCGGAGGAAACCGTCCATGTCTGTTGTGCTGCACGTCGCCACCACCGGCTCCGACCGGGGCGACGGCTCGGCCTCCGCCCCGCTGCGCACCATCAACCACGCCGCCCAGATCGCCCAGCCGGGTGACACCGTGCTCGTCCACGGTGGGGAGTACCGGGAGTGGGTGCGCCCGGCCCACGCTGGCCGCAGCGACCGGCGCCGGATCACCTACCAGACCGCCGAGGGTGAGCAGGTGGTGATCAAGGGTTCGGAGCAGATCACCGGATGGGAGCACGACGGGGGCACGGTATGGCGCGCGACGATTGACAACAGCCTCTTCGGTGAGTTCAACCCGTTCGCCGAAACCGTCTCCGGGGACTGGATCCTCTACCCCGCCGGGGCTCCGCCCAAGCACCTTGGCGAGGTGTACCTGAACGGGCGCAGTTTCTACGAGGTCCACTCCCGCACCGAGGTGACCGACCCGCCCCTGCGCACCGCCGCCGTGGACCGCTGGACCGACACCACCGACCATATCCGCGACCCGGAACAGACCCGCTTCGTCTGGTACGCCGAGGTCGGGCCGGACAGCACCACGGTCTGGGCGAACTTCCAGGACGCGGACCCCAACCAGGCCCTGGTCGAGGTGAACGTGCGCCCCGCGGTGTTCAGCCCCGACCGACCGCACGTGGACTACATCACCGTGCGCGGTTTCGAACTGGCCCAGGCCGCCACCCCCTGGACCCCGCCCACGGCAGACCAGCCCGGCCTGATCGGCCCGAACTGGGCCAAGGGCTGGGTGATCGAGAACAACACCATCCACGACGCCAAGTGCTCGGCCATCTCCATCGGCAAGGAGTCCTCCACCGGGCACAACTTCGCCACCACCCGGCGGGACAAACCGGGTTACCAGTACCAGATCGAGTCCGTCTTCGCCGCCCGACAGTACGGCTGGGACCGCGAGCACATCGGCTCCCACGTGATCCGCGGCAACACCATCTACGACTGCGGCCAGAACGGCATCGTGGGTCACCTGGGATGTGTCTTCTCCACCATCGAGGACAACCACATCTACAACATCGCGATCAAGCGGGAGTTCTTCGGCCACGAGATCGGCGCCATCAAACTGCACGCCCCGATCGACGTGCAGATCAGCCGCAACCGGATCCACGACTGCACCCTGGCGATCTGGCTGGACTGGCAGACCCAGGGCACCCGGGTCAACCACAACATCGCCTACGCCAACAAGCGCGACCTGTTCATCGAGGTTAGTCACGGCCCCTACCTGGTCGACCACAACGTGCTGGCCTCTCCGGTCGCGATCGAGTCGATGAGTCAGGGCGGCGCCTACGTGCACAACCTGGTGGGCGGGTCCGTGCGGATCGAGCAGGAGATGGAGCGGGCCACGCCCTACCACCTGCCGCACAGCACCCAGGTGGCCGGCTACGCCTTCATCCAGGCCGGTGACGACCGGTGGATCGGCAACATCTTCCTCGGCGGCGACATCGCCGATGCCTACGGCCCCGACACGATCCTCGCCGACCCGAACGCCGGCTACGGACTCGCCGGCTACAACGGCTACCCGGGCAGTTTCGCCGAGTACCTCCAGCGCGTGCACAGCCGCTTCCCGAACGGGGACCACCGCCGCTTCAACGGTGTGCCACAGGCGGTCTACGCGCGCGAGAACCTCTACCTCGCCGGGGCCCAGCCCTTCGATGGGGAGGACTCCGCGCGGGTGCTCGCCGGGGCGGCGAGCCTGCAGATCCACGACGACGGCGGCGCCGGCCACCTGCAACTCCTCCTGCCCGAGGGCTCGGGTCAGGCAGGGCTGGGCGTGATCACGAGCGAGGACCTGCCGCGGGTGCGGTTCGCCGATGCCGAGTTCGACCAGCCCGACGGCGCCCCGGTGGTGCTCGGCTCGGACCTGCTCGGCCAGGACCGGGACGCGCAGGCCCGCTACCCGGCGGGACCCTTCGCCGAACTCGCCGAGGGTGAGTTCCGCCGTCGTCTGTGGTGAGACCGTGGTGAAGCGATCCCCGCGCCGGTGACATAGTCGGGGCGGAGGTGATCGGCGATGATGACCAGTGGCCATCGCGTGGCCGCGCCAGTGCTCGGGCTCCTGCTCGGCCTGAGTGCCTGCGGGGCCGGCGGCAGCGACCCCGGGGAGGATCCCGAAACGACCGGAACCGTGCCCGAAATCCCCGCCGGCCCGGGTGACGACGACGCGGACTCCCCGGATGACCCACGCGTGCAGGACGCGCGGGCGGACCTGGCCGAGCGCACCGGCGCCGACCCGGGGGACATCGAGGTGGTCGAGCAGCGGTCGGTGACGTGGCCGGATGGGTCGATCGGGTGCCCGGAGGAGGGCATGTCCTACATCCAGGTGCTGACCGAGGGTGACCTGCTCGTCCTGGCCGCCGACGGCGTCGAGCATCGTTACCACGCCGCCGCCGAGGAGGACTTCTTCTACTGCGCCGACCCCCAGGACGCGCTGCCGGCCGACTCCGAACAGTAGGAGCAATGCGCGCCCGGCAAACGGGCACCGGGCCACTGGCAGTCCGCCTCGGCGCCGGAGTGACCGAGGTAAATCAGTAACAACGATAGACTCCAGACGGTGCTGGGTAACATCTGCACCGGAGCAACGCCGACAAGGGCGGGACCCGCCCGAATCAGAGGGAGTTCACTGTGGAACGTTCGTTCAATACCGTTGCCGTGCTCGGGATCGGGAAGGTCGGTGAACTCGTTGCCGATCTGCTGATGCGTTCGGGGTTCAGCGTGGTGGGGTACGACTCGCGTCCGCGGGCGGACCTGGGCTTCGCGGTCAAGCAGCTCGACGTCACCGACTCCCACCGTTTGCGCGAGGCGCTGGGCACGGCCGACGCGGTGCTGACGTGCCTGCCCTATCAGCACAACATCGCCGTGGCCGAGGCCGCCCGGCAGGTGGGTGTGCACTACTTCGACCTCACCGAGGACGTCCCGACCACCAACCGGGTGCGTGACCTCGCCCAGGACTCCACCGCCATCTTCGCCCCCCAGTGCGGCCTGGCCCCGGGGTTGATCGGCATCATCGGCGCGTCCATGGCCGCGGTTTTCGAGGAGATCCGCTCCATCGAGCTCAAGGTGGGTGCGCTGCCGCAGAACCCCACCGGCCTGCTCGGCTATGCGTTCAACTGGTCCTCCCTGGGGGTGGTGAACGAGTACCTGAACGACTGTGAGGTGGTGCGCGGCGGCCGCCGCCAGATGGTCCCGGCGATGACCGCGAAGGAACGCGTGGTGATCGGGGGCGTGGAGTTCGAGGCGGCCCTGACCTCCGGCGGGCTGGGCACGATGTGCCAGACCTACGAGGGCCGGGTGCAACGGCTGGATTACAAGACGCTGCGCTACCCGGGCCACTTCAAGCAGATGCAGTTCCTCTTCGACGAGTTGCACCTGCGCGACCGGCGCGAACTGGCCGATGAGATCCTCGTCAACGCCAAGCCCCCGGTCAACGACGATGTGGTGCACCTGCACGCCGCGGTGGAGGGTGTGCGTGAGGGGACGCTGCAACGCCTCAACGACGTGCGCGCCTTCCGGCCCATCGAGATCGGCGGGCGCACCTGGCGGGCAATCTCCTGGATCACCTCCGCCTCAGCGGTGTCCATGGTGGAATTGGCCGCCACAGGACGATTGCCGAACACCGGCTTCATCCGCCAGGAGGACATCGCGTTGTCCGACCTGGTGGACACCCAGGCGGGTTCGCTGATCACCACCCACGGAACCACCTCCTGCGGAAAGGACCTGTCATGACGGATCTGGCCACACTGGCGCAGCAGACACTGGCGCGACTGGGGGCGCAGGACCCCTTCCACGCCGACGGCGACCTGATCGTGCACACCCCGATCGACGGCAGCGAACTGGGCCGGCTGCGCAGCCACACCCCAGCCGACGTCGACGACCTCATCACCACCGCCCAGGAGGCCTTCACCGCCTGGCGCACCGTCCCGGCCCCCGAGCGTGGCGCCCTGGTGCGCGAGTGGGGCAACCTGTTGCGCGAGCACAAGGACGACCTGGGCACCCTGGTCACCCTGGAGGCGGGCAAGATCCCCAGCGAGGGCGCCGGTGAGGTCCAGGAGATGATCGACATCTGCGACCTCGCCACCGGTCTGTCCCGCCAACTCTTCGGGCTGACCATCGCCTCCGAGCGCCCCGGGCACCGGATGATGGAACAGTGGCACCCACTCGGCGTGGTCGGGGTGATCACCGCCTTCAACTTCCCTGTGGCCGTGTTCTCCTGGAACGCCGCACTGGCGCTGACCTGCGGTGACCCGGTGATCTGGAAGCCGTCGGAGAAGACGCCGCTGACGGCGTTGGGCACCCTGGCCCTGCTGGAGCAGGCGGCCCGGCGCGTGGGGGCGCCGGCCGGGCTCGGCGCGGTGCTGCTGGGGGACGCAGCGGTCGGGCAGGTGATGGTCGACGACGAGCGGGTGCCGCTGATCTCGGCCACCGGCTCCACCGCGATGGGCAAGAAGGTCGCCCCCCGGGTGGCCGCCCGCCTGGGCCGCACCCTGCTGGAACTGGGCGGGAACAACGCCGCGATCGTGGCCCCGAGCGCGGACCTGGACCTGACCGTACGCGGGGTGGTGTTCTCCGCCGTCGGAACCGCCGGGCAGCGGTGCACCACCCTGCGTCGCCTGATCGTGCACGCCGACGTCAAGGACGAACTGGTCAGGCGGTTGAAGTCGGCGTATGAGACGCTCCCGATCGGCTCCCCGCTGGACGGGGGCACGCTGGTGGGCCCGTTGCTGGAGGAGGTTTCGGCGGAGCGGTTCACCGCCGCGATCGACCGGGCCACCGCGGACGGCGGCACGCTGATCACCGGCGGGGAGCGCGTCCCCGGGCCCGGGTCCGGGGTCTACGTGCAGCCGGCGATCGTGGACATGCCCGCCCAGACCGAGGTCGTGCGCACCGAGACCTTCGCGCCGCTGCTGTACGTGCTCACCTACACCGACTTCGACGAGGCCATCGCCCTGCACAACGGCGTCACCCAAGGGCTGTCCTCCTCGATCTTCACCCGCGATGTGCTGGAGGCGGAGACGTTCCTGTCCGCCACCGGCTCGGACACCGGGATCGCCAACGTCAACATCGGGCCTTCCGGGGCGGAGATCGGTGGTGCCTTCGGTGGGGAGAAGGACACCGGCGGCGGGCGCGAGTCCGGGTCCGATGCATGGAAGATCTACATGCGCCGGGCCACCAACACCGTCAACTACTCACGCCAACTCCCGCTGGCCCAGGGGGTGGAGTTCGGATGAGCACCTCCTCGCAACGCCCGGCGTCGATGACCCCGGATCAGTTGTTCGCGATCGACTCCCTCCTGTCGGAGGAGGAGAAGGAGGTCCGGGGCACCGTTCGCGCCATGATGGACAAGCACGTGTTGCCCGACGTGGCGCAGTGGTACGAGGACGGGCAACTACCAGCCCGGGAACTGGCCCGGACCCTGGGCGAGGTGGGCCTGCTGGGCATGCACCTGCAGGGCTATGGGTGCGCGGGCACGTCCGCCACCGCCTACGGCCTGGCGTGCCTGGAGCTGGAGGCCGCGGACTCGGGGATCCGATCGTTGGTCAGCGTGCAGGGCTCCCTGGCCATGTTCGCCATCCACGCCTTCGGATCGGAGGCGCACAAGGAGCAGTGGCTGCCGCGGATGGCCACTGGCGAGGCGATCGGTTGCTTCGGCCTGACCGAACCCGACCACGGCTCCGACCCTGCCGGGATGCGCACCACCGCCCGCCGCGACGGCAGCGACTGGGTGCTCAACGGCACCAAGATGTGGATCACCAACGGCTCCATCTCGGACGTCGCCGTGGTGTGGGCGCGTACCGAGGAGGGCATCCGCGGATTCGTCGTCCCCACCGACACCCCCGGCTTCAGCGCCCCGGAGATCGAACGGAAGATGTCCCTGCGCGCCTCGGTCACCTCCGAACTGGTGCTGCGGGACGTGCGGTTGCCCGCCGAGGCGATGCTGCCGCAAGCCCGGGGGCTGTCCGGGCCGTTGCGCTGCCTGAACGAGGCCAGGTTCGGGATCGTGTTCGGGGCGCTGGGTTCGGCCCGCACCTGCCTGCTCACCGCCCTGGAGTACGCGGGCACGCGGGAGCAGTTCGACCGGCCGATCGCCGGATTCCAGCTCACCCAGGCCAAGTTCGCGGACATGACCCTGGAGTACGGCAAGGGCGTCCTGCTGGCGCTGCACCTGGGCCGGCGCAAGGATGCCGGGGGTCTGGCGCACCAGCAGGTGAGCCTGGGCAAACTGAACAACGTGCGCGAATCGCTGGAGATCGCCCGGACCTGCCGCACCATCCTCGGTGCGAGTGGGATCAGCGCCGAGTACCCGGTGATGCGGCACGCGAACAACCTGGAGTCCGTGCTGACCTATGAGGGCACCAGCGAGATGCATGCCCTGGTGATCGGGCAGGCCCTCACGGGTATCGCCGCGTTCCGTTGAGGTGCCCGTGATGCAGGGTCCGGATGAGCACTTCGTCGAGCGGGTCCGGCAGATGGCCGGCTCCGCCGGACCGCCTGCGGGCCTGGCGATGCCACCGGCTGAGGCCCTGGAACTGTTCGAGGTCCAGATCGCCTCTCGCCACCTGGATCTGGTGGCCCGCGAACTACGGGCACGGAACCAGGGGTTCTACACCATCGGGTCCGCGGGACACGAGGGCAACGCCGCCGTGGCCGCCGCACTGCGCCCCACCGACCCGGCCATGCTGCACTACCGGTCCGGGGCGTTCTACCTCCAGCGCGCCCGCCAGGTGCCCGGCATCGACGGTGAGCGCGACATCCTGCTCGGGCTGGTCGGTGCCGCTGGTGAGCCGATAGCCGGCGGGCGGCACAAGGTGTTCGGGCGCCGGGAGTTGCACGTGGTCCCGCAGACCTCCACGATCGCCTCGCACGCCCCCCGGGCGATGGGCACCGCCTTCTCCATCTCCCTGGCCGCGAAGCTGGGCGTGCCCACGCCGTGGCCCGCCGACGCGGTGGTGGTCGCCAGCTTCGGGGATGCCTCGATGAACCACTCCACCGCCGCCGGCGCGGTGAACGCCGCTCTCCAAGTGGCCCACCGCGGCCTGCCGATGCCGTTGCTGATCGTGTGCGAGGACAACGGCCTGGGGCTGAGTGTGCCGAACCCGCTCGGGTGGATCGCCGCCGCCTACGCCGGTCGCACCGGCCTGCGCTACCTCGAGGCGGACGGGGCGAACCCGCCCGAGGCGCTCGCAGCGGCACGGGACGCGGCCGAGTACGTGCGTCGTCGTCGTCGGCCCGCCTTCCTCCACCTACGCACGGTGCGTCTGATGGGACACGCCGGCTCGGACGTGGAGAGTGCCTACCGGTCGCCGTCGGCCATCGCCGCGGACCTGGAGGGGGACCCGCTGCTGGGCACCGCACGCTGGCTGGTGCAGGCCGGGGTGGTGCGGCCCGATGAGGTGCTGGACCGGTACGAGGCCGCGCGCGAGCGCGTGGGGCGGATGGCCCGGGAGGTGGCCGGGCTGCCCCGGTTGGCCGGCCGTGAGCAGGTGATGGGCCCACTGGCGCCGAGCCGGCCGGCGGAGGTGGCACGGGTGGTGCCGCGAGCGGGTGACGACGCGGCGCGCTCGGCGGTGTTCGGCCGCTCGTTACCGGAGGAGGGGCCCGGGCGGACGCTGGCGCAGTCGATCAACGCCGCGCTGCACGATGTGCTGGCGGCGCATCCGGGTGCGCTGGTGTTCGGCGAGGACGTGGCCCGCAAGGGCGGGGTGTACGGGGTGACCCGGGGTCTGCGCAAGGCGTTCGGGCCGGCGCGGGTGTTCGACACGATCCTGGATGAGCAGACCATCCTCGGGGTCGCTCTGGGGGCGGGGCTGAGCGGTCTGCTGCCGATCCCGGAGATCCAGTACCTGGCCTACCTGCACAACGCCGAGGACCAACTGCGCGGTGAGGCCGCCACGTTGCAGTTCTTCTCCACCGGCGCCTACCGCAACCCGATGGTGGTGCGGATCGCCGGGTACGGGTACCAGAAGGGCTTCGGGGGCCACTTCCACAACGACAACTCGGTGGCGGTGCTGCGCGACATCCCGGGCCTGGTGGTGGCCTCGCCGGCGCGGGCCGATGACGCGGCGGCCATGTTGCGCACGTTGGTGGCCGCCGGACTGTCCGATGGCACGGTGAGCGCGTTCGTGGAGCCGATCGCGCTCTATCACACCCGGGATCTGCACGCCGAGGGCGATGGGCTGTGGACCGACCCCTATCCGGGCCCGGACCGGTGGGCGCAGGCGCACGTGCCGATCGGGTCGGCCCGCTGCTACGGGGACGGCGCGGACCTGACCCTGGTGTCCTGGGCGAACGGGCTGCACATGAGTCTGCGGGTGGCCCGGCAACTGCAGGCCCGCGGGGTGCGGGCCCGGGTGCTGGACCTGCGCTGGTTGGCGCCGCTGCCGGAGGAGGATCTGTTGACGGCTGCCGAGGCCACCGGCACGGTGCTCGTGGTCGATGAGACCCGCCGCTCCGGGGGAGTCTCCGAGTCGGTCGTGGCCGCGTTGATCGACGGTGGGTTCACCGGCCGGATCGCGCGGGTGACCAGCGCGGACAGTTTCGTCCCGCTCGGCGATGCCGCCCTGGACGTGCTGCTTGACGAGGACACCATCCTGCAGCGGGCCCTGGAGTTGGCCCGGTCCTGAGCCCTTCAGCCGCGAAACCGGTCGGAGGGGCCCCAAACCGGTCGGCTCGGGGGCTAGGAGAGCATTCGCTGGATCCGGGGGAGGAGTTCCTCCAGGCGGGCCGCGTCGCGGATCACGATCACCGCCGGGTCGGGCTGGCTCGCTGGGACACCGCGCGTACCGCCGCCGGCATCCCCGCCGGCTGCATCCGCCGGGCCGGGGCTCTCGCCGGCCGTGCGGCCGATCTGCTGCCCGCCGCCGGCCACGTCGCCGTGCTCGCCATACCACACGAGCATGGAGTCCAGTTCGGCGATCACCTCGCGGAACCAGGGCAGGGCCTCCTCGGCGCCGATCGAGCCGCGCAGCCACGCCCGTAGCACGTGGTTGTGTGCGGTCACCACCGCGTTGGCGGTGAGTTCGGCCCGCAACAGTGACGTCAGGTCCCCGCCCCACCACTGGTGGATGAAGCGCTTGAACAGCCGCTCGTACTGGTGGATGCTCGCGCGCTCACGCTCCCGGAGCGCCTCGACCTGCCGGGTCAGGCCATAGCGCTGCCGGGCCCGCTCACCCTCGCCCAGGTAATGGTTCAGCACCAGCCCGGAGGCCTCGGTCAGGGCCACCTTGCCGGTGTTCGGGGTGGCGGTGGCCAGGCGGGCCTCGATCGCGGCGAGCAGATGCTCGTGGGCGGGGAAGACCACCGACTCCTTGGTGCGGAACAGCCGGAAGAAGGTGGTCCGGCCCACCCCGGCCCGGGCGGCGATGTCCTCCACCGTGGTGCCGTCGTACCCGCGTTCGGCGAAGAGCTGGAACGCCGCCTCGATGACCCGCTCACGTTGGGGGTTCGGCTCGCTCATCCATCCTCCTCATTCGCACTACCACGCGTAGTTGGAACATGGTACCGTCAATATGGAACTGCGTACCAGCGCGGGCGCGCCGGACGATGACGACCAGGAGGAAGATCCGATGACTGACACGGCATTTGCACCGAATCCGGCATTCGTGCTGCCGGAGGAGTACGTCGAACTCCGCGCAGCACTGCGCGATATCTGTGAGACCAAGATCGCCCCGCACGCCGCGAAGGCGGATGAGAACAGCGAGTTCCCCGCCGAGGCGCGGGAGGCGCTCACCGCCACCGACTTCATGGCCCCGCACATCCCGGAGGCCTACGGCGGCCAGGGCGCGGATGCGCTGGCAGCCTGCATCGTGGTGGAGGAGGTGGCCCGCGTGGATGCCTCGGCCTCGCTGATCCCGGGCGTGAACAAACTCGGCAGCCTTGCGCTCATCCTGGCCGGCTCGGAGGAGTTGAAGCAGAAGTACCTGCCGCCGGTGGCCAGCGGTGAGGCGATGTTCTCCTACTGCCTGTCCGAGCCGGACGCCGGTTCCGACGCCGCCTCGATGAAGACCACCGCGGTGAAGCAGGAGGACGGCAGTTGGGTTCTGAACGGCGTCAAGCGCTGGATCACCAACGCCGGCGTCTCGGACTACTACACCGTGCTGGCTGTCACCGACCCCACCTCCCGGCACCAGCGCCACTCGGCGTTCGTGGTGGAGAAGTCCGATGAGGGTGTCTCCTTCGGTGCCCCGGAGAAGAAGATGGGCATCAAGGGCTCGCCCACCCGCGAGGTGTACCTGGACAACGTGCACATCCCGGCGGACCGGATCATCGGACCGGAGGGCGGCGGCTTCGTGCTGGCCATGCGGGTGCTGGACCACACCCGGGTCGGGATCGCAGCCCAGGCCGTGGGGATCGCCCAGGGTGCTCTTGACCTGGCCCTGGGTTACGTCCAGGAACGCCAGCAGTTCGGCCGCCCGATCGCGGAGTTCCAGGGTCTGCAGTTCATGCTCGCCGACATGGGCATGAAGGTCGAAGCGGCCCGCCAGCTCACCTACGCCGCTGCGGGCAAAGCCGAGATCGAGGCCCCCGACCTG
Organism: Pseudactinotalea sp. Z1748; assembly: GCF_049725185.1. Lineage (NCBI taxonomy): Bacteria > Bacillati > Actinomycetota > Actinomycetes > Micrococcales > Cellulomonadaceae > Pseudactinotalea > Pseudactinotalea sp. Z1748. The sequence goes on along the minus strand of NZ_JBMPQB010000009.1, from coordinate 100,577 downwards.
CCCTTCTTCGGGGCCGCCGCCAAGGCCTTCGCCTCCGACGTGGCGATGGAGGTGACCACCGATGCGGTGCAGTTGCTCGGTGGCTACGGGTACACGCGGGACTATCCTGTGGAGCGGATGATGCGCGATGCCAAGATCACCCAGATCTACGAAGGCACCAACCAGATCCAGCGGGTGGTCATGGCCAGGGAGTTGCTGAAGAAGTCCAGGAGATGAGCGTCGCCGCGCTCCCGCGGGAGCGCGGCGTGGGTTAACCGGAGCCGGAGTGATCCGAGGTGGCCCGCCGCGTACCGCTCCGGCGGAGCGCAGGCCGCGGTGACGGTCACCCAGCACATGCATGAGGTCGAGTAATGGATGGATGGAGCCAATGAAGATTGTCGTTCTGATCAAGAACGTTCCGGACACCTGGGGTGAACGCAGGCTCGACCCCCAGACCGGGCGCGTGGACCGCGGAGCCAGCGAGGCGGTGATCGACGAGGTCGGCGAGCGGGCCATCGAGGCCGCGCTGGTCTACAAGGACGGCGCCGACGCCGAGGTCGTGGTGATGACGATGGGTCCCGAGGCGGCCAAGGAGTCGCTGCGCAAGGGTCTGGCGATGGGCGCCGACTCCGCCGTGCATATCAAGGACGACGGCCTGGTCGGCGCGGACATGGTGCGCACCAGCGGGGTGCTCGCGGCGGCGATCAAGCAGGTCGGCTTCGATCTGGTGATCGCCGGCGACGTGTCCACCGACGGTGGTGGTGGCGTGGTCCCGGCGATGGTGGCCGAAGCACTGGGTGTGCCGCACCTGACCCACCTGGACTCGGTGAGCATCACCGCGCAGGGCGTCTCCGGTGAGCGCGAGGCGACCGGCGGCGTGGCCGAGGTGCGCGCGGACCTACCGGCTGTGATCTCGGTGACCGAGCGCACCCCGGAGGGCCGGTTCCCGAACTTCCGCGGCATCATGAGGGCCCGCAAGAAGCCCACTCTGGCGCTGTCCCTGGGCGACATCGCCGGACTGCCCGAGCAGGCGGTCACCCGCACCTCGGTGCTGTCCGCCGCCCAACGCCCGGCGCGGGAGGCCGGCGTCAAGGTGGTCGATGAGGGCGACGGCGGGCAGAAACTGTTCGAGTACCTGTCCCAAGAGAACCTGGTCTGAGGGAGGATCCATGGCGAACGTTCTTGTATTGGTCGACCTCTCCCCGACCGGGGATGTCGCAGCATCGGCCGCACCGTTGCTGAAGACCGCTGCCGACCTGGGCACCCCCGTGGCGGTGGTGGCCGCGGCGCCGGGGTCCGGTGACGCGCTGGTGGCACGACTCGGGTCCCTGGGGGCCGCCCACGTGCACCTGGCCGAGTCCGACGGGGTCGGTTCGGTCCTGGTGGGCCCGATGGTGGCGGCGCTGGAGCAGGCCGCCGCCCAGTACGACCCGGCGGTAGTCCTGGTGCCCGATGCACTGGAGCCCCGCGAGGCGGGGGCCCGGTTCGCGATGCGCACCGGTGCCGGACTCGCGGTGGACGTGACCGGGCTGCGTAGCCAGAACGAACAACTGGTGCTCACGCACTCGGTCTTCGGTGGCGAGTGGGACGTGGAGTCCACTATCGAGGGCCCACTGGCGGTGATCGCCGTGCGGGAGGGCGCGATCTCCGGCGCCGCGCCGGCCGCCGAGCCGGCAGTGACTCGAGGGTCGGTCGAGGCCGGCCACGGGGCACCGGTGGCGAACCTGCGTGAGGCCACCGCGGCAACCGAGCGCCCCGACCTGCGCGCCGCCGACGTGGTGGTGGCCGGCGGCCGCGGCGTGGGATCGAAGGAGAACTTCGCCCTGGTGGAGCAGTTGGCCGACGCCCTCGGCGCCGCCGTGGGTGCCTCCCGTGCGGCGGTCGATGCCGGCTACGTGGCGAACTCGGCACAGGTCGGCCAGACCGGGACCACCGTGTCCCCGAAGCTCTATATCGCGCTGGGCATCTCCGGTGCGATCCAGCACCGTTCGGGCATGCAGACCTCCAAGACGATCGTGGCGGTCGACAGTGACCCGGAGTCGGGCATCTTCGAACTGGCCGACTTCGGCGTGGTGGGCGACCTGTTCGAGGTGGTCCCGCAGTTCCTGGAGGCGTTGGAGCGTCACCGCACGCAGTGACGGCGCCGGCGTGAGCACTGGTGTCAGCGCGGAAAGCGAAGCAGGCGGCATGATGGTGGGCCGGTGGGTCAACGAGGAGCAACTCACCGGCCCGTGGCCCAGGAGGAGACGATGAGCACGACCGGTCGGCAACGCAGCCGGGGTAAGCAGTTGGCGATCGCGATCCCGGCTGCCCTGGTGGTGCTGGTGGCGGTGGTGCTGCTGGCCCGGTGGTTGCGGGGAATGGAGGGGGTGGAGTCCTTCATCGCCACGTACGGCGGTGATGCTCCCCAACCGGAGGCCGCTCCGGTGGGTATCCCGGCCTGGGTGGGCTGGCAGCACTTCCTGAACATGTTCCTGATCGTGCTGATCATCCGCACCGGGTGGTTGATCCGCACCACCCAGCGTCCCAAGGCGCACTGGACAGCGAAGAGGCCCGGGTTCCTGTGGGGTAAGCGCCCGCAGCGCATCAGCATGGACAAGTGGCTGCACGTGAGCCTGGATGTGCTCTGGGTCCTCAACGGCCTGGTGTTCGCGGTGCTGATCTTCGCCACCGGGCACTGGATGCGGATCGTGCCCACCAGCCTCGAGATCTTCCCCAACGCGCTGTCGGCCGGTCTGCAGTACCTGTCCCTGGATGTTCCCAGCCATAGTGGGTGGGCGGCCTATAACGGGCTGCAGGTGCTGGCCTACTTCATCACGGTGTTCATCGCTGCACCGCTGGCGGCGATCACCGGGGCGCGGATCTCGCCGGCGTGGAAGCCGGAGTGGCGCGCGAGCACACTGGTGCCGATCGAAGCTGCTCGCAAGGTTCACTTCGCCGTGATGGTGTACTTCGTGTTCTTCATCATCGTGCACGTCACGCTGGTGCTGACCACCGGCGTGCTGCAGAACCTCAACGTGATGTACGCCGCCCGCGACGAGGTCAGCTGGGTGGGCCTGGGCGTCTTCGCCGCCTCACTGGTGGTCACCATCATCGGCTGGGTCCTGGCCCGGCCGATGTTCCTCTCCCCGATCGCCTCCATGAGCGGCAAGGTCACCCGCTGAGGCCGATGGCAGACGACGTGGCGGGGCGCCCTGGCGCAGTGGCCGCACCCGGCCGCGGTCTGCCGTCGGGCGGCGCCTGCCCGGGCCCTGCGGTGGCGTGCGCACCGGAAGCGGGGCACGCGTGAGGAGGACGTGGCGCGGTGGTGCTGCCGGCACCGGGGTCCGGGCCGTCCTGGCGCCGAATCCAGGGCCGATGACGCTGGAGGGCACCAACACCTGGGTGCTCCGTCCGCCCGGTCCTGCGCCCGGGGGCGGTGCCGTCGTCGTCGACCCCGGGCCGGCCGGGGTGCCGCAGCACCTTGCTGCTGTGCACGAGGCGGCCGGGCCGGTGGCGCTGACGCTGCTGACCCACCATCACCGGGACCACACCGGCGCGGTCCCGGAGTGGAGGGCCCTGACCGGTTCAGCGGTACGCGGGGCCGACTCGGGCTCGCCGCTGCGGGAGGGGGAGCGGATCCAGGCTGCCGGGTGGAACCTGGAGGTGCTGGCCACCCCGGGCCACACGGCGGACTCGGTGTGCCTGCTGATCCCGGAGGAGGGGGTGGTGCTCAGCGGCGACACGGTGCTGGGCCGGGGGACGTCGGTGGTGCCCTGGCCCGAGGGTCACCTCGGTGACTACCTCGACTCCCTGACCCGGCTGATCGCGCTGGCGCGGGAGGGCGTGGTGCGCACGATCGCCCCCGGTCACGGCCCGGTGGTGACCGAGCCGCTGGACTTCCTCAACGCCTTGCTCGCGCACCGGTACGAGCGGTTGGACCAGGTCAGCGCCGCGGTGCGCGCCGGTGCCCGCACCGCGAGCGAGGTGGTCACGGCCGTCTACGGCGACCTCGGGGAGACCCTGGCCCGGGCGGCGACGGCCACGGTGCGCGCTCAGTTGGTGCACCTGGGCCACGACCCCGCCTGACGCGTAAGAGTGGGGTGGGTTAGCCGGCGGAGACGTCGGGTAGGCGGCGGGCCGCCAGCACGCCCCGGCGTCAGCGTTCCGCCGGCGAGTTACCGCTCCGTGCCCGTCGTCTCGAGCCGATCATTGAGTAGCGAGGCGATCGGGATCGCCGAGGTCGCCGCCGGCGAGGGTGCGTTACATAGATGGAGTTGACGCTGCGTGGAGCGAAACAGGAAGTCGTCCACGATCAACCCACTGCGTAGCAGTGCCTGGGCCCGGATCCCCGCCGGGTGTGGCTGGAGGTCGGTCAGCTCTATGCTCGGGCAGTACTTGCGGACCAGTTCTAGGTACCGGCGGCGGAAGAGGGAGTTACCCATCTCAGTGATGCCTGTGCGTGCGTACTTGGCTGCGAAGCGCCACATGCCCGGGAAGAATGCGTAACTAGCCACGTCGGCCAGTTGCACCGAACCCCGCCGGTAGCCTTCGCGGGCGAATCCCAGGACGGCGTTAGGGCCCACGGTTACCCGTCCGTCGATGGACGGGCTGAGGTGGATCCCCAGGAAGGGCAATGCCGGGTCCGGCACGGGGTAGATCAAGTGGCGTACGACGTCGGAGCGTCGCGAGGGCAACTGGTAGTACTCACCGCGGAAGGGCACGATCCGAAAATCCACGTCTAACCCGCCCATGCGGGCCAGCCGGTCGGCCTGCAAGCCGGCGCAGCCCACCAGGCGCTTGCCGCGGTACTCCCCGGTCTGAGTAGTGACGACGACGACGTCGGGTCGTTCAGCGATCTGCAGCACCTGGGTGCCGGTCACCACCCGGCCGCCCAATTCGATGATCTGGTCCGCCATGGCGCGTGCAACCTGAGTGAAGTCCACGACGCCGGTGGTCGGTGAGACCAGGGCAGCCAGGCCGCGGACGTTCGGCTCCATCTCGGCCAACCGGCTGCCTTCGATCTCCTCGAGTTCCAGGCCGTTGGCCTTCGCGCGTTGAGCCAGACTACGCATCCGGTCCACCTCAACTGGGGTAGTGGCGACCACGAGTTTGCCGATGGAGCGATAGTCGATGCCGCGCTCGTCGCAGAACCGGGTGGTGTGTTCCCTTCCGGCCTTGCACAGTCGCGCCTTGAGCGATCCCGGCGCGTAGTACAACCCGGCGTGGATCACCCCAGAGTTGTGCCCGGTCTGGGCGGTGGCGACGTCGTCGGCCTTCTCCAGCACGACGACGTCCGAGCCAGGACGACGCAGCAGTGCCTCTCGCGCCGTGGCCAGGCCAACGATCCCACCGCCGACGACGATCATGCTCGCAGTTTCGCCGTGGGTGGGAGATGACACCATGGGAAGGAGGCTACAGGCCCGGTCCGGACCTCGTTCCGTAGTTCTCGTGGACCATGACCGGAGCGAAGGCGGAGCCTCGAACGAAGCCGCACCCGGGCCAGGTTGATCGCAACAAGGACGTGCGGAGGTGACCGACGGCACTGAGAAAGGATGTATGCAAAGATGTCGCCGCGCATCTGCCTATGTGCTTCTTGCTCGCAACATGTATACAATTGTGGGTCTGGTGGCGTATCGTCAGCAGTATGCTTGCCAGCGAACGCGCCTACGTGCAGTTGCGCCAGGACATCATCTCCGGCCGTCTGCCGCCGGGCACCGCGCTGGGTGAGGTCGAGCAGGCCGGGCGGTTGGGCGTCTCACGCACACCGCTGCGCGAGGCCCTGAGACGACTGGGCGCCGAGGGGCTGTGCGTGGTCGGCAAGGGACGCACCTACACGGTCTCGGCCATCTCACCGCAGGACGTGCGGCACCTGTTCGAACTGCGCGAGGCGCTCGAGGCCCAGGCGGCGCGGCTGGCGGCGCTGCGGGGGGAGCCGGCGGTGTTCACCGCCCTGGCCGACCGCTTCGCTGAGGCCGCCGAACTGTTGTCACCGCAGGATCCCGAGCACGCCGGCTACTACCGGCTGGTCGCGGACCTGGACTCCGCTCTCGACGCGGCGATGCACAGCCCCGCGATCCAGCGGTCTCTTGTCTCCCTGCGGTCACAGGTGGCACGCGCTCGCCGGCTGTCCCGAGATGACCACCAGCGGCTGGTGCAGGCGGCGCAGGAACACCGGATGATCGCCGAGGCGATCGCCGCCGGCGACGGCACGCTGGCCGCACAAGCCACCGCCATTCACCTGCGCGCGAGCCTGGACAGCATCCTGATCGCCCTGGACAAGGAGGCCCCCGCGGCCACCAGCGCCTGACCTGCAGCACCGCTCGACCTCTAGCACCGCTCGATCTCAGCAGTGCCTGACCTGCAGCACCGCCTACGACCACCAGACCCCGCTCGACCACACCCCGCTCGACCACAGATGAGGAGCACCCCACATGAGTTCCGCGGACATGGTGACCCACGACGTCCGGGTCCACCCCAGTGCCGACGGGTTGGCCCGCGAGGACCAACTCGCCTGGAAGATCGCCCAGGTCGCCACCGACCCGGTGGAGGTGACCGAGGAGGTCACCGAGATAATCATCAACCGGGTCATCGACAACGCCGCCGTGGCCACCGCCTCGCTCACCCGCGACCCGGCCGTCGCCTCCCGCGCCCAGGCCCAGCGGCACCCCTACCGCCCTGGCGCTACGGTGTTCGGCCTAGAACCAACAGAGCGGGTGAGCCCCGAATGGGCAGCCTGGGCCAATGGCGTCGCCGTGCGCGAACTGGACTACCACGACACCTTCCTGGCCGCCGACTACTCCCACCCGGCCGACAACATCCCCGCGATCCTCGCCGTGGCCCAGCACCTGGCCGATTCCCGGGACCTCACCGGCCGAGAGTTGCTCCGCGGTATCGCTACTGGCTATGAGATCCAGGTGAACCTGGTGCGCGCGATCTGCTTGCATGAGCACAAGATCGACCACGTCGCCCACCTGGGCCCCTCGGCCGCCGCCGGTATCGGGACCCTGCTCGGCCTGGACAGCGAGACCATCTTCCAGGCGATCGGCCAGGCCCTGCACACCACCACCGCCACTCGGCAGTCCCGCAAGGGTCAGATCTCCACCTGGAAGGCCCACGCCCCCGCCTTCGCCGGAAAAATGGCAGTGGAAGCCGTGGACCGGGCCATGCGCGGACAGACCTCACCCGAACCGATCTATGAAGGTGAGGATGGCGTCATCGCCTGGATGCTGGACGGCCCGCAGGCGCACTACCGCGTCCCGTTGCCGGCCCCGGGCGCGCCGAAACTGGCGATCCTGGACACCTACACCAAGGAGCACTCCGCGGAGTACCAGTCCCAGGCGCTGATCGACCTGGCCCGCAAGATCCACCACGAGCACCCGCAGGTCCGCGATGCTGACAACGTGGAGTCGGTGGTCATTCATACCTCCCACCACACCCACTATGTGATCGGCTCCGGGGCGAACGACCCCGAGAAGTACGACCCGACCGCCTCCCGGGAAACCCTGGACCACTCCATCCCCTACATCTTCGCCGTCGCCCTGCAGGACGGTGCCTGGCACCACGCCCGTTCCTACGCCCCCGAGCGCGCCGCCCGCCCCGACACCGTCGCGCTGTGGCACAAGATCACCACCGCCGAGGACCCCGAGTGGACCCGTCGCTACCACTCCAAGGACCCTGATGAGAAGGCCTTCGGTGGCCGGGTGGAGATCACCCTGACCGACGGCTCGACGATCGTGGAGGAGATCGCCGTCGCCGATGCCCACCCCTACGGCGCCCGCCCCTTCGGCCGGGAGCAGTACGTGGCCAAGTTCCGCACCCTGGCCCAGGGTGTGCTGGACGACGACGAGATCGAGCGGTTCCTGGACGTCGCCGAGCGCTTGCCGCACCTGAGCGGACCGCAGTTGGGCGAGTTGACCATCACCGCTCCGGCCGGTCTGCTGGCCGGCGCGGGCGCTCCGGGCGGGATCTTCTGATGCTGCACGCTTCCACGCCGGCGCACGTCAAGCGCGCCCGGTTGCGCGAGCGGCTCGCCGGCGGCGACCTGCTCAGTTTCCCCGGTGCGTTCAACCCGCTGAGTGCCCAGCTCATCCAGGACAAGGGCTTCGACGGCGTCTACATCTCCGGGGCGGTGCTCTCGGCCGACCTGGGTCTGCCCGACATCGGGTTGACCACCCTGACCGAGGTCGCGGGCAGGTCCCAGCAGATCGCGCGGGTCACCGACCTGCCGGCGCTGGTGGATGCCGACACCGGTTTCGGCGAACCGATGAACGTGGCCCGTACCGTGCACGCCCTGGAGGACGCCGGGGTGGCGGGCCTGCACATCGAGGACCAGGTCAACCCCAAGCGGTGCGGGCACCTGGACGGCAAACAGGTGGTGGACGCCGCCACGGCCACCAAGCGGATCCGCGCCGCTGCCGATGCCCGCCGCGACGACAACCTGCTGATCATGGCTCGCACCGACATCCGCGCGGTCGAGGGCCTGCAGGCGGCCAAGGACCGGGCCAAGGCCCTGGTGGACGCCGGGGCCGATGCCATCTTCCCCGAGGCGATGCGTGACCTGGCCGAGTTCGAGGCGGTGCGCGCCGCCGTCGACGTCCCGGTGCTGGCGAACATGACCGAGTTCGGCAAGTCCGAACTGTTCACCCGTGACCAACTCGCCGGAGCCGGGATCGCCATCGTCATCTACCCTGTGTCGCTACTGCGGCTGGCCATGGGCGCGGCCGAACGGGGCCTGGAGACCCTGCAGGCCCACGGCACCCTGGCCGGCGTCGTGGATCAGATGCAGCATCGTGCCCGCCTGTACGAACTCATCGACTACGAGGCCTACAACGCGTTCGACGCCTCGGTCTTCACCTACACACCCGCCCCGACCCCCGGTACCTCCCCCACAGGCACGGCCCCCGGCGATGCCGGGGACGAGGCCACAACGAAGGAGTGAACATGAGCAACGAAGCCCCCGAGATCAAGAAGGGCCTGGCCGGCGTCTACGTCGACGAGACCGCCATCTCCAAGGTCAACCCGGACACGAACTCCCTGCTGTACCGGGGCTATCCGGTGCAGGAACTGGCCGAGCAGTGCAGTTTCGAGCAGGTCGCCTACCTGCTCTGGCACGGCGAGTTGCCCACCGATGATCAGTTGGCCGACTTCGAGCGCACCGAGCGCTCCCAGCGCGCCCTGGCCGACAACGTCCGGTCCGTGATCGACTCCATCCCGCACACCGCACACCCGATGGACGTGGTGCGCACCGCCGTCAGCGTCGTCGGTGCCAACGATCCCGACGCCGGGGACGACTCCGAAGCCGCCGACCTCACCAAGTCGGTGCGGCTGCTCGCCCAGTTGCCCGCCGTCGTCGCCTATGACCAGCGCCGTCGGCGCGGCGAGGACGTGGTGCCCCCGCGTGAGGACCTGGGGTACGCCGAGAACTTCCTGCAGATGACCTTCGGATCCGTGCCCGCCGACGTCGTCGTCGACGCCTTCCGGGTCTCCCTCATCCTGTACGCCGAGCACTCCTTCAACGCCTCCACGTTCACCGCCCGGGTGGTCACCTCCACCTTGAGTGACCTGTACTCGGCGGTGGTGGCCGCGATCGGTGCGCTCAAGGGTCCGCTGCACGGCGGTGCGAACGAGGCGGTGATGAACGTGTTCGACGAGATCGGCGAGGCGGACAACGCCGAGGCCTGGCTGGAGCAGGCCCTGGCCGAGAAGCGCAAGATCATGGGCTTCGGTCACCGCGTGTACAAGAAGGGCGACTCGCGCGTGCCGAGCATGAAGGCTGCCCTGGACAGCCTGGTGGCGCACTATGACCGTCCGGACATCGCCGCGATGTATGACAACCTCGAGGACGCGATGACCTCCCGCAAGGACATCAAGCCGAACCTGGACTACCCCTCCGGCCCGGCCTACCACCTGATGGGCTTCGACACCGAGATCTTCACCCCGTTGTTCGTGGCCTCCCGGATCACCGGCTGGACCGCCCACATCATGGAGCAGCGGGCCTCCAACGCGCTGATCCGCCCGCTCTCGGAGTACGTCGGCCCGGACGAGCGGCACCTGGCTTAGGTGGTATCCGGCGCAGGGCCGGGGCAGCGGGCGCACCCCCGCCGCCCCGGCCTTTCCGGGTTCACCCGACCGAGACCTCGGGCAGACGCCGGGCGGCGACCACCCCGAGCACGCCCAGGACCGCGAGGAACACCAGCGCCCAGTGCACCCCCAGCACCGACAGCGCCGAACTGAGTGCGCCGGCGATGAGCAGGATGATGCCCATCGCCGTGTTGGACACGGCCACGTACTTGGTGCGCTGGTCACCCTCGGCCATGTCCACCAGATACGTCTTGCGGCCCACCCGCACCCCGGTGTGGATGAGGGTCAGGGCGAAGTAGGAGCCCACGAACAGCACCGCGCCCCAGGCGCTGTCGCCGTCGAAACCGGGCAGCAGCGTGAGCACCACGATCAGCAGGAGCACCGCCGAGGCAACACCGGCACCCACAGCCATCAGCGTGCGGCTGCTGCGGTCGGCCAGGCGCCCGGCGACGGGCCCGCCGAGCAGTGCGGACAGGCCGGAGGCGATGACGAACCCGCCCAGGCCGCTGATCGCACCGGCGCCGCTCTGTGCCGCCAAACTCACCAGGAACGGTGGGCTGAGTGCCGAAACCAGCAACAAACTGCGCACGATGACGAACCGTCGGAAGGGCGCATCATCGCGCAACAATTGCACCGAGGCCCGCCACCACGGGGTCTCGGCCTCCTCCCTGGCCGCGCCGGGTCTGGTGTCCGGTTGCCGCGCGTGCGACTCGTCGTCGACCGGTTCCCGGATACCTGCGTAGACCACGGCGGTCAGCACCCACATCACGGCCCCGGCGCCGAGCAGCCACGCGATCTGGGTTGCCGACAGGTCCCCGCCGCCGATCGCGCGCAGCGCCACGCCCAGGGTGATCGCCACGACGCCCGCAGCCGTGGTGGACAGGCCGTTGATCTGCCCCCGCTGGCCCTTGGGCAGGGTGCGGCCCTGCACGTCCTTGGAGGACATCGAACCGAGTGAACGGCCGAAGGAGAACACCGCCAGGGCCGCCAGGATCGCCACACCGGCCCCCAGCCCGGACCCGGTCGCGGCCACCAACGCCATGGCCGCCACCGCCACGGCCTGGATGAGCGCGCCGGTGACGAACACCCAGACGCGCCGGCGCACCCGCAGCACCACCGGGGTCAATGCCGCTTGGGGCAACATCGACCCCGATTCCCGGATCGGCACCAGCAGCCCGGTCAGCGCCGGCGGCACACCCAGGGCCTGGAACAACCACGGCAGCACGGTGGAGGCATTGACGGTCTGATCCCCGCTGCTCTGCAACGCGTGCGCACCAACGAGTCGGACGGCGTTGTACGGGACGTCCCGGCGGACCTGCTCATCGAGGTTCGCCTCGGCCTGCACATCGCGCGTCATCACTGCCTCGTACAGGCGCCGGCTGATGCTCACGACCGCAGCCTACGGCGCCACCCGCGCCCCGCACCCCAAAGCCGGACTGGACGCGGCAAACAATGCCCAAGGGGCCCGGGGTGCACTGGCAATGATGCCTATGTCCGGCGCGCGGCAGGTGAACTAGCGTGAGCGGCACAGCAGGTGCCGGCGAAGGAGCGTAGGTGTGACCAGGATTTCGGTGCACGAGGTCATCAGCACGGTGCTTGATCCCGACACGTTCTCCTCGTGGGACACCCCGCCGGTCCAGCCCGATTACGGCCCGCAGTACGCCGCCCAACTAGCCCGGGCCACCCAGCGCAGCAGTGCCGACGAGGCGGTCGTCACCGGGGGTGCCCTCATCGGCGGGTACCGGGTCGCCGTCATCGTCGGCGACTTCGACTTCCTCGCCGGCTCCCTCGGTGCCGCGGCCAGCGAGCGGATCACACTGGCCTTCGAACGGGCAACCGCCGAGGGGTTGCCGGTGCTGGCCTCACCGATGTCCGGCGGCACCCGGATGCAGGAAGGCACCCCCGCGTTCCTGCACATGATCAAGATCAGCCAGGCCGTGCTGGCCCACCGCGCCGCCGGGCTGCCCTACCTGGTCTACCTGCGCGACCCCACCACCGGTGGCGCGCTGGCGTCGTGGGGGTCCCTGGGTCACCTGACCATCGCCCAGCCCGGGGCACTCGTGGGGCTCCTCGGTCCGCGGGTGCGGGAGATCATGCTCGGCGAACCGCTGCCCGAGGGGGTGCAACGGTCCGAGAGCCTGGCCCGCAAGGGTGTGATCGACGGGGTGGTGCCGCTGCGAGAACTGCGGACGACGGCGGTCAAGGCCCTGCGGGTGCTGACCTCGCCCCAGGAGCCGGTCGGGGAGCGGTTCGACGCGGAGGGGATCGCCACCGACCGGGCTCCGTGGGACTCGGTCCAGGCGACCCGCAATCCGGAGCGGCCCCGGCTGCACCACCTGCTGCACCACGCTGCGGAGGTGTTCATCCCGCTGCGCGGCACCGGGACCGGGGAGTCCGACGGGACGATCACGGTGGGCCTGGTCCGGTTCCCCGGGCTGTCCTGTGTGCTCATTGGCCAGGACCGGCGCCCCCGCCGGGACGCCTCGCTCAGCCCGGCGGCGCTGCGGGTGGCCCAACGCGGCTTCCACCTGGCCGAGGAGCTGGACCTGCCGCTGGTCACCGTGATCGACTCACCGGGCCCGGAGTTGACCACCGAGGCCGAGCACGGCGGGCTGGCCGGGGAGATCGCGCGTACGGTGGCGGCGCTGGCCACGGTGCGGGTGCCGGTGGTCTCCACGATCCTGGGCGAGGGAAACGGTGTGGCCGCCCTGGCCCTGCTGCCGGCCGATCGCACCGTGTGCGCCGAGAACGGCTGGGTGGCGCCGCTGCCGCCGGAGGGTGCCAGCGCGATCATCCACCGCACCGCGGACCGTGCTGCGGATATGGCGGCGGCGCACCGCATCCGGGCGGTGGACCTGCTCGAGATGGGTGCCGTCAACGAGATCGTGCCCGAGCGGCCCGACGCCGCAGAGGAACCTGCCGAGTTCTGCCGCCGGCTGATCGCCTCGGCCACGGCCCAGCTTGCTGAGCTTGTGGCGATGAAGACCGAGGAGCGCCTGCGGATTCGCCACGACCGCTACCGGTCGATGACGTAGCCCGGGTTGTTGCCGGTGGTGGCTGCGGTGCGTGGCGGCGGCGGCCAGACTACGCCCGGAGGGGGACGACTCGGCACCAAGTAATCGCAACAGAAATCGTTCGAACCCTTGATTCGAACGCGCGTTCGTAGTAGTGTTGGTTCATGGCGGTACACCCTCTCCCCAGCATCTCGCCCACCCAGGGCGTGCATGCGGCGCTGGATGAGTTGGCGCAGATGGATCCGGGTGGGCTGAGCGATGTGGGTCAGGCGCAGTTGCTGGTGGACCTCAAGCGGATCGAGTCGCGGGTGTGCGCGTACCGCCTCAAGGTGTTGGTGGCCGCGGAGAAGGCCAAGGCGGCCGAGCGGGCCGGGGATGCGGACACGGCATCGTGGGCGGCGAAGCGCACCAATGAAGATGGCCGCGAAACCAGCCGGCAGACGAGGTTGGCCACGCGGATCAAGGACCGCAGTTCGACGCAGAAGGCGCTGGACGGGGGAGAGATCTCCCAGGAGCACGCCGAGACGATTGTGGGCGCGGGAGAGAAACTCCCGGAGGATCTCAGCGCCGCGGAACGCAAGCGGGTCGAGGATGACCTGGTTGAGAAGGCCAAGACGATGCCGCCCTCGGTGTTGCGGCAACGGGCTCGCCGAGCGCTGGAAGCCATCGAGAGGCAGCGTGATGAGGTCGATGCTCACGAAGAGGGCCAGGTGGCCGATGAGGAGGAGCGGGCCCGGGCGCGCACCAGGGTGACCCTTCGGGATAACCAGGATGGAACGGTCACGGGCCACTTCACCGTTCCGGTGTTCCATGGGCACCTGTTGCGCAAGTTGCTTCAGACCATGACCGCGCCGCGCCGGGAGAACGGCAAGGAGCAAGGTGGCGCAGCCGGTGGAAGCGTTGAGGATTGCGGATCCGGCAGCGCAGCCGCGGTCGGGAGCGTGGCCGGTGCTGGCGGTGCTGGCGGTGCTGGCGGTGCTGGCGGTGCGGGTGGCGCGGGTGGCGCGGGTGGCGCGGGTAGGGCCGGAGGTGCGGGTGGCGCGGGTAGGGCCGGAAGTGTCGGGGCGGGTGCATCGGCGGAGGAGCCGGGCGATCTGGTCGGTCTGCCTGATCCGGGTCGGGTGGCCCAAGCCAGGCGGGCCGACTGGGCCCACGCCCACGGCCTGGCGCTGTGTGAGTTGATCGAGCACCTGCCCACCGATCACCTGAGCCCCAAGACCGCCGCGACGATCGTGGTCACCCTCGATGAAGAGGTGCTGCGCGGGCGGCTGGCAGCAGGCGGGTTGGACACCGGGGAGAAGATCTCCGCCGCCCAGGCGCGCCAACTGGCCTGCAACTCCGGGATGGTTCCGGTGGTGCTGGGTGGGAAGTCGGTACCGCTGGACCTGGGTCATAGCGCCCGGTTCTTCAGCGAATCCCAGCGCACCGCACTGTCGGTCCAGCACGCCGCCTGTGCTGCCGACGGCTGTCAACGACCGTATGCGTGGTGCGAGTTGCACCATCTGAAACCGTGGGCCGACGGCGGGCGCACCGATCTGGACCAGGCAGTGCCGCTATGCCACCGACATCATCGGCTCATCCACGATCATCGCTACCACCACACCCGCTCGCCAGGGGGCACGGTCACCTTCGCGATGCGCCAATAGGGCGCGGGCGTTGTGCAGGTGAGGTGTGGGATGCAGCCGGCGGTGCGGGAGATAAGTGTTGCGCGCGATCGATCCGGGACTGGCTGGAACAGACCCCGCCGCGCTGACCCGCACTGACCCGCGAGCGCACCGTGGCCGGGCGGGTGCTGGACGAACCCGGATCGCCCAGCGGGCGCGTAGGGAGGCGCCCGCGTGTGAGGTCGGCTAGGGCTGGGCGGAGCGTTGGTCCAGTTGGGCGATGAACGACTCGGCGGCGGCGAGTTGAGCCGCGAGTCCGTCACGCCGTGTGGCGGCCGCTTCCCGGAGGGCGACGAGCTGGCTCGTGAGCTCGGCGCGGCGGGAGGCGGTGGGCTCAGTGTCGAGTTCGGCGATCAGGTCGAGGACTTCGCGCATCTCCTCCAGGCTGTACTCCAGCGGCTTCATCTTCTTGATGAGTTCGAACTTGGAGACGTCGCTGTCGGTATAGAGCCGGAAGCCGCCTTCGGTCCTACTGGAGGGAGTGACCAGACCGACTTCGCCGTAGTGACGAATGGTGCGCTGGGACAGGCCGGTGCGTTCAGATACCTCCCCGATCTGCATGTGCGCAGCCATAGCCCTCCTTCTCCGGTGGCCAAACTCTACCGGCTGGTTCTCCCGCACTACCGGGTCGAGCGAAGGCGACGGCAGCACCGTCGACGGCCTGCACGCCGAGGGCGAGGAACGTCACACAAACTCTACCCTCTCGTTAGGGTAGAGTTTCCGGCGGACTGCGCAGGTGCCGTCGATGATGCCCAGCACCTGGGCGCCTCGACGCTCAACGGCGCGCCGTGATCGTGACCATTGGCGAGTACCGCCGCTGAACCCCCGGAGTCTCTTTGTCCACCCCTGCTGCTGCCCAGCCCGACCGCCGGAGCGCCCCGCGTCCGCCCCGGCGTACGCCGATGCAGCGCCGCAAGGCGCGCACCGAGGACGTCACCTCGGTGATCGGTACGCTGCGCAGTCCGCGCAGGTTGCGCACCGAGGTGCTGGCCGGGCTGGTGGTGGCCCTGGCACTGATTCCGGAGGCGATCAGTTTCTCCATCATCGCCGGGGTGGACCCGCGGGTGGGGTTGTTCGCCTCCTTCACGATGGCGGTGTCCATCGCCTTCCTGGGCGGCCGGCCGGCGATGATCTCGGCGGCCACCGGAGCGATCGCGCTGGTGATCGCCCCGGTGATGCGCGAGCACGGCATGGACTACCTGATCGCCACGGTGATCATGGCCGGGATCATCCAAGTGCTCTTCGCGGTGCTCGGGGTGGCCAGGTTGATGCGCTTCATCCCGCGCAGCGTGATGATCGGGTTCGTCAACGCCCTGGCGATCCTGATCTTAATGGCGCAACTTCCGTACCTGACCGGGGTGAGTTGGCTGGTCTACGTGATGGTGGCCGCGGGCATCGCGATCATGGTGTTCCTGCCCAAAGTCACCGCCGTGGTTCCGGCGCCGCTGGTGGCGATCGTGGTGCTGACCACCGTCACCGTCGCCTTCGCGTTCGCGGTCCCGAAGGTGGGCGATCAGGGGGAGTTGCCCGATTCGCTGCCGTCGTTGTTCCTGCCCGATGTGCCCTTGAACCTGGAGACCTTGCAGATCATCGGCCCGTTCGCGGTCGCGATGGCGCTGGTGGGGGTGATGGAATCGTTGATGACGGCCAAGTTGGTCGATGACGTGACCGACACCCACTCCAACAAGACCCGGGAGACCTGGGGGCAGGGCGCGGCGAACATCATCACGGGCTTCTTCGGCGGCATGGGCGGGTGCGCGATGATCGGCCAGACCATGATCAATGTGAAGGCCTCCCGGGCCCGCACGCGCATCTCCACCTTCCTGGCCGGGGTCTTCCTGCTCATCCTGGTGGTGGGCTTCGGCGACGTCATCGGGCAGATCCCGATGGCGGCCCTGGTGGCCGTGATGATCATGGTCTCGGTCGCGACATTCGACTGGCATTCCATCCGGCTCAACACGCTGCGACGGATGCCCAAGAGCGAAACCGCCGTGATGCTCACGACCGTGGTGGTCACGGTGGCCACGCACAACCTGGCCTACGGGGTGCTGGCCGGGGTGGTGGTGGCCGCGGTGATGTTCGTCAACCGGGTGGCCCACTTCACCGAGGTCATCGAAGTGGACCGCCCCGATGAGGACACCCGCGTCTACGCCGTCATCGGCGAGTTGCTCTGGGCCTCCTCCAACGACCTGATCTACCAGTTCGACTACACCGGGGACCCCAAGAACGTCGTCATCGACCTATCCCAGTCCCACATCTGGGACGCCTCCACCGTGGCCACCCTCGACGCCATCACCACCAAGTACGCCGACAAGGGCAAAACGGTCACCATCACCGGGCTGAACGAAGCCAGCTCCGAACGCCACGCCCGGCTGGCAGGGCACCTGAACAACGGCCACTAGGTTCAGCCGACCGCCGCAGCACCACCGCTGGAGACCTCCGTGCCCGGGGCACGGGCCAGGCGGCCGCGGCCAACGGGCATGCGCCGTAGACCGTGGCACTCCGGCGGTGTCAATTCTTGCCAAGGGGTACCGGGCACCTCGGCTACTGTCGCTGTACAGCCGCAGCGGTCGCGGGCGTAGATTGCTCACACAGACCGACGACGAGGAGGCCGTGTGCGCGCGCTGATCGCCCTCGGGGGCAATGCGATGACCTCCTCCACCGGTGAGGCCACGGTCGCCGCTCAGGAAGCGGCCCTGGGCACGGCGGCGGAACGGATCGCCGATCTGGTGGCCCGGGGCGTGGACGTGGTCATCACCCACGGCAACGGACCCCAGGTGGGCAACCTGCTGGTGAAGAACGAGTTGGCCGCCGATGTGGTGCCCATCGTCCCGCTGGACTGGTGCGGCGCCCAGACCCAGGGCACGATCGGCTACACCCTGACCAAGCGTCTGGATGAGGCGTTCGCGCGGCGCGGCCTCGACCGGCGCTCGGCATCGGTGGTCACCCGCGCCCTCGTCGACGCCGACGATCCCGGCTTCACCACCCCGACCAAACCCATCGGCCGGTTCCTGCCCGAGGCGCAGGCCCGGCGCTTCATCGCCGAGGGGCAGAACTGGCAGGACATGGGCGAGCGGGGATGGCGCCGGGTGGTGGCTTCGCCCGAACCGCGGGAGATCCTCGATGCCCCGGCGGTGCTGAACCTGGTGCGAGCGGGCTTCGTCACCGTCGCCGCCGGGGGCGGCGGGATCCCGGTGGTACGCGAGGACGGCGGCGCGCTCCTGGGGGTCGAAGCCGTGATCGACAAGGACCTCGCGGCCGCGTTGCTGGGCGTGTTGGTCGAGGCCGACGTCTTACTCATCGCCACCGACGTGGAGCACGCGATCGTGGGGTACGCCACCCCGCAGGCCCGGCCCTTGGGCACCATCGACGTGGCGGAGTTGACCGCGTTCGCCGCCGAGGGTCACTTCGCCGCGGGCAGCATGGGGCCCAAGGTCGAGGCAGCGCTGCGCTTCGCCCGCAGTGGCGGCCGTTCCGTGATCACCTCCCTGGACCACATCGTCGAGGCGGTCGAGGGCAGGGTCGGCACCCAGGTCACCGCCGCGCCCCAACCCGCCCACGCCGAACCCCACCAATCCCGCCCGTAGCAGTTCACCGAAAGGAACGACACCACGCCATGCCAGAAGCCATCGAGATCCGTAAGGTCCCCATCAAGAACGTCACGGACGCGTCCGGTCTCACCGAACTCATCGACGCCGGCATCATGCAGGCCGACCGCGTGATCGCCGTCATCGGCAAGACCGAGGGCAACGGCGGGGTGAACGACTACACCCGCATCATCGCCGACCGCGCCTTCCGGGAGGTGTTGATGGCCAAGGGCACCCGCAGCGAGGAGGAGGTCAAGCAGATCCCGATCGTGTGGTCCGGCGGGACCGACGGCGTCATCTCCCCGCACGCGACCATCTTCGCCACCGTGCCGGCCGAGGAGACCATCCGGACCGACGAGCCCCGGGTGTCGGTGGGCTTCGCGATGAGTGAGACCCTGCTGCCCGAGGAGATCGGGCGCACCCCGATGATCGAGAAGGTCGCCGCCGGGGTGAAGGTGGCCATGGAGCGCGCCGGCATCACCGACCCCGCCGACGTGCACTACGTGCAGACCAAGACCCCGTTGCTGACCATGCACACCATCGCCGACGCGAAGTCCCGCGGGGAGTCCGTGTGGACCGAGGACACCCTGGGCTCGATGGACCTGTCCAACGGCACCACCGCGCTGGGGATCGCCGTGGCCCTGGGTGAGATCGATATGCCCATCGACGCCGATGTGATGAAGAACCGGGACCTGTACTCCGCGGTGGCCTCCTGCTCCTCCGGGGTGGAGTTGGACCAGGCGCAGATCGTGGTGGTCGGCAACGCCCGCGGCGTGGGTGGCCGGTACAGGATCGGCCACGCGGTGATGCGCGATGCCATCGACACCGACGGCGTCTGGGACGCGATCCGCAACGCCGGGCTGGAGTTGCCCGATCGGCCGCACCGCGATGACATCGACGGGCGGCTGGTGAACGTCTTCCTCAAGTGCGAGACCTCCGGTGACGGCAAGGTCCGCGGGCGCCGCAACGCCATGATGGATGACTCCGACGTGCACTGGCACCGCCAGATCAAGGCCGCCGTGGGTGGGGTGACCGCCTCGGTGACCGGTGACCCAGCGGTGTTCGTGTCCGTCTCGGCCGCCCACCAGGGGCCCGACGGCGGTGGTCCGGTGGCCGCGATCGTGGACATGGGCGCCGAGCCGACCGGGTACCGCCCGCCGAAGCCGACCGCCTGAGCCGGCGGCGCCCGCGCCGCCCACGCCCCGCTGCGCCCGCGCCGCCCACGCCCCGCTGTGCCCGCGCCGCCCCCGCCGGAACTATCCAATTGGACGGTTGCGGCGAGTGGGGCTGCGGTGGGTCGCTGGAACTATCCAATTGGACGGTTGTGGCGAGTGGGGCTGCGGTGGGTCGCTGGAACTATCCAATTGGACGGTTGCGGCGGGTGGCGGGTGGCGCCCGGTGGCGCCCGGTTACAGGTCCGCGGGTGTGTCGACGTCCCGGCCGGTGGCCAGGCCCGAGCAGTCCACGGCCAGCACCTCACGGCCTCGGAGGTAGTCCCGAGCCCCACGGTCCCCGTGGGCGCTCGCGATCACCCCGGGCCAGTGCTCCCGGCCGATGAGCACCGGATGCGCCGCGCCTTGTCCGTAGTCCGCGCGGGCCAGCACGTCGGGTGCGGCGTGGTCGACCACCCGCGCGACGACGTCGGGCCCCACATCGGGCAGGTCCACCAGGTGGATCAGTGCAGCGGTTGCGCCGATCGGTCGCTCCTCGACGCCGGGCCCGTCCCGGCCAGTGCTCCCGGCCCAGTCGGTCAGCGACGCCAGGCCGGTGCGTAAGGACGCACCCATGCCGGTGGCCCAGTCGGTGGCCTCAAGAACCTGAACCTCCAGGCCGCCCAGCAACGCCCGTGCTTCCTCGGCGGCGGCACCGAGCACGACGACGACGGGGGAGCAGCCGCCGTCCTGCAGTGCCCGGACGGCAGCGGTGAGCCAGGGCGCGGCGTCGGCCGAGCGCATCAGCGCCTTCGGCCGGCCCATCCGCCGCCCGGCCCCGGCCGCCAGCAGGATGCCCGCCACGTCCGCCATCGGGTCAGCGTATCGCCGCGCCTCCCGAGGTGATGCTGGGCCCACCTGGGGCACCGGCGGCCCCCGGGGAGGGTCTGCTCGTGACTGCCGGTCCTTGACATTTCCGCCTGACGTGAGTTTCATGTCGAGTGAAACATGTTTCTTCAGTGGTGGTACTGGTTGCACCAGGATGGTGCGCGACCACCGGCCGAACGGGCCGTATCCGCCACGCTCCCCACCCCGGAGCAGGAGAGACGACATTCCCCCAGAACCGATGCGATGGAGCAGAAGCAATGGAGCAACGTCAGGGCAGTGCCGTGCTGACCAGAGAAGGGACCAGGCGAGTACTCGCGCTATCCCTCGGACTCGTGCTGGCCGCCGGTGCCGGTCTCGGCCAGGCGATGGCCGTACCGGAGCAGACCGGTGCGGCGGCACCGGAGACCGAACTGGTAGCCGTCGCCGATGCGTTGGTGCGCGACGGGCAGTACGCCGACGAGAACTATGCGAGCACCAGCCCGCTGCAGTGGAAGGTGGGATCTGCGGGGTTCAGCCGCGAGTCATTCGTGACCTTCGATCTCACGCCGCTGGAGGGTGAGATCGAGACCGCCACGCTCCGGATGTTCGGCCGGGTCAGCGGCGGTGAACCGCAGGAGTGGCCCGATGAGACACCAAACTTGATCCATGAGGTGCTCGAGGATTGGTCGGAGGACACCCTGACCTGGAACACCCGCCCAGCCGTGGCCCCGGAACCACTCACCAGTTTCGTCATCGGCGGGGAGAGCGACCAGTCGAACCGGTGGCACGAAGTGGACCTCACCGAGGCCCTGGCGGCAACGCTGGCTCAGGGCCACGAGGTGTTCAGCCTGCGCATGAGCCGGGACGTGGCCACCGGTCCCCTCGTGCAGATGCACTCCCGGGAGGCGTCCAACCCCCCGGTGCTGGTCATTAACGAGACCGAGACGGAACCGGAGCCTCCGATCGAGGGGCCGTTGCGCAGCGAACTGTACCCCGAGGACTGGCACCCCGGAATGATCGATGACGAGGGCCGATTCCTGCACGACTTCTCCTATGCTGGCTACCGGTACGGCGCTGAGGTGCCACAGAGCGTTCCCGGCCCGACCTTTGACGTCACTCACCCCCGGTTCGGCGCAGACCCCACCGGTGTGGAGGACTCCACCCAGGCGATCCAAGCGGCGATCGATGCGGCCGGGGCCGCAGGTGGCGGAACCGTGCACCTGCCCCCGGGCACGTTCCGGGTCGCCCCGCAGGGCGAATCCCGCGCGGTGCTGCACATCGGGTACGACGACGTGTTGTTGCGTGGTGCGGGCCCGGACCAGACCCGGATCTACAACTCCACTGCCGAAGGCATGCGGCAGAGCACCGTGGTGTTCATCGGACCGGACCGCGACCAGTGGCAGAGCTGGCATGACTCCGAGGCCGAGCAGGAGCGACCCGCGGTGGCCCTGACCCAGGACATCACCGAGCCGACCCGCACCCTTCATGTGGCCGACGCCGGTGGTTTCGCCGTCGGTGACTGGGTCATCTTGAAGGCCGATGTCACCGAGGAGTGGCTGGCTGAGCACCCGGTGGAGGATGGGCAGAACTGGACCCCGGACACCTTCCGGGCGCTGGTGTACCACCGCCAGATCACCGCCGTGGACGAGCAGGCGGGCACCGTGCAGATCGACATCCCGACCCGTTACACCATGTTGATGCGCGATGGCTTGCGGCTGCACCACCACCACGCCCCGCTGACCGGCGGCGGGATCGCCGATCTGTCGATGGGCGCCCGGCAGAGCGACCTGCCCGGAGACGACGGGGAGAACGACTACCTGGATCCCGACACGGCTGCGTACCAGGTTCACGGCTCCTCCCTGGTGACGTTCAACAACACCGTGGACGGCTGGGTGAACAACGTGCATACGTTCCGGCCGCAGGAGAACACCAGGGATGTGCACACCCTGTCCGGCGGGGTGCATGTCTGGTACGCACGCTCCATCACGGTTACTGACGCCGATATGCGCAACCCGCAGTACAACGGCGCGGGCGGCAACGGGTATCACTACCACCTGATGGGCAGTGACAGCCTGGTGCGCGACTCCTACGCCGAGGGTGGCCGGCACAACTATCTGGTGCAGGCTGTGCAGGGCACCGGAAATGTGTTCCTGGACAGCCACTCGGTCGATGGGGAGCGTGCTTCGGAGGCCCATCGCCACCTCGGAGCGGCCAACCTGTTCGACAACGTCTCGGTGGATGGTGACACCTTCGAGATGCGGTACCGGCCGTGGAGCACCCACGCGCACAGCACCACCGAGAGCGTTCTGTGGAACATCTCCGGAGAGAATTGCACCAGGGGCCGATTGGCTATGAGTCAGCAGTTCGGGTGGGGCTATGTGATCGGGACCACCGGCACCGGGGACTGCGCCATTATCGACACCCCTGGCGGGCAGTACACCGAACCGATCGACCACGTCGAGCACCAGGGTCTCGGCGAGTTGCTCGAACCTCGCTCGCTGTACCTGGACCAGCGCGAGCGTCGGCTGGATGCGCAAGACCCGGCGCCGGAACCACCGGTGGACGAGCTGCGCACCGCGCTGGACCAGCACATGGCCACCGGCGCCGTGGCCGGGCCGATCGCGGACCAGCTGACCAATGCCCTGGACGAGGTCGAACGGCACATTGACGGCGGGCGCACCACACCGGCCGTGGTGGCGCTCGAGCGCTTCCTGGAGCATCTGGAGAGCCCCGCACGGCCGGACGTCCTGACCGAGGACGCGGCCGCGGAACTGCGGGACCTGGCGCAATCGCTACGCCTCCACCTCCAGTAGGGCTCCCGGGGCGGGCCTGGCAACCACGAACCGCCAGGCCCGCCCCCAGCGGTGCCCGAGAAGTGTTCGGCGCCGATACCGGGCGTCGTTGCACCCGAGGCGGTAGGCCTGCACCGCGTGCCCTGCAGTTCCCGGCACCTGAGTCCATGGGTGCGGCCGGCGCCTTCCCGCTCAGAGCGCGGCCGGCACCTCCTCGCCGCGGGAGAACTGCGTGCGGTACAACTCGGCGTACCGGCCCCGGGCGGCGAGCAGCGCGCCGTGGCCGCCGGACTCCACGATGCGCCCGTCCTCGACCACCAGGATCGTGTCTGCCGCCTGGATGGTGGACAGGCGGTGCGCGATCACGATGGCGGTGCGCCCCGCCAGGGCCTCGGTGAGCGCGGCCTGCACGGCGGCCTCGGAGGTGGAGTCCAGGTGGGCCGTGGCCTCGTCCAGGATCACCACCCGAGGCTGGGCGAGCAGCATCCGGGCGATCGTGAGCCGCTGGCGCTCGCCGCCGGAGAGGCGGTACCCGCGTTCACCGACCACGGTGTCCAGGCCGTCGGGCAGGGAGGCGACCAACTCACCCAGGCGCGCCCGGTGCAGCACCGCCCAGACCTCCTCCTCGGACGCCTCCGGCCGGGCCAGCGCGACGTTGGCCCGCACCGTGTCGTGGAACAGGTGCCCGTCCTGGGTGACCATCCCGATGGCATCGCGCAGGGAGTCGCGGGTGGCATCGCGCACGTCCAGCCCGCCGAGGCGCACGGCGCCGGAGTCGACGTCGAACAGCCGCGGGATGAGGGAGGCGATGGTGGACTTTCCCGCGCCGGTTGAGCCCACCAGCGCCACGGTCTGCCCGGGTTCGGCGCGCAGGTTCACCTGGTGCAGCACCGTCGCACCGGCCCGCGGGTCCAGCGTGGCGACCTCCTCCAGAGAGGCCAGTGAGACCTGATCGGCCGAGGGGTAGGCGAAGGAGACCTCGTCGAACTCGACCGACAACGGCCCATCCGGCAGCGCCACCGCGTCGGGCTTCTGCCTGATGAGGGGGCGCAGGTCGAGCACCTCGAAGACCCGCTCGAAACTGACCATCGCGTTCATCACCTCCACCCGGGTGTTGGCCAGGGCCGTCAGCGGCGCATACAGCCGGGTCAGCAACAGCGCCAGGGCCACCACCGCGCCGGCCTCCAACTCCCCGGCCAGCGCGAAGAACCCGCCCAGGCCGTAGACCACCGCCAGCGCCAGGGCCGAGACCAGGGTCAGGGCGATGAAGAAGACCTCCTGGACCATCGCCGAGCGCACCCCGATGTCACGGACCCGGGCGGCCCGGGAGGCGAATTCGACCGACTCGCGCTCCGGGCGGCCGAACAACTTGATCAGGGTGGCGCCGGCGGCGGAGAACCGTTCGGTCATCTGGGTGCTCATGGTGGCGTTGTGGTTCGCGGCCTCGCGTCGCAGCCGGGCCAGCCGCGCACCCATCCGCCGCGCCGGGAGCACGAACACCGGCAGCAGCAGCAGCGTCATCACCGTGATCTGCCAGGACAGTGAGACCATCGCGATCAGCGCCAGCACCAGGGTGACGACGTTGCTGACCACCCCGGAGAGGGTGTCGGAGAAGGCGCGTTGGGCGCCGATCACGTCGTTGTTCAGCCGGCTCACCAGCGCACCGGTGCGGGTGCGGCTGAAGAACGCGACCGGCATCGTCTGCACGTGGTCGTAGACCGTGGTGCGCAGGTCCAGGATGAGCCCTTCTCCGATGTTGGCCGACAACCAGCGCTGCACCAGGCCGAACCCGGCCTCGGCGAGCGCGATGAGCCCGATCAGCACGGCGAGGACGACGACGACGCGCACCTCGGCGTTCTGGGTGATCGCGTCGATGACGCGCCCCGCCAGCAGAGGTGTGGCCACGGCCATGGCGGCGGTCAGGACGCTGACCAGGGTGAACCAGACGATCCGGCGCCGGTGCGGGACGGCGAAGGCGGCGATCCGGGCGAGCGTGGCGCGGGAGAATGGCCGGCGGTCGTTCTGGGCGTGCATGGCGGTGTACATCGAGTGCCACGCGGTGGACTCCATGCTCATGGGGTGCTCCCCTGGGGTCGGGATCATGCGGGGGTCGTCGGGATCGTGCGGCGGGTGGGGTTGCCCACTGGGTGGGATAGCGCCCCTGGACGGGCCGGGCCGCGCCGGAGGCACTACTGTGTACCCTCAACCAAGGTTGAGGTCAACGGGATTCTGGAGCGATCATGACCACCGCGCCCGCGTGGAGCCGCTATGAACTCAGCATCGGGGAGTTGGCCGCCCGCAGTGGGGTGGCGGCCTCAGCGCTGCACTTCTACGAGCGCAAGGGCCTGATCACCAGCACTCGGACGGCCGGAAACCAGCGTCGCTACCGGCGCGACACCCTGCGTCGGGTGGCGCTGATCCGCATCGCCCAGCGGGTGGGGATCCCGCTGGCGCAGGTGCGCGAGGCGCTCGCGGAACTGCCCGCCGGGCGCACCCCCACGCGGGCGGACTGGCAGCGGCTCTCGGGACGTTGGCGAGCGGAGTTGGACGAGCGCATCCACCAGCTGCAGCAGTTGCGCGATGACTTCACCGAATGCATCGGGTGCGGCTGCCTCTCCCTCGACCGGTGCGGGCTGGCGAATCCCGAGGACGCCTACGGCCGTCGCGGGCCGGGGCCGAGGCGGCTGCTGGAAGAGTGAGGGCCGGGGTTGCCGCCGGCAGCACGCCTGTCACGTCCGGCGTCAGCCGAGCGCCCGACGGATCCGCGCGGCGTAGTCGGCGGCCTCGCCCTCGTCATACCGCTGGCGGGGCCAGAAGAACCCGCGCAAGCCGTCCTTGCGGCGCCGCGGGATCACGTGGGAATGCAGGTGCGCCACGCTCTGGCTGACGACGTTGTTCATCGCCACGAACGTCCCATGTGCCCCTAGCGCCTCGGGCAGCGCGGCGGACACGCGCTGCACCGCGGCGAAGAACGGTCCCACCTGCGCCGGGGGCAGGTCCGGCAACGTCACGTGGTGCTCGCGCGGGATCACCAGCACGTGGCCCTTGAACAGCGGGTGGATGTCCAGGAAGGCCAACGCGTCCTCGGTGTCCAGCACCAGGTTCGCCGGCTCGGTGTGGTCGGCGATGCGGCAGAAGGCGCAGGTGTTCATGAGGCCCGGGAGAGGGGATGTGGTGTGGTGCGGGGTCGATCCATGGGGGTGATGATGGCAGCGGCTCGTTGCGCGCGCCCGTTGGCTGCGGGCGGCCGAGCGGGAGGAAGACCAGGACGACGGCACGCACCTGCTCTTGCGTGGCCACGTGCGCCCGGCGGTAATCCAGCCGCTGCTTTGGCGCAGTTATATGACCTCGACCTGCACCGAGTGCCACCCGGTGGCGCCGTCGGGCACCGGTGGCATGGCGCGTTCGGTCTGGGTGGCCCCGCTGCCGTCGGTGGCGCGTACGACGATCACGTGCTCACCGGGTGTGGCCTCCCAGTCCAGGTGCCACATCCGCCAGGCATCCACGCTGGGCTCGGCGGCCAGGGTGGCCTGCTGCCAAGGCTCGTTGTCGATCCGGACCTCGACTGCGCTGATGCCGCGGTGCTGGGCCCAGGCCACCCCGGCGATCACCGTCGCCCCGGCCTGCACGCGCTCGCCGGCCGGGACGTCGATGCGCGATGCGGTCTTGATCGGCCCGCGCTCGGACCAACCTCGCGGGCTCCAGTACCCCTCGTCGTCGGCGAACCGGGTGACTTTCAGATCTGTCACCCACTTGGTTGCCGACACGTACCCGTACAGCCCGGGCACCACCAGCCGCACCGGGAATCCGTGCTGGGCCGGCAGCGGCCGCCCGTTCATCGCCACCGCCAGCAGGGCGTTGCGCTCGTCGGTGAGGACGTTCAGCGGAGTGCCGGCGCTCCACCCGTCGGCGCTGGTGGACAGCACCATGTCCGCATCCGGGTCCGGCTCGGCCCGGGCGAGGAGCTCGCGCACCGGCCACCCGGTCCATACCGCGTTACCGACCAGGTCCCCACCGACCGGGTTAGACACGCACGTCAGTGTCACGGCCGCCTCCACCAATTCCTGGGCCAGTAAGTGATCGAAGTCGATCTCCACCTCCCGTTCCACCAGGCCGTGCACCCGCAGCCGCCACGTGCCCGGGTCCACCTGCGGCACCGCTAGCGCGGTATCGATCCGGTAGAAGGCGTCGTTCGGGGTTCGCCAGGGCGAGAGTCCCTCCACACCCGGATCGACCTGTGCCGGAATCACCACCGGCTCGGCCACGGCCGGCACGGTGAACATCTCCCGTGCGGCGCGCACCACCTGACCGGCGCCCTGCAGCGCCCGGCCGGCCACGACACCCAGCGTCCCCAGTACCGTCAGCGAGGCGCCCCAGACCAGCACCGAACGCCGGTCGGTGCTCGTGGCCGGCTGCTCCACCCCGGCCTGCCGTTGCGGGCGCGGCCGGCTGAGCCCGTTCATCACGAACAGGCCGACGACGACGGCGACCGCGGTGGGTACGACGTCGCCCACCTGCGCCCCAGGACGGGTGAGCACCGCCATCGTCCCCACCGCACCCACCACCACGAAGGTGAGCATCGCCGTCGTCATCCGGCTGGCCGCAAGACGCCCGATGCCGGCGCAGACCACGGCCAGCACCACGCCCATCCCGACCAGCAGCACGGTCTTGTCCGCGGTGCCGAAGGTGGCGATGGCGAGGTCGCGCAGCCACGCCGGGGAGTAATCGACGGTCGTGTCGGCCACTGCCAGCAGCGGTGACGGGGTGGCCCCGGCGCCGCCGGTGCGGGTGAGCAGGGCAGCGCCGATCTCCGCCATGCCGAGGGTCACCGCCCCCGCGGCCACCCCGGCCAGCGCGGCTTCTGCTGCGGAGCCCCGGCTCATCACCCCATGATCGCACTAGGTGGTAACTCATCCGCATGTGCTGATCCATCGCGATCAGTCCGGAAGGTGAACTTGACCTAGACCTGTCGCGCCGCCTTGTCAATCCGCAGCTACCGGGGCTCACCGGATGTGGCCGGAACCGTTGGTGCGGACTGGGCCGAGCGGCCCTGCGTCAATGCCGCCCCGGCGGGACCCCGATCGTCGAGGAACTCGAAACCACCTGCCTGCATGCGCCCGACCCGAACCTCCAGGCCGGCACCAACCCAAGGGAGACGGCGGGGCGCGGCGTCCCTAGAAACGGCATCGAAAGCAGGCGACGCGCCGAGGCAATGCCACCTCAGATCCGCATCGCTAGCGTATTGAGGCCGATTCTTAGGAGTGGCCCTGAACGCTCGTTTCGATCGCCGCCAAAGGTGTGCGACCTCGTTGGGAATTTCGGTACGCCTGAGCGCTCGCGCGAGAGCGGTCGTTGACACGGTCCTGTATCCACTGGCCTGAAGGAGAATATTCAACTGAGAGATGATCCTCTTGGGCCCCGGAACTTCGCAACGCGATGATTGATGCTGTCAGGGGTGCGCACGACGCGTTGCGAGAAACTGCCCGCGTCTTCGGTGTGGCTCGCCTCGGTTCCAATGTCAGAGGCAGACTCGCTGGCGTTCTTCGCGGCGCGATCTCGGAGAGGTTCCTTGTCGAGCAGGGCGGAACGGTTCAAGAAGCAACGAGTGAATAGATGGGGCGGTCCAGTTCCGCATCCATCCGCCTCGGCGCTGAGCCCGCACATACTCACCCCCCGGTTCCGCCTCCGACCGGCTCCGCCCACCGGTAGCGTTTAGGTTCGACGAACTGGCCGAAGGGGATCATGAGGTTCGCGCGACTTCGATATGCGGCGCTGCTGGCAGGGCTGCTGGCGCTGGTGGCGGCCGGGTGCACATCCCCCGCACCGGACGCGTCCCCGGATGAGGGGATCACAGCTGCTCCCGTCGAGGACGAGGACGGGTCGCTGCCCGCCCCGGACGCGCCGAGCGACGAACCACCACCCACCACCACGACCACGCTGGTCCGGGACGCCGTGGCGGCCGGGCGACTGGATGAGCCCACCGGTCTGATGTACCGGGTGTGGGGTCAGTTCAACGACCCGCGCCTGCCACAGGAGTACCGCGGGGAATCCGCCTCCCACGATTCCGCGGCGCTGAACCGAGCGGTCCGGGAGTTGGATACGCTGCCTGCCGAGGTAGTTGAGGCCGTGGGCCCGTATCTCCTGCGCCCCACGGACCCGCAGAGCGCGTTCAGTCACAGCCCGGACGGGGCGGGGGGTGGGCAGGGCGACGGCGAGGGCCAGAACGCCACCGGAAACCAGGACGACGGCGAAGGTCCCGATGGTGAGGCCGGTGCCGGGGGCGCCGAGGCCCGGTGGCAGCAGGCTGCGCTCTCGTGGACCGAGGTGAACGCCCCGGAGAACAACGATACCGCCGGCCGGCAGTGCCCGGGCGACTGGGAGACCCGGGCCAGCGACCAGGTCCCTTTCCGGGTGTGGATCTGCGCCGACCGCGGTGCGGGCACGGTGGGGGCCGAGGAGGCGTTGGACGCCGTCATCGGGATCGTCGATGACACTGTGCCGGAGATGATCAAACCCGTTCCGGACGGCATGGGCCCCCCGAAGCCGGACCGGCCCGGGGATGATCCGCATCCGGACTCCGATGACAAGGTCGACATCTACCTGCTGGATGTGGGCTGGCTCGGCCCGGAACGTCGGGGCCAGGCGATCAGCATCGACCGAGGCGCACATGGTGTGGCTATCGCGACGCGTCCGGCTGGGCGTACCGCCTCCAGCGGCTTCATCCTCATCGACGCCGGCATCCTGGAGACCGACGGAACCGGTCCGGACTCGGAGTTGGCCCGCGTGGTGGTGCACGAGGTCTTCCACGTGCTGCAGTTCGCTCATCATGACTACCTCGAGGACCTCTGGTTCATCGAGGGCACCGCAACCTGGGCGGAGCGGTACTACCTGCCCGGAGATTTCGGGGATGAGCACCTGCGGCACTTGCACATCATGCAGTCGGAGGACGACTCGCTGGTTGCCGAGACCCGGCCGGACAAGCCCTACGCCACCGCCCTCTGGGCAATGTTCATGGAGCAGACGGCCGGGTCCCAGTCCATCTTCAACACCTGGCAGAACTTGTCGGGAACCGGCGGTGCGCACGAGGACGTGCTGGCGGCGATCGACGCGTACGTGCCGGTCCAGACCAGGTTCCCGGATTTCGTGATGCGGATGGTCAACGCGAACCCGGCGGGCAACCCCATCGGCACCAGGTTCGTGCACCTGGACCCCAACTTCCCAGATGACGTGCTGCCCCCGATGCCCGACCATGACCTGGGCGAGGACGCACTGACCATCGACCACACCGGCGTCCCCGGGCTGGGGTATGAGCACCACATCATCTATCCCGACGGCCCGCGCGATGAGACGGTCGGAGTGGGCGTCACGGTCGAACTTGAGGACGAGGGCATCCCCACGATGGAAGCGCTCGTGCGCGACGAGCGTGGTAGATACAGCCGGCGCACGGTCAGGCTCACCCCGGACGGCAACGAGTTCTGCGTCGCCGGGATCCTCATGCTTATCGTGTCCAACTCGCACACCGACCCCGACGCGGCACTGTCGGGTGAGGCCACCGTCGAGAGGATCCACGATCTGCATTGCGACCCGCCTGCGGGGGAACTGCTCCTGGAGATGGAGGGTCAGTACGACGACCCACCCACGATGCTCCCGGTCTCCAGCCACGCGGAGGTGCACTGGAACGGTTCCCTTCGTGTGCAACTCGAAGAGGTCGACGACGGCGGGATGCTCCCCCCGCGTTCGCTACCGGGCGTCGAGGATGACGATCTCCCGGCACCAAGGCATGGTGGGGGCGGCACGAGATACTCGGGCGCGGGTTCGGAGTGGTCGGTGCACGGGTCGTTCCGAAGCGAACGCTGCTCTCCCCACGGTGGATGTGCGGGTCACGTGGTCGAGCAGCGGTTCGACGCCCAGGAAACACTGGGTGGAGCGTGGGGCGAGACCGAGAATAGCGGCTACCTCGCCGCAGAGGTCGACGGCGACGGCTTGCACCTACACGGCCAGCTTCCGGTGACGGTCACCACCGTCATCCACGACCCCGGGCAGGCGACGGTCACCCGTACGGACGTCGAGCACTGGCCGCTGACCTGCCACACCGGCCGGCCGTTCCACTACGTGACTTCGAGGCATGACATCTACGTCCCCCCGGACTCGCGCACCACCCTCACCGGCTACCTGAGCGATGAGGACCGCTCCGTGATCGACGTCGAATGTTCCCGGACGTGGCAGCCCACGGCCGCCGGCTCCTCGGGCACCACGACCTTCACCGCCAACGGCATCCTCATCCTCGACGACTGACCGCCCTGCTCGGCGGCTGGCGGTGCGCCCCCACTGGCAGCACCTGCGGTGTTCGGCGACAGTGGCATGGCCACCACAAGGGCCGGTGACGATCACCCCAGAGGAGGCCGCCATGATGCAGATGCACACCACGCCCGAGGGCCTGATCGAGGTGGCAGCCTCGGGCACGGTCACCGAGGAGGACTACGAGCGCCTCACCCCGCAGATCCACGCCGCGCTGGACCAGCATGCGCGCCTACGCATGCTCGCCGACCTGAGCCGGATGGAGGGTGTGAGCCCCAGCGGGGTGAAGGAGGACGTGAAACTCGCCCTCTCCCGCCTGGGAGATCTGTCCAGGTTCGAGCGGGTGGCGGTGCTCACCGACGGCGGCGTGGTCCGGGCACTGTCCAAGGCCGGAGGCGCGCTCATCCCGGGTGTGGACGTGGAACTGTTCGAGCCAGGGCAGCGCCAGCAGGCGTTGGCGTGGCTGGATGCTGGCGAATGAAGTCGCTGACCAACTCGGCCAGAGCCTCGGTGCGGGTGGTTGCAGCCACATGTCCCGCCCCAGGGACCACGGGGTGGTCGGACTGGGGAGCCAGCGTTGCAACACCATCCCAGCCCAGCGCTGCTTCGTCGGTCAAGAGGCCGACGGCGCGGGCAGCGTGCTCGCACTTCTGTCACCCAGCGGTCGGTGTCGTGGCCATCGACGCCGCCCAGGCGTCCAGCCCCTCCTGGATCTGGGCATCGGTGCGCTCCTGCACCCGGGTCATGATCGTCCAGCGCACCCCGAACGGGTCCTGGATGGAGGCGAACCGGTCCCCGGTCACCTCGAAGTCGGCCGCTTCCTCCCGCACCCGCGCCCCGCGCTCGCGCGCCGCCTGCAGCACCGCATCAACGTCTGGAACGTAGATCCCCAGGCTGAAACTGACGTCGTCGTCCTTGGTGTTGGCCACGGTGTGGAACGCCTCGTTCGGGTCCATCACGGTCATCCGGCCGTGGCCCAGGCTCAGCTCACAGTGCCAGACCGACCCGTCCGGGCCGTCCATCCGGGTCACGACCTCGGCGCCGAACACGGCCGCGTAGAAGTCGATCGCGGCGCTCGCCGGGGCGACCACGATCAGTGGGCTGAGGGTGGTGAAGCCATCGGGCAGATAGTGCGTGCTCATGGGCTCCAGCCTCCCTACAGTGACGCATGTGGGGCTTGAAGATCCGCGACAACCTGCCGCCCACGCCGGCCGCCAGGGCGCGGTGCTGTGGCCGAAGGCCGGCGCCCGGGTGTTCGACACCGGCCGCCTGAGCGTGCCCGCGCCCCTGGATCAGGTGGTGGCCTACTACTGGTGGGTCACCTGGCGCCACGAGGAACCCGCACCCTTCCGCCAGCAGGTGCTGTCCCACCCGGTCACCCACCTGACCGTCGAGGCCGCCGAGGGCGGGATCCTGCACAACCGCACCGTCCCGGCCGCACTCGTGCACGGCCTGGTCACCAAGGTCTTCACCGCCGACCTGCCGGTGGCCGGGCGCGTGGCCGGCATCGCCTTCCACCCCGGCGGCCTGGCCGCCCTGCTGGACCGGGACGTACGGGAGTTGACCGACGCCGTCGTCGGGGCCGAGCAGGTCTTCGGGCCCGCTGTTGCCGGGTTCACCGAGCAGGTACTGCAAGCCGACGACGACGAGGCTCGCCGCGATATCGCCGTCACCTTCCTGAGCACCTACTGGGCGCACCGGGCCGAGCAGGTGCGTGCCGATTCGGGGTATGCGGTGGTGCGGGCGGCGGTGGAGTTGATGCGCGAGCGCGAGCACGTGAGGCTGGCACCGATCGCCGAGCACGTGCACGTCTCGGAGCGCACCCTGCAACGGTTGTTCACCCGGTACGTGGGCGCCTCCCCGCTGTGGGTGCTGCGCCGGCACCGGCTCCAGGACGCCGTGGCCGCCCTGGAAGCCGGTGCGGGCGAGGACCTCTCGGCGCTCGCGGCCTCCCTGGGATTCGCCGACCACGCCCACCTCACCCGCGCCTTCACTCAGGTGATCGGGGTGCCGCCGTCGCGTTACCGGGCGGCGCAGCGCTAGCGACTGACCCCGGGCCCGAGGCCCGACCGCGGCGGCGGTGGCCATCTAGGGCTGGGTGCCGTAGGCGCGCAGGAAGGTTTGCGCCCCGGCCAGGGCCTTGCGCCGCACCCGGGCGCGTGACATCGGCGGGGCGCCCAGCATCCGGCGGTCCAGGTCCGCGCCCATCACCAGGAACGCGAAGTGCTCGGCGGCCAGGTCCGGGTCCTCGGCGGCCAACTGGCCGCGCTCGGTGAGTGCGCCGAAGGCGGCCGCGAGGGCGGTGAGGACCGCCTCCGGGGCTCTGCTGCGGTACTGCTGGGCCAGGTCGGGGAACTCGGCGGACTCGGTGGCCACCAGCCGGCGCAGGTCGGTCACCTGCCCGATCAGCACGTCCTGGGCCAGGCGCACCGCCAGGTGCGGCAGGTCCGGAGTCGCCTCGGCCACGTTCTCGATCTCGGCGACCAGATCGGCGATGAAGGTCTCGGCGATCGCGATCGAGGCCTCGAGGGCGGTGCGGAACAGGGTCTCCTTGTCCTCGTACAGGTTGTAGATGGTGCGCTTGGTGATACCTGCCCGGGCGGCGACGTCAGCCACGCTGGTGTCCCGGTAGCCCTGCTCGGCGAAGCAGTGCCGGGCCGCGTCGATGATGCGGGCGCGTGAGCGCAGCACCCGGGGGTCTTCCATGTTCGGCTCCCATCTTTTACACTCCTCAGTGTAAGAGGTGAAGACTATGGCCGATACCGCACCCACACTGAACCGCGACGCCGCGATCACCCGCAGCCTGCTCGGCTGGGGCGTGGTGGCCGGGCCGTTCTACCTCATCGTCGGCCTGGTGCTGGCCCTGACCCGGCCCGGCTTCGACCTGAGCGCCCACGCGCTCTCGCTGCTCACCCTGGGTGAGGGCGGGTGGATGCAGCGGGCCAACCTGGTGCTGAGCGGGCTGATGGTGCTCGCGGCCGCCTACGGCATCTTCCGGGCGATCCGCACCGGGCGCGGGCTCGCGGTCTCCGCCCTGGTGGCCGTCTACGGTGCCGGCCTCATCCTGAGCGCGATCTTCCGGCCGGACCCGATGGCCGGGTTCCCGCCGGACGCGGCAGAGGCCACCGCTTCCACCGGGGGTATCTTGCACCTGGTGTTCGGGGCGCTGGGGTTCCTCGCCCTGGCCGCCGCGGCGCTGGCGTATGCGGCCTGGATGCGCGCGGACTCGGTCCCCGGCCCCCGGTGGCCGGCGATCGGCCTCGCGGTGCTGATCGTGGCCGGGTTCGTCGGCGGGGCGGCGCTGGCCACCAGCCCGGCCGGGGTGGCGCTGCTGTGGCTGGCCGTGATCGCCGGCTGGCTCTGGCTCGCCCTGGCGTGCGCGCGGATCTACCGCTGGGTACCGCACCCGGACACCGGAGAAGTTGCGTGAGACCGGCCCGGTGCCCGAGCCGAGTCCGCGTCCGAGGCCTGCCCGCGGTACCGCCGACCGTCTTCGGGGCGGGTGCGGACCGACGGCAACGGCGTTAGCGTCGAGAACATGCGATCGTCGAACCCACTGCATGAGCCGGCCGCCCACCTCCCGGACGGCGTGCAGATGCCGATGCTGGGTTTCGGGACGTGGCAGATCAGTGGCGAGCAGTGCCGCCGCGCCGTGGCCACCGCCCTGGGTGCGGGGTACCGGCACCTGGACACCGCCGCGATGTACCGCAACGAGGCTGAGGTCGGCCAGGCGCTGGTGGACTCGGGGCTGCCCCGCGAGGACGTCTTCATCACCACGAAACTGTTGCCCGCCGACGCGGCCCGAGCCCGCGAGGCGCTGGAGGACAGTCTGGCCGTCTTGAACGTGCCGAGCGTGGACCTCTACCTGATCCACTCCCCACCTGATGAGGGTGGCCCCGGCATCTGGGAGCAACTGCTCGCCGCCCGTGAGGAGGGGCTCGCCCGGGCTGTGGGCGTGAGCAACTACAGCATCGACGAGGTCGATGAGTTGATCGAGGCCACCGGAGTCGCCCCGGCGGTGAAGCAGGTGCGGTGGGCGCCGTCGGTGCACGACCCGGTGTTTCTGGCCGAGTCCGCCGAGCGCGGCGTCGTCGTGGAGGGGTACAGCCCGTTCCGCAGCAGCGACCTGGAGGACCAGACCCTCGGCGCCATCGCCGATGCCCACGATGTCACCCCCGCCCAGGTGGTGCTGCGCTGGCATCTGCACCACGACATCGTGGTGATCCCCAAGTCGGTCACGCCGCAGCGGATCCGCGCCAACGCCGACCTCTTCGGCTTCTCCCTGACCGCGGACGAGGTGGCCCGCATCGACGCACTGGCGGGCTGAGCGCCCGCCGGCAGGGCAGGGCGTGGCGGGACGGGCGACCATGGGCTCGGCAACCGCACCGGTTATGGTGGGAGGGGCCGTAGTCGCGCGGGAACACGGGGCACGAGCCGCCCAGTCAGTGAGAGACAGATGAAACTATTCGTGCAAGTGCCGTGTCTGAACGAAGAGCAGACGCTGCCCATGGTGCTGGCCTCCATCCCCACCCAGATCCCGGGAATCGAGTCCATCGAAGTCCTCATCATCGATGACGGCTCCACCGACCGGACCGTCGAAGTGGCACGCGCCCACGGGGTCAGGCACGTGGTCAGCCACGTGGGCACCATGGGTCTGGCGCGCTCGTTCCGCGACGGTGTCGACTACGCCCTGGCCCACGGCGCGGACATCGTGGTGAACACCGACGGCGACAACCAGTACCCGCAGGAACGCATCGCCGACCTGGTGCAACCGCTCGTCAACGGCAGCGCCGACATCGTCATCGCCGACCGCCAGACCGCCACGACCCCGCACTTCTCGCCCTTCAAAAAACTCATGCAACGGGTCGGCTCCGCGGTGGTGAACAAGGCCGCAGGCACCGACCTGCCCGATGCGGCCAGCGGCTTCCGGGCCTACTCCAAGGTCGCCTTGTTGCGCCTGAACGTGGTCACCACCTTCTCCTATTGCATGGAGACCATCATCCAGGCCGGGAACAAGCGGCTGCGGATCGCCTCGATACCGGTCCAGACCAATCCGAAAGCCCGCGAATCGCGCCTGTTCAGCCACATCGGCCAGCACATGGCACGGTCCGGCTCGGCGATCGTGCGCTCCTACCTGATGCACAAACCGCACTACATCCTGGGCGCCCTGGGCACGCTGCTGCTGATCCTCGCGGCGATACCGTTCGTGCGATTCGCCGTGTTCTGGCTGCAGGGGAACGGCGCCGGACACGTACAGTCACTGATCTTCGGGACCGCGATGCTCATCGGGGGGTTGCTCTCCTTCGCGCTGCTGGTGATCGCCGACCTGCAGCGCACCAACCGGGTGCTGCTGGAGGAGACCCTGGAGCGCCTCAAGGTCATGCAGTACCCGCCCACGCAGAAGCACGACGACGAAGGTGCGGGCAGCGCAGAGCAAGGCAGCACAGACCGGGGTGCGGCGAGCGCGAACGGGGCTGCGTCGTCGCCGGCCGTGCCGCACAGGCTCAGGGGAGCGCGATGATCACCACACTCAAGCGCGTGGCAAAGAACCTGCTTGCCGTCCCGGCGGTGCGCAAGGTCTACGAGGGCGGCACCCGGGTCACGCTCAACCTGTTCGGCTCCCACCGTCTACCCGCGACGGCTTACTCGGTGCCCGGGCTGCTCACCTTCAACCGCGAGCAGTACGCGGTGCTATCCGGGCGGCGCGCCTACTACCGGGCGCTGAGCACCTCCCGGCCCACCCACGTGGAACTGCGGCGCAATATCCACCGCCTCGAGAAGGGGATGTCCATGCAGCCCCGCCGCCCGGTGTTCGCCCGGGACTACATCGCCGAGACCGTGGACTACTACCGCGTCGCCGTCGCCGGGCAGGCCGGCGACCGTTCGATCGAGGGCGACGAACTGCTCTGGGCGCGCGAGGTACTCACCGAGTACTTCGAGATCGTCCCGGACGGGGACCCGGCGGTGGACCGAGCCCGGTCGCGGTTCGCGGCGATCCCCGTGCCCGACGGCGAGACGAACGGGGTGCCGATGCGCCCCTATCCGCAGCGCGACATCAAACCCAGCGACATCACCTATGACCAGCTCCTCGCCCTGGCCAAGCAACGCCGCTCGATCCGGTGGTTCGAACAGCGCCCGGTGCCGCGGGACCTGATCGACAAGGCCCTGCTGGTGGGCCGGGAGTCCCCGACGGCGTGCAACCGGCTCCCCTATGAGTTCCTGGTGTTCGACGATCCCGAGATGGTGCGCAAGGTCGCTTCGATCCCGTTCGGCACGGCCGGGTACCACCACCAGATCCCCACGGTGATCGTGGTCAAGGGCAACCTGGACAACTACTTCTCCCCACGGGACCGGCACGCCATCTACATCGACAGTGCCCTGGCCACGATGGGGTTCCTGTACGCCCTGGAGACCTTGGGCCTGAGCTCATCGGTGATCAACTGGCCCGACTTCGAGCCGCTGGAGATGAAGATGGCGAAGACCCTGGGCCTAGCACCCCATGAACGTGTCATCTGCCTGATCGCCGTCGGGTACGCCGATCGCGACGCGCTGGTCGCCTCCTCGCCGAAGAAGTCCCTCGACGTGCTTCGCCGTTTCAACGTTGCGCGGTGAGGGCCGGTGACGCCTGGGCGGCGCCGGGTGCTGCGGTGGCTCCTCACCGTGGCGATCGTGACCGTGGTGGCCGCGCTGTTCACCCGCGCCCTGATCGCCAACGCCGAGGCCCTGGGCAGCCTCGACCTGCGCCCCGATGCGTGGATCGCCGGCGCGCTGGTGCTGTTCGCGCTGGCCGTGGTGCTCTCCGGGGTGCTGTGGGGCCGGATGATCGCCCAGCTGAGCAGCATCACCGTGGGCGTGGCCGAGGCGATCCGGGTGCACTGCCTGTCCTGGCTGCTGAAGTACATCCCCGGCCAGGTGGGCTCGGTGGTGAACAAACTGACCTGGGCGCACTCGCGGGGGGTGCCGAAATCCCTGGCCACGCTGTCCTTCTTCTACGAGAACGCGTTCCTGATCATCGGCTCGATCGTGCCCACCGGTCTGATCCTGCTGCTCCTGGGCGCCCTGGACCTGGCCGACGGCGACGGCGGCATCGCGGCTCTCACCGCCGCCTCGGTGCTCCCGCTGCTGGTGCTGACCAGCCGGCCGGTGCTGCGCTGGGGCACCAACCAGGTCGCGCGCCGGGTACTCAAGCGGCAGGTGCCCGACGAGCACTTCCTCACGTCGCCGTCAGCCCTGAAATACCAGTTGATGTACCTGATCCCCCGGATCGTGAACGGCGCCGGGCTGGTGCTGATCGCGGCCTCGATGTTCGAGGTGCCCGCCTCGGCCTACGTCCCGCTGGCCAGCGCCTACATCTTCGCCGGTGCCGCCGGTATCCTCGCGGTGTTCGTGCCGAGCGGGATCGGGGTGCGCGAGTCGGTGTTCGTGCTGCTCGCCGTGGCCTACCTGCCGGTGGAACAGGCCATCGTGCTCGCCCTGGCGGCGCGGCTGCTCGCCACCCTCGGGGACGCCCTGGTTGCGGCGATCTACGGCGCGCTCCGGTTCACCGCGGCCCGGGCGGCCCCCACGACATGAAAGTGGCCAGACCATGAAGATCGCGATCATCGGCTCGGCGTTCTCGGGCAACAAGGGCGCGGCGGCGATGCTGGAGAGTTCCGTGCAGCACCTGAGCGCCGCCGACCCTCGCGCCCGGTTCGTGCTGCTGAGCATGTACCCCACCTCCGATGCCCGGCTGAACCCCTACCGGAACGTGCGCGTGCTGGACGCGAGCCCGGCGCGCCTGGGCGTGCTGCTGAACAGTGCCGCGCTGGCACACCGGCTGCTGCCCCCGTTGCGGCGGGTGATCGAGCGGGCGGTGCCGGAGATCGGGGTGCTGGCCGGAGCCGACGTGCTCCTGGACGAAGGCGGCATCACGTTCGTGGACGGGCGCGGCAAGTACCTGATCTACAACGTGGCGAGCATCCTGCCGGCGCTGTTCCTGGGCACCCCGGTGGTCAAGGTGGCCCAGGCGATGGGGCCCTTCGCCGAGCCGCTGAACCGCCTGGCCGCCAGGGCCATGCTCCCGCGTGTGGCGGCGATCATCTCCCGCGGGGCGGTGACCCACCAGCATCTCCTC
Organism: Pseudactinotalea sp. Z1748; assembly: GCF_049725185.1. Classification (NCBI taxonomy): domain Bacteria; kingdom Bacillati; phylum Actinomycetota; class Actinomycetes; order Micrococcales; family Cellulomonadaceae; genus Pseudactinotalea; species Pseudactinotalea sp. Z1748. The sequence goes on along the minus strand of NZ_JBMPQB010000009.1, from coordinate 61,050 downwards.
GACACCGGGCTTCGTAACGTCCATGAAGGTGCGGACCTGGCGTTCGCGCTCGAGGTGGGCCGGGCGGATATCGCCCAGGCGCGCCGGCACGTCGACACGACCTTTTTCGACGGTGGCGACGTCGTCGGCCTCTCCCCGAGCGCGGTGCTGCACACCGGGGCCGCCGCGCGCGGGCAGGACTACGTGGGTGAGGTGGTCGCCCAGATCGACCACATCACGCAGGATCTCGGCCGGCCGGTGTTCCTGGTCGCGCACAGCGCCCGGGCGCACACCACGAAGACGCACAACAACGACCTGCCGCTGTGCCGGGCGATCCATGCCCGCGTCGCCGCGCCGGAGAAGGTGCTGTTCGTCGATGCCGAGTTGAGTTCGCAGGCGTTGCGGTATCTGATCTCGCTCTGCGAGGTGTTCGTCGCCTCCCGGTTTCACGCGATGGTGTCCGCGCTGGCGATGGGCGTACCCACCTTGGTGATCGGGTGGAGCCACAAGTACCGCGAGGTGCTGGAGATGTTCGGCCAGGCCGGGCTGGCCGTCGCCCATGCCGACGCCACTGAGGCGCGGTTCCGGGAGATGCTCGCCGACCTGCTGCAGCGGCGCGAGCAGGTCGCGGCGCAGATCGCGGGGGCGCTGCCCGGGGTGCGGGCCAAGGCCCTGGAGCAGATCGTGGTGATCGAGGAGGCCGCCCGGGGGTGACCGGGTGCTGCTAGTGGTCGCCGTCCGAGGTGGAGCGCTCGACGGCGGTGGCCGGGCCGGGTTCGCCCGAAACCTCGCGTCGTCGCGCCGGCCGCGCCTCGATGAGCGCCCAGAGCGCCGCGACCACCCACACCAGCGCGAGCAGCGCCAGCACCACATCCGGCACCGGACTCCACGCGCGCAAGGCCGCGACGCCGTCGGCCATCGTGGAATCCCGAGTGGCCCAGTGGAAGCCGAGCACCTTGCGCATGCTCACCGCCAGGAACACCAGGGCACCCAGGGTGACCAGGATCGGCACGAACCGCTGATAACGACCAGGCAGCCACCCCGCCGCCAGGGCCAGCACGACGAACGCCCCCGCCAGACCCACATACAGGTAGCGGCCCTGCAGCCCCGCTGCCAGGCCCGTCTCCCGGTACAGCCCGAAGGTGCCCGCGAGCACCAACGCCAGGGAGGCGAAGAACGGCACCACCAGCACCACGGCGTCCAGGGCCCGCAGGCCCGGGAACCGGCGGGCGAGCAGCGGGATGGCTACCAGGGCCGCGACGAGGACCACGAACAAGGTGATGGTCAAGGTGTAGGGAAACGGGGGCGGTAGGTCACCGCGTTTGATCGACAGGGTCGCCCAGAACCTCATCGGGATCAGCGTTGCCGCCTCGGCGGCATACCCGGGCAGCGCTTCGGCGACCCCGAGGGGACCGTCGGGGCGCGGCCGGGAGTGCCCGGCCGGCTGCACGGTGCCGTACCGCAGCAGGTTGACCACCCACCACCACCCGCCGAGCGCGGCCACCGCACCGGTCAGGGCGAGCCCGCGCACGGCATCGCCGAACCGCCCGAACCGCCGGCCGGCAACCAGATAGGCGAGCACCACGAACGGCACCAGCACCAGCGCGAACGCCTTGGACAGCAGTGCAACCGCGAGCGCCAGCCCGGTCAGGGCCGTGATCCGGTAGCGCAGATCCCCGGAGAGGGTGTGGGTCACCAGCACGGTGGTGGCTCCGGCCGCGGCGATGAGGAGGTTGTCGTTGTTCACCGCCCCGCCCAGGGCGCCGAGTTGGGGCACCGTCAGCGGTAGCGCCGCGGCGATGATCAGCACCGGCCGGTTGCCGCCCAGGCGCCGCGCCCCGTGGGCCAGCAGCAGGGGCAGCGGGCCGAGCAGCGCTACGCTGACCAGGCGCAGCGTCCAGACGGTCTGGGCGGCAGGCACCTGTGATGGCGCCACCTCGATCACCATCCCGAGTAACCCGTAGTACAGCGGCGGGTGCTGCCCGGCCCGGTTGGTCGCAGGCCCGGAGGTGGCCACGGTCTCATCGCGTCGCTCGGTGAACGAGGCGTCGGCCCCGGGCGGGACCTGGGCAGGCAGCGGCTCATAGTCGCCGTGACCGGGCGGGGTGGCATCGATCACCCACCACAGTTCGGGCATCTGCTGGAAGCCGGGCCAGTCCCCGGTCTCGAGCTGGTAGTAGGCGGCCGAGACGTGCCAGCTCTCATCGGCGGAGCGGAAGGTGGGCAGCAGCACCGACCACAGCAGCAGGGACGCCACCCAGAGCGCGGTGAGCACCACCACTGCGCGGGGCATCCGGCTGCGTGCACGCCGGTGTGCCTGCCCGGCTGCTACGTCGGTGTGCACGACGTCCCAGCCTGCCCTCGCCGTCGTCGTCCGCCAAGGTGCGCACCCGCGCCCATACGAACCTGTTACGCCCTGACCGGGGCCGCAGCAGCGAGGTCGCGGCGCGCCGTCGTCACCGTCGAGGCGACGACCCACACCGCAGCCCCAGCCGCGGCGAGCGCAATGAGCCACAACACCGCATCGGGGGCAGGAGCCCAGGCCCGCAGCGCCTCCATCGCGTCCCCGAGCGCGGAGTCACGTTCGGCCCAGTGGAAACCGGCGACCTTGCGCATGCTCACCAGCGTGTACAGCCCGCCTCCGGCGAGGATCACCCCGGGAACCACCCAGCGCGCCCTGCGCGGCGCCGTCGCGGCGAGCCCGAGCACCACCACGAGCACCAGCCCGGCGAGCCCGGTGTACAGGTACCGCCCCTGCAGTCCCACCATCAGGCCGGTCTGCAGGTGCAGCGGCCAGACCCCGGAGATCATCGCGGCGAAGGATGCCGCGAACGGCAGCAGCAGCAGGGCGGTGTCGGCGCGACGCATCCCGAAGGAGGCGGTGCGGACGAGTGCGACGACGGCGAGCAGGAGCAGCAGCGCGAACAGGCCCGTGGTCATCCGGTAGGGAAACGGGGGTGGCTGCTGTCCGATCTGGATGGCCAGGGAGGAGAAGAAGCGACCCGGCACCCGGATCGCGATCTCGAGGAGGAAGTCCGGCAGCGTCTGGAGCGGGTCGAGCGGGCCCTCGGGACGAGGGGGGTAGTGACCGGCGGGCTGCACGGTCCCGTACCGGAACAGGTTGGCGACCCACCACCACCCGGTGGTGGCGGCGAGTGCGGCGACGAGGCCCAGCCTTCGGACCGCTTTGGCGAGGGCGCCCGCTCGCCATCCACCGAGGAGATAGGCCAGGCCGATCAGCGGCACCAGCAGGAGCGCGAAGGCCTTGGTGAACAGTGCGACGGCGAGCACCACCCCGGCGCCGACCGCGATGCGGCGCCGCATGTCACCGGTCGCGGCGTACACGGCCAGGATCGTGGCCGCGGTGGCGGTGAGGACCATGAGGTTGTCGTTGCTGACCGCCGCGCCGAGGGTGCCGAGTTGGGGGATGAGCAGGGGGAAGGCGGCGGCTGCGACCACCGCCGCCGGGGGTGCGCGCAGCCGGCGGGCACCGAGGGCGAGCAGCAAGGGCAGTGGTGCGAGCAGGGCGACGTTGCCCAGCCGCAGCCACCAGACGGTGACGTGGGCGGGAACATCGGCCGGGAGTACCGCGAGGGCGCCGGCGACCAGTGCGTGGTAGCCCGGTGGGTGCTGCCCGGTGGTGCTGATCTCCCCGGACCAGGGGCTGCCGAGGTTCTGCTCGCGCAGGTCAGCGAAGGAGGGAGCCAGGTGGGTGGTATCTGTGGTCAGTGCCTGGTAGCCGGCGTGCTCGGGTGGGCGGGCCTCGACGACCCAGGTGAGCAGTTCCAGTTCCTGGTACCCCGGCCACTCCCCGTTCTCCAGCAGGGCGTAGCCGTTGGAGACGTGCCCGACCTCATCGGGTGAGCGGTAGGTCGGCAACAGCACCGACCACACCAGCATCACCGCGACCCACAGGGCGGTGATGGCAAGGATCGTGCGGCGCAGGATGCCGGTGCGGCTCACGCGCTCCTCGTCGCCGGTGGGGCTCGTGCGGTTGCCATGGTCGCGGTGGCCGGGCAACTCGGTGGCTGCGGCCGCGGGGTGGGGCCTGGACACGCATCCTCCGAGACTGTGGCGCCGCACTGGTGGGGGAGGGCAGGGCAGGACCCCTCCAGGGTATCGAGGATCGCCAGGCCCCGGGCGTGGTCATTGTCAGAGGTGGCCGCCACAATGGTGGCCCCTTGAGCCGGTGGCCCGAACCGGGGCTGCCGCGCCTACGCAATCGATCAAGGAGGCACCGATGCCCGGGCACTACCGAATCCAGATCAACGTCGACTGCCGCGACGCCCACGCCCAGGCCCGCTGGTGGGCGCAGACCCTGGTGGGGTGGCAGGTCGAGCCCACCGATCCCGACTTCGTGCAGTCGATGATCGATCAAGGTTTCGCCACCGACGCCGACACGCAGATGTTCCGCGGCGAACGGGTCTGGCGCGGGGCGGCCGCGATCTGCCCCGAAGCCGAAGCCGGTCAACTGGATCGGCAGCGAATCGTGTTCCAGGAGGTTCCCGAGCCCAAGGTCGGCAAACTGCGCTGGCACGTCGACGTCATCACCTCGGGCGGGGACATCGACAGCATCCGCGATGACTTGGTGGCGCGGGGAGCGCGTTACCTCGAGACCAACAGCCAGGGCCCGCACTCCTGGCACGTGATGACCGACCCGGAGGGCAACGAGTTCTGCGTCAGCCCGTGACACACCCTCCCAGGCCGTGCTGCGCCGGCTTCCGGCGTCGTCGGCCTGGGGTGACAGCGCCCCGCCTGCAGTTCTACGGTGCTGTCATGTCCTCCGCAGTTGATGCCGGCACCCGCGAAGCCGGGCCCGACGCCCCTGACGTCGCGGCCCTGCTGGAGCCGATGCGCCGGGAGATCCTGGCGCACTGTTACCGGATGACCGGATCGGTGCATGACGCCGAGGACCTGGTCCAGGAGACCTACCTGCGTGCCTGGCGGTCCTACCACGGCTTCGAGAACCGCTCCTCGCTGCGCACCTGGTTGTTCCGGATCGCCACCAACGCCTGCTTGACTCACCTGAAGGGCCGGCCCCGCCGCCCTCTGCCCACCGGTCTGGGGGCCCCGGCGGCCAATGCCGCGGATGAACCGCATCCGCAGGTTGGGGTCTCGTGGGTGGAGCCGATGCCTGATGAGGTGCTCTGGGGTTCCGGTCTCGATGACCCCGCCACCCGGGCTATCAGCGCCGACAGCGTGCGGCTGGCGTTCGTGGCCGCGCTGCAACACCTCAATGCCCGCCAGCGCGCGGTGCTGCTGTTGCGGGAGGTGCTGGCGTGGCACGCCCGGGAGGTGGCCGAGGCGTTGGACATGACGGTGGCCGGGGTGAACTCCACCTTGCAGCGTGCCCGGGCGAAGCTGGCCCGGCTCGACCCCGACGAGGCTCCGCAGATGCCCGACGGCCAGCGCCGCCGCGCGCTGCTGGCGGCTTACATGGCGGCCTTCGAGGCCTACGACATTCCCGCGATCGTGGACCTGCTCGCTGCGGACGTGGTCTGGGAGATGCCCCCGTTCCCGGGCTGGTACTCCGGCGCCGAGCAGGTCGGCGCGCTGATCGGCACCTGGTGCCCGGCCGAGCGCGCCGGAGACATCCGGATGGTGCCGACCTCGGCCAACGGTCAGCCGGTGCTGGCGCTGTACATGCGCTCCGCCGACGGTGCGCACCGTGCCTTCCACCTGCAGCAAATCACCATCACCGACGCCGGCGTGGCGCACGTGACCGTGCACTTCACGCCGGAGTTGTTCGGCCGGTTCGGGCTGCCCGCCGTGCTGGAGGCGTGACCAGCCCCGAACGGGCGCTCTGGGTTCAGGGGCTCAGTTGACGTGCCAGGTCTCGTGCACGTCCACGCCGGCATCGGTGATCAGGTTCAGCACCGGGCAGCGGGCGGTGACCTGACGGCGCAGCTCGGCCACCTCATCAGCGGTGGCGGTGGTGGTCAGGTGTACCTGCAGGTCCACGCTCTGGAAGTGCGGGGACACCTCGGCGGTTCCCCGGAAGCCGCGAAGGTCCAGGTCTCCGGTGGCGCTGGATTCGATTCCGCTGACGGTGATGCCCAGTTCGGCGGCCACCACCTGCACCACCACGCCCAGGCACCCCGACAGCCCGGTGAGGATGTACTCGATCGGGTTCGCTCCGACGTCGGCCCCGCCCAGCGCCGGCGGTTCGTCGACGTCGAGGGTGAAGTTGCGGGCCTCCACCCGCGTGTGGGTGCCGGTCTGCCAGCTGCCGGCGACGCCGATGCTGGCGATCTCGGGCTCGGTGGCTCGGGTGGCGGTGGCGGTCATGGTGGCTCCGTTCGGTAGGGCAGTTCTGGGCGTGACCAACGGCCGTGGATTCGGCCGTGCCCTTGGGGAGGTTACGCAGCGCTCGGCCGAGGGGTGCGGGTGCGCCGGGGATGTCCACCGAGTGAGATCGGGCCCGGGTGAACGGTGTCGCCGGGAAAAAGACTTGGCGCAACCACCAGGGTGAGCGGCTACGGTGGCACGCGTGCTTCATCGCCTGGTCAATCTTCGCCCCCTGCGGGTGAGCGCACCCTTCCGGCGGTTGTGGCTCGGGACTTCGTTGTCCGCGGTGGCGGCCAACATGACGCTGGTTGCGGTGCTGTACCAGGTGTGGGTGATGACCGAGAGCCCGATCTGGACCGGCGTGGTCGGTCTGACCCGGGCGATCCCGCAGGTGGTGTTCGGCCTGTTCGGCGGGGTGTTGGCCGATGCGGTGGACCGGCGCAACCTGGTGCGGACCGCGGTGGTGGTCCAGATGCTCACCGCGCTGGGCCTGGCCGGGCAAGCGCTCGCGGACCTGGACTCCCTGCCGGTGCTGTTGCTGCTGGTGGCCGTTCAGGCCGGCGCCGGCGCCCTCGGCGCCCCAGCGATGCGGACCTTCCCGGTGCGTCTGCTGGAGCGGGACCTGGTCGCCGCGGGGATCGCGCTGCAGCACCTGAGTTTCCAGTTCGCCGTACTTATCGGCCCGGCCGCAGCCGGGGTGATCCTGGGGCAATGGGGCCTGGCCCCGCCCTACCTGGCGCTGGCCGTGGCCTATCTGGTCGCCCTGTACGCGGTGCTGCGCCTACCGGCGATGCCACCCACCGGTGGCGGCCGTGCGCGGGGCGTGCACGCCGTCGTGGACGGGATGGGTTTCATCGCACGCAGGCCGGTACTCCGAGGGCTCTACGCCACCGACCTGGTGGCCACGTTGCTCGCGATGCCGATCGCGCTGTTCCCGATGATCAACGAGGAACGCTTCGGGGGTGACCCCGAGACCCTGGGCCTGTTCCTCACCGCCATCGGGGCCGGCGGCGTCCTGGCGGGCCTGGTCTCGGGCACCTTCACCCGCTCCGACCGGCCCGGCGTGGTGCAATTGTGGGCGGCGGGTATCTGGGGCGCGACGATCGCCGTATTCGGGCTGGTCGGTCCGTTGTGGCTGGCGCTGGCCGCCCTGGTGGTGGCCGGTGCCGCCGACACCATCTCGGTGGTTTCCCGCGGCGCCGCCGTGCAACTGGCCACCCCGGACAGCCACCGCGGACGGGTGACCTCCGTCGAGCACGTGATCGGGGTGGCCGGACCCGAACTGGGCAACTTCCGCGGTGGCCTGGTGGCCGGGTTCACCGGCGCCGCCTTCGCCGCCGCCTCCGGGGGGCTGGCCGCGGTGGCCGGCATCGCGATCCTCGCCGCCGTCAACGGCCCGCTGCGCCGGTTCCGGATCAGCCACGAGGTGCCGCCCAGCCAGGGCGGTGCCGGCGAACTAGCACCCAGCCAGGGTGAGGACCGCACGGTGCCGCCCGAGGCCGGCGAGGCGGCACCCAGCCAAGGTGAGTACCGCAAGGAGTAGGCCCGGCTGGAAGTGCTCAAGGACTACCCGACCCCACCGGGGTGCGTCTCGCCGTACGTGCCGCTGTGGGTCAACGAGATGGCTAGCCGGCAACAGTAGGGCGCCCCGCCGTGCCCGGCACGCGGCCTCCCTAGAATCGAGCCATGACGGATCAAGCCGATGCGGTTCGCGAGCAGGAACTGCTGATCGATACCGACGGCGGTCCGGCCCGCGTGCACCTGCGTCCCACGCCGCACCAGCCCCAGGGCCTGCTCATGCTCGGCCACGGCGCCGGTGGGGGAGTCGGTGCCCCGGACCTGCTCACCGCCACCGGTGTGGCCCGCGACCTGGGCTGGCACGTGGCCCTGGTCGAACAGCCCTACCGGGTCGCGGGGCGGCGCGGCCCGGCACCGGCCCGGCAACTCGACAGTGCCTGGACCCAGGTCGCCATGCACCTGCGCAACGGTGCGTACGCAGGGTTGCCCGTCGTCGTCGGCGGCCGGTCCTCCGGGGCCCGGGTGGCCTGCCGCACCGCCACCGACCTCGACGCGATCGGGGCGTTGTGCCTGGCGTTCCCGTTGCAGCCGCCCAAGGACCGGCCCTCCCGGCTGCCCGAACTGGAGGGCGCCGGGGTGCCGGTGCTGGTGGTGCAGGGCGAGCGGGACCGGTTCGGGATGCCCCCGGCCGCGCCCGAGCGCACCGTGGTGACGGTGGCCGGGGATCACAGCCTGAAGAAGGACCAGGACGCCATCGCCGGGGCAGTGCGCGACTGGCTCACCGGACTCCCGGCGCCGGCCTAAGGGCAGCAGTCCCGCGTACGCTGGCCGTGCGGATGCCGACCGGCCCCGGGCGGGGCACCCTGCCAAGGGCAAGTAGTCGCGAGGGAAGGAACGTGCCATGACCGTCCACGTCGAGCCCGGCACGGTGGTTCTCTACACCGACGTGGCGTGCGGGTGGGCCACCGTGCAGTTGCACCGCTTCTACGCCGCCCGCGCCGAAGCCGGCCTGGATGAGCACGTCCGGGTGGACCACCGACTGTTCCTCCTGGAGGACGTGAACTCCATGCCGCTGCCGAAGGGTCTGGTCGACGCCGAGATCCCCACCTTTACCGACATGGTCCCCGACTTCGGCTTCCGGGCCTGGCGGCCAGATGATGCGCGACTACCGCGGTCGTGATGAGGCTGTGCAGGGCAGCCCGCACTTCTTCCTTGCCGACGGTTCCGATGTGCACAACCCCGGCATCGAGTTCCACTGGGAGGGCGGCGGTGAGGGCGAGGGCGACCTGGTGCTCGACAGCGATGATCCCCAGGCCATGGCCCTGCTGGTGCGCCGGGCCGTGGTGCGCTGACCGCAGGGCCAACCTTGGCGGCCGACAGACTCCGGCACAGGGCCCGGTGCCTGGCATGATCCGTGCATGGAACTCATCGATCTGAGCCATACGGTAACCGACGTCATGATCACCTACCCCGGCCTGCCGGGGCCGGTGATCACCGAGCACCTCACGTTCGCCGATTCCCGCGACCGATACGAACCGGGCACCGAGTTCGCCATCGGGCGCATCGACATGGTGGCCAACACCGGCACCTACCTGGACACCCCCGCCCACCGCTACCCGGAGGGGCACGACCTGAGCGCGCTGTCACTGCACCGGTGCGCGATAGTGCCCGGCGTCGTCGTCGACTGCGGCCAAGCGATCGGGCCGGAGGCCTTCGACGGGCTGGACGTGCACGACCGGGCGGTGCTGCTGCACACCGGCTGGGACCGGCACTGGGGAACCGAGGCCTACGGCGACCCCGGGCACCCGTTCCTGACCGAGGACGGCGCGCAGTTACTGGTCGATGCCGGGGCGCGGCTGGTGGGCATCGACTCGGTCAACATCGACCACACCGGCGGCGGCACCCGGCCGGCCCACTCGGTACTGCTGGCAGCCGGGATCCCCGTGGTGGAGCACCTCACCGGGCTGTCCGGCCTACCCGCGCGGGGATTCACGTTCACCGCGGTTCCGCCGGCGGTGCGGGGCCTGGCGACGTTCCCGGTGCGGGCCTTCGCTGCGGTGGGGTAAGAACCCTGGCTGCGGATCACGGTGCCGGAATAGTCACCGGGAGTGGTTGGTTACATCTGGTGCGGGCCCGGTGTAAGCCCCCGGGCTCCAAACTCCGCCGCTACGAGCGGCCTTCCGCCGTGAGGCGGCTGCCGGGCCGGCATCTCGAATCCTGTTAGGCCCCAGGGAACCTGTCCTGGCGTCACTGCCCGACGCGGATGAGGACGTACCCACGGCCGCGGCCGCGGCAGAGGCGCTGGGGTGCACCGTCCATCAGATCGCCAACTCCCCCATCTTCGTGGCCGACGGCGAGCCGCTGTTGGTGATCGCAAGCGGCGCCCACTGGGTGGACACCAAGGTCGCCACTGACCTGGGCTATCGCAAGGTGCGCCGGGCCAGACCGGAGTTCGTCCTCGAGCACACCGGCCAGGTGGTCGGTGGCGTGGCGCCGTTCGGTCACCCGGCCCCGGTGCGGACCGTGATCGATGCCGAGTGGGCCGCCCACGAGCGGCTGTGGGCCGGGGGTGGGGACACCGCTCCTGCGGGCTTGCTTGATTCGATCTTCGGGCGGCCCCCACGCTCGGGCCCGGTCGGTACAGTCACACCGTGAGCACGCTCAGCACGGCGTTCGCAGCCCAGCGCCTCAGCGCCAAGGACCCGGCGTGGACGCTGCTGCGTGCCCAGCACGCCGCGGTGGCCATCGCGATCCTCGGCGAGCACCTCGGGGGGCAGGACCAGCGGCTACCCGCCCCGGTGTTGTTCAGCCGGGTGGATGAGGATCTGGCGGTGCTGCGCGATCACGGCTTCGACCTGCCCCAGACCGCCCAGCAGTACTGTGCCTCCTGGCGGGAGTCCGGTTTCCTCATCCGCCGTGCTGCCGAGGCAACGCGCGATGAGTTCTTCGAATTGTCCGAAGGGGCCCTCACCGCGATCCGTTTCGTCACCCAACTGACCGATCGTTCCCAGACCGTGACCGAATCCCGGCTCACCACCATCCTGCAGCGGGTGCGCGAACTCGCCGTGGAGACCGACCCGGACGCTGCCTCCCGGCTCCGGGCACTGCGCGAGCAACGCGACCGCCTCGAGGCGCAGATCGAGCGTGTCGCCGCCGGGGACTTCGAGGTACTCCAAACCGATCGCGCCTTGGAGCGGACGCGTGACATCCTGGCCCTGACCGAGGAACTACCGGCCGACTTCGCACGGGTACGCACCGAGATGGAGCAACTCAACCGGTCCTTGCGGGAGAAACTCATCGAACAGGAGTCCTCCCGCGGCGCGGTGCTGGAGGACATCTTCCGGGGAGTGGACCACCTGGCCGCCTCCGAGGCCGGCCGCACCTTCACCGGGTTCTACTCCCTCATCCTCGACCCCGAGCGCAGCGCCGAACTCGAAGCACACCTGGCCGAGTTGCTCGAGCGACCATTTGCCGAGGAGATCCCAGCCCGGCAGACCCGGCGGCTGCGCCGGATGCTGCCCAGCCTCCAAGATGCCAGCGGGGAGATCCACCAGGTGATGACTGCCTTCTCCCGCAGTCTGCGCCGGTTCGTGCAAAGCCAGGAGTTGGCGCAGGACCGGCGGATCCACCGGCTGCTGCGCCAGACCCTGCGCACCGCGATGGACCTGAGCGACACCGTTCGTCCGTTCCACCGAGTGGGCCCGGATCTGGACCTGACCTCGGTCCCGATGGCCTCCGTCGGCGCGCTCCGGCTGCACAACCCGGCCGATTCGGAGGTCACCGAGGACGTCACCACAGTGGAGGCCGCGCCGGTGGACGTGGCCGCATTGCGGGAACTGGCCCGAACCTCGGAGATCGACATGAAGGAACTCACCGACAACGTCGCGGCCGTGCTGGCCGAGGCCGGCCCGTCCACTATTGGTGAGGTCCTCGCCGCCCGACCTGCCACACAAGGGGTGGCCTCCGTCGTCGGACTCCTCGTGCTGGCTGAGCAACACGGCACCGAGGTGGGCGGTGCGGAACGGGTGACATGGACCGCAGCCACCGGTGTGGCACGCGTCGGCACCGTGCCGGTGTATCTGTTCACCGCGCCGGTGGGGTAGTGCCCGCCGCCGGACGTCGGACCCAATGATTACGCTGGCAGGCGTGACCGACACCGACACCGACACCGACGCCGCCGCCCCGAGCCCGCTGTGGGAGGGGGACACCGGCGCGTTGCGGGAAGTCTCCCGGCGCACGTTGGTGCAGTTGCTGCGCGGTCCCTACTTGTCGGCCCGGCGCCACCCGCAACTGTGGACCGCGCTGCTTGCGGATGAGCACCCGATCCGCTCCCGGCTGGCCGACCTGTTCCTCGACCTGATCATCGACACCGAGGCCGAGGTCGCGTTCGTGCGCAACGCCGATCCGGAGGAGGTCGAGGCCCCTCGCGTGGTCCGGTCGGCGTCGATGACGTTCCTGGACACGGCCATGGTGTTACACCTGCGTCAACAGTTGCTGCAGGCCGGAAGCGGCGAGCGCGTGATCGTGGGCTCCGATGAGATCGCCGACCAACTCCAGGTGTACCGCGGCCGTGACGACGCCGACCCGGCGATGTTCGCCAAACGCATCAACTCCTCCCGTCGCAAACTGATCGATTACGGGATCCTCGCCCGCACCAGCACCGAGGGCCGTTACGAGATCTCCCCGGTGCTGCGCCTGGTCTTCGGGGCCGAGGAGATCGCTGCCGTGCAGGCCGAGTTCGACCGGCTCGCCGGCGCGCAGGACGGCGCGGACGACGGCGCCGCCCCGGTCGCGCAGACGCCTCCCGAACGTCCCACGCCCACCGAAAAGGACGACGACGGCGCAGCAGCCGAAGCGGAAGACTCGCCACAGGAGGAACTCACCTGATGTCCGCCACCCTCACCCACACCGGCCAGTGGCGTCTGGAACGCCTCGAGGTGGTCAACTGGGGCACCTTCCACGGCCACCACCGCCTCGACATCCCGCGCAAGGGTTACTTGCTCACCGGGCACTCCGGTTCGGGTAAGTCCTCTCTGGTGGACGCGATCGCGGCGGTGCTGGTGCCGCGCGGCAAGTTGCGCTTCAACGCCGCTGCGGCGGACGGGGACACCCGGCGTGCCGATCGCACCACTCTCAGTTATATCCGGGGTGCCTGGCGCCGCCACGCCGATGAGGAGAGCGGTGAGGTGGTCAGCGACTACCTGCGGAGCGGGGCGACCTGGAGCGGGATCCTGCTGCGGTACGGCGACGGCACCGGCAAGAGCGTCACGCTGGTGAAGTTGTACCACCTGCGCCGCGGCGCGAGCACACCCGCCGATGCCACCGAGTTGCATGTGCTGAGCCAGGAACCGGTGGACCTGCCGGACTTCGAGCCCTACGTGCGCGGTGGCCTGGAAGTCCGGCAGATCAAGGCGGCCTGGCCACAGGCGCTGGTCACCCCCCGGCACTCAGTGTTCTCCGCCCGGTTCTGCCGCCTGCTGGGCATCGCCGGGGAGAACGCCCTGGTGCTGCTGCACAAGACCCAGGGCGCCAAGAGCCTGGACAACCTCGATGACTTGTTCCGCACGTTCATGCTCGATGAACCGCCCACCCGGGCGCTGGCCACCACGGCCGTGGAGCAGTTCGCCGACCTGTCCCAGGCGCACGCCCACGTGGTGGAGGCCCGCAGCCAGGTCGAGGTGCTCACCCCGCTGACCGGCTACGCGGCCGAGTACGACGAGCGCGTCGCAGCCGCTGAGCAAGCCGACGGGTTGCGCACCGCCCTGGCGCCGTTCCGAGACACCTGGAAGCACGCCCTGGCCGAACAGGCCCGCGCCGAGGCCGAGGCCGGGCTGGCCACGGCCGAGCACGAACTGACCGGCGCCACCGCTGCCACCCAGGACGCCCGGTCCGCCCTGGACCTGGCGCGCCAGGTGGTCGCCGAGCGCGGGGGGAGTGCTCTGCAGATGCAGCGGCTCGTGGTTGACAACGACGAGCGAGTCCTGGCCGCGGCACGCGCTGCCCGGGACCAGCTCGCCGGCGACCTGGCCGAGGTCGATGTGGCCATGCCCACCAGTTTCGAGGAGTTCACCGAACTGCAATCCACAGCGCGGCGAGAGGCCGACCGCGCCGACGAGGCCGAGGCGGCCCGGCGGGAGCAAGCAAACCGGCTGCAGGAACAGGCGGCCGACTTGCGCCTGCGCAACGAATCCGTGCAGACCGAGTTGCGGGCGCTGCGCGGGGTGCGATCCAACCTCGACGCCCGCTTGCTGGCCGCCCGGGACCTGCTGTGCCGGGAGACCGGCCTGTCGTCGTCGTCGCTGCCGTTCGCCGGTGAACTGCTGCAGGTGCGCGGTGAGCATGCCGAGTGGACCGGAGCGATCGAACGGGTGCTGCGGCCACTGGCCACCGTGCTGCTGGTGCCCGCGACCCACCGCGAGAGCGTCACCGCCGCTGCCGACGCCCACCACCTGGGCACCCGCTTGTCGCTGGAGAGCGTGCCGGCACAGGTGGAGTCGCCGCGACCGGTTCGCACCGAATTGTCACTGGTGCATCGGGTGGAGGTGGCCGAGGGTGCGATGGCGCCCTGGCTGCACGCAACGCTGGCCCGCAGTTACGACTACGCCTGCGTCGACTCCGCCGCTGATCTGCACGAGCACGAGCGGGCGGTCACTCGCGCCGGGCAGGTCAAACGCGGTCGCACCCGGTATGAGAAGGACGACCGCTCCCGCATCGATGACCGATCCCGGTGGGTGCTGGGTTTCGACAACGCCGCCAAGGTGGACCTTTTCCTGGAGGAGTTACGCCGCCTCAAGGGCGAACTCGACCAGGTCAACGGCCGGCTCGGACGGTTGGAAAGGGAGCAGGAGGCCGCCCAGGCCCGCGCCACCGTGTTGCGGGGGCTGCAGCGCCGGGAGTGGCCGGCGATGGATGTGGCCGCGGCTGAGGCCGCGCTGGCACGCAGCACCGCGCGCCTGCAGGAGTTGCGGGCCGGCAACACCGACCTGCACGCCGCCGAGTTGGAGGCCGAGCGGGCCAAAGAGGCACTGCGGCAGGCCGAGCAAGCCGAGCAAGCCCACCGGGACGCGCTGGCCAAGGCGAGGGCTCACCTGGAGGCCGTGCAGAAGGTTCTCGCCGAGATCGAGCCGGCGCCGAATGCGGTGCCGGCGCAGGCCCAAGAGGAACTTGAGCGCCGCTTCCACACCGCTCGCACCCGCCGCACTGTCACCTACGACACCATCGACCGGATCGCCACCACGGTCAGCGCGGAACTTGTCGACGAGCGTGACGCCGCTACAACGGCCGCGCGGCAAGCGGAGGACCACATCACCGCTATCGCCCGGGACTTCCGCACCCGCTGGCAGGCGCTGGCCGCGGACCTGTCCGACCAGGTGGGCGACCGGGGTGGTTACCTGGAGATCCTGCGCCGGTTGCAGGCCGACCGGCTGCCGGAGTTCGAGGACCGATTCTTCGAGTTGCTCGAGCAGCAGTCCCAGCGCAACGTGGTGCAACTGGCCAACCAGATCCGCCGGGCGCCGCAAGAGATCCGCGACCGGATCGCTCCGGTGAACGCCTCGCTGCGTCGTTCACCTTTCGACGTGGGCCGTTTCCTGGACATCAAGGTCACCGACAATCGCTCGACCGCAGCCAAGGAGTTCCTCGCCGATCTGAACACCATTACCTCCGGATCCTGGGGGGCACGTGACCGCGCGGAGGCCGAGGCCGCCTTCGAGGTGATGTCGCGGCTCATGGGTCGTCTGGCCTCCTCCGAGTACGCAGACCGCACCTGGCAGGAACTGTGTCTGGACACCCGTAAGCACGTGCGCTTCATCGCCCAGGAGATCGACGAGCAGGGCCAGGTGCTGGCGGTGCACGACTCCGGGTCGGGTTTGTCCGGAGGGCAGAAGCAGAAACTCGTGGTGTTCTGTCTGGCGGCGGCGTTGCGCTACCAACTCGCCGAGGAGGGCCAGGATCTGCCGCGGTTCGGCACCGTGGTGCTCGATGAAGCCTTCGACAAGGCCGACACCGCCTTCACCTCCATGGCCATGGACATCTTCGGCGAGTTCGGCTTCCACATGATTCTGGCGACTCCGCTGAAACTGTTGCAGACCCTGGAGGAGTACGTGGGCGGGATCGGCCTGGCCACCTGCGCGGACCGCAAGCAGTCCACCGTGGGCGTGGTGGACTTCGACGACGTCGCCGCGTTGGTGGGCGAACCGGCCGGCGTCGCGTCGGCCGGCAACGGGCAACAGGAGCGGCCCCAGCGCAATGGTGCGCCCGAGCGGGAGAGTGTGCCCGCGCAGCAGGATGACTACGCCGACGGGACATTGCCGTTGGAGATGCCGACGTGACGGCCAGGGCAGGGCTGCTGCCGCGCAGGCGGCGCACGTGATCACCCTCGCTGCCGCCCGGGATCGGGCCCGGCGACGATACGAGCGCCACCACATCACCTGGGCGCTTCGCGCGGCTTCGGCCGCCGCGGCACCACCGGGGCCGGGACCGCACGAGCCGGTGGTGCACGAGTCGGCTCCGGAGCCGCTGCTCAGCGTGCCGTTGCATCCGCCCACCGAGTCTGCCGCGCTGGGCGACCCGGCCGAGGCGGCCGGCTGGGTGTCGTCCTGGCGGGAGGCTGAACTTCCCGGGGTGGTGTGGCAGCGGCGACGCTGGGCGAGCCTGGGCACCCAGGAGGTGCCGGTGCGCCTACAGGTGAGCGATCCGGCGCAGGTGGCCGCGATCGCCGAGCGGGCCAGTCACTGGCGCACTGTCTCCGCCCGGGTGGCCGACCTACTGGGGCAGTGGTCGGCGCGTACGCCCGATGCCGGGGCGGCACTGCACCGAGCGGTGCGCGGCCACGCCGCGGCGCTGACCGCACTGCCGGCGCCGGACTATGAACGGCTTCGGGCGGTGCTGGCCTGGCTGGTGGACCATCCCGAGTCCGGTGCCTACATCCGCCAATTGCCGGTCCGCGGCGTCGACACCAAGTGGACCCAGAACCACCGCGGCCTGGTCACCGGACTGCACCAGGCGATCACCGGCCGCGCGGACCTGGGGCTGGCCAGCATGCCCGACCTGGTCCGGGTGCGGTTCCTCGATCCGAGCCTCGCGCCCGCCGGGCTGACTGATCTGAGTGCCACGGTGAATGAACTCGACGCACTCCGGGTGGATCCGGCTGCGGTGTTGGTGGTGGAGAACCTGGAAACCTTGGTGGCGTTGCCCTCCTTGGCGGGCGTCGTCGTCGTGCTCGGTAGCGGGCACGCGGTGGACCGGCTGCCGGCCATCGGGTGGCTGCGTCGGGCACGGCTGCTGTACTGGGGCGATCTGGACAGCCACGGATTTGCGATCCTGGACCGGTTCCGTGCCCACTGTGCGCACGTGGCCTCGGTGCTGATGGATACCGAGACACTGCAGGGCCACCGCGATCTATGGGTGCCCGAGCCCAGACCCACCCGCGCCGAGTTGACCAGGTTGACCGAGGACGAGGCGTCAGCGCTGGCGATGGTGCGCGCCGAGGGCGATGTGCGCCTGGAGCAGGAACGCCTCGACCTGGTCGCTGCCGTGACCCGCCTTCGCCACGCGCTGAGTGCTGGCTAGCGCCGGTTCCGCCACGGCAACTCTCCGCCCCGCCGGGGCAGTGGGACGACGATGCCGTCGACGAAGCCGCCGCGGTCCGTCCATGGCTGGCCCCCGGTTGTCGCGGATGTGATGTCGCGCTGTGCCAGCCACAAGGCGATCTTTGAGGCGGCCTTCCGCCGCGAGGCGGCTGCTGGGCGGCTGGCATCTCGTGTCAGCGACGGGCGTCGATGACCCAATCGATACCGAGTTCCAGCAGTTGGCGGTCCGAGGTCAGCAGGAGCAGGTCCTCGTGCCGGGCCTGGGACAAGAGCATGCGATCGAACGGGTCGTGCTTGGCCAGATCGGGGAACCTCTCCAAACCGGAGGCATGGTGGGAGCGGAACGGGAGTTCGACCAGACCGGCCGCTGCGGCAGCGTCTGCGACCTCACCCGGTACCTCGAGGCGGCCTAGCATCTGTTTGATGGTGATCTCAAGCACCGATGCTGAGGAGTAGCGGGGCGAAGTCGAGGTGGTGAGGTGCGCCCTCGCACCGGTGCCGAGTTGTGGGTCACCCGCGAGCACCCACAGGAGCGCATTGGTGTCCAGCAGCACACCGTTCACGGGGCGGGCTCGCGCTCGGTCGCGGGCTCGCCGTCGGGCGCAGGCTCGCCATAGAAGAGATCCGCAATCTGGGCGTCGGAGCCGTCAAAGGTAGCAGGGTCGGCCCGGAAGTCTTCCCATCCCGCAACCCCGATGGTGACCTCTGGGCCCCGGTGTGCGATCAGGTCCACGACCGGCTTACCCGCGCGGGCGATCGTGACCGACTCACCCGCCAGGACGGCCTCGATCAGTCGAGAAAGTTGAGACTTCGCCTCATGCACGTTGACCTGCATAGCATGCATCCTAGGTGGCTTGGCTAAGCCTGGCTAGGCTGAGAGGCGATCCGATTGTTAACTCTGCCCAGGCGCCGGCATCCACCCACGGGGGCTACGCGACTCGGCCGGGCCCGTCACCACGGCGGGGCCGTCCGACGCGGCGGTTCGCGACATTGGCGCGATCCCTCGGATGGATCAGGTCCCACTCCGGGGGATCTTGCGGGGCGCGGACCACGTGCACTCCCAGTGCGGCATTGAGGAACGGTTCCATGGCCACTCCTTCCGTTCCCCACCACACTAGAAACGATTCCGGACGGTCCGCTGCCGCATTGAATGTCATCCGGCCCGGGCGGGCCCGGCTCGTCGAAGAAGAGCGCAGCAGCGAGCGCAGCCGCACCACCTCCCCGGCGGCTAGAGGGCCGAGGAAGCACGCGGCCAGCACGACGCCGAGGCCACCCAGGCCAGCAGTGCGACACCACGGTCGGTGGTGGTGTCGGTCCGGTCGGCCGACCCTGGGCGCCGCCGGCGCCGCCGGCGTCGTCGGCTGAGACCACCACGCCCTTCAGGCCGGCACCGCGACGAGCCCGGCGAGGGTCTGCTCGATCCCGGTCTTGCCGTGCACCGTGCGGTCTCCGTGCGGGATGAGACGACCGGCGTCGCCGGCGTCGTGCAGTTCCATCAGCATCTGGGCGGCTTCGGCCGAGACGCCCGCGGACAGGAACGTGTCCTTCCAGGCAGCCCTGGGCAGTGTCACCACCTCCAACTCGCGATCGAGCAGCCTGGCAAGCATCTCGGCGATCTCCCGTTCGCGGTAGGCGGGACCGGTGAGAACGATGGTCTCGCTGTGCCGCGGGGGCGACAGCAGCGCCTCGGCCAGGACGGTGCCGACATCTCGGGTGGCCACCATCGGCACCGACGCGTCGGCAGACTCGGCGAAGACCGGGTAGATGCCCTGCTCCCGGGCGGCATCGAGGACGTCGGAGACCTTCTCCTGGAAGTGCACCGGGCGCACCGCGGTGACGGTCGCCGTCGTCGAGCGCAGTGCGTTCTCAAGGTGATGCAACGGCGCGATCGGTCCGGTGCCCTCGGGCAGGTGCGCCCCGACCGAGGACAGCAGTGCCACATGCGGTACGCCTGCTTCGACCACCGCTCCGGTGATCGAGGAGATCAGGGCCGTCATGTCGCCCCGGAAGTCTGTCGTCGTCGGATTGAACGGCAGCAAGGTGAAGAACCCGGACGCCCCGTGCAGCGCCCCCGTCAGTCCGGCCCGGTCGGCCAGGTCGACGACGACAGCTTCCGCGCCTCGATCCGCCCAGGGTT
Source organism: Pseudactinotalea sp. Z1748 (assembly GCF_049725185.1). Classification (NCBI taxonomy): domain Bacteria; kingdom Bacillati; phylum Actinomycetota; class Actinomycetes; order Micrococcales; family Cellulomonadaceae; genus Pseudactinotalea; species Pseudactinotalea sp. Z1748. The sequence continues at coordinate 41,538 of NZ_JBMPQB010000009.1, read as the reverse complement.
GGGCTGACGCCGGGCGCCGGACGAGGACCCGCACGGGTGTGCCTTTCTCAAGCAAGCGGTCTGCGATGGCCGATCCGACCCGTCCGGTGGCTCCTGAGATCACGTACATGGTGTGCCTTTCTGTGCTGAGTTGATTGCATGATCACGTTAGGAACTCGGAGCCGGATGAGATATAGCCGAAGCGCCGTAATCCTTGACTGTTCGTCCGGGAATTGAGGACGATCGGACTGCTTCGTGCGACGATCGCACCATGGTCGATTCCCCCTCCTGGGCACCCTCGGACCCTTTGGGTGATGCGCTGCACCTGCTGCGGATGCGCGGGACCTTCTACTGCCGCAACGAGTTGCGTGAGCCGTGGGCGCTGGAGGTGCCCGCGTTCGCCGACACCCTGAGCTTTCACGTGCTCACCGCCGGCTCGGCGGTGCTGCAGGTTCCGGGGGAGGAGGACATCTCGTTGCGGCCCGGTGACCTCGCGGTGGTGCCGCACGCGCGTGGGCACACCATCGCCAGCAGTCCCGGCGTAGGCCCGGCCGGCCGGGTGGACCTGCTTCCGCAGCGCTACCTCAGCGAGCACTACTCGGTGCTGACCTACGGGGGCGACGGGTCGTCGTCGCTGCTGCTGTGCGGCATCGTCGGGTTCGACGAACCCGCCGCCCGGGAACTGCTGCGCCACCTGCCTGCCGTGTTGCACATCCAGGCCGGCATCGACCCACAGGCCGCGCCGGTGCACGAGATCGTGCGGATGATGGCAACCGAACTGGCCGACCTGCGCCCCGGCGGTGAGGCGGTGACCACCCGCTTGGCCGACATCGTGGTGGTGCAGGCGATCCGCACCTGGCTTGCCCGCGACCCGGCCGCGCACCGCGGGTGGCTCAGCGCGCTGCAGGATGAGCACCTGGGCCGGGCCCTGGTCGCCATCCACCGCGACCCGGGACGCGCATGGACACTCGCCGCGCTGGCACGGGAGGCGAGAATGTCGCGCTCGGTGTTCTCGGCCGAATTCACCGAGCGGGTAGGGGAGCCGCCGATGGGCTACCTGACCCGGTGGCGGATGAACCTCGCCCACGCGCGACTGCGCGAGGGCGCCGCCAGCGTCAGCCAGGTCGCCACGGAATCCGGGTACGGCTCGGCCGCCGCATTCACGCGTGCCTTCACCCGACGTACCGGCCAGACACCCGGGGCGGTGCGGCGGGGTCGGGGGGCACCGGTGCGTGCAGGGTCCGGTTAGGTAGGGCCGGCTGGGTGATGGGTGCGATGCCTCCGAGCGCCTACGGTGCGGCTACTAGCATCGAGCGATGAACACCGAACCCGGCACCGGAACCGAACCCGGCACCGATCCACGACGCGGCGGTGAGTCCGACCCGGTCCTGCGGGTACGAACCGCCGCCGAAGGTGCCGGCGTGCGGTTCGACCTGGTCCGCCTGGACGAGCACGTACCCACCGCTGCGGCGGCTGCTCAGGCGCTGGGGTGCACGATTGCCCAGATCGCGAACTCCCTCATCTTCGAGGCCGACGGCGAACCGCTGCTCGTGATCGCCAGCGGCGCCCACCGCGTTGATGTCGCCAAGGTGGCAACTGACCTGGGCTATGCCAAGGTGCGCCGGGCCGGCCCCGGCTTCGTGCTGGCCCACACCGGTCAGCAGGTCGGCGGGGTCGCGCCCTTCGGCCACCCGGCGCCGGTGCGGACCGTGATCGATGAGGACCTCGCCGCCCACGAGCAGTTGTGGGCAGGCGGTGGTGACGACTTCACCATGCTCTCGATCACCTTCGCTGACCTGGTGCGCTCCACCGGCGGGCAGGTGTGTCGGGTGCGCTAACGCTGCCCGCCCCTCGTCCCCACCCCCCCATCGCCCCCACCCCCCCCGTCGCCCCCACCCCCCCGTCGCCCCCACCCCCCGTCGGCGCCAATCAAGGCCGAGGACGACGCCTGTGGTCGTGGGCGAGTGGCCGACCACTCGTCAATGGCCACAAGCGTCGTTCTCGGCGGTCCGCGGTGGGCCTGGGCGGTGGGCCTGGGCGGTGGGCCTGGGCGGTGGGCCTGGCGGGTGGGGGTGGCCGGTGAGGTGGGCCCGGGCCGGACTTGACGTGCGTCAAGGTAGTGTGCGCGCCGTTTTCGTACGTTCTTATCAGGCCCCCAGGAAATGGGCGGGGCAGCGACTGTAAAGGACACGACGATGACCATGATTCGCACGTGGTGGAACGGGCCGTGGATGGTTCCCACGGTGTCCGGTCTGCTCATTCTGATGTCGTTCTTCACCTCCCGGGCCATGGGCCTGGAGGGGATGGGCGATCTGCTCATGGTGGCTGCTGCGGTGGTCGCCGGTGTACCGATCGCCATCAAGGCCGTGCGGGCGCTGATGGTGAAGAACATCAGCATCGACCTGCTGGTCTCCATCGCCGCCACAGGTGCGGTGATCATCGGCGAGTACTGGGAGGCCGCCGCGGTGACCTTCCTGTTCGCCATCGGGCACGCCCTGGAGGCGCGCACGATGAACAAGACCCGCTCGGCGCTGGCCGAACTGGTCGCCGTCGCCCCGGATGTGGCCGTGGTGATGCGCGACGGGCAGCAGGTGGAGATCGGTGCCCATGAGGTGATCGAGGGCGAGATCGTGCTGGTCAAGAACGGCGCCAAGGTGCCGGTCGACGGTGAGGTGATCGCCGGCAACGGGGCACTGGACGAAGCCTCCATCACCGGTGAGTCCATCCCGGCTGAGAAGGCCCAAGGAGACCAGGTCTTCGCCGGCACCATCTCCCGCGGGGGGTTCCTGCAGGTGCGCGCCACCGGCGTCGGGGCCGACACCACGCTCGCTCGCATCATCCACCGCGTGGAGGAGGCTCAGGACGCCAAGGCCAGGACCGCGGCGTTCATGGACCGCTTCTCCACCTACTACACCCCGGCGATCATGGTGCTGGCGCTCGCGGTGGGCCTGCTGACCGGCAACGTGGTGCTCGCGCTGACCCTGCTGGTGATCGCCTGCCCCGGTGCGCTGGTCATCTCCATCCCGGTCACGATCGTGGCCGGCATCGGCCGCGGCGCTCGCGACGGTGTCCTCATCAAGGGTGGGGAGTACCTGGAGAACTCGGCCAAGATCGACGCGGTGGCACTGGACAAGACCGGCACCCTCACCGAGGGTCGCCCCGAGCTGACCGACGTGGTGGTGCTCGACCCGAGTTCCACCCGCGAGGAGGTGCTGACCTGGGCCGCTCGTGCCGAGGCCGGTTCCGAGCACCCCCTGGCCCGTCCGGTGCTGGAGGCAGCGGCCGCTGAGGGGTTGTCCACCCCGGGCCTGCCCGAGCACACCGAACCGGTGCCCGGCAAGGGCATCACGGCCACCACCCAGGGTAGCCAGGTGCTGATCGGTAACGCAGCGTTGCTGCAGCAGTACCAGGTAGTCGACACCGTTGGTGCCGCCGAGGCTGCCGAGGGCCTGGCCGCGAAGGGCCGCACCCCGATGATCGTGGCCGTGGACGACGCCGTGCTCGGTGTGGTCGCGGTCGCCGACACGGTCCGGGCCGAGGCCGCGCAGATGGTGGCCGACCTGCATGCTGCTGGTGTGCAGAAGGTGGTCATGCTCACCGGGGACGCCCCGCTGGTGGCCCGGGCCATCGGTCGGGCCACCGGAATCGATGAGGTGCGCGCCGGGTTGCTCCCGGAGCAGAAACTCGAAGCGGTGGCCGACCTGCAGCGCCAGGGCTACACCGTGGCGATGGTGGGCGACGGCGTCAACGACGCACCCGCCCTGGCCACCGCCGACATCGGGGTCGCCATGGGCGCAGCCGGCACCGGCGTGGCCATCGAGACCGCCGATATCGCCCTGATGGGTGACCGGTTGGAGCGGCTACCGGAGGCGATCGGCCTGGCCAAGCGCACCGTTCGGATCATGCGCCAGAACATCGTCATCGCCCTGGCCACCGTGGCCGCACTGATGGCCGGTGTCTTCGCCGGCGGCGTGACCATGGCAATCGGAATGCTCGTGCACGAGGCCTCGGTGCTGGTGGTGATCGTCAACGCGATGCGGCTGCTGCGCAAGAAGCGTCAGACCCCCACCGCTCCCACGACCCCCGTGGCCAAGCAACCGGTGGTCCAGACGGCCCGGGCCGCCTGAGCCAGACCCCGCCCGGCCGGGCGGATGGGCACGAACCAGCCCATCCGCCCGGCTTTCGCACGTCACCTCGCCCTTGACAGGCAAGTTCTCGCTTGCGTATAAAGAACTGTGGAGCCCAACCAATCCCTGCGCGACCACACCCTGTTCAAGGCGCTCAGCGACCCAACCCGGCGCCTCATTCTCGATGAGTTGACCGAGCAGGATCACCAGACCCTGTTCGAGATCCAAGGCCGGCTCATCATGAGGCACGGGTTGACCTCCTCGCGGCAAGCCATCTCCCAGCACCTCGCCGTGCTGGAGGAGGCGGGCCTGGTGCATACCCGGCGGCAGGGCCGGTACAAGTTCCACGATCTGGACACCAGGCCGCTGGCCGCGATCGCCCAGCGGTGGCCCATCGAATCCCAGGAGCCGTACCCATGATCCGCATCCACATCACCAGCGTCTTCGTCGACGACCAGGCCAAGGCGCTGGAGTTCTACACCGACAAACTCGGCTTCGTGAAGAAGGTCGACATCCCCACCGGCGAGGCCCGCTGGCTCACCGTCACCTCCCCGGCCGACCCCGAGGGCACCGAACTCCTGCTCGAACCCGACACCCATCCCGCCGTCGGACCCTTCAAGAAGGCCCTGGTCGAGGACGGCATCCCGGCCACCCAGTTCGCCGTCGAGGACGTCTACGCCGAGGCCGAGCGGCTCAAGGGGCTGGGGGTGCGATTCACCCAGGAGCCGGTCGACATGGGCCCGGTAGTCACCGCCGTGCTGGACGACACCTGCGGCAACCTCATCCAACTGGCCGCCATGAAGGTGCCCCCGACGGCCCAGAACTGACTCGACGCGGCAGGCAGTCTCCCCCGATGGCTATCCCCCGATGGCGGCGGAAGGAGTATCTCCGGCATCGAGAGCGACGGGTATGGCCGACAACGAGTGTTCTGCCAGTCGCTCTCGGCCATAAGGCTCGAAGTCGAGGCCAGGGACAAGCAGCATCCACACCGCCACTGAGCCGTGGGAGACTGAACTTGGCCAGTTCCCCGGCCGTCGGACAGGCCGTGCCCAGGAGCCGTGATGACCCAGATAGCCACCGATTCCACCGCCACGAGCACGGCGGGCCCGGTGTTGCAGGCCAAGGGCCTGGTGCGCCGGTTCGGCGACCTGACCGCCGTGGACGGGGTGAGTTTCCACATCAGCCCCGGGGAGACCTACGGCCTGCTCGGGCCCAACGGGGCCGGGAAGACGACCACGATCTCGATGGCCGCCGGGCTGATCCGCGCTGACGCCGGGCAGGTGCGCATCGCCGGGGAGCTGATGGGTCCGAACCGGGTCTCACCCAAGGCCCACCTGGGCCTGGTGCCCCAGGACCTGGCCATCTACCCCGAACTCAACGCGGGTGAGAACCTGTCCTTCTTCGGCCGCCTGCAGGGCATGGGCGGCAAGGACCTGCGTAGTCGGATCGATGAGGTGCTGGATCTGATCGGCCTGGCCGACCGCGCCAAGGAGGCCACCAAGAAGTTCTCCGGCGGGATGAAACGCCGCCTGAACATCGGCATCGGTCTGTTGCACCGGCCCTCGTTGTTGATCCTGGACGAGCCCACGGTGGGGGTGGACCCGCAGTCGCGCAACGCGATCCTGGAATCGGTGGAGGCGCTGTCCACCGAGGGCATGGCGGTGCTCTACACCACCCATTACATGGAAGAGGCAGAGCGGCTGTGCGACCGGATCGCCATCATCGACGCCGGGAAGATCCAGGCCGAGGGCACCCGAAGCGAACTGATCCGTCTCATCGGTGAACTCGACGAGATCCGGTTGGTCGGCACCGGTGCGGTGGCCGCCGCGGCTGAGCAGTTGCACGCATTACCGGCCGTGGAGCAGGTGGTGGCCGACGGCCGTGACCTGATCCTGCATGTGCGCGATGCCCCCACTGCGGTGGCCTCGGTGGTCACCACCGCCGGCAGGGCCGGGATGGAACTGGACGATGTGGGCATCTCCCGGCCGAACCTTGAATCGGTATTCCTGCACCTGACCGGCAAGGCGCTGCGGGACTGACATGAGCCAACTGTTCACTCTTGCGGCGGCGGATCTGCGCCAACGCGTCCGGGACAAGTCGGTGCTCATCTTCGGCCTCGTGGTGCCGATCGCCCTGATGTTCGTGATGAACCTGGTCTTCTCCGGCGCAGAGGAACTCGAGTTCGAACCGACCACCGTGGCGATCACAGCGGCCGACGACGACGACCTGGCCCGGGCGGTGATCGCCACCCTGGGGCGGGTGGATGTCTTCGAGGTCAACGTCGATGAGGTCGGCGCCGATCAGGTACGCCCGCTGGTGCGCGACGGCGGCGCCGACCTGGGCGTCGTCATCGACGGTGGCGACGCAGCCTCGGCGGCCGAGGGCGCCCAGGCGAGTGTTGAGGTGATCGAGGGGGAGGCCGCCGGACTGCAGACCGACATCATCATCTCGGTGACCCAGGCGGTGGCCGAGCGGTTCACCTCGGTCACCACGGCCACCCGGGCCGGTGCCGAACTGGGCCTGTCCGAGGAGGAGTTGGCGATGGTGGCCCAGTCGGTGGCGCAGGCGCCCGAAGCGGTGACCACCATCGAGGGACGCACCGCCAGTGAACAACTCGACGGCGGCGGCACCATGGTGGCCGGGCAGGCGGGTCTGTTCCTGCTGTTCACGGTGGGCTTCGGGGTGCTGTCGCTGATCAACGAGCGCGAGCAGGGCACCCTGGTGCGGCTGCGGTCGATGCCGATGCGGCCCGGAATGATCGTGGCGGGCAAGGCGATCTCGGCGTACGTGCTGGGCGTCGGGGCCACGGGGGTGCTCCTCGCGGTAGGCGGGTGGATGTTCGATATCTCCTTCGGCTCGGTCCCGCTGGTGGCCGTATTGGTGCTCGCGGTGGTGGCCGCGGCCACATCGCTGATGTTCGTCGTCGCCCGCCTGGCCCGCACCGCAGAGCAAGCCGGCGTCACCCAGGCGATCCTCGCCGTCGTGCTTGGCATGTTCGGCGGCGCATTCTTCCAACTCACCTCGGGCGGGATCGCCGGCACATTGCTGGAACTGAATCCGATCGGGGCGTTCACGCGCGGATTGGGGATCGTCGCCGGCGGCGGGCAATTGTCTGATCTTGGCGTGCCGTTGGCCACCATGGTGGGCTTCGCCGTGATCGCCGCGGCTGCCTCGCGACTACTTCCGGACCGGGGGGCGGAACTGTGAGGGCGGTGCTGGCCATCGCCGGAACCGAGTTGCGTCGCTTCATGCGGGACCGGTCGAACATCTTCTTCATGCTGATCCTCCCGATGCTGCTGGTGTTCGTGCTCGGGCTGCAGTTCGGAGGCGGGGCCGACCAGGGCCGGGTGGTCATCGCCGGTGCCGACGGGGAGTTGCGCCAAGGGCTCACCGAGGAGTTGGAGCGCACCGGTACCGAAGTCGACGGTGTCGCCGGCGCCGAGGAGATGCGCACCGAGGTGGCCCGCGAGCGAGCCGAGGTGGGCCTGTACGTCGATGCGGAGACGGAGAGCGACTACGCCTCGGGGCAGTCCGGTCAGATCGAGATGATCACTGCCTCCGGTGCCGGTGCTCCGATGGTGCAGCAACGGGTGGTCACCGCGCTGGGCACCCTGACCGGGCCGCGCGCGGAGGTGGCGGCCCTGACGCAGGCGGGCGTTCCGCCGGAGGAGGCCGACGCGGCGCTGGTGGGGGCCCGGGAGGCGGTGGCGCCGGTGAGCCTGACCGTGACCGATGCCGGCGGCCAGCCCAACGTGTTCGCCGGGCTGGGCCGGTTCGACCTCGAGGCGGGCAGCATGCTGCTGTTGTTCGTGTTCCTGTCCACCCTGTCCAGTGCCGTCACACTGATCCAGTCCAGGCGCCTGGGGGTGCAGGCCCGGGTAGTGGTCTCCCCGGTCTCGGCCGGTGCGGCGATCGGTGGGCAGGTGCTGGGCCGGTGGGTGATCGCGTTCGTCCAGGGCGGCTACATCATGGTGGCGAGCATGGTGCTGTTCGACGTGGACTTCGGCAACCTCGCCGCGGCACTGGTGCTGGTGGCCGTGTTCGGGGCGGTGGCCACCGGGACGGCGATGCTGTTGGGGGCGCTGATCGACCACGAGGGCGCCGCCACCGGGGTCTCGGTGGGGTTGGGCCTGGTGCTGGCCGCGTTGGGCGGGTTGATGTTCCCCCTGGACCTGTTCCCGGACACCCTGCGCGCCGTGGCCCACGCCACCCCGCACGCCTGGGGGTATGAGGCCTTCGCCGAACTCCAGCGCCAGGGCGGCGGGGTGGCCGAGATTGTCCCGCAACTCGGGGTACTGGCCGCGATGGCCGCGGTGCTGATCGCCCTCGGCGCGGTGGCGCTGCGCCGGTCCGTGTCGCGAGCGATGTAGGCCGCTGGAGCGCGGCGGCCGGCCCTGGTTCCCCGTGACCGGGGAGGTGCACTACGCGCGCCTGCCCCGCGAGCGCTGATCGCAGACCCTCGCGCACGCCCGGGGACTACCTGTGTGCACCGGATGCTCACCGGTGGGTCACGAACCGGTCACCCGTTTCGGGAGATGATGGGAGCATGCGATTGATCCTGATCCGCCACGGCCAGACCCCCTCCAACGTGGCCGACCTGCTGGACACCAGCGAACCGGGTGCCGACCTGACCGAACTGGGCCGCGAGCAGGCCGCCGCGGTGCCGCGCAGCCTGGTCGATGAGGAGGTCGACGTCGTCTACGCCTCCACCCTGGTGCGCACCCAGCAGACGGCGGAGCCGTTGCTGATCGAGCGCGGCGCGGACTTCCGGGTGCACGAGGGGCTGCGGGAGATCAGTGCCGGTGAGTTCGAGATGCGTGGGGACCACGAGGCGATCCGGGCCTACCTGGGCACAATCTTCGGCTGGGCCGATGACCCGACCCTGACCGTGCCCGGCGGAGAGAGCGGGGAGGAGGTCTGGGACCGCTATGACCAGGTGTTCGCCGAGGCCGCGGCCGATGGGGTGCGGACCGCGGTGATGTTCACCCATGGGGCGATCATGCGCTCCTGGTCCGCGGCCCGGGTGGCCAACATCAGCGGCGAGTACGCCACGCACAACCCGATCAGCAACACCGGCGCGATCGTGCTGGAGGGCAGCGTGGATCAGGGCTGGTGGGCCCACTACTGGGAGAACCTGGCCCTGGGCGGGGAGCGCGTCAGTGCCCCGGCCGGCGACGGCCCAGCCGGCCAGGAGGCGCCCGAGGATGCCGTCAAGGGGAAGGCCTGAGGCTTCTGGCACCGTGCCGGCGGGCACCGGCTACCCTGTTCGCGCAGCAGCCGTTCCAGACCGACACCCAGGAGTTTCCAATGACGGGCACCCACATTGCCGCACCGTTCACACCGGCTGACCGGGTGCGGCGGATCAAGGAGTCCCCCAGCACCGCCGCTGCTGCGCGAGTACGGGAACTGAAGGCTGCCGGGAACCGGATCTTCGACTTCACCGTCGGCCAGCCGGACTTCGACACTCCCCAGCACATCAAGGACGCCGCCACCCGCGCAATGCACGCCGGCGAGACGAGGTACACCTCGGTCAATGGCACGGTCGAACTGCGGGCAGCCGTTCGGGAACGGATGGAGCGCACCTGCGGCATCTCCTACCCCGATGGGTCCATCACGGTGGGTGGAGGGGCCAAGCAGGTCATCTACCTGGCGTTCAGCGCGACGCTCGATGCCGGTGACGAAGTGATCATCCCGACCCCCTATTGGGTCTCCTACCCGGACATGGTCGGCGCCAACGACGGTACTCCCGTCATCGTTCAGACCAAGGCGCAGGACCGGTACAAGATCACCCCGGCACAACTACGGGAGGCGATCACCCCGCGCACCCGTTGGTTGATCCTGAACAGTCCCAGCAACCCCACGGGAGTGGCCTACACGCAAGCCGAACTGCACGCCCTGGCCACAGTCCTGCAGGAGGCGCCCCACGTCTGGGTGCTGAGCGATGAGATCTACGATGACATCACCTTCACCGACCAGCCCCTGCTCGGCCTAGCCGCGGCCGCACCCTCGATCCGGTCCCGGGTCCTCACCGTCAACGGCGTGTCGAAAAGTTACGCGATGACGGGGTGGCGCCTTGGGTACGCCGTTGGCGACCCTGCCCTCATCGGGGCGATCAACCTGCTGCAATCGCAGACGTCGACGTGCCCGTCCTCGATTTCCCAGGCCGGTGCCGTGGCCGCATTGACCGGGGATCAGTCCTTCGTCGCGGAAACCGTCCGCGCCTACCGGCAGCGCCGCGACCGCGCCCTGGAACTCATCGCCGACATCGACGGATTGAACCCGATCGAGCCGGACGGAGCGTTCTATCTGTTCGTGGACTGCGAGGGCCTGCTCGGGCGGCGCACACCGCAGGGTGCGGAACTGACCAATGATCAAGAGGTGACCCTGTACCTGCTGGAGGAGGCAGGCGTGGCGGTGATCCAGGGTTCAGCCTTCGGTGCCGAGCCGTTCTTCCGGATGTCCTATGCCACCGACCTGGACACCATCGAGGATGGTATCGCGGCAATCGCTGCGGCGGTGGCACGGCTGCAGTGAGCGGGGGCCGCGCCCGCAGGAGGCGCCGGTGGTCGGTGGCGCGACTGATGACGCCGAGTGGTCAGGTTGCGGTGAGAACCTGCACCCGTGCCTCGGCGAACGCTTGCGACAGTGGCGGCTGCAACGGTCGATCGGTCACGAGCACGTCCACCTGGTCCAGTTCGCCCAGGAGCACCGGCGCGGCGGCATCGAACTTGGAATGGTCGGCCAGCAGCACTACCCGGCCGGCCGCCTGCATCAGTGCCTGTTTGGTGGGGCGCTCCTGGTCGGTGGCAACGTACATCCCCGACCTGCGCAGCGCCGCGACGCCGATGAACAGCACATCGGCATGCAGGTTCGCCAGGGCTGCCACCGTCTGTCCGCCGACGAATGCCTGACTGTCCACCAGGAGTTCACCGCCCAGTCCGATCACCCGAAGGTGCGGGAAGTTGAGCATGTGCTGCAGCACCGGCACCGAGTGGCTGATCACGCACCCGGAGAACGTGGGGGGTAGGGCCGCGGCGAGTTCGAACGCGGTGGTCCCGGCATCGAAGGCGATCGTGGCGCCGGGCTTGATCAGCCCCAGGGCTGCCTGTGCCATTCGCTGCTTGGCTGCCCGCTGATGAGCTCCCCGGCTGGTGAAGTCGGGGGTGCGCAGGGTCGCGTGCAGCAGGCTGGCGCCACCGTGCACCACCCGCAGTTCCCTTGCTGCGGCCAGTTTGCGCAGGTCTCGTCGCACGGTCATGTCGGAGACTCCGAGCAGGTCGACCAGGTCGGTCACCTTCTGGAAGCCGTGCACGCTGAGGAGTTCCATGATGCGGGCGCGACGCTCGGCCCCGGGCAGGCTCCTGGCCGTGGTCGGTTCGGTCATGTGGCATCACTCCTTGACAGACATCATGCCGGTTCGTAAAGATGGGCGTGTTGATTATTCAACACTTGAGTGTTGAGTTTGCCTCATTCAATGGTGAGGAGTGGGCATGAACGCTGGGAGCACCGCAGACATCGTCTGCGTCGGGGTGCTCACCTACGACGCCATCGCGGTGGTCGAGCAGTTCCCCGCACCCGATTCGCGGCAGGTCGCCCAGGATGTGGTCTTCGCCGGCGGAGGTCCGGCGGCGACGGCGGCGGTCGCCGCCCGGCGGCTGGGCTCGAGGGTCGCGATGATCGGCACCGTCGGTGACGACACCGAGGGCCGGCAGATCCTGTCCGACTTGCAGGGCGAAGGTGTCGACGTCCGTGGTGTGCAGATCACCCCCGGTGCCCGCTCGGCGGCCAGTGTGGTGCTGGTGGACCCGGTCCGGCACACCCGGGCGATCGTCAACCGACCGGCCACCCGCCCGCGCATCGGCGAGGCTGCCGCGGAACTGCTGGAGGGTGCAACCTGGATCCACGTCGACCAGATGGGCTGGGCGCCGGTGCGCCGCTACCTACAGAAACTGCCGGCAGAGCAGCACCCGCGCCTGTCGGTCGATGGTGGCAACCCGATCGAGGACTTCGACCCCACCGGAGTGGACCTGTACGCCCCCACCCTGGAGGCACTGCGCCGCCAGTACGGCGCCGCACCGGCCCCGGAGTTGCTGCAACGCACCCTCGACGACGGTGCCCGCAGCGTCGTCGCCACCGACGGCGCCCGCGGGTGCGTGGGGCTCGACGCCGACGGCCACCTAATACACGCCCCCGCCTATCCAGTCCCGCTGGTGAGCACGTTGGGCGCCGGGGACGTGTTCCACGGCGCGCTGGTCTCCGCGCTGCACCGCGGACTGCCCCGGCCCGATGCCATGGCCTATGCCAACATCGCCGCCGCCCTGTCCTGCGCGGCGGTGGATGGCCGCAGCGCCATCCCCACCCACCACGACGTGCAGGCGGCACACGCCTCCCGCACCACCACCGTGCCTGAGGAGGCCCCCGCTGATGGCTGAGCCGACGACCGCCCCGCCCCACTTGCGCGACCTGCAACGACCCTCCGGTGCGTTCGCGATGCTGGCCGTTGACCAGCGCGAGGCGCTGCGGGGCATGTTCGCCGAACACACCCGGGGCCCGGTCAGCGACCAGGACGTGACCGACTTCAAGATCGCCGCCACCAGAATCCTCTCCCCGCACGCCTCGGCGGTGCTGATCGACCGCCAGTTCGGCTGGGAGCCGATCGTGCAAGCCGGAGTGGTCGATGAGCAGTGCGCCCTGATCGCGGCGGCGGACCACTTCGAGAGCGCCCATGGCGAACTGGTCGGGAACGTCACGATCGACTACCAGGTGGATCCGGTGCGGGTGCGCGACCAGGGCGCTCGGGCGATGAAACTGTTGGTGATCTACCGGCCCGACACCGACCCCCGGGAACGGGTCGCGATGGTGGAGGAGTTCATCGGCCGTTGCCACGACGCCGGTCTGCTCAGCATCATCGAACCGCTTTCCCGCGCACCGGTCTCGGGTAGCACCTGGGACTGGGACGCCGGGGTGCTCGCCGCGGCGCGCGAACTGGGTTCGCTCGGCGCGGACCTGTACAAGGGTGAGGTGCCCCTGCACGGTCAGGGCGCACCCGAGGAGATCCGCCGCCGGTGCGCCGAGATCACGGCCGCGGTCGACTCGCCCTGGGTGGTGCTGTCCAGCGGGGTCCCCGAGGACGTGTTCCCCACCGCGGTTCGGCTGGCGTGCACCGAAGGCGCCTCCGGCTTCCTCGCCGGACGGGCGGTGTGGGCCTCCAGCATCGCAACGCCCGACGTCGAAGCAGACCTGCGGACGGCGGCCGTCGCCCGGCTGCAACACCTGGGTGAGATCGTCGACGACGTGGTCGGGGAGGCAGCATGAAGGTCGCCATGATCCCGACGGCAAGGCCGACGTTCGCCGTCGATGTCGCACAGCAGCGGGCCGATCAGGCCCGGGCGCTGCTGACCGAACTCGGTGCGCAGGTGCGCGGGCCCCGGGAGTTGGTGATGACGCCCGAGGACATCGGGGCCGCCGCCGGGCATCTCGAGGGTGCGGACCTGGTGATCAACGTCTGTGCGTCCTTCTCCGACGCCAACCCGGCACTGCAGCTCTATGCCGACCAGCAGGCACCGGTGCTGCTGTGGGCCTTCCGGGAACCAGGGCCGGTCGGTGACCGGTTGTGGCTGAACTCGCTCTGCGGTGCCAACCTGTTCGGCCACGCGCTGCGCCGCTCCGGGGGGCAGGTCCGCCTCCTCTACGGCGATCCCGAGGAGGACCAGGTCCGCCTGGCCCTGCAGGCGGCACTCACCGGTGACCTCCCGCCCGCACCGGCCCTGCCGAGCGCGGCCGGTGAACGCGCCGATACCGAGGAGGTGCGCACCGCTCTGGCGTCCCTGCACGGGCGCAGTATCGGCGTGATCGGCGATCCGCCACCGGGTTTCACACCCAGTGAGTACGACCCGGATTTGCTGACCCGAGTATTCGGGCTGCGGGTGCAGCAGTTGAGTATCGACGAGGCCTTCGCCCGGGTCGAGGCGGTCGGGTCGGAAGCCCAGCACGAGGAGACCCGTGCGGCCGTCGCAGCCCAGCCCAGCCTGGATGACCTGGACCCGACCGAGGTGAGCAAGCACGCCGCCATCACCGTGGCGCTGCGGGAATGGTCCGGCACACACGACCTCGCTTCGGTCGCGGTGCGCTGTTGGCCGGAGTTCCCCACCCGCGTCGGGGTGTGCCCGTGCTCATCACTGTCCCGCCTGGCCGGCGAAGGCGTACCCACCCAGTGTGAACGGGATGTCTACGGCGCGGCCACCATGGTGACGTTGCAGGCCCTCGGGGCCGGGATGAGTTACTTGGTGGACACCGTGGACCTGGACACCGGACGCAACCTCGTGCGGTTCTGGCATTGCGGCTCGGCGGCCACCACTTTGGCTGCCGACCCTGCCAACGCCGCCCAGTCGGTGCACTGCAACCGCAAGATCGGCGTGGCCGGCAACTTCCCCCTGCGCGCCGGGCCGGTGATCATGGCCCGGTTCACCGAGGACCTCGCTGGCGATGGCTTGCGCCTACTGATCGGCAGCGGGCAATCACTGCCCGGGCCGAACCGGTTCCAGGGCAACACCGCCGATGTCCGCCTGGACACCGATGCCAGTGAATTCGTGCACGGGCTCGTCACCGGCGGTTTCCCCCACCACACGGTCCTTGCCTGGACCGACGTCCGGCCGCAACTACGTGCTGCTGCCGATCTCCTCAATATCCCCGTCATCGAATGGTGAGAAACAAACAGTTCGAAGGAGAACGACATGAACACCAACCAGAACGGACCACTCTCCCGTGCGGCACTGTCCCGGCGCCGTGCCCTGCAACTCTTCGGCGCCACCGGTTCCGCAGCGTTCCTGGCCGCCTGTGCCGGCCCCGGCTCCGGTGGTGGCGGGGATGGTGTCACCTCGGAGGAGAACGGCGGGGCCTTCGAAGGTGAGGTGGACGGGTCCATCTCCTTCGCGCACTGGCGCGCTGAGGACCAGGCGGTCCTGGCCGAACTCATCGAGGAGTTCATTGCCGAGCACGAGGGGGTCAGCATCTCCCAGGACATCTCGCCCTCCAACGACTACCAGTCCAACGCCCTGCAGCAGATCCGCACCGGCAACATCGGTGATGTGTTCGTGGCCTTCCGGGGTGCCCAGTTCGAGGACATGGTCGACGCCGGGCTCTACACCGATCTGAGTGGTACCGGCGTGCCGGACCTGTACAACGCCAGCCTGATCGACTCGGGCGCGCGCGACGGGGTCCAGTACGGCCTGCCCTACCAATTGGTGTTCAACCAGCCGATCACGAACCTGGACCTGCTCGAGCAGGCCGGGATCACCGAACCCCCCGGTGACTGGGAGGGGTGGCTGGCCATGTGTGAGGCGATCATGTCCCTGGACAAGGTCCCGATGGCCTGGTCGGGTGGCGAGATCGGCAACGCCGGGCACCTGTTCAACGCGATGGTGATGAACAACGCGCCCAGCGATGACATGTGCGTCAAGATCGAGACCGGGGAGTACAAGGTCACCGACGACTGGTTCCTGCACACCCTGAGCCAGTACGAGGAACTGCGCCCGTACTTCCAGGCAAACTCCACCGGCACCGCGGTGGAACCGGTCCAGCAGATGTTCGCCCAGGGTGATGCGGCGTTGTTGATGACCGGCTCGTTCCACATGGCAGCTGTGCGCGAACTGGGGGCGGAGTTCCCGTTCGGCATGGCCGCACCTGTCACCGTGCCGGCCGAGGAGCGCAAGTACGAGGGGGTGCACAACGCCACGTTCGTGCTCGGGGTCAACTCCGCGTCGGACAACCAGGCCACGGCGCTGGAGTTTCTGCGGTTCCTGAGCGAGTCGGGGCCCGCGAGCACCTACGCGAACGGCACCTCCCAGCACCTGACGGTGTCCGACGTCGACTACGACAACGAGGACCTGGACGCCACCACGGACTGGCTGGACAAGGAGACCATGCTGGCCGCTCGTTTCCAGTTCAACGACCTGGATATCCGCAACGCCGCCGAGCAGGCCTGCATCGACGTCGTCGGCGGTACCTCGGTGGACGAGGCCGCGGAACAGGCCCAGGAAATCATCGACCAGCGCATCAACCGCTGACCCATGACCATCAGGTCCCGCCGACGGATCTACCCGACGACCGGCGCGACCCGATCGGCGAACCTGCTGAGGAACACATGACAGGGACATCCGCGGAACCGGCTCGGCGGGCACGCCCGCCGGTTCCGCCGAACCCGGCACTGCCGCCGGCGCGCAGAAAGCGTGGTGGGCCTACCCGGGTGCATCCGGCGCTGTACGTGTTTCCCGTCCCGGCCCTGGTCGTCTACATCATCTTCTTCGCTATCCCGGCGTTACAGGCCGTGCAGTACTCGGTGACCGATTGGGACGGTTTCAGCGCCGAGTACGAGAGCGTGGGGTTGGGCAACTTCCGCAACCTGTTCACCAACGACTCGTTGTTCATGAACGCGTTGTCGAACAACCTCAAGTTCATGTTGGTCGTGGTGGTGTTCCAGACCCTGCTGGCATTGATGCTGGCGATCTTCCTGGTGCGCAACTCCACCGGCTCCACACTGCTGCGGGGGCTGTTCTTCTTCCCCACGATCCTGTCCTCGGTCTCGGTGGCCTACATCTGGAAGTTCATCTATGACCCGAACTACGGCCTCGGCAATTCTGTGCTGGAGGCCGTGGGGTTGGGCGAGTACACCAGCGCCTATCTGGGAAACAACGAGCAGGCGATCTATTGGGTAGCGATCACCCAGGTCTGGTTCCACGCCGGGCAGATGATGGTGATCTTCATCGCCGGGTTGCAAGGGGTGCCGGCGGAGTTGTACGAGGCCGCCGAGATCGACGGCGCCGGGAAGTGGAAGCAGTTCACCAAGATCACCTGGCCGATGATCGCCCCGGCCACGGCAATCGTGGTGGCGTACACCACCATCCAATCCTTCAAGGCCTTCGACCTGATCCTCGGACTCGGCGGACTCCCGCCTCGACGCAGCCTCGACATCTTGTCCACCCGGATCTACTCCACCTTCGCCAACACCGAGTTCGGGTACGCCGCCGCCCAGTCGTTGATCTTCATGGCCTTCATCGCCGCGATCGTCATCGCCCAGCGCCGCCTGCTGAAACTCACGCAGAAGGAGGCCTGAGGACCATGCGTTACACGATCACGCGGACCACCATCCTCACCGTCTACGCGGCGCTGATTCTCGTGCCGATCACCGTGGTCATCTTCGGCAGTTTCAAGACCACCCCGGAACTGTTCGCCTCTCCCTTCGGGCTGCCGTCGTCGGTGTCGCTGCAGAACTACGACATCGTCTTCAACCAGCAGAGTCTTGACCAGGCGTTTCTGAACAGCGTTATGGTCACCAGTGCCTCGGTGTTCCTGACGTTGCTGCTGGGGAGCCTGGCCGCCTATGCCACCGCCCGCATTCCCGGGTGGAAGGGCTGGCTCATCTTCGGGTTCCTGGTGCTGGGCATGTCCATCCCACCGCAGGCGAACATGATTCCCCAGTACGCCCTGTTCGACCAGCTCGGGCTACTCGACAACCGCCTCGGTCTGGTCCTGATCAATATCGCCGTGGGACTGCCGGTGGCGGTGTTCATCCTCGGTGGCTTCATGCGCACCCTGCCCCGGGAGGCCTATGAAGCCAGTGCCGTGGACGGCGCCGGCCCGATGCGGACCTACTGGTCGGTCGTGCTGCCGATGTCGATGCCCTCGGTAGCGGCGACCGCGATCTTCCTGTTCGTGATCCAGTGGAACGACCTGCTGTATCCGCTGCTGTTCATCAACACCGATTCGAAGAAGACCATCCCCCTGGCACTGTTGAACTTCCAGGGGGAGTTCCTCACCGACTACCCCCTGCTGTTCACCGGTGTGGTGATCGCCTCGGTGCCGATCACGTTGACCTACATCTTCCTGCAGCGCTACTTCGTGGCCGGTATCACCGCGGGGGCGGTGAAGGGATGACAGCCCTGCCCGCCCGGTGGTGCACCGGTCCGCTGCACCGAAACGATCCCACCCGATGAGGAGAACCGATGACCACGTCCGATGCCCCGACCGTCGCGATGTTGATCGATGGCGACTGGGTGGGATCGTCCACCACCCGCCCGGTGCACAACCCTGCCGATGGTGCTGTGATCGCTCACCTGGCCTGGGCCGGTGCCGAGCAGGCCGTGGCTGCTGCCGACGCGGCCCGGCGGGCACTGCCGCAGTGGGGCGGCCGGCCGGCCCGGGAGCGTGCCGACATCCTGATGCAGGCGGTGACAGTGCTGAGCCGGCGGCACCAGGAGATCGCGACGCTCCTGGCCCGGGAGACCGGTAAGCGCCTGCCTGAGGCAGTGGCGGAGCTGAACCTTTCGATGGAGTATCTGCGCTGGTTCGCCGAGGAAGCACGCCGCCCCGCCGGTGAGGTCCTCACCCCCGAATCACCCGGACGTGAGCAACTCACCCTCCGTGAACCGGCCGGTGTGGTGATCAGCCTGTCCCCGTGGAACTTCCCGTGCTCGATCCAGGCACGCAAACTCGCCCCGGCGCTCGCTGCCGGTTGCACCGTGGTGGCCAGGGTGTCGGAGAAGGCTCCGCTGGCGGTGACGGAAATGATCCGCTGCCTGTCCGAGGCCGGAATGCCGGCCGGGGTGATCAACCTGGTGCACGGACCGCCGCAAGAGGTGACCGAGGCGTTGCTCGAGCACCCCAGCACGCGGATCGTCAGTTTCACCGGCTCCACCGCCGTCGGGCGTCAGATCATGGCCAAGGCCGCCCAGCGGGTCGTGCACCCGCTGCTGGAATTGGGCGGAAACGGGGCGTTCATCGTCTTCGACGACGCCGACGTGGACCTGGCAGTAGAAGGTGCCCTGGTGGCGAAGTTCCGCAACAACGGACAGTCCTGCGTAGCGGCGAACCGCTTCTTCGTCCAGGCCGGGGTCTACGGGGAGTTCACCCGCCGCCTCGCCGAGAAGATCCAGGACATGACTATCGGGGACCCGACGAGCGAACCGTTGCCCGACTTGGGGCCGCTGATCGATGAGGATCGGCGCGCCGCGGTGGAGGCGATGGTCGAGGAGGCCCTGAGCGCGGGAGCGCACGTGGTCAACACCCCACGCGCGAACGTGCCGGAAGGACCCTACGTCGCTCCGGCGCTCCTGGCCGAGGTGCCCGGGCATTGTGCGATCGCGACCGAGGAGATCTTCGGTCCGGTCGCCGGCGTCTTCCGGTTCGATACCGAGGAAGAGGTGGTCGAGCGGGCGAACAGCACCGAGATGGGTCTGGCGAGTTTCGTGTTCACCACCGATGCCTCCCGGTGCTGGCGGATGGCCCGGAGCCTGCTGGTCGGGATCCTCGGTATCAATGATCCGGTGCCGGCCGCGGCTTACGCCCCGATGGGCGGGGTGAAGCAGTCCGGTCTGGGCCGGGAGGGCTCGCGCCTGGGCCTGGAAGAGTTTCAGAGTGTGCGTTACCTCGCCTGGCGCTAGCGCTGCATGACCGACCGCCACCAGCAGTTCCAGTACACCGAGACCCAGCACTTTCGAGAGGCAGACCGTGGAGCATTCCGGACCCGCGCAGCGAACGATCCGCTACGGCATCATCGGCGCCGGGCAGATGGCGCGTGAGCACGTGCGCAACCTCGCTCTCATCCCGGGGAGTGTGGTGACCGCACTGTCCGACCCCAACGCCGAATCGCTCGAGGTGACCCACGCCGAGGTGATGGGCCTGCCGAACGCCCCGCACGACGTCATCCGCTACCACCAGCCCGGCGATCTGCTGTCCTCGGGCCTGGTGGATGCCCTGGTCATCGCCAGCCCGAACGACACCCACGCGGCCATCCTGACGCAGATCTTCTCCCACCCCCACCCCTACCCGGTGCTCGTGGAGAAACCGGTGTGCACCACGATGGCCGATACCTACCTGCTGGAGGAGGCAGCGGCTGCGCACCCGGCGCCCATCTGGGTGGCGATGGAGTATCGGTATATGCCCCCGGTGCAGCAGGTACTGCAGCGGTTGCGCGGCGGTGACCTGGGGCAGTTGCGGATGCTGTCGATCCGTGAGCACCGGTTCCCCTTCCTGGACAAGGTCGATGACTGGAACCGGTTCTCTGAACGAACCGGGGGGACGCTCGTGGAGAAGTGCTGCCACTTCTTCGACCTGATGCGGCTGCTCACCGCCGATGAGCCGATTCGGGTGTATGCCTCCGGGGGATCGGATGTGAATCACGCCGATGAGTCCTATGACGGGCGGCGCCCGGACATCCTCGACAACGCGTTCGTCGTCGTGGACTTCGCCGCCGGTGTGCGCGCCATGTTGGACCTGTGCATGTTCGCCGAGGGGTCGGCCTTCCAGGAGCACATCTCGTTGGTGGGGGACGTGGCCAAGGCCGAGTGCTTCGTGCCGGTCGATGCCGATCACTGGCCCGCCGATCAACTACGCGAGGCCGAGGTGGAGTTCAGCCCGCGCGCACCGCAGGGTCCGGTGCGCAGTTCGGTCCCGGTCGACCCCGCGGTGCTCGCTGCCGGTGCCCACCACGGGTCGACCTATTTCCAGCACCTGGGCTTCCGACGGGCCGTGCTTGATGGCGCACCGGTGGAGGTGACGCTGCGCGATGGCGTGCAAGCGGTCCGCATCGGGTTGGCCGCCGAGGAGTCGGTGCAGACCGGACGGGCCGTGACGCTGTGAACCGCGTGCTTGCCGGCACGACCCGAACAGAGGAAGAGGAGTAGAACGATGGACCTGGCACGTATTCCGCGCCGGCATTACACCGCCGGACACACCCCGATCGAGTTCCTGGCGAACCTGAGCAGGGAACTGGGTGGACCACGGATTCACATCAAGCGCGACGACCTCCTCGGGTTGACGGCCGGGGGAAACAAGACCCGCAAGCTCGAATTCCTCATGGCGGATGCGATCAACAGTGGAGCCGACACGATCGTCACCACCGGGGCGGTGCAGTCCAACCATTGCCGGCTGACGCTCTCTGCTGCTGTACGGGAAGGAATGTCCTGCTATCTGGTGCTGGAGGAGCGCGTCCCCGGTTCGTACCACGAGGAGGCGCTGGGCAACCATTTCCTGTTCCGGCTGCTCGGCGTGGACGGCACCGAGGTGGTGTCGGCAGGCACCGACCTGCAGGGGGCGATGGAGCAGATGGCCGAGGACCTGCGTGGCTGGGGCCGTCAGCCCTACATCATCCCCGGCGGCGGCTCGAATGATCTCGGGGCGCTGGGCTACGCCGCCTGCGCCGCTGAGATCCAGGCGCAGTCCTTCGACGCCGGCACCTCCTTTGACCACATCGTGTGTGCCAGCGGATCCGGGGGCACCCACGCCGGGCTTCTCGCCGGCCAGCAGGCGCTGTCCTCGCGGATCCCGGTGACGGGCATCAGCGTCCGCGCGGACAAGGCCGGCCAGGAAGCAAAGATCCGGAACCTGGCGAACGCCGCGCTCGGCCGCCTGGGCCTCGACCCGGTGGTGACCGATGCGGCCGTGCAGGTGGTGGATGACTACGTGGGGCCAGGCTATTCCCTTCCCACCGATGAGATGACCGCAGCCATTCAACTCTTCGCGCGCAGCGAGGGAATTCTCCTCGACCCCGTGTACACCGGCAAGGCCGCGGCAGGGCTGATCGGCCTGATCCGCCAGGGGCGTTTCGCCTCGGACGACGACGTGCTGTTCCTTCATACCGGTGGCGCTCCGGCGCTGTACGCCTACCCGGACGCGGCACTGAAGGACGTCGATGCCTGAGCGTCCCCTCCTGGGCATCCTGGGCGGCATGGGGCCGGCAGCCACGGCTGCCTTCTACACCCAGTTGGTTACGCGCACCCCGGCGACGCGCGATCAGGACCATCTGCGGGTGGTGATGTGGGCGGATCCGACCGTGCCGGACCGCACCGCTGCCCTGACCGGTGCGGGGCCAAGCGTGGTGCCTTGGTTGGAGCGGGGCGTACGGGCGCTGCGGGCCAGTGGGGCTGACGTGATCGTGTCCCCGTGCAATACCGCCCACGTGTGGTTGGGTCCGGTCGCCCGGGAGCAGGGGGTGGAACTGCTCAGCATCGTGGACGCGACCATCGAGCGGGCACTCGCAGTTGGTGGGAGCGATGGCGCGGTCGGGACTAGCCCGGTTGAGGCTGGTCCGAACGGGGTCGGCCCGAACGGGGTCGGCCCGATCGGGGTCCTGGCGACCTCGGCCACGCTGGGTTCAGGTCTGTACCAGCAGGCCCTGGGGGAGCGCAGCCGGGTGGCACTCCTGCCCGAACCGCCCGCGCAGGAACGGCTGATCGAGGCCATCTACCGGGTGAAGGTCGGGACCCCCGCGGCATTGGAGCAGGCTGCGGCGGCGCTCGCCGATGTGTGCCGGCAGTTGGTGGCCGCTGGTGCCACCACCATCATCTCCGCGTGTACCGAACTGTCGCTGGTGCTGCCCGGTGCGCGCGCGGTGCCGATCATCGACTCCACCGACGCCCTGGTCCGGGCGGTGCTGCACCGGTTTCACCAGCCCGGGACGTCCAGCCCCGGTACGCCCGGACCACCGAGTTGAGGTCGATGGCCGCTGCGAACACCGCTCTCACCTCCGGCCTGACCGCACTCGCCCGCGCCTGGCCGGCCGCCCTGGCCGGGTTGCTGTCCGTACTAGCTGGGCTTGCGGTGCCGCTGCTCAGCCCGTTGATCATTGCACTGGTCCTCGGTGCGGTCCTGGCCAACACCGCGGCGATCCGAACGGCTCTGATCGCCCAGTCGATGAAGGGCGCCAAGACGCTGCTGCGGTTGGGCGTGGTGCTGCTGGGTACCCGCCTCTCGGTCGATGCGATCGTGATGCTCGGGCTGCCTGGGCTCGCGGTCATCGTGATCACGGTGGTGATCGTGTTTTTGGCGACCGGAGTGATCGGGGACCGGTTGGGCTTGGACCGAGGGCTGGTGACGCTCATCGCCAGCGGCTTCTCGATCTGTGGAGCCGCCGCGATTGCTGCGGTGGAAAGCGGGATCCGGCGCCGCGACGAGGATGTCGGTATCGCGCTGGCGATGGTGACTCTCTTCGGCTCGGTGATGATCCTGGTGGTCCCGGCCGCTGGTGCCGGATTGGGCCTTCCGCCGGAGTTGATCGGCGTGTGGGCCGGGGCGAGTATTCACGAAGTCGCGCAAGTGGTGGCTGCGGCCTCACTGGTGGGCACCACGGCGGTGACGGCGGCCACGGCGGTCAAACTCGGTCGGGTCGCGCTGCTGGCGTTCGCGGTCGGGGCAGCGCGGTGGCGCGATCGCCGCTGGCCCGGTGCCGCCGGGACTGGTTCAGGCGGCGCCACGCCCTTGGTGCCGTGGTTCCTGGTCGGTTTCGTCATCGCCGCGGTTCTCGCTGGGCTGGGGGTGATCCCGGAGGGCGCGATACCGCTGGTGGATCACGCCGGCACCCTGCTCCTGTCGGCGGGAATGTTCGGCCTGGGCCTGGGGATCCGGTTCCGCAACCTGTTTCCGATGCCGTGGCATGTGGTGCTGCTGAGTGCCGTCTCCACCACGATTGCTGCGCTGGTTCCGCTGGTGCTGGTGAGTTTGCTGTGGTGATCCAGTTGCGGAGTCAGGAAACCAGGTCCAGTTCCCGGATCGCTCGCAATGCGTGTGGCAGGGCCGGGTTGGTTGAACGGCGTGGCCAGGCGGCGTGCAGGTCCACGGTGGTGGGTTCGCCGGCCAACTCCCGGAACGCTACCCCGCTGGTGCCCAGCCGCTGCGTGGAAGCGGGCACGATCGCGATGCCGTGGCCCCGGGCCACCAGCGCGACCATCGTCACGACCTGGGTTACCTGGAACCGGGTCTGCTCCTCGGTGATGCCGTAGCGGTGGCGCACCAGGTCATGGAAGTACCGAGCGTCGGTGGGGGAGAACATGATGAACGGGTGCCCTGCCAACGTCTCCAGCGGGATCGGGCCGTCGCCGTCCGCGCTACCCTCCGGCATCGCCAGCACCAGGCGGTCGCGCAGGATGGACACCGACTCCAGGGTCTCCTCAGGGAACGGTGGCCGGCCCAGGCTCAGGTCGATTGTGCCGCTCTCCAACGCTGCGATCTGGGTTGAGGTGACCTGTTCACTCAACTGCACCTCCACCTCCGGGACCGTGGCCCGCAACTGGGCGAGCAGGTCACCCAGGATGCTGAATCCGGCGGTGGCGGTGTAGCCGATCCGGAGCAGCCCCACCAGTCCCTCCGCGATCAACTGGGCCTTGCGCGGCGCCAGGCGCACGCTGTCCAGGATCCGGTAGCACTCGGCCAAGAACGCCTCCCCGGCTGGGGTCAGCGCCACCCCGCGGGAGTTGCGGTCCAGCAACTGCAACCCGATGTGGCGTTCCAATTTCTGGATCTGACGGCTCAGCGGCGGCTGCGTCATGTGCAGGCGCTCTGCGGCCCGGCCGAAGTGCAGTTCCTCGGCTACCACCACGAAGCAGCGCACCTGGTCGAACGTGTACACCGGGATTCACCTCCTCGAGCCACCCTCGGGCATAGTAAGTCCGATGTCAGCAGGGTATCGCTCAATGCTGAACAGGGCTTGGACGGGTATGGATCCCGCTGCCTACGATCAACGCATAGTTCGCCTGTGGTCCCGGTCAAGGCCGACCCAATGGCGGCACCACGCATAGGAAACCGGGAGAAATCAATGAAGAAGACACCCACGAGGCGTACCCTCATCGGCGGCGTCGCAGCGGCCGCTCTGGTCCTGGGCCTGGCGGCCTGCGGCGACAGCAACGGCGACGGCAACGGTGACAACGGCGCCGGCGGCGACGATGGCCGCAACGGTGGCGGTAGCGACTTCCCCACACAGAGCATCGACTTCATTCTGCCCTCCAGCCCCGGCGGCAGCACGGACCTGATCGGCCGCGCGATGGGCCAGGCCCTGGAGGAGCCGTTGGGTGCGCAAATCACCCCGGTGAACCGGGCCGGCGCCAATGGTGCGGTCGGCGGCAAGGAAGCCTTCAACCAGGACCCGGACGGCTACACGATCGTGATGATGTTCCAGAGCCTGCTGGCCATTACCCCACTTGCGGTGGAGGACCCCGACCCGATCCAGTTCGAACACATGGATGTCTTGGGCACCCTCACCATCGAGGACTACGTGATGGTGGTCAACGCCGATGAGACCGATGCCCAGACCTTCGAGGAACTCATCGCCCAGGACGACCTCAGTTTCGGCACCGCCGGGCTGGGTACCGGTGGCCAGCTCTCCCAGGCCCTGCTGCTGGGTGAGGCCGGGGTGGAGTACCGCGACGTCCCGATGGACGGTGGCGCCCCGGCGGTGACCGCGCTGCTGGGCGGGCAGGTGGACGCCATCTCGGTGCAGGTGGCCGAGGCCGCCCCGCACATCGAGGAGGGCACCTTCACCCCGCTGCTGACCTTCAACGAGGAGCGCAGCGAGTACCTGCCGGACGTGCCCAGCGCGGTGGAGTCCGGCTATGACGTGGTGGTGGACCAGAAGCGGTTCCTAGCCGCTCCGGCGGGCCTGCCCGATGACGTGCTGCAGAAGTACCGGGACGCGATCGCGGAAGCCAGCGACGATGAGCAGTACTCCACCTTCCTGGAGGACAACTACATCTCCAAGTGGGAGGCGGACCCCGAGGATGTGCCCGGTCTGATGCAGGATGCGGCCGCGGACTTCGAGGCGAAACTGGACGAGTTCGGCATCACCCTCGGCGGTTGAGCAACACGCCCGGGGAGGTCCCCGCCGTCGTCGGCCCTTCCGTGCTGCCGCACGGGCGTCGGAGCAGCGACACCCTCCCCGGGCGCGGCCGCTGCGGCCGCCGGCCCACTCACCCCTCCGTACCCACAAGGACGCTCATGCCCCGCCCCGCCCTGGTGGACTCCCACCTGATCGACCACGTCGAGATCGTTCCGGTGGCGTTTCACGACAAGCCACTGCTGAACATCGCCGGTGTGCACGGCCCGTACGTGCTGCGCACCATCGTGATCATCCGGATGGCCGATGGCACCTACGGGTTGGGGGAGACCTACGGCGACGCCCAGCACATCGACCGGTGCCGCCGGGTCGCCGCGCAGTTGCGCGGTGTGGACGTGTTCAACATCGCCGCCGTGCACCGTGCGGTGCGTGCCGCCCTGGCCGATGATCCGGGGACCGGTGGTCACGGGATGTCCGGGATGGTGACCGGTTCGGACACCGTGGACCGGGTGTTCTCCCCCTTCGAGGTGGCCATCCTGGATCTGCAGGGGAAGATCACCGGCCGCCCGGTGGTCGACCTGCTCGGCGGGGCGTTTCGCGACCGAGTGCCGTTCTCGGGTTACCTGTTCTACAAATGGGCCGGCTTCCCCGGCGCCCAGCCCGATGAGTGGGGCGAGGCGCTGACCCCCGGGCAGATCGTGGCCCAGGCTCACCGGATGGTGCAGGGGTGGGGCTTTCGCTCCCTCAAGCTCAAGGGCGGGGTGCTGGGCCCGGACGCCGAGGCCGAGACGATCGAGCAACTGCGCCGGGAGTTCCCGCAGATGCCGCTGCGGCTGGACCCCAACGGAGCCTGGACCGTGCCCACGGCAATGCAGACCATCGAGCGCCTCGCCGACGTCCTGGAGTACATCGAGGACCCCACGGTGGGCATGGACGGCCTGGCCGAGGTGGCCCGGGCCGGCTCACTGCCGGTGGCCACGAACATGTACGTGGTCGCGTTCGCCCACCTGCCCGAGGCGATCGCCAGCAAGTGCGTCGATGTGATCCTGTCCGACCACCACTTCTGGGGCGGGTTGCGCCGCTCCCAGGAACTGAACGCCATCTGTAAGGCCTTCGGCATCAAGTTGTCCATGCACTCCAACTCCCACCTGGGCATCAGCCTGGCCGCGATGGTTCACCTTGCCGCAGCCACCGACAACCTCAACTACGCCTGCGACACCCACTGGCCGTGGAAGGACCCTGAGGAGGACGTGGTCGACGCCGAGCATGCGCTGCCCTTCGTGGACGGGTCCATCGCGGTGCCGGGCCGTCCCGGCCTGGGTGTAGAACTCGATGAGGCTAGGTTGGCCGCCATGAACCAGCTCTACGCCGAGTGCGGGTACACCGAGCGCGACGACACCGCCTACATGCGCTCCGTCGAGCCGGACTTCGACCCGTCCATCCCACGCTGGTGACCCAGAGAACATGAGGTGAGGGCATGACCGGCACATCCAGCGACGCCACTGAACCGCTGAACGACAACGCAACCGCAGGCGCCGCGATCGAGAACCCGCTTGACCTACTGCTGGAGGACGACGACGAGGGCGGCAGCGCACTCATCGGTCGCCTGTGCGTGGGATTGATCGCCGTCATTCTGGCCGGTGCGGTGTGGCAGTCCTACCAACTCGGCCTGGGGTCGCTGGGTGCACCCGGCCCGGGGCTGTGGCCCTTCGGGGTCGCCGTGGTCACCTTCGTGCTGTCAATTGTGCTGCTGATCCTGGGCGTGACCTGGTCCGGTACCGCCGCGGGCGGGAACCGGTGGGCGATCGCGGCAATCGCTGCTTTCCTCGTCTACTGCGCGATCCTGCCCGTGCTCGGGTTCGTGCTGGCCTCGATCCCGGTCGCGTTGTTCTTTACCCGGGTGGTCGGCAACGCCGGCTGGATCGCCTCCATCGCCACCGGAGTCCTCGCCCCGGTGGGCGCCTACTACATCTTCAGCGAACTCCTGGCGGTGCCGCTGGTGGGCCCGTCGTTCCTATAGGGGAAAGGTCCGATCTCCATGGACGGAATTCTTTACGGGTTCGAGGTCGCCCTCACTCCGGAGAACCTCCTCTGGGTGCTGCTCGGCTGCCTGATCGGCACCGTGACCGGCCTGCTCCCAGGGCTGGGTCCCACGGCCACCGTCGCGGTCCTGCTGCCCCTGACGTACCGGATGGACCCGGCCTCGGCCATCATCCTGCTGGCCGGCATCTTCTACGGCGCCATGTTCGGTGGGCGGATCCCGGCGATCCTGCTCAACCTTCCCGGTGACGGCGCCTCGGTCATCACCACCTTCGATGGCTACCCCCTGCGAAAACAGGGCAAGGCGGGCTCGGCGCTGGCCATCACCGCCATCGGCAGTTTCATCGGCGGCACCGTGGCGATCATCGGAATCACCCTGTTCGCCCCGGTGGCCAGCCAATGGGCGCTGCGGATCGGGGCCCCGGAACTGTTCACCCTGGCTCTGCTGGGCATGATTCTGATCGCAGTGCTGGCCGAAGGGTCGGTGATCAAGGGGCTGATCGGGGCCGGCATCGGCATCCTGATCGCGGTGATCGGGCTGGACAACTTCACCGGCGCCCAGCGCTTCACCTTCGGCGCGGACGAGTTGATGGACGGAGTCTCCATCGTCCCCCTGGCGGTGGGATTGTTCGGGGTCGGGGAGATCCTGGTGGACGCCGAGCGGCGCTTCTTCCGGAGCAAACTCGCCAAGGTGGACAGTTTCTGGCCCGATTGGAAGGCACTGACCAAGGTCAGGGGAGCGATCGCCCGATCCTCGGTGCTGGGGTTCTTCCTCGGCCTGATCCCCGGGGGCGGTGGCGCGATGGCTTCGGTGGTGGCCTACGGGGCGGAGAAGAGGTTCTCCAAGGAACCGGAGAAGTTCGGCAAGGGTGCCATGGACGGCCTGGCTGCCACCGAGACCGCCGACAACGCGGCCTCGAACTCCTCCTTCGTCCCGCTGCTCACCCTGGGCATCCCGCCCAACCCCGTGATCGCGCTCATCGCCGGGGCGTTGATCATCCACGGCATCACCCCTGGCCCGCAGTTGATCAACTCGAACCCCGAGATCTTCTGGGGTGTGATCGCCTCGATGTACATCGGGGTGGTGGTGCTGCTGATCATGAACCTGCCGATGATCGGGCTCTTCGTGCAGATCCTGCGGGTGCCGGCCGCGATCCTGAACAGCGTCATCATCACCATCGCGGTGTGCGGGGTCTACAGCGTGCGCAACTCTCTGTTCGACGTATTCCTGATGTTCTTCTTCGGTATTATCGGTTACGGCCTGAAGAAACTGCGCATCCCGCCGGGGCCGTTGATTCTGGGGTTCATCCTGGCGCCCATTATGGAAGCCGAACTCCGCCGTAGCCTGCGGATTTCCGACGGTTCGTTCTCGATCTTCTTCGAGCGGCCCATCTCGGTGAGCGTGATGGCCTTCATCGGAGTCATGGTGCTCAGCATGGTGGTGCCGTGGAAGAAGGTCTTCCGTCGCACCCCAGTGGCCGCTGGGGGCCCCGACTCCCCCGCCAGACCCGGTGCCACCGCACAGGTTGCGGACCCCCCGGAGCGTGAATCCCGAGCGGACTCCGACCGCGATGCCGAGGCGTCGAGTCGCACCGGCGAGGGAGGCGGTAAGGAGTAGCGGCTCCACTAGGTCGCTACGGTCGCGCTGCCGCACATCTTCAGTGGTGCAGTTAGAGCATCGCTGGATGCGCAAGAGGTCTTTTACGGTATTGACTTTGTTTCCTAGGATCGCCAGTAATCATCGGGCCGGGACCGGTTCCGATCAGGTCCAGAACGACGTGTAGGTATAGAGAGGAAATGGCATGTCCCGGTTCACCCCGAAGGAATTGTCCGACTATTTGAAGGACGGGCTTCTTTCGTTCCCGGTCACCGCTTTCGACGCGGATCTGGAACTGGATGAGGCCGCCTATTCCGACCACGTCTCCTGGCAGGCCGGACACGACGTCGGCGGTCTGTTCGCCGCCGGGGGCACCGGGGAGGGGTTTTCCCTCACCCCCGCCGAACACAGACGGGTGGTGGAACTGGCTGTGCAGGCCTCCCGGCCAGAGGTGCCGGTGCTCGGATCGGCCGGTGGGCCCACCCGGCTGGCCATCGACCAGGCTCTCGGCAGCGAGGAGGCCGGAGCCGAGGGGTTACTGCTGCTGCCGCCCTATCTGACCGAATGTGACCAGCAGGGCCTGCTGGAGCACGCCTCGGCGATCATCGGTGCCACCAGGCTGCCAGCCATCGTGTACAACCGGGCGAACGCGATCTACTCCGCCGAGACCGTGGCCACCTTGAGCGAGAGGCACGAGAACTTCATCGGCTTCAAGGATGGCATCGGTGACATCGAGCACCTCACCCGCGTCTATGCCAGGAACGGAGACCGGTTGTTCTACCTGGGCGGACTGCCCACCGCCGAAACCTTCGCTCTGCCGCTGCTGCAATTGGGCCTGAGTACCTACTCCTCGGCGATGTTCAACTTCGTGCCGGAGTTCGCCCTGGAGTTCTATGCCGACGTCCGTCGGCAGGACCGGGCGGCGGTGACCGAGAAACTCAACCGGTTCGTGTTGCCGTACCTGCAGATCCGGGACCGTGGCCAAGGGTTCGGGGTCTCCATCGTCAAGGCCGGTATGAAGGCCATCGGACGCGACGCCGGGCCGGTCCGCCCGCCGTTGCACGACTTGCCTGAGAACGACCGGCAGGATCTACGCGCCCTGCTCGAGTCCGCCGGTCTGGCGGCCGCCGGAACAGCACCGACCATCTCCGCCTGAGCCCACCCGGGCCGCTGCGGTCCCGGTCTCGTCCGGTTTCGAATGGCCGGCCCGCCCAAGGCGCAACCCCTGAAGGAGTCCCGCATGAGCATCCAGACCTCCGCCACCGAACTGACCGGCTGCTCGATCATCGCCGGTGCAGCGGTCCGAGGCGACGCCGGCACCATCCACGGGGTGGACCCGCGCACCAACACGGCCTTGGAGCCGACCTACCATCAACTTGGCAGGGAGCAGTTGGAGGCCGCCACTGAAGCAGCCCACGCGGCCGCTTCCTCCTTCGGCTCCCTGGCTCCGAACGAGCACGCGGCGTTCCTGGACACGGCTGCGGACAACATCGACGCCTTGGGCGAGGTACTCATCAAGCGGGCGATGGCCGAGACCGGGCTCGCCCGGGCCCGGCTGGAAGGTGAACTCGCCCGCACCACCAACCAGTTACGCCTGTTCGCGGGGGTGGTCCGTCAGGGGGATCACCGCGGCGTCCGAATCGACCCCGCGCTACCGGACCGCGAGCCGTTGCCGCGCCCGGACATCCGCCAGCGCAAGATCCCACTGGGTCCGGTGGCTGTGTTCGGGGCGAGCAACTTCCCCCTCGCCTTCTCCACCGCCGGGGGTGACACCGCCTCGGCGCTGGCCGCCGGGTGCCCGGTAGTGGTGAAGGCCCACAACGCCCATCCCGGTACCGGTGAACTGGTCGGCTGGGCGATCACCCGCGCCGTCCAGGAATCCGGTCTGCACCCGGGGGTGTTCTCCCTGATCTACGGACCCGGATCGCAAGTCGGGCAGGCCCTTGTCGCCGACCCTCACATCAAGGCCGTCGGGTTCACCGGCTCCCGGGGCGCCGGCACCGCCCTGATGCGCACCGCCGCCGCCCGTACCGAGCCCATCCCGGTCTATGCCGAGATGAGTTCGCTCAACCCGGTGATCGTCTTCGACAGCGCCCTGGAGGGTGACCTCGACACCCTCGCACAGGGTTTCGTCACCTCCGTCACCGGTTCCTCGGGGCAGTTGTGCACGGTGCCGGGGTTGATCTTCGTGCCTGAAGGCGCCCGGGGAGATGCTTTCGCCGCCGCGGTGGGCCGGGCGCTGGCCGCAAGCCAGGGGCAGTCCATGCTCACCGAGTCGATCGCGACGTCCTGGACCGAAGGCGTGCAGACGTTGGCCCGACAGGGTGGGGTCAACCTGATCGGTGAAGGTGAACCGGGCACGGGTGAGAGTGCGCCGGCCCCGGTGGTCTACGGCACCGACCTGCCCACGTTCACCAGCAACGAGGTACTCCATGAGGAAATCTTCGGCGCTGCTTCGCTGGTGGTGCGGTACGGGTCCATCGCGGAGCTGAAGCAGACGATCGCGGGCATGGAGGGACAGTTGACGGCGGCACTGCACCTGACCGAGGCCTCCTACGCCGACGCCGCCGAACTGCTGCCGGTCCTGGAACAGCGGGTCGGGCGCATCCTGGTCAACGGCTGGCCCACCGGCGTGGAGGTCGGGCACGCGATGGTGCACGGCGGCCCCTTCCCGGCCACCTCCGATGCCCGCATCACCTCGGTGGGGACCCTCGCCGTCGAACGCTTCCTGCGCCCGGTGGCCTACCAGAACCTGCCCGCCGAACTCCTGCCCGCCCCGGTGCGGGATGGTAATCCCTGGGAGTTGACCCGGATGATCGACGGCACCATCACCCCGACCCAGCACGACTGAGAACCGCAGAAGGAACCATCATGGCACTGCCCACCATCGCCCAGGTCGAAGTCGTCCCGGTTGCCGGGCACGACTCGATGCTGCTGAACCTGTCCGGCGCGCACGGGCCCTTCTTCACCCGCAACATCGTGATCATCACCGACTCCGAGGGTCGCACCGGCCTGGGTGAGGTGCCCGGCGGCGAGTCCATCGCGGCGACCATCCGGGACGCCGCCGCGCAACTGAGCGGCCAGCCGGTGGCGCGTTACCGCAGCCTGCTGCGCGAGGTGGCCGCCACCTACCTGGACCGGGATGCGCACGGCCGCGGCCTGCAGACCTTCGACCTGCGGGTGACCGTGCACGCGGTCACCGCCATCGAATCGGCCCTGCTGGACCTGCACGGTCAACACCTGCAGGTGCCAGTGGCCGAACTGCTGGGCGATGGTCAGCAGCGCACCAGTGTTCCGGTGCTCGGGTACTTGTTCTACATCGGTGACCCCGGACGCACAGACCTTCCGTACCTGAGGGAGGACGGCGGCGAGGACGCCTGGGAGCGCCGGCGTCGCGAGGAAGCGCTCACCCCGGCACAGATCGTGGAACTGGCTGAGGCCGCCCAGGCCCGGTACGGGTTCACCGACTTCAAACTTAAGGGTGGAGTGCAGGCCGGCGATGAGGAGGTCGATGCCATCATCGCGCTGAAGGAACGCTTTCCCGACGCCCGCATCACGGTTGACCCCAACGGCTGCTGGTCACTGGCCGAGGCGATCGCGTTGGGTCTGCGGATGCGGGGCGTGGCCGCCTACGCCGAGGACCCGGTCGGGGCGGAAGGGGTTTACTCCGGCCGGGAGACGATGGCGGAGTTCCGCCGCGCCACCGGGCTGCCTACTGCCACGAACATGATCGCCACCGACTGGCGCCAGTTGGCGCACGCGGTGCGGGCCAACGCGGTGGACATTCCCCTGGCCGACCCGCACTTCTGGACGATGAACGGCTCGGTGCGGGTGGCCCAGTTCTGTCACGAGTTCGGGTTGACCTGGGGTTCGCACTCCAACAACCACTTCGACATCTCCCTGGCCATGTTCACCCACGTGGGCGGGGCGGCCCCGGGCGCGATCACCGCGTTGGACACCCATTGGATCTGGCAGGACGGTCAGGGCCTGACCAAGGAGCCGCTGCCGATCACCGGCGGGCAGATCGAGGTGCCGCAGGGCCCGGGCCTGGGAATCGAACTGGATTGGGACCGGCTGGACCAGGCGCACGAGTTGTACCTCGAGCACGGCCTGGGTGCCCGCGACGACGCGGCGGCGATGCAGTACCTGATCGAGGGCTGGACCTTCGACCCCAAGCGGTACTGTCTGGGTCGGTAGTGCCCGGAGCGTTTCACCCGCCTTCGGTGAGCGGGGAGAGGCAGTCTCAGTCGACCGCCTGCAGCCCGAGTTCCTGCGCACGCCGGCGCATGGTGAGGTCGTCGGTGAGCAGGTGCACCTGATCTTGACCTTGGTTCAGTTCGCTCGCCGTCACCAGGTGGATGGCGTCCAGGGTGCGGACGTGGAAGCGCAGCGTTGCGGCGGCGTCAAGGAGTTCCCTGGTGAGGTCCACGAGGTTCACGTACGACACGACGGTGGAGACGTCGCCTGGTCCAGTGACTCGCGGTAGGCGACCCGGAACATCTCGGTACGCAGCAGGCGAGAGGAGATGAGGGACACCTCTCCCGCCGCCGCCCTGTGGAACAGGTCTCGAACTCGGTCGCTGCCATCTTCTCGGATAAGGGCTTTGAGTGCAGCGGAGGTGTCGACGTAGACCAAAGTCACCGGTCGCCCCGCGTCTCACCGACCAACTCGGCGACCGATGTCGAAGCGGTTCTGAGCGGGGGCAACGGGGCCGGGTTGGCAGCGGCGTTCTCGATCCGGCCTTCCGCGCGCAGACGCTCCAGTGGGAGGCGATCATCAGGGGCCGGCACCAAGTGCGCGACGACTCTGCCGTGGTCGGTGACTTTGATGGGCCCGCCGTCGGCCACCGAGCGCACGACTTTCCCGGCATTCTGGTTGAGATCTCGGATGCTGACTGTTCGCTCGCCCATGGCCTCCATTCTACATCCATTGTTCTACATGTAGGACATTTGCGGCTCGGGCACTAGTGATCCTGCTGTGGTGACCCCGATCCCCGCGGCTGCTCCGGGCCCTCCTGGCGGTCCTGAACCCAGTCCCGCACCCCGACACCGGCGGAAACGATGACCAGGATCGCGATCGAGGCGAACGCGAGCAGGATCGCCGGGGTCCACCCGAAGGCCGCCTGGGCGGCGAAGAAGATCGCGGTGTTCAACGAGATTCCCACGGCGGTGCCGATGCGTTGCCCGGTCTGCATGACGCCCCCGGCCGAGCCGGCGTAGGACAACGGCACCTCCCGCAGGGACAGCGTCTGGTTCGGGCTCACCACGTTGCCCTGACCGAACCCGATGAACGCCATGCTCAGCAGCAACCACCAGATGCTGATCCCGAGTTGCTCGTGCAGCACCAGCACCATGCCGCTGCCGGCCAGTCCCACCAGCAGCATCCCGATCCCGAACAACACGATGATCCGGCCCACCCGCACCACGTACCGTCCGGCAATCGCTGCGGCGATGGCGGAGGTGATCGCCGAGGGCAGCCCCACCAGGCCCGCTTCCAACGCGGAGTAGCCCTGACCCAGTTGCAGGTACAGGGCCACCACCACCCACACGCTGGTCATCCCGGTGAAGTACAGCCCGATCAGCAGGGCACCGTTGGCGAAGGTGCGGATCCGGAACAGCGCCAGGTCCACCATCGGGGAACGCCCACGCGCCTTGTACTCCCGCTCCCACCGCAGCCACAGGAAGCCCAGGATGGCCGCCAGGCCGAGCAGTGACCAGATCCAGCCGCCGGCCTCGGCCTGCAGGAACGGCAGCATGATCGCCAGCGTGGCGCCGGTCAGCAGGACCAGGCCCACCGGATCCAGGTCGGGGCGCTTGCCTTTCACGCTGCCGCCCAGGGCTTCGGGCAGGGCGCGCCACGCGGAGGAGGGGAGCCAGATGAAGGCGGTGAGGACGCCGATCGCGGCGATCGGCACGTTGATCAGGAACGCCGAACGCCACCCCCAGTCCGGGCCCAGCAGCGCAATCAGGCCGCCGCCCAGCACTGGGCCGATGGCTACCGAGACCCCCACGACGGAGCCGAAGAATCCGAAGGCCCGCCCGCGTTGCTCGCCTTGGAAGAACTGCTGCACCAGGCCCACGGTCTGGGGGTTGAGGAACCCGGAGCCGAAGCCCATGAACACCCGGGCGATGTTCAGGACCATCTCATTGGGTGCCAGGCCGGCTGCCAGTGAGGCCAGCCCGAACAGGACCAGCCCAGCGATGAACAGCCGGGCCCGGCCGTACAGGTCCCCGGCACGTCCGGCCGGAACCAGGAACACCCCGAAGGCGAGGGTGTAACCGGTCAGGACCCACTGCAACCCGGTATTACTGGCGCCGATCGAGATCTGGATCGACGGCAGCACCACGTTGACGATGGAGACGCTCAGCAACGACATGAACAGCGGCACCAGCACCACCGCCAGCAGTTGCCGCTGGTCCCTGCTCAGTCGCGCGCCGGCGTTGCCGTCCTCGCCGCTGCCGCTCTTGCCCATCCACGCCCTTCCACGCGCTGCCAACCCCCTACTATGCCCCGGTGGCCGGCGCAGGGCCCGACGACGGAGGTCGTGGCAAGCAGGCGCGTCCTGCATGCGCCGGGGGTGCTGTAGCGGTGATGGCCTTCACTATTTGCGCACCTTGCGTGCAGTGGCGGCCGGCTGAGCGCGTCGCAGCACCCGGGCGCTCGATCCTCCCGAACCGTTCCCGGAAAATACGCGGTGCTCAGGCCGCGGCGTACTGAGAGAATGGACAGTAGCCCCGAGTATTGAGGAGTGCACGGTATGTCGAACCCGCTCGACCACGGTACGAACCAGCACCCGGCCGCCGAGAACCCGCTACACCTCGAGTCTCCCGCGCCCGCGGACGAGGTGGAGGTCCGCCAACCGGAGAAACTCGGCGGCATGATCCTCGTGGACGCCGAGGCCCAACGCAAGCATGCCGAGACAGCCCAGGCCTTCCTCGAGGAGTTGCTCGCCGTTCCGCTGCACAGCCCGGAGTTCCAGACCAAGTTGGCGCAGTTGACCCGCCTGGGCGAGGACACGATGAACCAGGCGGCCGACTCCTCCAACCGCATGCTCCAACGCCCCGCCGCGGCCCTGGCCGCCACCGGCGCCGACCCGGCATCGCGGACCGGGGCAACGTTGGCGGAGTTGCGTCAGATCGTCACCGAACTCGACCCCAACCGCCACGACCTCACCGGCACCAGGCGCATCCTGAAGTTCCTGCCGAGCGGCAGCGGGATTCAACGGTACTTCCAGAAGTACGAGTCCGCGCAGGACCAACTCGACGCGATCACCAAGGCGCTCAAGGGCGGCCAGGACGAACTGCGGCTCGACAACGCGGCCATCCAGACCGAGCGTGACGCGCTGTGGTCGAGCCTGGGGCAGTTGGCGAACTACGCCGTCCTCGCCCGCCACCTCGGCGACGGCCTGGAACAGCGGATCGCCGCCGCCCGCGACGAGGGCAAGGCTGATGACGCCACCACCCTGGAGGCCGACGCACTCTTCTATGTGCGCCAACGCCACCAGGACCTGATGACCCAGATGGCCGTGGCGGCCCAGGGCTACCTGGCACTGGATGTGGTGCGGAAGAACAACGTCGAACTCATCAAGGGTGTCGACCGCGCCCTGGACACCACCCTGGCCGCCCTGCGGGTGGCGGTGATCGTCTCCCAGGCCCTCGCCCAGCAGAAGATCGTGCTGGCTCAGATCGAGGCGCTGAACACGACCACCTCGGACATGATCCTCTCCACCTCGGAACTGCTCCGCTCCCAGGGCGCCGGCATCCAGCAGCAGGCATCCCAGGCCACCATCGACCCGGAAAAACTGCAGCAAGCCTTCGACAATGTGTTCCAGGCGTTGGACGAGATCGACAATTACAAGGCCGAGGCGGCTCGCTCGATGAAGCAGACGGTCGACGTGCTGGAGGGGCAGGTGACCCGAGCCCGTCTCCAACTCGAGCGCAGCCACACCGCCGACGCCTCCACCCAAGAAACCGCGGGAGGCTGACCCATGTCACGCTGGACGCTGGGCAACGTCGTCAAGGTGGGCCTGGCTGTCGTCTTCCTGCCGTTGTTGGCCTACCTCGTGCTGGTCATCGGTGCGGTGAAGAAGCACCTCCGAGTGACTATCGAGGGGTTGATCTACGCGGCCGGGTTCTCGGTGGGCGTCTTCTGGCTTGACATCGACGGCCTCGGCGGCCTGCTCGTGCTGGCATCGATGGGAGCCTCTGGGGTGCGTGCCTGGCACCTGCGGGATCTGTGGCTGCCCGCCCGCCGCCGGTGGTGGCACCGTTTCGTCCCGGAGGAGCCGCAGCCGCCCGTCGAGGTGAGTGACACACCGCCCCCGGAGGCCGCCCTCGAGGGCGCGGACGGCCGGGTCGCCGCCCTGGGATGGGCAGGATCGTTCGCCGAGCACCACAGGCTCCGCCTGCCCGCAGAGGCGTACGGCAGTTTCGTGCGGACGCGCCAACTGTTGGAGGGCGTCGTCGAGGCAGAGCGGCGCGAGCCGTCGGAGGACGCGCGTTTCGATTACGAACTGGACGCTATCGTCCGCAAGTACCTGCCCGGGGTACTGCACGGTTACCTGGCGATCCCGCCGAGCATGGTGGACGCCCGCCAGCCCAACGGGCGCACGCCCAATGAGGAACTCACCGAGCAACTCCAACTCCTCTCCGGGCAGGCTCAGGCCCTGTACTCCAGCCGGCATAGCCGCACGACGGCGCAACTGACGACGACGGGTAACTTCCTGCGGGAGAAGTTCGGGCACCGCAAGGACGATGCGTTCGACTTCGGGATTAGTTGAGGTTCGCCCCTGGGGGAGTCTCGGAGGTGCCCGCACCGTGTCCCGGCCGGCCGGAACCGGTCTCCAGCGCCTGTGGCATCCCCCGATCTCGGTGCGCCGGCCCGGCCGGCCTCGGTGGCGCTAGCCGGCGGAGGTGTTGCTGGGCTCCACCTCCGCCGGCTCCACCGCGGCTGGCTCCACCTGCGCTGGCAGCGGCTGGTGTACTTCCTGCTTGCGCACCAGGAACGAGGTAGCCACCGCCACAAGCGCCACCCCGGCACCCCACAGGAACGCCTGGTGCACCCCGGCAGCCTGGGCCGCAACCGGCCCCAGGCCGGCGTCCAACTCGGTGGCGGTTCGTACGCTCATGATGGTGATGAACAGCGCGGTACCAGCCGCCGCCGCCAGTTGCTGCAGGGTGTTCATGATGGCGCTGCCGTGGGAGTACAGGTGCTGCTGCAGCGATCCCAGGGCCGAGGTCATCAGCGGAGTCATCAGGAATCCCAGGCCCAGGGACAACAACATGTGCGCGCCCACCACGTGCCAGGTGGCACTGTCCGGGCTGAGCAGGGTCATCACCCCCAGCGCCCCGGCCACCATCAGCGAGCCTGGGATCACCAGCGGGCGGGGACCGATCCTGTCGAACAGCCGGCCCACGAACGGCGCGATCAAGCCCATCGTCAACCCGCCGGGGAAGAGCACCAGGCCGGTCTCCAGGGTGGTCAGGCCCATCACGTTCTGCAGGTAGATCGGCAGCAGGATGAGGGTGCCGAACAGCGCACCCATGGAGATCAGCATCATCCCGATACCCACCGAGAACGTCCGCGAGGTGAACGGACGCAGGTCCAACAGCGCCGAGTCGGTGCGCTGCAGCACCAACTGGCGCCACACGAACGCCACCAGGGTGAGGGTCCCGATCACGAGTGGCAGCGCGGGGGGAACTGCGGCGTTGCCCTCGGTGGACTCCCCGATGCTGGACAGCCCGTAGATCAGGCTGCCGAAGGTGATCGCCGAGAGCACGATCGAGAGCACGTCGAACGGAGTGGACTTGGGGGTAGTGATGTTCTTGACCAGGACGGCGCCCAGGGCCAGGGCCACGACGGCAATGGGCAGCACGGACAGGAACATCCACCGCCAGGTCATATTGGCCAGGATGAACCCGGAGAACGTCGGGCCGATGGCCGGAGCAACGGAGATCACAATCGAGATCAGCCCCATGGTGCGGCCGCGCCGGGACACGGGCACGAACGTCAGCACAGTGGTCATCAGCAGCGGGAGCATCACGGCGGTCCCGGTGGCCTGTATCACCCGGGCGGCCACCAGTACCGGGAAGACCGGGGCGACGGCGGCCAGCAGCGTGCCCGCGGTGAACATCGACATCGCGCCGATGAACACCGAGCGGGTGGAGAACCGGGTCAGGATCAGTCCGGTGGTCGGGATCACCACCGCCATGGTGAGCATGAAGGCCGTGGTCAGCCACTGCGCGGTGGCCGCGGTGACGGCGAATTCCACCATCAGCCGCGGAATCGCCACGGACATGATCGTCTCGTTCAGGATCATCACGAACGCCGCCACCAGGAGCACCCCGATGACAAGTTTGACCTGAGGAGAGATCGTCTCCTCCCCGCTACTTCCCCGTGCTGCAGCCTCGGCTGCACCGAGCGCCTGTGACGTGGCGCCAGTGGCGTCGGGCTTGGGACTCTGCTGTTCGACGCTCATGGGCAACTCCTGGCATGGTGATGATCGGGGCGATCGGGCCACGCTGCCCCGGCGCACGGGCCGTCCCCGCCGGGACGTCTCCGCATTCCGTCGAGCAGTGTATGACCGGCGGGTCGGGTTGGGGCCAACTAATTTCCCAGTACGGACTCGCGGCGGTCGGATGAATCAGCGGCCACCACCACCCGGGATCGACGCGGCATCATGCATGACGCGGCATCGTGCATGGCGCGGCATCGTGCATGACGTGAGCGGCGGTGCGCTCGGCTGCCTACGCCAGTGAGTGCCAGGTCATTCGCGACGTCGTGCGTGGTCCATCGCCGGGACGGGGCCGTTGAGACATAACTCTGCTC
Source organism: Pseudactinotalea sp. Z1748 (assembly GCF_049725185.1). NCBI lineage: Bacteria > Bacillati > Actinomycetota > Actinomycetes > Micrococcales > Cellulomonadaceae > Pseudactinotalea > Pseudactinotalea sp. Z1748. The sequence goes on along the minus strand of NZ_JBMPQB010000009.1, from coordinate 1,370 downwards.
GAGGGGTCGCTGCCACCTACGGCGCGCTTGCCGCCACTACCGGGCGCGGGGATACCGCTAGTGGCGCATGGTGAAGGTGTATGTCCCGGTGGGTGTTCGGGTGTGGTGGTATTTATGGTCGTGCGCCATTCGATGGTGGCGGTGGCATAGGGGGACCGCGTTGTCGAGGTCGGTGGGGCCGCCGTCTTCCCAGGGGGTTCCGTGGTGCAACTCGCACCAGGAGTAGGGCCGGGCGCATCCATCGGCCGCGCAGGTGGTGTGCTGGGTGGCTAGGTGTACTTCCCCGTTAGGTTGTGAACGCGGTCTGCTGGGGTGAGGCCTCCGATAGCGGTGTGGGCTCGATGATGATTGTAGTCGTGGAGGAATGCCTCGTAGGAGGCTTCACGTTCGGTCTCACTGGAGTAGGGCCTGGCGTAGGCCCACTCGACTATCAGGGTCCGATTGAACCTCTCGGCTTTCCCGTTCGTCTGCGGGCGGCGGGGTTTGGTGCGCTTGTGCTTGACCTGCGGGCCCAGCGCGTGCTTGAAGTCCCCGGACCGGTAGCAGGAACCGTTGTCGGTCATCACTGCCGCCACGGTCACGCCGATCCCGTCGAAGAAGGCGTTGGCGCGGTTCCAGAACGCGGCGGCGGTGTGTTTCTTCTCGTCATCGAGGATTTCGGAGTAGACCAGGCGGGAGTGGTCATCGACGGCGTGGTGCAGGTACCGGTACCCGCGTGAGGGCGACGCGCCAGCTCTGGCTGCCTTGTCGCGTGTTGAACCGGCGCGCCGATCCTGTGATGAACCGCGGCCGTGAGCCCGCCAGCCGCCGCCGTCGGGAATCCGGCCCAGTTTCTTGACGTCGACGTGGACCAACTGGCCGGGCCGATCAACTTCGTACCGGTGAGGCTGGGGCCGGCGCACCGGCAGGCCGGTAGCTTGATCGATGCACTCCAGCCTGGGCATTCGGTACCGGGCCAGCACCCGACCCACAGTCGAGCGGGCAATCCCCAGGTGGTAGCCGATGCGGTGCGGGCCCCACCGCTTGTTGAATCGCAGGGAGATGATGCGCCGCTCGGCGCGCAGCGGCAGCCGGGACGGGCACCGATGCGGGCGGCTGGATCGGTCTTCGAATCCGGCCCCTCTTCGGTGGCGGGCCACCCACCGGGACACGGTAGCCGGTGAGACCTGGAACCGTTCGCCAACCCGGCGCTGGGACCAGCCGGCCTCAACGACCAGGGCAACCATCCGGGCTCTACCTTCAGGTGTCAGGGGTGCATTACGGTGAGTCACGGAGACCTCCGAACGTTCGATGAAATGGTTGGTACACCCATCGATATCGGAGGTCTCCTTCTAACTCACGGACCGATCACAACGTGTCGAGGAAGTACA